>DIPH01000034.1:15930-47984 GCA_002424045.1 Firmicutes bacterium UBA5493 | reverse complement strand
AAATCTGCAGCGGCACCACTTGTCTAACCAGGCCCAGTTCCCTGCTGACTCATGAGCTTTTCAGCCCGTTCGATGGCAGCCCTTACTAAGGAACCAGCCTCGCGGGTGGTGATGTTACCCCAATCCCCGTCTTTCACCTTGTGCGAAAAACCGAGTTCATCGGCGAGCTCATATTTGAGTCGCTCAGACATGACACCCCGTCGACGCTTCATTTGGCCATCACTCCCAACGGTTAGTCTGTCCCGAACTTTGATGAATATGCAAGACCGCAGGAGGAACGGCCGCTCTTTTGGGGAAGTAATCTGAAGGGTAGTAATAGCCATGGGCTAGGCCCCACCTTCCGTGTACTTGGTCCATGGTCCATAGGGGCGGTGCGCGAATCGGTATTATGTAGTATAAAGGATAAGGATATAATGTCAAAAGCAGAACAACGGGTGCAAGCCAAGGGTGAAAGCGTGCACCGCAATTTAGCTTTAGATTTAGTAGAAACCGGTCAGGACGGCGCGTCCGAAGGGCGCGTCAGCAGGGAGTTGCCGGAGGGCATCACCTCACCCATGCTTTACTCGGATATTGTCCGCCTTGCCTGGCCATCGCTCTTGGAGCTGACGTTAACCCAACTTACATCCATGGTGGACCTCATGATGGTGGGAGGACTTGGCGCTTGGGCAATCACGGCCGTTGGATTAACTACACAACCAAAATTTCTACTGATGACGATGTTTATAGCTATGAACGTAGGTGCCACGGCTATGGTAGCCCGTTATCGAGGTGCAGGAGAACCGAAAAAGGCCAATGAGATCTTAAGACAGGCCTTGTTAATGACCTTCGTGCTGTCTCTCATATCCTCCATTGTGGGCTACATTTTCTCTGAGCAGATGGTGCGGTTTATGGGAGCCGCGGATGCGGAGACTCTAGCCGGCGGGACCATCTATTTACGGATCCAGATGATTGGCTTGGTGCCCTTAGCCCTTACGTCCACCTTCACAGCAACTCTGCGAGGGGTGGGCCATACTAGAGTGGCCATGGTTTACAACCTAATAGCGAACTTCGTGAATGTCATCGGAAACTACTTACTCATCCATGGGCACTTTGGTTTCCCCCGCTTAGAAATGGCCGGGGCATCTTTGGCTACCGTTATCGGGCAATTGGTTGCTTTTTCCATAGCCTTGCGGGTGGTCCTAAGGGGCGATCATTATCTGCATCTGCGCCTTAAGGAAGGCTTCAAGATCCGGTGGAACCACATGCGCAACATTATTAGCATTGGTATTCCAGCCATGTTTGAGCAATTGGCGATGCGCACGGGTGTGATTGTCTATGCCAGAACTGTAGCGTCCTTAGGCACAGTGGTCTACGCTACACATCAAATCGCTATGAACATTCAAGCCATGTCCTTTATGACCGGACAAGCCTTTGCCGTTTCAGCCACCTCCTTAGTGGGGCAAAGCCTAGGGAAAAAGCGCCCGGACATGGCCGAGAGCTACAGCAACCACACCAGAAGAGTTGGAATGGCAATATCGCTGGTTTTGGCGGGGATTTTCTTTTTCTTTGGTCGTCAAATCGTGAGTTTGTACACCAATGATCCAGCCATCATTGATCAGGGGGCTCGGATTCTAAGACTGGTGGCCTTGGTCCAGCCCTTCCAATCGTCGCAATTTATCCTAGCGGGTGCACTCAGGGGTGCAGGAGATACTAGGGCCACAATGGTGATCACCTTCATAACGGTGCTTTTAGTCCGTCCTGGCTTGGCGTTACTTCTGATCAACCAGTTTAACTGGGGTCTTGACGGCGCCTGGATTGCCTTAGTAACCGACCAGGTGCTCCGGAGTAGCCTGGTGCTCTTGCGCTACAACTCAGGAAAGTGGAAAAAGATCAAAATAAAGTGAGGTTTGGGAGATAATGAACGGTAAAGGTTGGCGATTAAGCTTTTCGGTGATGGTCATCATTTTGCTGGTGGCTCTGATCATGAAGTGGATGGAGCCGTCCGTTCTCATTCACACCGAGGGAACCGGGGTGCAAAACGAGCCTGTTGCGACAGATTTGCGGATGTACTTGCCACCTTTACAAGGGATGGCCTATTATTTCTCCGGGGAAGGGATGGAATATGCCGCTTTCACCCGCCAAATAACCTTTACGTCCCCTGTTTCTCTACAGATGGAGGACCTGAGCGGAACGAATTTGGCCCAAGTGGTGGAATACAGTCCGGACGAACTCAAGATTATCTGGTCAGAAGAGGAGTTTTATGCCCAGGAGAGCCTCCTCGATTCGGCAAGCCGTGAGGGTCGCGAAAGGGGCTCCACCAGAAATCTCATCCTTCTGAAGACGCCTGTTGAGAAAGGTAACAGTTGGACGGATGAGCGTTTTCAAAGGGAGATCGTGGCAACCAATGCAACAGTCACCCTACCCCTTGGGACCTTTTATGAGGTTGTCGTGGTGAAAACCAAACGAGCTGATGACGATGACTTTGTCACGTATGAGTATTATGCGAAGAATATTGGCTTGATCAAAAGAGAATCTGTCTATTTGCTAGATGGAGAGACCTACGCGGTGGTATCAAATCTCAAAGGTCTAGCTAGTCCACCTCTACAGTTGTAGACAAAGGGAGGGTGCCTGGTGTCGGAATTCTATAAGATTGGCATTGATGTGGGGGGCACAAATACAGATGCTGCCCTTCTTTGCGACTCCGAGGTTGTGGCACTAGTCAAAGTACCCACTAACCACAACGACCTACTGTCCAGTACGATGCAGGCGTTACACAAGGTTCTAGACCATTATGAAGGTAAGGACCCTTTGCAGCTGCACCTTTCCACGACATTGTCCACGAATGCAATCGTAGAAGGGCGGGGAGCCCCTGCTAACGTTGTGGCGGTGCCCGGTCCTGGTGTGAATCTGAAGTCCCTAGAGTTCCCCTTTCCCATCCTCGAGCTGGGTGGTTATATGGATCACCGCGGCCGAGAAGTCAGCCCCCTTGACCTTCATCAGATAGCCGGGCTTAGGAAAGCGTTAGGGGAAGATGAAGCGCGAGCCCTAGCCATCGTGGGAAAGTTCTCACAGCGTAACCCCAGTCACGAGCAGAGGCTGAAAGCCGAACTCTCCAAGTGGCATAGGGGGTTTATCAGTATGGGGCATCGTCTTTCGGGACGTTCTAATTTTCCTAGACGGATTGTGACCACGTATCTAAACGCCAGTATAGCACAGCATCAACTGGACTTTTTGGGAGTGTGGAAAGACGTCGATAGGGCCCCACTAGGAGAAATCTTGATTTTGAAAGCCGATGGAGGGACCATGAACCTCGAAGACTCCGCTGAGAGGCCCATAGAGTCTATTCTATCGGGACCGGCAGCGAGTATCATGGGAGTGAAGGCACTAAGCTTGTGCCAGGAGAAGAACTATGTGATCGTTGATATCGGCGGAACTACCACGGATCTCGCGGCCGTCGTTGGTGGTGAAGCACTCTTTGAGCGGGATGGTGCCACGATTTCTGGATACAAGACGTTGGTACCAGCTTTTTTGGTCCGCTCTATCGGTTTGGGGGGCGATAGCGCCCTGACATATGAAGAAGGACAAGGAATCACCATAGGCCCTAGGCGCTCTGGCACGCCTGTCTGTCTTGGTGGTGAGCAATTGACCCCCACAGATGCCGCGGTTGCTCTAGGTCTAGCGTGCCTAGGGTCTCAGGAAAAAGCTCGCCAAGGGTGGCAAAGGTGGGGCGCAACCCTTGGCGTTGATGGTAGTAGTTTGGCCCGGCGCGTACTTCAGGCTTTCACCAGGCAGCTTAGGCAAGCGGTGGACGCTTTTTATGAAGAATTAGAAAACATGCCCCTTTACACAATCCAAGAACTACTCCATCCCCCTGAACTACGTCCCACAGCTGTAGTGGGTTTAGGGGCGCCTGCGCCGATTTTCATTCCCGCCCTTGGGGAAGATCTGGATCTACCCTGGGAGGTGCTATCCTTTAGTGCGGGAGCGAATGCCATTGGGGCTGCAGCAGCCCGGGCCACGGTCGGAGTAACCCTACGGGCCGACACTGAACGCGGTAGTGTTACCATTCCTGAAATGGGCTATCAGCGGGAGATTCACAGACCTTTGTTTTTTTCCATTGAAAAAGCTCGTCAGCTCGCGGAGGAGAAAACAAGGGAATATGCAAACTTCCGTGGCTATGATGCCACAGGGGAGGTTTACATCGTAGAAGAAGAAAGTTTTCAGATGGTCAGAGGATTTCGAACGGTGGGGCAGACCCATATGGTACGAACACAGCTTAGGCCAGAAGTGCACAGGGTGAGGGGGCGAACGAAGTGACAGAGGTGGGCTTGGTCTTTTTCCCCGCTTTTGATTGGGCCATTAGTCATGATCACCCCGAACGCCAAGAACGGCTCCTCTACACTAGGGATCAGATCCAAGAAGAGGGACTTTTCGATCATCCGTCCATTCGTGAGTACAGGCCTCGCTTGGCCACAGATGAAGAGATTTTGCGAACCCATGTTGTTCTGCCTAGCCTGCACCATACGGTCGCAGAGTCCCATCGCATTGCGGCAGGTGGCACCATCGTTGCTTCTGATCTGGTCATTGATGGATTGGTCAAGCATGCCTTTGCTCTTTTGAGACCACCTGGGCACCATGCCAATCGCATCGTGCACGGGAGCCGCGGTTTTTGTGTACTCAATAATGAAGCAATCATGGTCGATCATCTCCGGCATCGGCTAGGTGCAGATCTAAAAGTGGCTATAGTGGATACCGATGCCCATCATGCCGATGGCACCCAGGACATCTTTTACAACGATCCCGGTGTCTTGCATATTTCCCTTCACCAAGATGGACGCACACTGTATCCGGGTACAGGGTTCACCTCGGAGCGGGGTGGACCAGGAGCCTATGGTCAGACGGTGAACATTCCTTTGCCTCCGGGAACTGGCGATGAGGGAATGCTCATGGTCATGGAAAGGGTCGTGTTGCCCATCTTGAAGGAATGGAAACCAGATTATGTTATCAACGCCGCAGGCCAAGACAATCACTTTTCAGATCCCATAACCAACATGAGCTTTTCGGCACAGGGTTATGCCAAGCTCACGGAGCTTTTAAGTCCTGACCTGGTGGTTTTGGAGGGTGGATATTCTATTGAAAGTGCCTTGCCCTACATCAACGTAGGTCTGCTTTTAGCCTTGGCGGGTTTAGATTATTCCAAAGTGCAAGAACCTGTACAACGCCTAGATAGGGAGAAGCAGACCAAGAGCCTTACAGAACAGGTTGTCAGGGTCTGTGACGAAGTTATTGATTTTTGGCAACACCGATCTGAAGTGAAATTGGAGGAAGTGTTCGGTGCTGGGAGCCTTTTCCAGCGCCAACGCCAGATCTACTATGACACAGACAACATCTACGAGAGCCAGCAGGAGTACATCCGTCTGTGTTCAGACTGTGCCGGTTGGCGGGTGATTTACACCAGTTCCACAAAGGCCCGTGATCTGGTGGGCGTGGTGTTATTGCCTTGGAAGCCCTGCCAAGCTTGTAGTGTAGAAGCCAGAGAGCAGCAGGGGGAGCTGTTAGCGGACCAACGATTCAGCCAAGTCATCTGCGTGGACCCTGCTGCCAATTTGCACCAAGTTTAATGAAGAGGCAAAAGTTGACAGGATTTCGAATTTTTGTCACGAATGTAGAGTGAATGTAGATAGGTGGGGGATGGATTATGGTTCGCTGGAAGCGCGCGGGTTTTTTGCTCATGCTAGACATTGTGTTCGCTAATTTGGCCTTCATAGGGGCAATGCTCATTCGGTTCGAGAGCGTCTCGATTCAGCAATGGCAGTTTTATATTTCTGCTTTTGTGCCTTATACGGTGATTCGTTTGCTAAGCAATTATTTTTTCGGAATCTACCGCCGTGCTTGGCGCTATGCGTCCATTGATGAGGTCTTGGCCATCGTGGGAGCAGTGTCCGTGGGTTCGATTTTTTCTGTTATGTTGTGTCTATTTTGGTATGGAGCCCTTCCTCCACGGAGCATTGTGGTTTTGGATTGGTTCTTAAACATTGCTCTTCTAGGCGGAAGTCGCTTCGCTTGGCGGGTGATTGCCCCTCACACGAGTGGACTGGCCCATGCCCAGCAAAAGAGGGCGTTTAAAAACGTCTTGATCATTGGTGCAGGGGATGGAGGCGTTTTGGTCGCTCGAGAGCTCCGCAACCATTATGGGACCCGGGTGCGCTTGGTGGGATTTGTGGATGATGACCCAGCAAAGCAGAATCAGAGCATTCTAGGTTTTCCTGTTTTGGGGCCCAAAGAGGAGATACCTGATCTTGTTGAACAATATGGAGTCGATGAAATCATTATCTCCATGCCCTCGGTACCCCGACGCGTGATTCGGGAGATCGTGGCCGTTGCTCAAGAAACGGGACGAACGGTGAAGATTTTGCCTGGAGTCTTCGACCTCATTGATGGCAATGTAACAGTGAACAAAATTCGAGAAGTACAGATTGAGGACTTATTAGGCCGTGACCCGGTGAAGGTGGATATTGCTGGTATGAGCGGCTATATTGCCGATCACGTGGTCTTGGTGACGGGGGCCGGTGGTTCCATTGGCTCAGAGTTATGTAGGCAGATTGTTGCACTAAAGCCCCAAACCCTCCTTCTACTTGACAACTGTGAGAATAATATGTATGAGATTGAAATGGAGCTCAAGGCCAAGAGTGATGTTCCCCTGGTGGCGCTGGTCAAGGATATTCGTGACCGGGGAGCCATTGAAGCCATTTTTTCCAAGTATAAACCCCAGGTTGTCTTTCACGCCGCAGCCCATAAGCATGTTCCCCTCATGGAGCAGAATCCTGAGGAATCCATAAAAAACAATGTGTATGGTACATACCAGGTGGCCTGGGCCGCCCATCGTCACAAAACAGAGCGCTTTGTGTTGGTCTCCACCGATAAGGCCGTGAACCCCACGAGCGTTATGGGTGCCTCCAAGCGTATTGCGGAGATGATCATCCAATACCTCGACACCATTAGTTCCACCACCTATGTGGCGGTACGGTTTGGGAATGTCTTGGGTAGCAGAGGTAGTGTGATTCCTCTTTTCCGCAAACAGATCCTGGCCGGTGGACCGGTCACCATAACCCATGAGAAGATGATTCGCTACTTTATGACCATTCCCGAGGCGGTGCAGCTGATCTTACAGGCAGGGGCTCTGGCCACAAGTGGGGAAATTTTCGTCTTAGATATGGGAGAGCCGGTAGCGATTATGGATTTGGCTATGACATTGATTCGCCTCTCTGGGCTACAGCCTTACATAGACATTGACATCAAGGTTACCGGTATGAGGCCTGGAGAAAAGCTCTATGAAGAGTTGCTCACCGATGAAGAAGGTGTGAATGCCACCACCCACGAGCGGATTTTCGTGGCAAAACCATCGTGCTTGAATAAAGCTCTCCTCCATGAGACCATAACTGCCTTTGAGCAAGGCCCAAGAGTGGCCTTGCCAACAAATCAAGCGACGACGGCAGCGTTTATACAGAGTTTTCTTCCTGACTTTGTGGTCGTAACCAACGCAGATGAGGACTCTTTGGATGATGCTTCGGATGACTCTACC
Organism: Firmicutes bacterium UBA5493; assembly: GCA_002424045.1. Lineage (GTDB taxonomy): Bacteria > Bacillota > Limnochordia > Darwinibacteriales > Darwinibacteriaceae > UBA5420. The sequence goes on along the minus strand of DIPH01000034.1, from coordinate 40,423 downwards.
CGCTGGCCTGAAGACGAAGCTGCGGCAACTAGTTTGGGGGAATATGGATGGAACGTTTGACCGAGATCATTGCACACTTTGCCTTTGAGGGCGAGTATACAGGTGCGGATGTATGCACGGATGGGCACATTAATGACACCTTCTTTCTCTATTACAAGGTGCAAGACCGAACATTGCGCTATGTTCTCCAATGCATTAATCATCATGTGTTCCGGGATCCCGAAGGGGTTATGGACAATATTGAAGCGGTCACCCGTCACTTGCGTAAAAAAGTGATCGAGAAAAATGGGGATCCCAGTCGAGAAGCGATGCGCGTTATTCCCACCAAAGAAGGGAGATCGTTTTACCGGAGTGTCAGGGGAGAATATTGGCGGGCCTATGACTTCATTGAAGGAGCCCGTACCTACCAGCAGGTAGAGAATCCCCTACATTTTTACCATTCTGGCCGTACATTTGGTCAATTTCAGTACCTCCTCAGTGACTTCCCAGCCGAAACCCTCCATGAAACAATAGAACGCTTTCATGATACCCGCAAGCGTTTGGGGGACTTGCTTCATGTGATTAAGGCGGATCCAAAGGGGCGGGCCGCGGGCGTCCAGCGAGAAATCGCCTTTATTTTGGAACGCGAAGATGAGACGGGTGTTATTGTGGATTTGCTGAGTGCAGGTGAAATTCCCCTGCGCGTAACGCATAATGATACGAAGTTCAACAATATTATGATTGACGATGAGACGGGAGAGGGAATTTGCGTTTTGGATCTAGACACTGTCATGCCAGGATCGGCCCTTTACGACTTTGGCGACTCTATCCGCTTTGGGGCGAGTACAGCCAAGGAAGATGAGTCCAACTTAGATCTAGTCTCCCTTGATCTAGAGCTCTTCACCGAGTTTACTCGGGGTTACTTAAGCATGGCGAGGGGATTTCTTAACCAGGCGGAAGTTGACCATCTAGCCTTTTCTGTGAAATTAATGACCTTGGAATCGGGCATTCGCTTTTTGACAGACTACATTGATGGCGACCGCTATTTTCGTGTTGAGCATCCCAAACACAATCTAGATCGTGCTCGAGCACAGCTTAAGCTCGTGACTGATATGGAGGAAAAGATGTCTGCCATGAAAGGAATTATCCAGGATATCCTAGGCGGCGGCCTCCAAAAGGGTTCCCTCGATGAGGGTGCGTAACATGGGTCGGGTCACGAAGCTCGTCATTTTTGTGGCCGTCTTTGTTGTGCTCACAGGTTCGGTGGTCATTTTGGCCCTCCTACCCTATTTGGTCACACATAGCGTTATTGATGGGCACATTGATTACCAAACAGTCTATGATCACAGAGAGTGGGGGCTTGAGGTCAAGCCCCTTTCTTTGCTTACTGAAGATGGGTACAAGTTAGCTTCTTGGGAGTTGGAAGTGGACGAGCCTAAGGCGATGATAATTTTCTTGGGCGGCCTTAATGATCCACCTGTAAGTGCCTTTTGGGGACATGCCCGTGTGCTCGGGGAACTGGGCTATGGCTCCCTTTTGATTGAGATGCGCAGCCATGGGGAAAGCTCAGGGCAGCAGGTGTATTTAGGTTATGCTGAACATTTGGATATCCTGGCCGGCATACAATATATCTGGGATCGCTATGGAGATGTCCGCACCATCGCTTTCGGGGCGGATCTTGGGGGAGTGGCAGCCCTTAATGCAGCAGGATTGTATCTTGGTCTTTCGGGAGTAATTAGTATTGGCGCCTTTTCATCCTGGGCCGATTTGTTTGGAGATAATCTCTATTTCAGCGGAGCTCCGCTCTTGGTAGCGGTACTAGAAAAACCCTTCGTAAGCTGGTATACTTTGACGAAATTCGGTTTTGACAGGCGTTTTCTGTATCCCAAGAAGCAGATCACCAATTTGGGAACAAGGCCCGCCCTCCTCATGCACTCGGAGGATGACAGGTTTGTGTCGGTGTTGAATGTAGAACGGATCATGCAAAGCATACAAGGGTCCGGAGACCATATTGAAATTTGGATCAGAGAGGGCGAGGAACATCTGGTTTCCAGGGATTTTCTCTATCCTGAAAACGATCCAGAATATCTAGAGCGGTTCCTGGGGTTCTTGGAACGTTACTTTGACTAGACTTTGGATGGGGGAATTACCATGATTAGAGTTGCCATTGTGGGCTATGGGAATATAGGAAGGTATGCAGTCAAGGCGGTGGAGGCAACACCCGATCTTGAGCTTGCGGGCATCGTGCGCCGTCCCCAAAGCTGCAAAGACGCACCACCTGAACTTGCAGGAATCAAGGTGGTAAGCCAGATTTCAGAGTTAGGCCCGGTGGATGTGGCCCTTTTGTGTGTGCCAACACGCAGTGTACCTGCCCAAGCCATGGAACTTGTGGCTTTGGGGATTAATACCGTGGATAGCTATGACATTCACGGGGATAAGCTGTTGGAATATAGGGCGAGCCTTGGCGAACAGGCCAGAAGGCATGGCGCGGTTTCAGTCTTGGCCGCAGGATGGGATCCTGGAAGCGATTCGATGATTCGAGCTCTCATGGAGATCATGGCACCACAGGGGCTGACCTTTACGAATTTCGGACCAGGAATGAGTATGGGTCATTCCGCAGCGGTGAAGGCACTGCCTGGAGTGGTAGACGCCCTATCCATAACGATACCTGCAGGATCAGGGGTGCATCGCCGCCTTGTCTATGTAGAGCTTGCACCAGGCACGGACTTGGGAGATATTCAGCGTTTGATCAAAGAAGATGCTTATTTCAAACACGATGAAACCCACGTCTACCAGGTCGAAACGATTTTGGGCCTCAAGGATGTGGGGCATGGTGTTTTGCTCGAGCGGAGCGGTACATCAGGTCAGACGGCCAACCAGAATTTCAAATGGGAGATGCGCATCAACAATCCTGCCCTCACCGCACAGATGATGGTGGCCGCCACAAGAGCTAGCGTCAAGCAAAAACCAGGTAGTTACACGCTTTTGGAGATTCCGTTAGTAGATTATTTTTTCGAGGATTCTGGTGAATTGATTCGACGTTTGGTTTAAACCTAGACGAAAGGCGAAAGAACCGAAGGGGCTTTTTACGGAAATAATCCCTAGGTTCTTTACTTTTCCTTGCCCTTGTTCATGAAGTGTTAATTTCACGAGAAATACGAAAGGGATTTCGTACTCCTTTGCGAATAGTATTTGTATAACACTAAGGACGGAGGATGGTTAATGAAATACGCTGGTTTGACTGTAGGAGTACCTAAAGAGATTCTATCTGGTGAACGTAGAGTCTCAGCAACACCTGAAACGGTTAGTCAATTTGTGAAAGGTGGAGCTAAAGTATTGGTGGAAGTAGGGGCAGGCTTAGGGGCCTTTTTTAGTGATGAGGCTTACAAAGAGGCAGGCGCAACCCTCTGTAGTGCAAAAGAGGTTTTTGCTGGTGCAGACCTGATCCTCAAGGTGAAAGAGCCACAGCTTAACGAGGAACTCGGCATACACGAAGTGGACCTGATGAGGGAAGGACAAGTCTTGATTACCTTCTTGCATCCAGCATCTCCAGGAAACCACAAAATGATCCAGGATCTCGCCAAGAAGGGTGTTACATCCCTGACCTTGGACTCTATTCCTAGGATTTCTAGGGCACAAAGCATGGACGCTCTCACCTCTATGAGTACTGTAGCCGGCTACAAGGGACTTTTGATGGCCGCTAACAAAATTCCCAAATTCTTACCCCTCATGGGTACTGCAGTGGGAATGATCCAACCTGGTCAAGTGTTGGTTATTGGTGCAGGCGTAGCTGGACTGCAAGCCATTGCTACCGCCAAGAGAATGGGCGCTGTTGTTTATGCAGCAGACATTCGCCCAGACGCTCGTGAACAGTCCCAGAGCCTAGGAGCCCGCGTCGTTGACCTAGGTATTCCTGAAAATTTGGCCATTGGCGAAGGCGGCTATGCTAAGCATTTGAGCCAAGAGTGGTTAGAAAAAGAACGGGAAGCCATTAAAGATATCGTTGCATCTTCTGACATTCTGATCACCTCCGCTTTGGTACCCGGCAAAGAAGCGCCGATCTTGGTCACCGAAGAGATGGTGAAATCCATGAAGCCCGGTTCGGTCATTGTGGACATTGCCATTGACCAAGGCGGCAACTGTGCACTCAGCGAAGGTGGCGTGGTGACAGAGCATCACGGCGTTATCGTTGATGGAACCAAGAATATTCCTGGTTCCATGCCCACCAGTTCCACTGACATGTTCTCCAAGAACGTTCTACACTTTGTGAATAACATTGTGGAAGACGGCAAAATCAAGCTCAATCTTGATGATGTCATTGTCAAGGAAACTTTAACAACAAAAGATGGTAGTGTTGTGCACGAAGGTGCCTTAGAATCAATGCGTTTAAGAGGAGAGATTTAATGAGAGAGCTGGTTTTAGTCCTGGCCTTTGTGGGGGCCGCTCTACTTGGCTACAAGTTAATTAGCGATGTGCCTAGTTTGATCCACACCCCGCTCATGTCGGGCATGAACGCCCTTTCTGGTATTACAATTGTAGGCGCGTTGACAACTACAGGCGTGGCCGTCGCCACTGGAAACAAAATCGTAGGATTTTTTGCCATCGTCCTCGCCATGATCAACGTTGTGGGAGGCTTCATGGTGACCGATCGCATGTTAAGGATGTTCAAGAGTAAGAAGAGGAGGAACTCGTAGATGTCCCTATCATTGATTTTACAGTTAGTGTTCATTGCAGGATTCATCTACGGAATCCGCCTCATGAATTCCCCTGAAACGGCAGCGAACGGCAACCTAGTTGGTGCAGCGTCGATGATTGGTGCAATTATCGTCACGATGGTCGAGGCCCAAATTTTGACGATACCGACCATCTGGGCGGGTCTCATCGTAGGTGCGGCTCTTGGTGTGTGGTTATCTGTCAAGGTACTGATGATTCAGATGCCCCAGATGGTAGCGTTGTTTAACGGGTTTGGTGGTGGAGCGTCTGCTCTGGTCGCCTTAATGACCATTTTCGCGGGTGGCCTCACTTCCTTTACCTGGTTTACATCAGGCTTGGCCGTTATGGTAGGTGGTGTGACCTTAAGCGGTAGTTTGGTTGCCGCGGGCAAACTGCACGGGAAGATGAACCAGCGGCCTGTACACTTGCCACACCACAATTTGCAGCTCTTAGTCAGTCTCGCGATCATGGCCCTGTCCGCACTTGGTCTCACCTTTAGTGTGGGCAATCCATTGCTCCATGCTGGTATTCTTACAGTAGGCTCACTCTACTGGGGATACGTCTTTACCATCCGTGTAGGTGGAGCGGATATGCCCATCACCATTTCGCTTTTGAACTCCTTTTCGGGGGTAGCCGGCGCCATCGCAGGTTTTGCACTGGAAAATGGTACGCTTCTGGTCGTGGTAGGTTCTATTGTAGGTGCTTCGGGTCTGATTCTGACCCAGATCATGTGTAAAGCCATGAATACAACACTCATGAAGATTCTGCTTGGCAAAACCACCACCAAAAAGTCTACCACTGCTCCTAAGGAAGCTCCAAAGCCAGAACCAAAGGCTGTGGCACCAAGCGCACCTGCACCTCAGGGTCCGACTTGGGAAGAAGCAGTCCGTTCTGCCAAGAAGGTTGTTATCATCCCAGGTTACGGCATGGCGTTAGCCCAGGCCCAACTCCAGGTAAAGCAACTTGGTGATCTCATGGCAAGCCAGGGTAAAGAAGTCCGTTATGGTATTCATCCTGTGGCAGGCCGTATGCCGGGACACATGAACGTCCTCCTCGCTGAAGTGGATGTACCCTACGACCAGCTTTATGAATTGGATGACATCAACGCCTTTTTGGAAGATACGGATGTATCCATTATCATAGGTGCAAATGACGTTGTGAACCCTGCAGCTATTGAACTCGAAGATACACCAATCTATGGCATGCCCATAATCCGGGCTGACAGTGCCAAACAGGTTTTGGTATGCAACTTTGACACGAAGCCCGGTTATGCAGGTGTAGATAATAGTCTCTATGCCATGGATAAAGTCGAGCTCTTGCTCGGTGACGCCAAAGAAGGTATCGCTAAGATTGTGGCGGCATTGAAGGGCGAAAAGGCGTCTGAACCAGAGGCAGCAACCCCTGACGACGATCTAGCCGGCAAGCTCAGTTCTGCCAAGAAAGTCGTGATTATTCCTGGTTATGGTATGGCACTTGCCCAAGCCCAACTCCAGGTAAAGCAACTTGGCGAGGTCCTGCAAGGCCAGGGCAAAGAGGTCCGCTTTGGTATTCATCCCGTGGCAGGCCGCATGCCTGGACACATGAATGTCCTCCTCGCTGAAGTGGATGTACCCTATGACCAGCTCTATGAATTAGATGACATCAACGCCTTTTTGGACGATACCGATGTAGCCATCATTGTTGGCGCCAACGACGTGGTGAACCCTTCAGCCATTGAGCTTGAAGACACTCCCATCTATGGGATGCCCATCATCCGAGCAGACAAGGCAACCCATGTGCTTGTGTGCAACTATGATACCAAGCCAGGCTACGCTGGTGTAGACAACAGTCTCTATGCGATGGATAAGGTTCAGCTGCTCTTGGGCGATGCCAAGGATAGCCTTGCCAAGCTTCTTGAAGCTGCTAAGGGAGAAAAGCTAGAGAAGGACAGTTCTCCGAAGGCAAGTGCAGGTCAGACTGAAGAAGCTCAGGACGATCCGTCGAGAAGACTCAAGGACGCGAAACGGGTTGTAATAGTGCCAGGCTATGGCATGGCCCTTGCTCAAGCTCAAGGCCAGGTCAAGCGCTTGGTTGAGCTCTTGCAGAGTCGCGGTGTGCGGGTAGAGATCGCCGTTCACCCTGTGGCAGGACGCATGCCTGGGCACATGAACGTTCTCATGGCCGAAGTGGATATTCCCTATGAGTTGATGCTAGAAATGGATCAAATCAATGACCAGTTCAAAGAGGTAGATGTGGCGGTTGTAGTGGGTGCCAATGACGTAATCAACCCTGCGGCCAATACACACGAAGACACCCCCATTTACGGAATGCCTATTCTAAACGTGGCACACGCCCACCATGTGATTGTGTACAATCTTGATCGGGCACCGGGATATGCGGGCGTAGACAACACACTCTACGATGCTCCAAACTGTACCTTCGTAGCAGGCGACGCAGCAGCAAGCTTGGCAACGTTAGTGGAGACCCTGACGGCTGCGAGCTAAATCCTACAGAAACACAAACCAGAGCCGGCTTTTCTGGACCTTCCAGAGAGCCGGCTTTTCTGGTAGAATGGACATAGCAGGGGGGCATTTGATGTGGAGCCGCGTCATTTAGTGAGCAGGGATTACCAATCTCGAGATACAATCGTTCATGTGGGAGAGGTCAAAATAGGGGGCGGGGCAAGGGTATATATTGCCGGTCCTTGTTCGGTGGAGGACGAGGTTCAAATTACCAAAATCGCGCAGGCCATTAAAGGTTCAGCCCATATTTTGCGGGGGGGAGCCTATAAACCTCGCACATCTCCTTATAGTTTTCAAGGCTTGGGGGAACAGGGACTGCAGTTCTTGAAGCAGGCGGGGGAGCAAGCTGGATTGCCCGTTGTCACCGAAGTCATGTCCGAAGAGGAAGTGGATATGGTGGCGGGCTATGTGGATATGCTACAGATTGGGGCACGTAATATGCAAAACTACGCGCTCCTTCGAAAAGTAGGTGCCCAGAGTAAACCTGTTCTTCTAAAGCGGGGGGTGGCAGCCACCATTGAAGAACTACTCCTATCCGCGGAATATATCCTGGCTGCCGGCAATTCCCAGGTGGTACTGTGTGAGCGCGGCATTCGCACCTTCAGCAATACCTACACACGAAATACCCTTGATATCAGTGCAGTACCTATTTTAAAGCACTTGACCCACTTACCGGTTGTGGTTGATCCCAGTCATGGTTCTGGAGACTGGAATCTGATCGATCCTTTAGCTAAGGCGGCTGTTGTAGCCGGTGCCGACGGCCTCATGATCGAAGTACATAACCAGCCTGAACAGGCCCTATCCGACGGACCCCAATCCTTAAAGCCTGAGAAATATAAGGCACTGATCTATACAATTGATCGTTTAGTACGTTTTCTGGAGGAGGAGATGACGTGAAAGTATTAGTACTCCATGGTCCCAACTTAAACCTTCTAGGGCAGCGTGAGCCTGAAGTGTACGGACACAGCACCCTCGATCAGATCAACGAGGAAATCGAAGCCCTCGCATCCCAACTGGGTCTAGAGGTAGACTTTTACCAGTCGAATCAGGAAGGACAGCTCATTGATTGCATTCACCGGGCCGGGGGGGTGTACCAGTGGATTATCTTTAATCCTGCTGCCTTTACCCATTACAGTTATGCCCTGCGGGATGCCTTGGCAGCCACCGCCATTCCTACGATTGAAGTACATCTAACGAACATTCAGGCCAGAGAGGAGTTTCGCTCCCGCTCCGTTATAGCACCCGTTTGCGTGGGCCAGGTGAGTGGCTTTGGTGCTACCTCCTATCTCCTAGCCCTCTATGCCATTTTCGAAGGAGGCCGTCTAGGTTAGACTTAGTATCAATTCACTCGCGGCAAGTAGGTTTGGGCAAGTGTAATCGGCCACTTGCTCTGTCTTTTTGTCCGATTCAATCCATATTGTGGTGGTTCCTGCTGCCCTACCCGCTTCAATATCCATGTCTCGATCGCCAACCATAAAGCTGTTTTCCAGATCTATATGGTGTTTTTCAGCAAGGGTGAGGAGCATGCCGGGTTTGGGTTTGCGGCAGGAGCAGCCTGCCCGGGGTCTGTGGGTGCAGGCCATAATTTCTGTGAAGCTTCCCCCATGTTTTCCTACTTCCTCTGCGAGCTTCTGGTGGATTCCCTCTAGATCCTGCGGTGTCATGTAACCGAGCCCAACGCCCCCTTGATTGGTTACGACAAAGACAAGAAAGCCTGCATCATTAAGCATGGCAACGGCTTTTGGAACTCCCGGATACAATGTGAGTTCTTCTTCATTATTGGGTGGTCTAGAACCGATGGATTGGTTTAGCACGCCATCGCGGTCTAGAAAGACGGCTCTTTTTCTCTGCGTCATGGGGTCCTCCTTATACTCAAAAAATAGGCACGGGAACGAACTCCCGTGCCTAAGTATGCCAAGATTAGTCGAGTACTTAGTAGCGTTGGGAGAGCATATCTTCGATTGCTTCTTCTACGAGCATTTGAGCTTCGTCAAGTACTAAGTCAATGGGTTCGCCTAAGAAGACTTTCTCTACCGCTTGGCCAATGGCACTGCGGGCTTCTTCCCAAGCAGCAACGGTTGGCTGCCAGTATCCGTACTTGAAAGCATCGAGGTTTGCCACAGCAGCTTTGTGGGGATTATCTACCAGGAACTGTTGATATTCGGGCGAGTTAAGACCCGAATAGGTTACAGGAAGATAACCGGTTTTAATGGCAAAATAGACGGTGTTGTCGGTGTTTGTAATGAACTTGACAAATTTACCGGCAGCGGCTTTCTCTTCTTCTGTAGCCGAGTCAAAGAGGGCGATATTGGTTCCCATGAAAGGAGCACCTGGTCTCACGCCTGCAGGGATCGGTGCAGTACTGAATTGGAATTTGTCGCCGACGGAATTCTCCACGTGGGGCATACCAGCAGAGGAGCCGATGTACATGGCAATCATGTTATCGCCAAACGCTTCGTTTTCGTAGCCGTCAATCAGAAGGGCCGAACCATCGTCAAGCATGCCAATCATCAGTTCGAGGGCTTCGACACCTTCGGCACTGTTGAAGGTCACGCCTAGGTCTTCATCCAAGAAGTCTCCGCCATTAACATAGAGGAAAGCATGAAATAGCTCTAGTGTTGGGCGAATTCCGAAGCCTTTGGTTGCGCCATTTGTCTGGGCTGTAATGTCTTTGGATATCTGTAAGAACTCTTCAACGGTTGTCGGAGGGTTGGGGATAAGGTCGGCATTGTAGAACAGAACCCAGTTACTCTTGTTGTAAGGGATGGTGTAAAGCTCGCCGTCCCAGGTATTCATACCCCTAAAGACTTCGATGTAGTTGTTGAACTCTTCGTCAGAGAGGTCCATGTAATGGGATAGGGGAGCAATCACTCCATGACGGAAAAATGCATCTGTCCAGTTTTCATAAACTTGGGCTATCGTCGGGGTAGTCCGAGCTGAAAGGGAAGCTACAAGCTTTGTATTGAGATCGCCGTAACGTCCTTGATAAATGGACTCCACTACGATATCAGGGTTCTGGGCATTAAACTCAGCGGTCAAATGATCGATGGCGTTCCCTAACTCACCGCTCATGGCGTGCCAGAAGGTAATATGGGTTTGGGCCATTGCAGTTCCACTCAATACAAGGCAGAAAACCAGGGTCAATAACATTAGTTTTGTTGAACGCATGAAGACACTCTCCTTTTGATATTGATTTTGACACAAAGAAATCAAACAGTTTTTAGAGTCCTACTCCACCTCCCTATTACCCCTTCAAACCTGTACGGGCAATACCTTGAATAAACTGCTTTTGGAGCAGTAAAAAGAGAATCAAAATTGGAGCCATGGCAAATGTGGATGCAGCCATGAGATAGTTGTAGTATGAACCCACATCGCTGACAAAATACGTCAGTCCCACCGGGATTGTCCGCATGGAGGGGGTGTTGGTCATAATCAGTACCCACAAAAAGGAGTTCCAGCTACCGATGAATTTAAACAGCATCACTGTAACAAGAGCCGGCTTGGAAAGGGGAAGCATCACTGTGATCAAGTATTTGAGCTTGCCGCAACCATCCAGGACGGCGGCTTCAAAAAGCTCGTGGGGGATGCTCAGGAAAAACTGACGCAGCAAGAATATACTAAACACACTGACGGTCCAAGGAATGATCAGAGCATAATAGGTATCGACCCAGCCAAAGTTTACCATGGTTATATAGTTGGGAATCAGCATCACTTCACCAGGAATCATCATGGTGCCCAAGAAGAGTACAAAGAGAACGTTCTTGCCGAAGAATCTAAGTTTGGCAAAGGCATAGGCCGCTAAAGAACTAAAGATAACCTCAATGAACATAACCGTAATGGCGATCAAAAAGCTGTTCCTAAAGTAGATGTCAAATGGCGCGGCTTCCCAGGCAATCTTGTAGTTTTGCCATTGGGGCACCTCGGGGAGCCACTGAATGGTTCTTAACGTCATTTCATGGGGCGCCTTAATAGAACTTGTGATCATCCAGATGAAGGGGAGCATCATCAGAGCGGCCCCTGCAATGAGTACTCCATACAACAATCCCCGGGTCACCCTTTTACGTAGACGATACTGCCACATTTGATGTTCTGCAAGCATTGCACAGCCCTCCTTATGATCCGTAGTGGATTCTGCTTCTTGATGCTCTCATCTGAACTAGGGTGAAGATAAAGATGATAGCAAAGAGGATGTAGGCTGCCGCAGAAGCATACCCCATCCGATAGCGCTCAAAGGCATTACGATAGACATAGTAAACAATGGTCATACCGCTGTTGACTGGTCCAGGGCGTCCTGTGTATAATACATAGATTTCTGTAAACAACTTGAATGCACCAATGATAGAGATGATGGAAATAAAAAATGTAGTAGGGGAGATAAGAGGTAGTGTAATCTTCCAAAAGCTTTGCCAGGGACTAGCTCCGTCCACTTCGGCTGCTTCATAAAGTTCGTGGGGAATATTCTGCAGACCGGCTAAGAAAATAATCATGTTATAACCTAGGCTCTGCCACACACTAATGATCACAATATTGATGATCGTCCACTGTGGCTCCATCAGCCAGTTGGGATTGGCGAATTGCCACACTTCGGTCATATGCCCAAAAGTGACGAACTCTACTACGGTGTTGACCACATTCGCCAGGCCTGCCAGCATCATGTTTAACAGTCCGTAATGCTGGTTATAAATCCAGCGCCAGACCATGGAAATCGCAACGGAGGAGGTAACCCAGGGGAGAAAATAGGCGACACGTAAGGGACCTCGGAGTTTGATCTTGGAGTTCAAAAGGACGGCCACAATGAGACCTAAGGCAATGGAAATGGGTACATAACCGATGACATAACGAAGTGTGTTAGTAATGGCTGTTCGGAAGACAGAATCATTGAGAATTCGCTCGTAGTTTTCCAGTCCGATAAAGTACTGCGTCTCCCGGAGCAGACTCCAGTCGAAAAAACTCATGTAAATAGACTTTACCACCGGATAAAAACTGAACATACCGAGGATGACAAAGGCGGGAAGTAAGTATAGATAGGCTTCTGCAGTCTCCTTCCAATACTTCTTGGTTCGCATCTCCAAGGGCAATCGAATCAAAGCGAGCCCTCCTCCTAAATCTTGTTTTGGTTTATGCAGGATTTTGGATGTCTACTTCCGAAAGGGTCGGAATAAGTAAATTCGCCTACAGGCGTCAAAAAACCTCTGCAATTTCGAGAACTTAAGACAAGAATTTCTAAGGGAGGATATAAGATGGAACGGAAAATCTGGGGAACCCATGAAGGCAAGACAGTAGAGTTGTTTACCCTCGACTTAGGGGAGGGGTATCAAGCACAAATCACGAATTTTGGTGGAGCTCTCGTGAGTTTGTACGCCCCGGATCGACAAGGAACCTTGGCCGATGTTCTTCTGGGATATGACAGTTTGGAGGACTATGTTAAGTGCAAAAGTTCCCTAGGTGTGCTTGTGGGCCGCCACGCCAATCGTATTGAAGGTGCCCAGTTTACCTTGGGAGATGTAACCTATCAACTCGCGGCCAATGACGGCCGCAATCATCTCCACGGCGGGCCGGGGGGATTTGGCAAGGTAGTGTGGGAGCCTCAAGTTGTGGAGACCTCCTTTGGCGAAGGGCTCAAACTCAGCTACTTTAGCCCCCATGGTGAAGAGGGCTACCCCGGCAATTTGAAGGTTCAAGTCACCTACTCACAGGCGGAGGAAGCTGGTGGTTTACGCCTGGATTATGTGGCCGAGGCGGATCAAGATACGGTCGTCAATTTGACCAACCATGCCTATTTTAACTTGGCCGGCCAGGGCCAAGGCTCCATCATCGATCATGAGCTCGAGCTCTATGCGGATTTTTTTACAGCAATCAACTCTGAAGGTCTGACCACGGGGGAAATTTTCAAGGTAGAGGGAACCCCCTTGGACTTTCGCCAAAAACGGGCCATAGGTGAGGGCATCGATGCAGATCACGATCAGATTCGAGCTGGTAGAGGTTATGATCATAACTTTATCATTAATGGCGGGGGCAGGGGACTCATGAGGGCCGCCCGGGTGGGGCATCCCCCTACGGGGAGAGTCTTGGAGGTTTGGACCACAAAGCCCGGAGTCCAGTTTTATAGCGGCAACTTTCTACAGACAAAGACACACCCCTACCGTTCGGGCTTTTGCCTGGAAACGCAATTTTTCCCCAATAGCCTGCGCTTCTCCCACTTCCCCAGCGCCATCTTAAAGCAGGGAGAACGCTATGAACATAGCACAATTTACGACTTTTCCCTCACCACGAAATGACGTTGAGAAGAAGGGGGGCGGCAAGATGAGAATGCAATTTCTAGGGGCCGCTGAGACAACAAGTGGTGCCTGCTACTTGATACGCGCAGGTGATCGGCAAGTTCTTGTGGATTGTGGCCTTTTCCACGGATCTGAAGAACTTAAACAGAGAAACTACGGAGATTTTCCATTTGAACCGAGTAGCATCGATGCGGTGATTCTTACCCATGCCCATATTGATCACAGCGGCCTTCTGCCGAAACTGGTCAAACACGGATTTAAAGGTCCCATTTATGCTACCGCGGTAACCTGTGACCTGTGCTCGATTATGCTCGCAGACTCGGGCCATATTCAAGAGTCGGAGGTGGAACGGAAGAACCGCAAGCGCATACGGCGGGGCCAAGATCCTTTGACACCTATTTATACAGTGGATGATGCCGACAAAGCCATGAAGCAGTTTAAGCGCATGGTCTATGATGAAGAAGTAGAGATTCTACCTTCCATACGGGTTCGTTTCCGCGATGCGGGGCATATTTTGGGGGCCGCCATTGTGGAGTTGTGGGTGATGGAGAAAGGAGAAACAACGAAGCTTGTTTTTTCGGGGGACTTAGGTAACTTGGATCAACCCATCGTGAGGGACCCGACCTTTATAACGGAGGCGGACATTTTAGTCATTGAATCAACCTATGGAACAAGGACCCATGAAAACCGAGAAGACCGCACGGAACATTTAGCCCATGTGGTGAATGCCACCATGAAGCGGGGAGGGAATCTCCTAATTCCAGCCTTTGCACTAGGACGAACGCAGGATGTCCTTTATAGCTTGAGGGTTCTTCAAGATAAGGGAGCCATTCCTCCTTTAAACATCTACATTGATAGTCCACTAGCTACCAAGGCTACCGCCGTATTTCAGGAGCATGCTCGGGTCTTTGACTACGAGACCCGGACCATGATCAAAGAAGGACGTTCTCCTTTCGAGGCTCCCCATGTGCATTATACCGAGAGTGTAGAAGAGTCTATGCGCCTAAACTCTGTAGCGGGGGGCCTGGTGATTATCTCCGCGAGCGGCATGGCCGATGCAGGTCGGATCAAGCACCATCTCAAGCACAATCTCTGGCGCAGACAGGCCACTGTCTTGCTGGTGGGTTATCAAGCCCAGGGCACCTTAGGACGGCGTCTCCAAGATGGTGCGGACGAAGTGCGCATCCATGGTGAAATGGTCAAGGTCGCAGCCACAATTGAGACCATCTCTGGTTTTTCCGCCCATGCTGATCAAGGCGCGCTCCTCAATTGGTTGAGGCGTTTCCGCTATATTGGCCGGGTGTTTGTGACCCATGGTGAAAAAGAGAGTTGCCACGGCTTTGCGGAGCTTATACGAAGTGAACTGAAGGTGCCTACAGTGGTTCCAAAACTGGATGAGAGTTTTGATCTTCAAGGGGCAGAAACCCTCAGCACCTGGGACAGTGAATACCAGGACTTTCATGTTGCCGAAGATTTTTCTGGAGTTCTGCAAGTGGCAAAGGGAGCTGAAACCAGATTTCGAGGGGCTTATGGTCTATCCCAGAGACGTTACAAGGTAGAAAACCACTTCTTCACTCTGTTCAATATGGGCTCGGCACGGCACTTCTTCGCCCAGCTGGCTCTAGCCCGCCTGGTAGAGCAGGGCAAACTTGATCAGAGTAAACTAGGGGCCCCCAGCGCGAAGCCGCTTTGGGAAGAGAAACTGAGGGAACTTGTGCCAAGTGAGACTCCCTGGGATGTGGTGGCCAGGGAAGTTTTTGAACCTGCTGCACTCAGGCAGAGCTCCTATTATTACCTCGATCACGCCCCCGCTGCGGCCGCCACAGGCTATACCACAACGAGGCAAGGGCAGACGGTGGAGAATGTCTATGCCATCTTGGAGGAGGGACTAAAACCTCAGCTGTTTTCCACAGCCCATGATCTCAAGCGTCTGTGGAATGTACTGGCCCAAGGGGAGTTCTTAAAGCCCGAAAAGGTTATGGAGCTCGTGGCTCCCTACCAAGAGGGGAGCATGGCGGGGTTTTATACCATTGAAGGTAAGGCACCTGGAGTTCATGTAATCTTTGGAGGACGTTTAGAGGAGCCCCGTTCCATCATTGTCTTAAGCAATGGGGAGGTGGCGGTACGCGCGGTCTTCGATCAGTTGTTGAGTTATGAGGGCAAGGGCTGGTGATTGTATGGCGGTGGTTCTTGAAAACGACTGGGATGAACTATTGGCCCCAGAGTTTGAAAAAGACTATTACAAGATGCTGCGACGTTTTTTGATCCAAGAGTATCGAACTACTACCGTGTATCCGGATATGTATCATATTTTTGAAGCCCTAAAACGGACTTCTTTTGCCGAAACGAGGGTGGTCCTTCTAGGTCAGGATCCGTACCATGGAAAGGGACAAGCCCATGGCCTGGCATTTTCGGTGCAAAGGGGTGTGCCCAAGCCGCCGTCTTTACAGAACATTTTCAAGGAACTAAGCCGCGACCTGGCACTTGAGATTCCTGGTCACGGCTGTTTGGAGTCTTGGGCTGATCAAGGTATATTGCTTTTAAATACGACCCTAACGGTCCGGGATGGGCAGGCTGGGTCGCACCGGGGTCGCGGCTGGGAGACCTTTACCGATACGGTCTTGGCGCGCCTTAACGAAAAGGAGACCCCACTTGTATTCCTACTGTGGGGCCGGCATGCCCAAAGCAAGGAGCCTTTGATCATAAACAAAAGGCATCTCGTGTTAAAGACGGTGCACCCGAGTCCCTTATCAGCCCATCGGGGGTTTTTTGGTTGCTCCCATTTTTCCAAGGTCAATGAGTTTTTCAGAGAATTGGGTCAAGAACCCGTTAACTGGCAGGTGCAGCCATGAAAAGGTTGCTCCTTTTATCTCTATTACTTGTGATTTTTCTCCTCACTGGCTGTCTCTGGGTGCGGCCCAATAATGGATTGACCACAGTAGAAGTCAAGGGAGAACTGGGGCTGGCAGGGGAGCTTTGGCTTACCCGAGAAGGCAGCACCTTCATGGTGAACCTAGGTCAAGACAAAGTGCGAGTTCTACCCTTGGAACCTGGTCTTTGGTCGATTCAGGCGTATTCCCGGGATGCTAAGGGCAATGTGGTTTCTCTTAGTGAGCCCACAAAGGTACAGGGTAAACATGAAGCGGCCGTATCCCTGGTGCTCTCTAAAACAGAGGCAAAAACAACCGAGATCCGTGCCACCAATGTGATTTACAGCCTATCACTATCTGGAGGAGCCGAGCTTCATTGGGAAGGCTACCTAAGTTCGGAGACCCTAGAGGCAGGCAGCTGGGAAGTATGGAAACGCCATCAAGATAGCTTCTTCTGGCAGAAGACAAAGGAGCTACCCCAAGGGGTGACGAGTTTTGTAGATTCTGAGGTTAGAGCCCATGAATACCTTTATGCGGTGCGTTTTGTGGCGCCGCCAGAAGCGGGTCTGCTCTTCCCAAGTCCTTTGATGGAAAGCCAAGGACCTAAAACGGGCGTTCTGGATGTGACCTGGAGCTTCGATCATTACTTTGCCCCCGTCAGCCAGAGGCTCTCTGCTTCTGCCCTGGATGTGACGGGAGATTCTGACCCCGATCCCACTTTCATCGATTTGATTGCCCACTTCAGAACAAAAAGCGACTTTGCCCAGAGGGCTCAACTCTTAGCTTCCCTTGGCCTTACGATGAAACGCGAAATCCCCTCCCTTTTAGCAGCATTGGTGGAACCGCATCCAGGTAGCGAATTGTCTTTGGAGGAGTGGAGCACCTACCAGGATGACAATCTCTTTCTAGAACCTAACTGGATTTTAGAGGCAGGAGCTCTTGACCGAGTCGCCTCAAACCTTCCCTGGTACCTAGAGTATCTACGTATTCCTGGTGCCCATGAAGAGACAACGGGGAGCCACAGTGTGCGAATTGCCGTTGTGGATTCGGGGCTGAACGAGGACCAACTACCCGCGAGCGTAAGGGTTCTACCAGGTTACAATTTCGTGGCTAGGAGTGGGGATACCCGTGATGACTACGAAGGGGTTTACCATGGTACCAAGGTCAGCCGTACCATCAGTGAAGCCATGCCTGTGGTCTCTCTCCAGCCTGTGAAGGTGCTCGGCGCAGGCGGCTCAGGTACAGCTGTAGATGTGAGCGAAGGAATGCTTTATGCCGCGGGCTTGCATGATAGCGTAGTAAACCCCACGCCTGCTCACATAATGAATCTGTCCCTGGGGCAGCTCAGCGAGTCCTCGGCGTTACGTAAAGCGGTAGAACGGATCGCAAACGAGACAGATATGCTCATGGTTGCAGCTGCAGGGAATACCCAAAGTGGGGTACGTGGCCCAGGCCTTTATTATCCTGCGGCACTGGCCCAAGTGCTGGCAGTGGGGACCGCCTCTCCCGGGCTTGATGGACCCTGGAGAGCATACTATTCCCATTATGGACATGCCTTAGATGTGGTGGCTCCCCCAAGCTTTGCCGAAGGTACATCCTTTTCTACAGCCCTCGTTTCGGGGGTAGCGGGACTTATGTTGTCGCAAGGGATCGATCTGCGGGACATTCGTTCCATCCTCACGACAACAGCTATGGATATCGGTCTACCTGGCTGGGATGAAGAACATGGCTATGGGCTCGTTCATGCCCAGTGGGCTGCAAAAGACATCCGAAGCCTCCGACTGGAGGTGAAGGATGCCAGCGGGGAGTCGCTACAAGAAGAGGTACCCCTTAAGGGAGCGACCAAACGTTTTTACCTGCCCCCTGGAGAGTATACGGTGGAAGCCTGGGTCAATGTTCAGGGTGGAGCTTTTCCTCAAGTAGGAGATTATCTTGGTTATGCAGAGAGGATCATGGTGCACGAAAGTGGAGAGGTAGACGTGTCTGTGACGCTCTCAGAAAAGGGAAACTAAGATGCTGAGCTATCGCCTTCTGCCGTGTGGGATTCTTCCGCTTCCTCCACGAGCTGGGTATCAAGGGATTTCGTTGTGGCTACTCCTAGGGAACGCAGGTTCTCTGCCCGGGTGATGAGATTGCCCCTGCCACTTTTTAGCTGGTTAAAGGCCTGGTTATAGGCGTTTTGGGACCGTTCTAGAAGTCTACCCACATCCTCTAGGGAGTTCACAAAGCCCACAAACTTGTCATAAAGGGCCCCTCCCTGGCGAGCGATTTCTAGGGCATTGGCCGTTTGATGTTCTTGCTGCCAAATGTTGGCAATAATCCAGAGCGTGGCCATGAGTGTTGTGGGGGTGGTGATCACCACTTTGCGATCCCAGGCATATTGGAAGAGGCCTTCGTCGGACTGTAAAGCCAGGGCGTAGGCGGGCTCGAGGGGCATAAAAAGCAGGACAAAATCGGGGGAGTTGATCCCCGTTTGCTTTTGGTAGTAGCGATTCTTGAGTCCATCTACATGGGCCTTCACCGAGCGGACCAGCTCTTTTTGGAGGAGTCCGCGCTCCTCCGCTTCGTCAGTGGCTAAGTAGCGTTCATAGGCTACCAAAGAGACTTTGGAGTCTACGATCAAATGGCGGTTCTCAGGGAGCATAACTACCGCATCGGGTCTGATTTTTGTTCCAGACTCGCTTCGCAGATCAAGGCCTTCCCCTTGGAGAACAAATTCGTGGCCTTCACGGAGGCCCGATGCTTCCAAAATTCTCTGCAGAATCATCTCACCCCAGTCTCCCTGGGTCTTCACTTCTCCCTTGAGGGCGGTGGCTAAGCGCTGGGCTTCTGTGGACATAGTGAGCCCCACCTGTTCTAGGGTACCGATTTTAATCATGCTTTCTCGGTGGGTTGTCTCTACCTGGTGCTGAAAATCCACTAGGCGCTGGCGGAGAGGTTCTAGGAGGCTTTGGATTTCCTGCCGATTATGGGTTGTTAGGGACGCAGCCTTTGTTTCTAGGATTTCCTGGGCAAGATTCTGAAAAGCCGCCTGAAACTGGTCTTCCAGATCAGAAAGATACTGCTTTTCCTGGGTCCTGCTCTGTTCTGCCTGATCTAGTTTGGCTTGGAGACTTGTCTGGCCTTTGATCATCAGGGCATAGGTAACCAAAACACCGATGAAAAAAGCTGCTAGAGCCAGTATATATGGGTTGTTCATGACGCATCGTACTCCTTCCATAAGAAGCTAGTTCTAGCTGGCTGGCCCTTCTCCTGTTTTTTAGAGTCGGCAGGGAAAAAGGTATCGTAGTGAGAATAAAACATTAAGGGGTGGTAACGTGCAGAGGAGAAACATAGGTAAAACTAAGGAAGAAGTTAGCCTGCTGGGTTTTGGCTGTATGCGCCTGCCCACTTTGCCAGGTGGCGAAGGCGAGATTGACGAAGACAAGGCCATTTCCATGATTCGAAGAGCCATCGATGCAGGCGTCAATTACTTGGATACGGCCTACAACTACCATGGCGGTAAGAGTGAGGTGTTGGTAGGTAAAGCCATCCAAGGCGGATACCGTGATAGGGTACATATTGCCACAAAAATGCCCGTGTGGGCCTTAGAATCGCCAGAAGACTGTGAGCGCATCTTCCATGAGCAGTTAGAGCGTTTAGGCGTTCAAAAGGTGGACTTTTATTTACTTCATTCCCTAAGTCAGGACTCTTGGCACAAGGCCGTAGAGTATGAAGTGTTGGAGTTTCTAGAGAAGGTGCAATCGGAGGGCCTGATTAGGTATGTGGGATTTTCATTCCACGACGAGTTGTCCGTTTTTCGAGAGATTGTGGACAGCTATCCCTGGGACTTGTGCCAGATCCAGTTTAACTACATGGATGAAAACTACCAGGCGGGCCTGGCAGGTCTGAAGTACGCTGCCTCTAAGGGGTTAGGTGTAGTGATTATGGAGCCCCTACGGGGAGGGCGTTTGGTGCGCAATTTGCCGGCAGAGATTGAAGAACTCTTTGAGGGTGCTCCCAGCACGCGTACGCCCGCTGAATGGGCCTTGCGCTGGGTGGCCAATCATCCGGAGGTCTCTCTGATCCTCAGCGGCATGAATCGCATCGAAGAAGTGGAAGAAAACATCCGCATCATGGGGGAGGCTACTCCCAATTCCCTCACCAGACAAGAAATCGGCCTGATTAAAAAGGCCAAGGACATCTATACAGAGAGGGTGCAGGTTTTGTGTACCGACTGCAAGTATTGCCTGCCCTGTCCAGAAGACGTGGCCATTCCTCGTATCTTTAGCATGTATAATGATGCTAGCATCTACAATAATTTCGCCGGGAGCCGCTGGTTCTATGAAAGCCTCGTGAAAAAGGAGAACGATGCCGGACGCTGCGTGGCCTGTGGGCAGTGTGAGGCACTTTGCCCACAGCACATCGAGATCATTGATTCGTTAGCCAAGGCGCACAGGGCCTTTACTGCGGATTCCTAAGGGTACGCCTGCTTTGCGTAGCGAACCATAGACGGCAAGAGTGATGGCACTGTCAGCGATGTGATGGAGTGCGGTGCCGAGACCAATCACTACCAAGGCTTGATAGAGACTGAAGCCGAAGATCATCACTACCACAGACTCACTGAGGGCGTGGATAGGGAGGGTAATTAAGAGAACGTGCCAGAGCTTAAACCCCTTCTGATACAATTTGGCTCCTATAGCTCCGAATAAAACGTGGGTCATGGCCCGCATGGCTACAATGGGTCCGAGGGTCACAAAAAAGCCAAAACTTGAACCTAGGCCCACCAAGATAGCTACCCATGGACTGATGGTCATGGCCAGCATAGAGGGTAAATGGCTGGCGAGGGTTGCGGAAAACGGTGGAATCGCCACTTGCAGCCACCCTTGAAATGCTAGGGGAATCAGGAGGGCGATTGCGGTGAGCAAAGCGCCGTAGAGCAGGTCTTTCATTGTCATGCGCATGAACTTCACTCCTCATTATCAATACAGAGGATGTTTGACGAAGTCAAACTCCAGGGTGATTGCCACGCAATCACCAGGTGTATATACACCTGTATCATACACTATGCTGAAGTGTCTGGCAAGCAGAAAATAAAAGGGGAAAAGGGGGAGAACATCATTACACAAGAAGAACGTCGAGGGCAGATCCTAGCCCTTTTGGAGGAGGCTGCCAGTCCTCTCACCGGTTCTCACCTCAGCGCTGTCCTAGGGGTAACCCGGCAGATCATCGTAGGTGATGTGGCGGTGCTCAGGGCCCGAGGTGAGCAAATTGTAGCAACACCGAGAGGGTATTTCCTTTACAAACCCCAGTCCACCACATCGCACCGTAGTACAATCGCAGTCCGCCATGGGAGTGATAACGATACACTAGCCCATGAACTGAACATGATTGTAGATTTAGGTGGAACAGTCCTTGATGTGACTGTAGAACACCCCCTGTATGGAGAATTGACGGCCAATCTGCAGATTTCTTCGAGGGCTGATGTGGCTCAATTTATTGAAGGAATGCAGGAGCTCCAGGCGGAGCCCCTCCTGGTTTTAACCGGTGGCTATCATCTGCACCGTATTGAAACCCCCACAGGAGAAACCATGGGGGTCATACGGGATGCTCTGCGTCAGGCAGGCTACTTAGCTGAGTAATTGGATGAGCGCCCGGCTAAAGGCCTCGGCAGCTTCAGGGCCATTCCCCGTAATGATCTTGCCATCAACTTCTACCTCGGCCCCTGTGTAATTGGCACCATGTTGCTCTAGGGTTCTTGAACCATCAGGGAAGACGGTGGCGTTTTTACCAGCCAGGATCTTGGCGTTCGCTAGAATCACGGGGGCAATACAAATGGCACCGAGCACCTTATCCAGTTCCACCATGGCTTTGGCTAGGCCATGGGCTAGAGGATCTGTAAAGTACTGTTCCGAACCCCCTCCGCCAATGAAGATCAAGGCATGGAGCTCTTCGGGCACAACCTCTGTGATCAGTGTATCGGGGGTTACTTTGAGGCCGAGCTTACCTGTGACTACGTTTTTGGATGTTGAAACGGTCAAAACCTCAAAACCGGCTGCTTGCAGCATATCGCGAGGAACCTCGTACTCCTCATCGCGAAACTGCTTTTCAGCTATGACAAGGGCAACTTTTTTCATGGGCTTCACTCCTTTCCTTGAACTCTTTCTTCATGGGTGGATGATTTCCTTGTACAGGTGGGAGGGACAGTTGTGCCGGAGAAAAAACTCCCAAGTAAAGAAGTAGGTGATAGATGTGCTCATTGTTGGTATTGCCGGTGGTACCGGTTCGGGTAAGACAACGTTTGCTAGGGCTCTCCAGACCTCCATGGGAGAGGACTGTGTTATTGTTCCCCAAGACTCCTATTATGTAGCCCATACCGAGCTTACATTTGACGAGCGTCTCAAAATAAACTATGACCATCCAGATGCCTTAGAGGATGAGCTTTTGATCACCCATCTCAGGCAGCTTCGTCAAGGCAAGAGCATCCAGGTACCTGTCTATGATTTTGAAATCTATGCCCGGACCCGAGAGACGACGCAGGTTTTGCCCAGGGCTATTGTGATTGTGGAGGGAATCCTTGTTTTGAGTAATCCTCGTTTGCGAGATGAATTTGACCTTAAGGTTTTTGTGGATACGGACCCCGATGTACGAATCTTGCGTCGCTTGATCCGTGATGTTAGGCAGCGGGGCCGGACACTAGAATCGGTACGAAGTCAGTATCTAGAGACTGTGAAACCTATGCATGAAGCCTTTGTGGAACCTTCCAAGCGCTATGCGGACTTGATTGTTCCCGAAGGGGGCCACAACCAGGTGGCCCTAGAGACTGTGGCCGCGGTTTTGCGGCAGTATCTACAAGATGGGGAAAACCGTTTGACGGCCAGCACAAGGGAGATGGAATGAGAAGGTGGAGGCGGAGCCATGGAAGAACATGTACATGCTTGTGAGGAGATTCAGGATCTTTTGCTACTAGATGGGGGCTATCTGCCGGTGGTTCTTTTTAACGGACCTATTTGCACCACGGCCGGCTTATTCCGTGTCACCGATCTGGACGCAAAAGAGGCCAGACAGTTGATTCGAGACTTTGGCTTTGTCTCTGCCGTTGGCCATGAAGCAAGTGCCACTGTGCTTTCGAGTATCCTAGAGATCGATGTACCCATGAACCGCATTGAGTACGTTCAAAAAATCGGCCAAAAGGCCATTGCCTTGAAATTGAAGATCCGGCCCGAAGAAGGGCGGATTCTGACCGCCGCGGAAATGTTTCAAATAGGGTTTGGTCTACAATTAATGGAACGTCTAGACTGAGAGTGAGAGCGTTGCTGACCAGACGTAGTCTGACAATTCTGTCAATCTACGAAATTCTTTTTTTCGGTAGGATTAATGGAGAGGATGAAGAATAAGAAGTTAGTATTACAGTAGGAAGGTGGAGGGTTAAGTTGATTAGCAAAATGTTATCAGAGAAGGTGAAGGTTATTAAGCCTTCGGGCATACGCAAGTTTTTTGATATTGCGGCGACAATGGAGGGAGTAATCTCTCTAGGTGTTGGGGAACCTGATTTTCCAACTCCGACCAAGATTCGAGAGGCCGGTATAAACTCTATTGTTGAAAAGGGTACAACCTACACAGCCAATGTGGGGCTGATTGAGTTAAGAAGAGCCATCAGCAAGTACCTCGAAGATCGTTTTCAGGTCGAATACGATCCTGCCAATCAAATTTTGGTTACAGTGGGCGCTAGCGAAGCGGTGGACTTGGCTCTGCGTGCGGTTGTAAACCCCGGCGATGAAGTGCTCGTGCCCGAACCTACCTATGTTTCCTATGCACCATCTGCTATTTTAGCAGGGGGAGTTCCAGTACCTGTTCCTACCTACGAAAAGGACAATTTCCGTCTCACCGCGGATGTCATTCGTTCGCTCATTACGCCTAAGACCAAGGCTATCGTGTTTTGTTATCCCAATAACCCAACAGGTGCTGTAATGGAGAAGGCCGACCTTATGGCCATCGCCGATGTCCTCAAAGAACATGATATCCTGATCATTGCCGACGAGATCTATGCCGAGTTAGTCTATGGTATCGAGCATACTTCCATGGCAAGCTTGCCAGGAATGTATGACAAGACACTTTTGATCAATGGTTTCTCCAAGGCATTTTCCATGACCGGATGGCGCCTGGGCTATGC
>DIPH01000034.1:7486-15846 GCA_002424045.1 Firmicutes bacterium UBA5493 | reverse complement strand
ACCGGATGGCGCCTGGGCTATGCCTGTGGACCGGCTCCCTTGATGGAAGCCATGAAGAAGATCCATCAATATGTGATTATGTGTGCCCCCACCATGAGCCAATGGGCCGCTGTGGAAGCGTTAGAAAGCGGAATGCCTGAGGTCGAGCGTATGGTGGCCGAATATGATCAGCGCAGGCAGACGATTGTACAAGGATTCAGGGATATGGGTCTTTCCTGTTTTGAGCCAAAGGGTGCCTTTTACTGCTTCCCCAGAGTCTCTGATTTAGGCATGACCTCCGACGAGTTCTGTAATCGCCTCTTAGAAGCTGAGAAGGTAGCGGTTGTCCCAGGTTCTGCATTTGGTGACAGTGGTGAAGGCTTTATTCGTGTCTCCTATGCCTACTCCATTGACAGCATTAAGAAGGCCCTAGTCAAAATCGATCGCTTTATACAGGCCCTCTAAAATAGGGAGAGATCAATGTGCAGATGCCAATTGTGATTGCCCCCGATTCCTTTAAAGGTAGCCTCACCTCTGCGGAAGTGGCAGAGGCAATGGCTAAGGGAGTGAAAAGGGTGCTGCCCCAGGCGGATATGACCCTCTTGCCACTCTCTGATGGTGGAGAAGGATTAGTCGATTCTCTGGTTGTGGCCAGTGGCGGAAGACTCGCGGAATTTGACGTTACAGGTCCCCTCGGCACGCCTGTAACTGCAAAGATGGGTCTCATGGGCGATGGACAGACTGCAGTGATTGAAATGGCCCAGGCTTCTGGATTGATTTTAGTGCCAGAAAACAAGCGTAATCCCCTGGTTACCACCACGTTCGGTACTGGGGAACTGATCAAAAAAGCCCTAGAGCTTGGTTGTAGCCATTTAATCATCGGTATTGGCGGTAGTGCCACGAATGATGGTGGAATGGGAATGGCCCAGGCTCTGGGCTTTCGCTTTTTCGATGAGCAGAAACAGCCACTCGGTCAAGGTGGGGGCGAACTTGCTCGTCTGGCACGAATTGATGCGAGTGGTAGGGATCCACGCCTTGATGATGTGACGATTGAGGTCGCCTGTGATGTCAACAACCCCCTTACAGGACCCCAGGGAGCAGCTCACATTTATGGTCCTCAAAAGGGCGCTACTTCAGAGATGGTGGAGTTCTTGGATGCAGCTCTGTCGAATTATGATCAAATTTTGCAGCGGGATCTCGGGCAAGACGTGGGAAAGGTTCCTGGAGCCGGCGCAGCTGGCGGCTTAGGTGCGGGTCTCATGGCTTTGCTTGGGGGCCTTTTGGTTTCAGGAATTGAACTGGTGTTAGATGTATTAGACTTTGACAAGAAGGTCAAGGGAGCTTGCCTTGTTTTAACCGGCGAAGGCAAATTTGATGCTCAATCAGCCTTTGGGAAAGTGCCCATGGGAGTCGCTCACCGCGCTAGGAAGCTGGGAGTTCCCGTTGTTGTTATTGCCGGAAGTGTTTTACCAAGTGCGGAAATTCTTCATGGAGAGGGGGTCACTGCTTACTTTTCCATCCTCAATCAGCCCATGAGTCTAAACGAAGCAATGGATCATGGGGCAGAACTTGTGGAGAACCAGGTTGCTGAGGTTATGCGCTTGTTTAACGTGGCGAATTAAACGAAAAAAGGAGTGGATAGTGTGCAAGGAGCAGGTTTATTGATTTTGCTGCTGGGGGTCATTGCCTTCATTGTCATTATGACTGCCAAAGTAAGGCTCCATCCTTTTCTAGTACTACTCTTAGCATCGCTTGGGGTAGGTCTCATCGCTGGTCTGCCTGCCCAGCAGGTAGTTAGCGCCATTACAGGTGGTTTTGGCAGTACGTTAAGCAGCATCGGAATCGTCATTGCCGCCGGTACAATCATTGGCTTTATTATGGAAAAAAGTGGGGCTGCGGTAGTTATGGCCAACTCCATTCTAAAGCTGGTGGGGGACACCCGTTCTGCTTTGGCTATGGCCTTTACCGGCGGAGTTGTTTCTATTCCGGTTTTTTGTGACTCAGGCTTTGTCATTCTGTCGCCCTTGAACCGAACTCTGGCGGCCAAGTCCAACCAGTCCCTGTCGGTCTTTGCCATCGCGTTGAGTATGGGTTTGTATTCCACCCATGTGTTTGTACCACCTACACCTGGACCTATTGCTGCAGCGGGAACCATTGGGGCAGATCTGGGAACCGTGATTTTGTTGGGCTTGGTTGTATCCATACCCACGATCATAGCAGGTTACTTATTTGCTAAATACTATGGTTCCAAGATTTATATTGACCCGGGCCAGCAAGTAGAGGAGCAATCTGCCCAGGAGGATCACCGGGAGTATCCTTCGGTTTTGAAATCCTTTGCCCCCATTGTGGTCCCCGTTCTTCTAATTGCTTTAAAGTCCATCTCGGATTATCCGTCGAATCCCTTTGGCACCGGATCCTTCCAAGCGTTCGTGAGTTTTATTGGTAATCCCAATATCGCACTCTTGATAGGGGTCCTTTTGTCTTTCCTTACGGTGCCCAAGTTCACCAAGGAAGTAATGGGCGATTGGGTGGCGGTGGGTTTGACCAATGCCGGTCTCATCATCTTAATTACCGGAGTTGGCGGCTCGCTGGGGCAGGTTATTCGGGAAACGCCCATTGCCTCTTATTTGTCAGAGTCATTGAGCTCGTTGCAGTTTGGCATCTTTGTGCCTTTTATTCTAGCAGCGGCCCTTAAAACAGCTCAAGGTTCTTCAACTGTGGCCATCATTACCAGTGCTGGTATTGTCGCCCCCTTGATGGGAGCTTTAGGTTTGGCTACAGGTATTGGTCCAGCCTTGACTGTGTTGGCCATTGGTGCTGGGGCCATGACAGTGTCACATGCCAATGATAGCTATTTTTGGGTAGTGGCCCAGTTCTCCGATATGGAGGTGAGCCAGGCCTATCGCTTGCAAACCTTGGCCTCCCTAATCACAGGAGTGGTGGGCATTATTATCATTAGCCTGTTGTACCTTATCTTTGTGTAATCCGTACAATCACAAAGGCCACTTGCAGTTGCAGGTGGCCTTTTGTACATTCAACTCTGGCGTCTAGGTGGCCTAGGGCCAAAATACTGATAGTACTGGGTTTCGATATTGCCATTATAGAGCTTACGACGTTTTGTAGCCTTGCCTCCAAAGACCTTTTCGAGGTGGGGGTAAGAGGTCAGTACATAAAAGGACCAGGTGTCCAAGCTCTTTCTGACTTGCGCTAATTCCCGGTACAGTTGCTTGACTTCGTCTTCTTCACCAAAACGCTCCCCATAGGGGGGATTGGTCACGACTTTGCCGTACTTTTTGCTGGTTGTGAGATCCTTTACTTCGAGACGTTGAAAATGAATGGAATCGGTCACACCTGCCGCTTCTGCATTATGGCGGGCAATCTTGAGGGCGCCCTCATCAATGTCGGTACCAATGAGATAGTCGGGTTTTTCAGGCTTAAGGCGATCTTCCACTTCTTCTCGGGCCTGATTCCAAAAGGCAGGGGAAATCCAGGGCCACTTTTCAGAGGCGAAATTTCGCTTGCGCCCCGGGGCCATATTATGGGCCATGAGGGCTGCTTCAATGGGGATCGTCCCAGACCCGCAGAAGGGATCAATAAAGGCAATGTCCGGATAATAACGGGCTAGCATAACCAGGGCTGCCGCGAGTGTTTCCTTGAGGGGGGCACCTGTGGCTAGAGCTCGATAACCCCTTTGATGGAGACCCGCCCCTGAGGTGTCAATGCTTAAGGTGACCACATCCTTGAGCAGGGCGACCTCAATTTTCATGAGGGGGCCGTCTTCTGGAAACCATTCTAGTTTGTATTCCCGTTTTAAGCTTTCCACCACTGCCTTCTTCACAATGGCTTGGCAGTCAGAGACACTAAAGAGGGTGGATTGTACCGAGCGTCCTTCCACTGGAAACTCGCAATTCTTCGGGAGAAAACGTGCCCAAGGCAGAGCCTTTGTCTTTTCGAAGAGTTCATCAAAGGTTGTGGCTGTAAATTCTCCCACCTTAACCCTGACCCGAGCTGCAGTGCGCAGCCAGAGATTGGTACGGCAGATGGCCAGTTCATCTCCTGCGAAGGCAACCTTACCATTTTCAACACGGGTATCTCCATAACCTAACTTACGTAATTCATCGGCCACTAGGGATTCTAGCCCGAAGGTGGCGGTGGCTAAGAGCTCTAATTGTGACACTTTATCCCAACCTCTCCATATCTCTAACGCTATTATACCAATCTTAGGCAAAGATTCGCAAGTCTAGCCCCAGAAAGGGATAAACTAGCGTAAACTCCAAGCTGTGGCAGGAAAGGGCAATTTTAAGGAGAACTACTATTGTTTAAGGAGGATGGTTATGGGCACGATCATCATCCACTATCACCGTGACGATCAAGACTACGAGGGTTGGGGAGTGTGGCTGTGGCCTCGAGGCTATGGCGGCCGCTGGGTCCCTTTTTCAAAGACGGATTCTTTCGGAAAAGTTGCCATCTGGCAAGTCCCCAAGAAACACCAGAAGCTCGGCTTTGTGATTCGGGGAGCTTCTTGGGAAAAAGATGTTGATCAAGACCGTTACATCGAGAATTTTCGGGGAGATACGGCGGAAATATGGCTTATTTCTGGTGATCCCACTATTTACCTAGCTCCACCAGCCCATTTGCGCGAGAAGGTAAGGGCCTTTGCTGAGCTCGAAATCACCTTCCACTACTATCGTCACGATGGCAATTATGGCGGGTGGAATCTCTGGATCTGGGGAGATGGCGAACCAGGCCGTGCCCTAGAGTTTGTGGGGAGCGATGCCTATGGTCAGGTGGCCCGCACGGTGCTTAAACAACAGACAGATGGAAGCGATCTTGGTTTTGTTCTTCGAAAAAGCGTAGTAGGTAAGAGCTGGGCTTTAAAAGACGGCGGAGATCGTTTTATACCCCTATATTGGACCAAGGAAGATGGTACACTTGCGGTCTGGCTGATGCAAGACGATCCCGCAATCCATTGGAGTGCCGGAGATGTTGATCGCACACCACGGGTGACCAAGGCTTCCCTGGAGGATGTTCAGACCCTGAGGGTAGAGACCTACCTCCCTGTGGTGGGGAATCAAGGTTCCAACTGGGGTTTTGAGCTGATCTGCCAGGGGGCAGAGGCAAAGAAGGTACCCCTTGGGGAAGTAAGACCGATCTTGGTTCCTGGCCAGAGTCCTAGGACCTTTACTCTACGCACGGAGACCCCCTTAGATTTGAGGAGGCAATATAAACTAGAGCATCTCACCCATGGTACGGCACCCGTCACCTTTGGAGGGGTTTTCTCTAGCGCAGCCTTTTACCAAGAGTTTCACTACTCGGGCCATGACTTGGGAGTGACCTATAGCAAAGCCGAGACCACCTTCAAAGTGTGGGCCCCCACAGCGCATGCCCTAGAGATTGTGATCTATAGCACAAGCGATCAACAAAAGGGGGAGCAAATCCCTCTGAAGTATGGAGAAAAAGGGGTCTGGTGGTGTAAACTACAGGGAGATCTCGAAGGAATTTACTATAACTACCTGGTAACCCATGGGGAAGAAACGGTAGAAGTGGTGGATCCCTACGCCAGAGCAACTGGTCCCAATGGCAAGCGGGGGCAAGTTGTCGACTTGGCTAAGACCAATCCCACAGGGTGGGAAAAGCTCCCCTGGCTTCCTCTAGAGAGCCCCGTTGATGCCGTGATCTATGAAGTGCACATTCGGGATTTCTCTACGTCCCCAGGTTCAGGAATCAAGGCCCAGGGTAAGTATCTTGGCCTCATTGAGGAAGGAACGGAGACGCCTCAGGGGATTAAAACGGGACTCGATCATCTCAAGGAACTTGGCATCACCCATGTGCACCTTTTGCCCATCTTTGATTTCGCCACAGTGGACGAGGAAGATCCAGCGTCCAGTTATAACTGGGGCTACGATCCCTTAAACTATAATGTTCCAGAAGGCTCCTACGCGAGCGACCCTGTGGACGGGCGGGTCCGCATACGAGAGCTGAAAGCGATGATTCAGGGGCTTAATCGAGCTGGCATCGGGACGATTATGGACGTTGTTTATAACCATACCTTCCATTCCTTGGCTTCCTCTTTTCATCAGCTCGTCCCAGGCTATTACTATAGGCACCACCAAGATGGCAGTTTCTCCAATGGTTCTGGATGCGGCAATGAAGTGGCCGATGAGCGATCTATGGTGCGCAAGTTTATTGTGGATTCCGTAACCTACTGGGCTAAAGAGTATAAGTTGGCCGGCTTCCGCTTTGACCTCATGGGTCTCCATCACCTAGAAACGATGCAGGCCATTCGCAGGGCCCTTGATTTGATTTCTCCCCAGATCCTAGTCTATGGGGAAGGCTGGGCGGCGGCCGCGAGTACCCTTCCTGAGGGGTTAAGAGCGCTGAAGGAAAATACAGTACATATACCGGGTGTGGCCTCGTTTTGTAGCGATCTTAGGGATGGCCTCAAGGGTCATGTTTTTAACACCCGGGAGGGGGGCTTTATTCAGGGCGCAGGCTACGAAGAAACGGTGAAGTTCGGAATTGTGGGAGCGGTGCGGCATCCCCAGATCGACTATTCCCAAATCCTTTACTCTAGGAGCCCCTGGGCCATCGCCCCTTCCCAAAGTGTGGTCTATGCAGAAGCCCATGATAATCTCACCTTGTGGGATAAGCTTCTGTGTACAACGGCCCCTGAGGACGAAGAGGACCGACTGAAGATGATGAAATTGGCCCATGCCATTTTACTCACCAGCCAGGGCATTCCCTTTCTCCATGGGGGGCAAGATTTTGCCCGTACCAAGGGCGGAGATCCCAACAGCTACCAATCTCCTGATCGTGTCAACCAAATTGACTGGGAACGTAAGGGAGAGTTGTACGAACTCTTCGCATATACTAGGGCCTTAATCCAGCTGCGCAAAGCAAGGCCCGCTCTGCGCCTCAGGCGTGGTCCAGAAGTGAGAGATAAATTGAGGTTCTTAGAGCTTCCCCAGTCGAATATGGTAGGGTATGTCCTTGGTCCCCATGCAGGTGGCGATAGCGTAGAGACAATACTCGCCGTCTTTAACAGCAACAAGACACCTGTGGAAGTCACAATTCCAGAGGGCCAGTGGACGATTTTAGTGAATGGCCAGGGTGCGGGAAACATGGGAACTGTCAAAGGTCCTAAGGTCTGGGTTGAGGCTATACGTCCCTTAATTCTAGGGGGAAGGGAGGTCAATGATGGATAAATGGAAGGCATCAGCAACTAGCGAATTCGATCGCTATTTGTTTCATCAAGGGACCCATTATTCTAGTTATACCTTTTTAGGAGGTCACTTAGGGGTAGAAGGTGGACAAGTTGGGGCGCGCTTTTCCGTCTGGGCACCCCATGCCCAGAGGGTTTCCGTTGTGGGGGATTTTAACGAGTGGGATGGTCGTAAAGATCCGTTAGAGAAGATGCCTGAATCTGGCATCTGGAGCGCTTTTGTGCCAGGCGTAAGGGAAGGCGATATTTATAAGTATGAGATTCTCACTAAGCATGGATTTCTCAACTTCAAGGCCGATCCTTATGGCTTTTGGGCGGAAAAGAAGCCCAGAACCGCCTCGCGACTTTGTG
This sequence comes from Firmicutes bacterium UBA5493, assembly GCA_002424045.1. Classification (GTDB taxonomy): domain Bacteria; phylum Bacillota; class Limnochordia; order Darwinibacteriales; family Darwinibacteriaceae; genus UBA5420. The sequence goes on along the minus strand of DIPH01000034.1, from coordinate 8,294 downwards.
ATCTCCACAGCTATACCTGGCAGGATCAGGCCTGGCAGGAAAAAAAGAAATCTGGAGATCACTTCAAGGAGCCCATACTCATCTACGAAGTGCACCTCGGTTCTTGGCGCCAGCGAGGCTTTGAAGACTATTATACCTACCAAGAATTAACAGAGGAATTGGTGGATTATGTGGTAGATATGGGGTACACCCATATTGAACTTTTGCCCATCATGGAGCATCCCTTTGACGGTTCCTGGGGCTACCAGACCATGGGTTATTATGCGGCCACCAGCCGCCATGGACATCCCCGGGACTTTATGGCCTTTATTGACCGCTGTCACCAGAGGGGTATCGGAGTTGTCTTGGACTGGGTACCCGGTCATTTTGTGAAAGATGATTCGGGTTTGCGCCTTTTTGATGGTACACCTTGTTACGAATATGAAGAAGCCAGGAGGGCTGAAAACAAGGGCTGGGGTACTAGCAACTTTGATCTAGGAAAGACAGAGGTGCAAAGTTTCTTGATCTCCAATGCCCTTTTTTGGCTGGATGTCTTTCATATCGATGGTCTCAGGGTCGATGCGGTGGCATCCATGCTCTACCTCGACTATGGCCGGGAGCCCGGTGAGTGGAACCCTAACTCCAGGGGAGGCCGGGAGAATCTAGAGGGAGTTGCTTTTTTACGCAAGCTCAACGAAGAGGTCTTTGCCCGTTTTCCCAAGGCACTGATGATGGCGGAAGAGAGTACGGCCTGGCCACTTGTGACCATGCCCACCTATCTGGGGGGACTTGGTTTTAATTACAAGTGGAATATGGGCTGGATGAACGA
>DIPH01000034.1:0-7423 GCA_002424045.1 Firmicutes bacterium UBA5493 | reverse complement strand
TTTAATTACAAGTGGAATATGGGCTGGATGAACGATATGCTCCGCTATATGAAGGAAGATCCCATCCACCGCAAGTATCATCATAACTTGGTGACCTTCTCCTTTATGTACGCCTTTAGTGAAAACTTCATTCTGCCTTTATCCCATGACGAGGTGGTCCATGGTAAACACTCACTTCTAGATAAAATGCCAGGGGACTATTGGCAGAAGTTTGCCAATCTGAGGGCCTTTTTAGGTTATATGATGGGGCATCCTGGAAAGAAGCTGCTCTTTATGGGCTATGAATTTGGCCAGTTTATCGAATGGAAGTATGACGAGGATCTCGATTGGCATCTTCTTGATTACCCCATGCACCGTAAGATGTGGGAGTATAACAAAGCCCTCAACCATTTCTATAAAGAAAACCCCAGCCTCTGGGAACTCGATCAAAGCTGGTCAGGGTTTTCTTGGATTGATGCCAACGATAGCGAGCAAAGTGTGTTGTCCTTCTTAAGAAGGGCCAAGAATCCTGATGACTTTTTAGTGGTGGTTGTCAATTTTACACCGGTTGTCAGGGAGCCCTATCGGGTAGGCGTTCCTGAAGGGGGCATGTATGTGGAAGTGTTTAATAGTGATCACCCTGCTTGGGGGGGCTCTGGTCAAGCGAATGAGAAACCCATCGAAGCAGAAGAACTGCCGTGGCATGATCAGGGGTATTCGCTCGAGCTCAAGCTACCGCCACTGGCAACCATCTTTTTACGGAGGCTAGAGTAAAAAACTAAAATTGGGAGGGGTAGTAATGCAGAAAAAGGAAGTTGTAGCCATGCTCCTTGCGGGGGGGCAAGGCAGCCGCCTAGGGATTCTCACCAAGAAGCTGGCCAAACCAGCGGTGCCCTTTGGCGGAAAGTATCGGATTATCGATTTTACCTTAAGCAACTGCTCGAATTCGGGTATCGATGCGGTGGGTGTCTTAACCCAGTATCAACCGCTCACCCTCAACTCCTATATTGGAATTGGGAGTGCCTGGGATTTAGACCGCAGTGGCGGCGGTGTTTCTGTCTTGCCCCCCTATGTTAGAGAACAGGGCGGCGAGTGGTATAAAGGAACGGCCAATGCTGTCTATCAGAATATGGACTTTATCGACCAGCATGATCCAAAGTATGTCTTGATTCTCTCTGGCGATCATATTTACAAGATGGATTATAGTTCGATGCTGCGTTACCACAAGAGCAAGGGGGCCGCAGTGACAATTGCTGTGATTCCTGTTCCTTGGGAAGAAACCCACCGCTTTGGGGTGATGAAAACCGATGAGAACGGCCGCATCATGGAGTTTCAAGAAAAGCCCAAGGTAGCTAAGAGTAATCTAGCCTCCATGGGTGTCTATATCTTCAATTGGAAAGAGCTCAAATCGTTCCTAGAAGCGGATGAAGCGGACCCAAATTCCAACAATGACTTTGGCAGAAACATTATCCCCGCCATGCTTGATGCTGAAGAACCCCTTTATGCCTTTGCCTTTAAGGAGTATTGGAAGGATGTGGGGACCATTGACTCCCTCTGGGAGGCCAATATGGATCTGATCGCCAAGGATCCGGAGCTAAAGCTGAACGATTCTAAGTGGAAGATCTTCTCCTTGAACCAAACCCTCCCGCCGCAGCTGGTGGGTCCAGATGCCGACGTGCAAGGGTCCCTCTTAAGTGATGGTTGTCTGGTTTTGGGTAAGGTGCACCATTCCGTGATTTTCACCGGTGCTCAGATTGCCGAGGGTGCGGAAGTAACCGACTCCGTGATTATGCCTGGTGTGAAAATTGGCGAAGGTGCCATCGTCCAGAAGGCCATCATTGGCGAAAACACGATTGTGGAGCCGGGGGCCAAGATTGGGGTTCCTGCAAGACCTGGGGAAAAGGTAGAAATCAGCAACGAAAACGGAATTACAGTGATCGAAGATAATGTGACCGTGCCAAAGACCATGCGGATTGTTCAGGGTACCGTCCTTAGTGTGGCGGCCTGGCCGGAATTTCCTGAAGAATGGATTTCTTGAGGAGGGTAACCATGAGAAACTTGCTAGGTATTATTGATTTGTCTGAACCGACGGAGGGTTTAGGCGAGCTGACCATACACCGTACCTTAGGGGCCGTGCCCTTTGGAGGACGCTATCGTGTCATTGATTTTACTCTTAGTAATATGGTCAATGCAGGCATTCGTAATGTGGGGATTTTGCTGAACGACCGTTTTGGTCCTCTCTTAGATCACATCAAGGATGGCAAAGAGTGGGATTTAAATAGGCAGAGGGATGGTATGTTTCTTTTGCCTGCCCCCCTACGCACAGAGGGTGGCGAGGGAATTACGAGCAATTTGATCAATCTAAGGCATAATCGGGGCTACTTAGAAAAGAGTCGCCAGGAGTATGCTATCTTTTCTGGTTGCAGCATGGTGACCAACTTAGATTATGAAGCGGTTTTGGCCTATCACTTAGAAAAGAAGGCCGATATTACCGTGGTTTACAACCAGACCCAGGACTTGGCCGCGTATCCTCCTTATACAGCCTTTGTCACCGCCGAAAATGGAAGGGTTTTAGATATGGCCCTTAATCCCATGCACTGCACCAGTAGCAAGATTTCTTTGAATATGTATGTGATGCGTAAGGACCTTTTGATTAATCTTGTGGATCACTACAGTGCCAGGCAAAAGAGGGATCTCTTTACAGAAGCCATTATGCCCCGCCTCGGGGAGCTAAAGATCTATGGCTATGAGCATAGAGGTTATGTGGGGGCCATCAACTCCCTGAGAAGTTATTACCAGCATAGTATGGATCTTTTAAGGCCCGAAGTGTGGCAGGATCTCTTTTATACCCATGGACAAATTAACACCAAGGTGAAACACGAAGCCCCGGTCCGTTATTTAGAGGGCTCTAAAGTCTCCAATTCTTTGATTGCGACTGGATGTACCATTGAGGGTACGGTGGAAAACAGTATTCTCTTTCGGGGTGTGGAGGTTGGGCCTGGCGTTGTGATCAGAGACTCTATTGTAATGCAAAAGGCCAAGTTAGGCCCTGGTGTAACCTTGAGGAACGTGATTTTAGACAAGGATGTCACTATCTCCGCGGGGAAGACCCTCACGGGAGATCCGAGTTTTCCCATGGTCATTACCAAGCTGGCCACGGTGTGAGTAAGGAGGCAGATGCAGTGAACGTTCTATTTGTGGCGGCGGAGGGCGTGCCTTTTTCGAAGACGGGTGGTTTAGCCGATGTAATTGGGGCCTTACCGAAGGAACTGCAAAAAGCTGGGGTGAATGTACGGGTTGTTTTACCCAAGTATGGTGATACACCTCCCCAGTATGAAAAAGAGATGGAACTGGTGCACCGCTTCTCCGTTCAGGTGGGCTGGCGCAGTCAGTATTGTGGTGTGTTAAAGCTAGTCCACGAAGGTGTGGTCTTTTACTTCATCGATAATGAGTCACATTTTAAAAGGCCTGGAACCTACGGGTTTTTCGATGATGGTGAGCGTTTTTCCTTCTTTAACCGGGCGATTTTGGAGGCTTTACCCTCTCTGGATTTTAAGCCTGATGTGATCCACTGCCATGACTGGCACAGCGGGATGATTCCGGTGATGCTGACCCAATACAGGAATCAGGAGTTTTATAGTAAGGTGAAGACCGTTTTTACCATTCATAACCTCCAGTACCAAGGCGTGTTCTCCAAGAGCATCTTGGGCGATCTCTTAGGACTGGGCTGGGAGCATTTTAATGTGAATGGGGTGGAGTATCACGATCAGGTGAGCTTTATGAAGGGCGGTTTAAACTACGCCAATCTCTTAACCACGGTGAGCCCCACCTATGCTAAGGAGATTCAGACACCCTTTTATGGGGCAGACCTAGAGGGCGTCCTTGCCAGGCGCCAATCGTTTATGAGTGGGATCATTAATGGGATTGACACCCAGGAGTGGAATCCCCAGACAGATCAACACATAACGAGGAATTACACTTGGCGATCACCGAAAAGAAAAGAGGAGAACAAGGTAGCTCTCCAAGGGGAGCTGGGTCTCGCACCAGATCCCAGCATTCCCATGCTCGGTATGGTCACACGCCTGGCCAGGCAGAAGGGTCTAGATCTCATCGCGCATGTCTTGGGTGAAATCTTGGAGCTGAATCTGCAGATTGTAGTATTAGGAACGGGTGAAGCCCAGTTTGAGCAGATGTTTAAGCATTTTGCCACCACGCATCCGGAAAAGGTGAGTGCCAACATTAGGTTCGAAAATGTCTTGGCCCATAAGATCTATGCTGCCTCGGATCTCTTCTTAATGCCCAGTCTTTTTGAGCCCTGTGGACTGGGGCAATTAATTGCCATGCGCTATGGGTCACTCCCCATTGTGAGAGAGACTGGGGGACTTAAGGATACAGTCACACCCTATAATAAAGAAACCGATGAAGGTCTTGGTTTTAGCTTTGCCAATTACAATGCCCATGAACTACTCTTTACAATACAAAGAGCGGTTCATCTCTATGAAACCGACAAAGAGGGTGCCTGGAAACGTATGGTGGGTAGGGCCATGCGGGCTGATTTCAGCTGGGAACAGAGCGCCAAAAAGTATAAGGAGCTTTATGAGCAGGTGACCAAGTAGCCAGAAACTGAAAAAAATCCACAAAAAGCCTAAAGTATCCCGGGGACAAGACGATAATAGTATTAACGGGGATAATAAGCCAAAGGCCAAGGCTTGTTATACCGGGCTAGAATCGAGATTGATCACCTCGACTTTAGTCCAAAGGAACAAGGATGTTCCTCAAAAAATCTTTATTTACCACAAGGAGGTAAATGTAATGAGAATTAACAACAACATTATGGCACTAAACGCACATAGGCAGTTGGGCATGAATCAGGCCGGTGCATCAAAATCAATGGAGAAACTCTCCTCCGGCTTTAGAATCAACCGTGCCGGTGACGACGCAGCAGGTCTAGCAATCTCTGAAAAAATGAGAGGCCAAATCCGTGGCTTAAAACAAGCTAGCAGAAATGCTCAAGACGGTATCTCTTTGATTCAAACCGCTGAAGGTGCCCTGAATGAAACACACTCCATTCTGCAAAGAATGAGAGAACTTGCTGATCAAGCCGCAACAGACACAAATACACTTGATGACCGCAAAGAGATTCAAAAAGAAATCAATCAATTACTCGAAGAAATAGATCGAATTGCAAATCAAACAGAGTTCAATACCCAAACCTTATTGGACGGAACATATTCAGATAAGAAGTTCCATATTGGTGCTAATGCTGATCAAAATATGGTAGTGGGCGTAGCTAGCATGAAAACTGATGCCATCGGATCAACTGATTTCACTGGAGGAGCAGCTGTAACCTCTGCTGGGTCAATCACCACGGATTTTTCTACTAGTAATGCTACTGTAACCATCAGCGACGACGCCACCACTCCTAATACTGTGACTATAACTTTAGACCAGGATTATGGTACAGCTGACGAGGTAGTTAAGGCAATTAATGAGGCGATTGCTGAGGACGCGAATCTAGGTGGTAAAGTTGAAGCAAAGTTACTTGATGGCAACAAGATCACTTTTATCGCAAAAGATGCAGAGGCAGAATATAGTGTTGATGGTGAAGATGCATTCGGTTTTGCTAATGGTGCTCAGACTATCGACAACAGTCCTGCTTTTGTCAGTTCATTGAGGGTTGACAACGTAGAAACCGCAACAACTGGCGGAGTTCTCACTCAGGGTGAAGCTAATGAGGCGATTACTATTGTTGATGATGCAATTAAGACTGTTTCTGCAGAGCGTTCCAAACTGGGTGCTTATCAGAATCGCCTAGAACACACAATCAACAACCTCGGCACATCTGCTGAGAACCTCCAAGCCGCTGAGTCTCGGATTCGTGACCTAGACATGGCTGAAGAGATTATGGCATTCACAAAGAACAACATTCTCCAACAAGCAGCTACTGCTATGTTGGCTCAAGCTAACATGGCTCCTCAGAGCGTACTGCAATTGCTTGGATAGTTTCAAACGTAAGTTCATAGAAGGGCTCCCGCGAGGAGCCTTTCTTTTTTTAGAAGAGGTAGCATTTCTTTGTATCCTGGGCTCATTTATCCATTAACTCTGATTTAGATATTAGAGTAAGAATTTTGGTGAGGTGGTATGATTGACGGAGTTAATCCTTTGTCTCAATCCAAATCCTACTGTTACTCTGGAGGAAGTTGAACATTTGAAAAAATACGGATGGAAAGCGTATGGCTATGAGTGTACAGGGGAGTATGCGTTAGAACAAGAGTTTAACAGAGAGTTAGGCAAAATTGAAAAGAAAATAAGCCAAGGCTCTGCGCCAAATATATATTCTGATGAGGTAGTTTTTTATGATTTGATGTTGGATTCTCAGCACGTAGGCTACATCGCTTTGATCCCTGTCGGGCAGTATTCTGCAGACATGACTCTCGCTGTATTTGATGAGTATTCGGGGAGGGGAGTTGCGAGAAAAGCCTTAGAATTGTTACTCGAAGAAGTAATGCCTGTGTCTTGGAATGAAATCACTGCAACTATTCGGATGAAAAACCCAAATCGGAAGGTTATGATTCATCTTCTGGAGACGACTGGCTTTCGTCCTGCCGACCAAGAAGATTTCAACACGATATGGTTTTTCCCATTGATCGGGTCGTCTCTCCGAGCCGCTCCTGAAAAGGATGTACCCCCCATTTTATGATAAACACCCATATGCGGGCTTTTGGTACTGACAGCATGAAAGGGTTGAACGCAATGAATCGTGACTTAGCGAAAAGATTACTGGAACTAGCAGAAACAGGTCTAGAAGGTTTAGAGTATGTCAAGGAACGGGCAAGGTAATTTTGAACAAGCAATGCCGGTCTTTGCTGATGTAATTCATTCCTTTAGCGAAATAGAGAACGTTCTAAACACTAATCAACCGGAGGAAGGCGATGCTGATCTAGCCACTGCTACCGAATCGCTAAGGGATGGATTCAATTGGATTGTGAGGGCTTATGAAAGCCACGAACATGGCGGGACTCTTGAGGTCATGCAACTGACACTACTCCCCCGCTACAAGAGTTGGCAGGACGAACTAGAAAAGAATTTAAGTCGGTACATAGTGTCATAAAGATGATACGCAATAAGGCGTTGATTGTAGTCGCCCGAATCTACATCTAAGCCGTAAGCATGGATGAAACTCAGTTGCTGTGATTTATACTAAAACATGGTTTAGTGGGTTGATACTTGATTCTGATTTTGTGATGTAGAAGTAATAAAGAGGATTTGAAGTTTATATTATAATCATGATCCATATTCCATGGGACTTTGAAGGTCGTTGTAGGATGAATCGCGGATCGCTTTTCGTTTTGGACTGGCTGAAAAATTCATTGTTTACTGGCTGCAAATAAATCATCTGCGGCACGATCTCTCCCAAAGCCATTATAATGGACCCAGCAAGTGA
>DIPH01000009.1:108589-119678 GCA_002424045.1 Firmicutes bacterium UBA5493 | reverse complement strand
ATATTAAAGTGATGCTTTGCACCAGGCAGAAGGCCAGATCATCATGGAGACCTAGGCTTTGCAGTCTCTCTCCATGGGCACTAGCTCTGAGTTGATCCAAGGGAATCCCCTCATAGACGAGCCGTGCAGTCTTTGCCCCATCACCAAGGTTCCTAGGCTTCAAATCGCTGAGAATCAACCCAGCACACCAAGTATCCTCGAGGGAATACGTTCCTTTTAGGCCGGCTGGGAACATAACTACATCTCGGCCTTGCTTCTGCACATAGCTTGCCACTGCCCTAGCTGAGCGTAAAGAAGCTAAAACAACCTCTTGAGAACCCCTCGCTCCATAGATCGCTCTCGTGCCATTGGTGGTTGAACAAACCAACATGCCACCAGGGTAGAGTTTCCCATGATGTTCCAGGGGTGAGTTGCCAAAGTCAAAACCAGGGATCCTCAGGGCCTGCCTCTCTCCAGCCAAGAAATAATCAGGATAGCGCTCTTTCATCGCCCAGGCTTCCTCAATCTCCATTACCGGGAAAAACCTCTCCATACCTGCCTCTAAGGCCGTCAATACAGTGGTAGTAAAACGAAAGACATCAATGACGATGGCGGTTTTCCTTGCTAGTTCATGGAGTCCATACTCCCCGGGGCTCAAAATCACGTCAGCTCGCATACAGTCCTCCTAACTATCGCCTAATCGCAAATTGGCTACCGCGTTAAGAGAATTGTCGCTACGTCTCCCCGCAAGGTAGCCGAAATAGCCGGCGCTAGCGATCATGGCCGCATTATCGGTGCACAGATGTACAGGCGGATAGAGAAGCTCCAGACCATGTTCACTAGCCTCACCTGCAACATGATTTCTGAAGGTAGCGTTAGCGGCCACACCTCCAGATAACACCACCTGATGAACCCCATGCCTGCGGGCGGCAGTCATGAGCTTTTGAGTTAAGACATCGATGATAGCCCATTGAAAGCTAGCAGCAAAGTCCTGTAGCGGTACCTCTTGATTTTTCTGCTTGGCCCCATTGAGATAGTTCAGAGCAGCGGTTTTTAACCCACTAAAGGAGAAGTCTAAGTTATCCTTCTCCAATAAACCTCGAGGAAAGAAAATGGCCTCGCTATTGCCCCCTGTGGCCAACTTCTCGATCTGGGGTCCCCCGGGATAAGGTAGACCAAGAACACGGGCCACCTTATCAAAGGCTTCGCCAGCGGCGTCGTCTCTGGTGCGGCCTAAAATCTCGTACTCCCCTAGACGGGGAATTAAGAGGAGATCTGTATGACCCCCTGAGACAGTCAGGCAGACTAGCGGCGGCTTGACCTCTTGACCGCTTAAGAAATTGGCATAGATATGCCCTTCAATGTGATTGACCCCTACCAAAGGAGTAGCGGTAGCAAAGGCCAGCGCTTTGGCGGCAGCTACTCCCACGAGCAAACTGCCCACTAAACCCGGTCCATATGCAACGGCGATCACTTCAATATCATCTAAAGTTACTTTGGCTTCTTTTAGGGCCTCGTTGATCACCGGAAACATGGCCTCAATGTGATGACGGGAGGCGATCTCCGGAACCACTCCCCCGTATTTTTGATGAATATCAATCTGGGACAACACAACATTGGACAAAATCGCGGTGCCATCTTTGATGACGGCCGCCGCTGTCTCATCACAACTCGTTTCAATTCCCAGCGTTAGTCCACTCCGCACCTAATTCCCTCCACATAATCAAGGCATCTTCTTTATCATCCTGGTAATACTCTTTACGAATTCCATTGGGCTCAAAACCAAGCTTCGTGTACAGCGCCTGAGCACCCGAATTGCTCACCCTCACCTCTAGAGTCATGGCAACAACTCCACGCTTGACCGCTGCCATTGTGAGCACATCCATGAGTCCCTGGCCAATTCCCTGCCTTTGAAAGGAAGGGTCAACTGCAATATTGGTAATATGTCCCTCATCTAAAATGATCCAGATCCCGGCATAACCCACAATACGTTCACCCGCCAAGGCTACGACATAGATGGCATTATCATTGCGCGTAACTTCACTGACGAAAATATTCCTAGACCAAGGAGTGGTAAAGCACTTTCGCTCCACCAATTGAACCATGGGGATATCCTCCACGGTCATGACGCGATAGACTACATTTGTCCCTGCCATCTTCGTTCGGCCTCCGTTTGACGCATGTATGTAGGGTTTAAGGTAAAAGCATCACTCTGTTCACCTGCCAAGAACCGTGTGTATCCCAAGTGGGCTACTGCACTCGGTCTCAGCAAGCTCTGGGCAGCAGGAACCGCGCGCGAAGCACGAATCTGTTCCGAATAATTAACGGCACCATCCCCCACAAAGAGAAATGGCTCTCCTATCCGTTGAGAAGAACGGCACCAAGTCAAGACATCCTGAAGCGATCCATAGGAGGGGCCTTTTACAGCAACACCCTCCTGAAATGCCTGCCAAAAAACATGTTCACGCCTTGCGTCCACCAATGCAAGGACAGTGCCTGGAAAGTAACTAAACTGCCACCCATAGCCCTCTAGGGTTGTCACACCGACGCCGGGTATCCCTAGAGCATAGCTTAAACCCTTGGCTGTAGCCACACCAATGCGCAGGCCCGTAAAGGATCCGGGACCTGTCACAACACTCAACAAATCCAATTCTTGGGCCTCAATACCTCCGTCGGCCAAGAGCGTTTCTAGTGCAGGCAAGAGTCTTTCAGAGTGGGTTGTGCGGATGTTCAATACCGATTCGCCCACCAGCTCGTCGTCTTTGAGTAGCGCTACGCCTCCGGTCATGGTTGAAGTGTCTATGCCTAAAACGTACAAGGAAAAAGCCCCCTCAACTTTTCTTCAACTTGCCTACCCCGCTCACCGTGACCCACAATAGAGAGTGTTCGCTCGTTTGGTGCCGAACTCTTTAGACAAATATCCAGGCGGTCTTGTGGTAGGTAGTGAGTAAAAAGGTCACCCCACTCCACAACAGTAATGCCAGAGCCGTAGAAATAGTCCTCGAAACCGACTTGTTCCAAATCAAGGTCACTTTCTAAGCGATAGAGATCAAAATGATAGAGAGGGAACTTGGTTCCCTCGTATTCATTGATGATAGAAAATGTAGGGCTGGTGACTACTCCAGGATCAATTCCCAGTCCCTGCCCCACTCCCTTAACAAACAGGGTCTTGCCGGCACCTAGAGTCCCACCTAGGTTCACCAAATCTCCCGGTAAGAGACATTGACTGAGGATCCCACCGATCTCCATGGTTTCTTCTGGGCTAGTGGATGTGAGAATCAGCAATACATTTCCTCCTAAGAAACAGCTAGCGACTGTAGACTTCTGTGCCATGGATGAAGACTTTCTCTACCTCGGACTGAATCTCCAGAGGGTCTCCGCTCCACAGTACCACATCAGCCATTTTCCCAACTTCAAGTGAGCCATAACGGTCATCAATACCCAAGACCTGAGCAGGGTTAAGGGTGATCGCCTTGAGGGCCTCTTCATAGGGGAGTCCTGCCTTCACAGCATAACCTGCTGCTGTAGGAAGATAACCCACTGGGATCACTGGGTGATCCATGGTAATGGTCACCGGAATCCCCGCTTCCCAGAGGACCTTTAGGGTATTAAAGGACAGTTCTTGTAACTCCACCTTGGAACGGTTGCTGATGGTCGGCCCAACCAACGCCCACACGCCTGCTTCTTTCAGTTCTGTCGCGATCTTATGGCCTTCCGTACAATGTTCAATACTCATGTCAAGGTCAAATTCCTTGGCAATTCGTAGAGCTGTCATAATATCATCGGCACGATGGGCATGGGCCCTGACTGGAATTTCGCGTTTCAACGCCCTTACCAGCACTTCCATTTTCAGATCCCGTTCAACGGTTTTCTCAGGGTCTGCTTTAGCTTGTTCTACTTTCGCCATATAATTCTGTGCCTTGACTAAGTTTTCGCGCAAGATAGCGGCAGTAGCCATTCTGGTAGAAGGGGTTTTCTTCTGACCAGAGTAAACCCGCTTGGGGTTTTCGCCAAAGGCCATCTTCAATCCGCCATCTTCCTTGATGATCATGTCTTCCACAGTGTTGCCATGAAGGTGTACAACTACGCCTTGACCGCCCACCACATTGGCGCTTCCAGGCAAAATGCACATGGCAGTAACACCCGCTTTAAGAGCATCGGAAATACCCTCTTCATGAGGGTTTATGGCATCTAAGGCCCTCATATGTGGAGTAATCGGATCTGTCATCTCATTGCCATCAGAACCTTCAAAACCTAGTCCTTCTTCATACACTCCTGCATGACCATGGGCATCGATCATGCCCGGCATGACAACTTTCCCTGTACCATCGATGACGGTGGCATTGTCAAGAATTTCGACGTCTCCTATACCGGCGATCTTCCCTTGCTCATCAATGAGTAGAGAACCCTCTTTGATTCCATCTGCAATCGTATAAAGTGTTGCGTTTTTAATGACTAGCAAACTTTCGCCTCCTCGAGTAGATGTTTCGTGAAACGAAACTCCAAGATGATGCGAAGCAATCATCAACTTGCAGTGGACGTTTCACGTAGTGAAGCTCCGTGATGAATGTTTACATTCACCAGAATGCTCTGCATTCAGCACATGTCTTCCATGTTCACCGTGGAGGCGCACAAATCCTGCCTAAGAACTTAGCTCTCTAAAGCAGCTTGAATAAAACGTCTAAAGATACGACTAGCCACTGGATAGTGGTCTGTCATTAGTTCGGGGTGCCACTGTACACCGAGGACAAAACGATGCTCCGTGCCTTCTATCGCCTCGATGACACCGTCGGGGGCTGAGGCCACTATGCGGAGGCTCTGACCTACTTTGGCAATGGCTTGATGGTGATAGGAGTTGACCCTCTTGGGATCATTCTGCCAGATACCCCCCAAGAGACTTGCTGATTGGACCATAATATCATGGGTAGCATACCATCGGGGAGCCTTCTGAGCATGTTTGATAGGATCTTTGATTTGTGAGGGAATATCTTGAATTAGTGTTCCGCCTAACGCCACGTTCAGCACCTGACAACCACGGCAGATGGCCAAGATAGGCATGTTGCGTTCTAGAGCAAAACCAGCAGCCCAGAGATCGAGCTCATCCCAATGGGGATCGATATCACCGCACTGCACGATGGGATTTTCACCATAGCGACCCGGATCCACATCATCTCCCCCAGGTATCATAAGAGCGTCCAAACCTTCAAGGATACGGAAGACTTGCTCCTTGGGCTGGTACGGTATGAGTATGGGAATGCCCCCGGCCTTGACAATGGCCTGAATATTGGAGTTCGTAACGTAGTACTGATCACGTTTTTCTGTTTCATGAGCGCAAAGTAAACCAATCATCGGTTGATCCTGTCTCACGCAATCCCCTCCTTGGTGATAAAAAACACCCATAGCATGAGTGTTTGATTCTAAGCGCTTATACTTTCGAGAGGCCGAGGCTAATCTCTAATGCTTCGTCTATCTTGCTCATCGTGTCCTCATCGAGATGGGCAATCTTCTCTTTAAGTCGTCGCTTGTCAATGGTGCGCACCTGCTCTAGGAGGATAACCGAATCCTTCTCAAGGGAAAAGTGGTCACTGTCTAACTCAACATGGGTTGGCAGCTTAGCTCTCTTAATGCGCGAGGTGATGGCCGCTACGATAGTAGTGGGGCTATACTTGTTCCCAATGTCGTTTTGCAGAATTAAAACGGGCCTAACGCCCCCTTGTTCCGAACCGATAACGGGGTTTAAATTAGCATAATAGATATCGCCTCGCAAAACATTTTCCACTCTATTCAGCCTCCGCCAATTGGCGCTCATAGTCTTCTAGTAGCGAATAATCGTCGCCTTCTTCAGCAAGCTTCAGATTTAACTCAGCCATGATTTGATAACCCATCCGCAGTTTCTCCTGCAAACAGTGGGGTTCTCTCTCCATTATATACACCTGGATGCAATTTTGTATAAACTGACTGCGATTAATCTGATTTTCCTGCGCAATGGTATCAACCTGATCCAACAAACTCGCAGGGATGCGAATCTGTATCCGTTTATTATCCACTACAGAAGTCACCTCGTTTAGGACGAACTCAATGTCATTATACCGGTTAGTGACGAAAGCTGTCAATAATGGGAGGCGTTGCCTCTTTACATGTTTTATGGTAAACTTTGCCTCAGGGGAAACACTTTACCATAGTTTGGGGGGATTAAAATGGAGTTACTAGGAGCCAGACTTCGGCAGCGGCGTAGGCAGATGAAACTGCGCCAGGGAGATGTCGCAGGCACACACTCTGGAAGTTTCTTAAGCAAAGTAGAAAACGGGGTGGCCCAGCCTTCCCTCAGCAACCTTCGGGACTGGTCTGAAAAACTTGAAACCACAGCAGGTGAGCTCCTAGGCGAACATCTGATTCTAGAAGCCGCCAAACAAAGCCTCCTAATGACAAGAAAATGTCACAGCTATCTTGATCGCCTGCGTCCTTCACCAACCACCCATTTCCTAAAAGAATTGAGTGCTAGCGCCACCGCGCTCAGCGTCTCTGTACCAGAACCTCCTTGCGATCCCGAGCTTCAGCATCTCACCGCTAAGGTTCTTCTACACCGGGGAATGGTCCAGGAGGCTAAGGAAATAGCAGAACGGACCTTACCCCTTACCTTTGCGCCACTTCTGCGTATTCATCATCTCTTCCTATTATGCCAGATCTACCGCGAACTAGCCGAAACGTCCGGAGAAGAGGAGGTTAAGGACGCCGTACGAGCGGCTCTCTTGGAACTGGATCATTACGAACTCCTCCACAAACTACCAGATGCAGAGGCCCTCAGCGCAAATGATCTAGACCTCTTAACTGTTAGCGCATTAATCCAAAGCCGCCATTGCCTGTAAAGGTAGGCAAGAAAAAACCACCCGAGAGACCCGGGTGGTTTTTGCAGGTGTTAAATTCTAGAAAGGAACTTCCACGGAAAGCTTCAGCAAGCTGGTCGGAGCATCCTTGATGAACTCTCTTTGAGCTTCAAATTTCAGCTCTGTCGTGCTGGCACCAATCTTATAGTTGGCCTTCAGGTTAACGGTAGGTGTTCCAACTTTGGTGTCTGTGTTGTACTCATATTTAACCAACGGAATGACCGTCAACTTATCGAAAGGCACGATGTGTCCGAGGACACTGGCGGATACGTCTTTTTCGCTATTGTAGCTTGCTGCACCCTTGACCCAAACCATGTCTTCAACCACAGGGCTGGTAACGTCGGCGTATACGTTGTCAAACTTAAAGTTTTTAAGCTCTACGCCAGCACCAAATGCTGGAGCAGTGTTCTTAAACCAATGGTCTTTGTGGAACAGGTTTTTATAGGCCAAAGCATCACTCATGCGATACTTGGCACCCAAAGTTAATGTGTTGCTATTGTCTTCTTCTTCAGCGCCTTCGATAGTAAATGAACCAGAAGCACTCACCTGGAATACATCTTCACTATAGGTTGCTCCAGCAGCGAGAACTGTTGCATATGGTGTTACGGCATCGCCGGCCCAGTTGGCATTCGCATGTTCTACACTAGCATTCACATTCAACTCGTCCGTGATATCACTCTCTGCACCTAGTGCAAGTGCAAAGCCGAGTTCTTCAGCTAAAGTTACACCAGCGCCAGCTTCAAGAGTAACATCAATATCACCGGAAGCAATGGTTGTGTCAGCACCAGCAGCAATCACGTTCTTAGCATCTTCTTTATCGGTCCAATCGCGTAGGTATCCTAGGCTTACATTGAACCCTTCGAGCGCTTTAACATCAACAAATGCACGCATGCTAGAAGGAGCCGTTAGGTCAACTGTAACTGTACCCAGATCCATGACAGGAACTGCAAGACGTGCACGCATTGTATCTGCAGCTGCGGTCTTACCAGCAGAAACCATGCTAAAATGGGTGGATTTTGCGGTTAACTCTTGTTTATTACCCCAAACCCAAATATCAAAATAATTGTCATACAAGCCGAGCTTGTATTTGCCTAGTTCGAACTTACTTTCAACAAGGTTAATTCCACCGGTGAAATCCCAGTTGACTACTTCGTCGGTTTCGCTCTTGTTAGAAGCACCGATTGTAAACGAGATACCTGGTGTCAACGTATAGTTTTCGGTGAAAACTCTAAAGCTATTCATTTCTGCAGTAGCGGTAAATTTACCACTAAAACTAACTGATGCCATTGCACTGCTGGCGAAAGCCATAACCAGTACAAGCGTAATTACTAATACTTTTTTCATTCTTTTTTCCCCCTCAGTTTTTGGAAAGTCTTTCTTTAAGTATATCCACATCACCTATGGGATTATGGGGAAAAGTCTCCTTGTTTCCTTTTAGCCCCTTTTTCTCCGTTGGTAATGTCTTTATCTTCTTCTTGGCCACTGGATACTGAGTGGGCACCTCCTTTCTTTACCAGCACCTTCGAGAAGCATAAAGCCTGATTCTATAGCAATATTTGACAAGGAATGGGTAATTCCTTCTCATACCAAAAGTTTTTTTGCGCTACCCCCATAAAATCAAGAATAGACTACATATTCTATATCTATGCAATAATACCTTCCACTTGCATGGGAACGCGAAAAATGGCTCCTTAGAAGCAAGGAGCCATTATATCGCCTAGTAAACTACGCTTAGAACTCAACTTTCATGCCAGCGTTGAAGGTGGTACCAGCATAACGAGCATGTTCGATACCAAGGTTTACGCCGTTAGGTGCAGCAAATTCGGCACCTACTTTGTAACCTACGGAGTCAAGATTCAGCTCAGATGCAGATACTTCGGCGCTGAGTTCAAGTCCGTCGATGGCTGGTACGAGACCTAGAGTTGTGCTAGCACCAATGGTGTGCACTAAGGTTCTAGCTTCTCCACCGGTCCATTTGCCTTCGTACTTAGCATCGATGGCCAGGCCGTCCATTACATCAAATTCGCGACCTACACCAAAGGTTGTGGTCTTTGTTGCAATGGAACTTACTGCAGGTACATCAAGAACAGTTTCTACATTGAATTTGAAGCCTTCGTATTCGGTGCCAGCACCAATACTTGCTTCGGCAAACATTTGATCATAAGCAGCATTCAGGTTTACACCTTGCTGCTCAGTCTCGAAACCTACGAACAAACCAGAATCTTTGGCTCGTGCCAAGTGTACCCAGTCATGTTCAGCGTTTTCGTCTTTGGTCTTAGCAGCGACATAGCGTGGTTCAAACCCTTCGGTGATGTGTTTGTAACCAGCAACTACATTTGTGCCTTCTGCCAACTCATAGTCAGCTTTCACTGTCCAGAGATTGTCCATTTTCAGATCAAAACCTTCGATATGGTCAAAGGCTAAGTTACCAGCAACCATCAAGCCTTCGATTGGGGCAGCAGCTGCATCAACTTGCACGCGAAGGATCTCGTCGTCGTTGATTACAGAAGCTCCAAGATTCACGTCATCCAGTAGATACAGGTCAGACCGGAGACCTAAGACATGCCCGTGGGCACTAGGTAGACCATAAAAGGCGCCTAGTCCAACAACGTCCAAATCTACACCACTGATGCTGATACCACTTTGATCTTTTAAGCTGGCATACGGACTATACCCAATGTCCAGTGTACCAAAGCGAGTTGTTGCTTCAGGACCACCATACCAGAAAGGCCCATCAGCCTCGATGAAAGCTTGTTTCAAAGCAATGTCACCTAGAGTGATACCGGTCGGCATCAATTCGTCGTCCTCTTTTTCCAGACCCAACTCTAACCCAGCGCGGACTTTATCCTGTGCTGCACTCACGCCAAGATTAAGAGAAAGTTCCGAACCAGGAACTACTGTCAAATCTTCACCATTTTTGTTTACTTCGATTTCGGTCTCAATAGTACCGCTAAAGTCTAAGCCTGCGGCTGATACTGGGGCCACAGCAACTAAGGCGATGACTAAAGACAAAACAATTACTCTTTTCATATTCGTATCCCCTTTTTGTGGTTTGTTTCTTGTAGCGCAGCCAATCCGTGCTGAGAAACGAGAGTGTTAGGGGAGTCTCCATGTTTCCTCGCCCTTTTTTCTCTGTACATGTGTGGAATGTCTGCACTTCATTTGATCTCCGTAGCTCAAGGGGTACACCTCCTCTATTGAGAGATTTACCGAGACCAAATCCGGTACCGCCACGATCTAACTAACATAAGTTAGTGAAGTCGCTGAGAATCTCCATCTCTATCGTGGTGGTACGCCTAGATATTTCGCCTTAGAAATTCCTATTCCTCCTGCTAGAGGCCATGTAGATCCTTCCAAACAACCCAACAATCTCCACCCACACAAAAAAGAGGGTCCCATTTTGTTTGTGGGAACCCTCCATTGCGCCGTACTTATCGAATGACTTCCTCGGTGTCTTTGTCAAAGAGATGAATCTTGCCCATGTTGAACCCAGCCTTGAGGGGATGGCCATCTCTTGCAGAGGTGGTAGCATCCAAGCGGGCAATAAAGGTGTTGTCTCCACTGGAGAAGTAAGCGTTAACTTCAGCACCCATAGGCTCGGTTACGTCAACGTCAGCTTCCATAATGGAGAACCTAGGATCATCACCAATGATCTTGGCATCCTCAATATCTTCTGGGCGAATCCCCAGAATCACTTGTTTGCCTACGTAGTTACCTATACTCTTGATGGAAGCGGCCTTCTCTGCAGGAATGTCCATCTGGAAGGTCTTAGCGTCAATCGAGTAGACATCGCCATCCTTCTTAAGTACAACATCCAGAAAGTTCATGGCGGGACTACCAATGAAGCCCGCGACAAACACATTATTGGGGTGATTATAGATCTCGAGGGGTTCTCCAACTTGATAGATATGACCATCTTTCATGACCACAATACGGTCACCCATGGTCATGGCTTCGGTTTGGTCATGCGTTACGTAAATAATCGTTGTTTGGAGACGGTTATGCAGTTTACTTAGCTCGGCCCTCATCTGCACCCTTAACTTGGCGTCTAGGTTCGACAGGGGTTCGTCCATAAGGAATACCTTAGGTTCACGAACAATAGCTCGCCCTACAGCTACACGTTGGCGTTGTCCGCCTGAGAGAGCTTTCGGCTTACGATCCAAGAGATTTTCGATACCCAAAAGTTTTGCTGCATCTTTCACTCTTTTGTCAATCTGATCCTTTGG
>DIPH01000009.1:64012-108405 GCA_002424045.1 Firmicutes bacterium UBA5493 | reverse complement strand
TAGTTTTGGAAAACCATGGCAATATCTCTGTCCTTGGGAGGAACATCATTCACAACGCGATCTCCAATGGAAATCTGTCCTGATGTAATCTCCTCGAGACCTGCCACCATTCTAAGTGTGGTGGATTTTCCGCAACCAGATGGCCCAACCAATACGATAAATTCCTTGTCTTCAATGTCCAAACTGATATTGTCTACCGCTGTCACATTACCAAAACGCTTGGTAACGCCTTTTAAAAGAACTTGTGCCACAAAAAATCTCCTCTCCTCTATAAATAGGATATTTCAAATATGTCTGAGCGCCCGCAAATGAGTGGCTCACCCAAAACATATTAAATTACAATGACATAATATCACAGATCAATATGTTTGGCAAAATAAACTTGTATAATTCTTCGGAAAAAGTCGGAAAAAATCCATCCTGAACGCCGAAAAACAGGTTGTCAGCTAGCCTATAAAGCAAATTCTGTGATGGCTTGGGCCACCCCATGATCATAATGGGCAGCGACGATGTGATCCGCTACATCCTGAATCTCTCTTGGGGCATTGGCCACCGCCACACCAATCCCTGCTACTTTGATCATGGTTAGATCATTGTTGCTATCTCCTATAGCCATGACGTCTCCTGCATCCAACCCCAAAAAACGCGCTAACCACAACAGCGCATTGCCTTTATGGGCATTTGCATTTGTCACTTCAATGAACCTCGGCCTCGATCGGACAAGTTGAACGTTTTCACCCACTAAAGGACGTAGCTCCGCGATCCTTCCTAGAGTCTGATCGGGCTCACCGATAACCATAAGTTTGGAGAGCTTCTTGTTGCCATCTTGGATGAACTTCACCAAATCTCCCACCGCGGTCACGTCCACCCGAATCCGGGCAGCATAGTCCTCCACATCTTGATTCAGGGCTGACACATAGAGTTCATCGTCAAAATAGGCGTTAATGGTCCAGCCTCTCCTTTGACCATAATCTGCAATGACACTAGAAACCTCCGTAGATAAAGGCTGCTCGTATAGGGTTTCCCCAGACAGACGCCGAATCAACGCTCCGTTATAGCAGATGATCGGTTGCTCCATAGCCAAACCGAGCTCCCTACCAAATGGTGCTGCCGCTTGAAACATACGTCCTGTGGAAATCGTAAAGATCATACCCCGCTCTAATGCCTTGGCAATAGCCTTCTTGTTCTCTGCACTCAACTGCGCGTTCTGGTCTAGTAACGTATCGTCTAAATCAGATGCAATCAACTTGATCATAACAAACCTCATTTCTGTATAGAAAAAGAGATGGTCATACCATCTCCATTGCTAGAGATGATCACCATCTCCTGTTTCCCTTTTCGGCACTTTTTGAGTCTTTCCTTCCAGAAAGCTGTGGAAAGAGCGATCCTAAATAGGCTTCTAATTCTCCCTAGTAGATACAACAATGGATCCGGAAGTGGAGGACGCTTCTAAGTCCAGCTTATCTGTTTTACCAGAATAGTCCACAGAATGGGCCGTAAGTACGGAACCGCCACCCTGCCTCTCCTGCCGGGAGATCTCTAAGGCGTTAACTTCTGTGGAGATGCGGCCTACGGAGGTCAGTAGATCCAATGCCAAACCCAAATCAGCCTCCTGGGGCAAACTCGCTTTGATGGCTCCATTGGTGGTACGCAACCTGTAGCTTGAGACTCCCTGAACATTCGAAACACGTACATTCACCGAGCCATTGGTGGTGAGCAAATCCACATCACCGGCAGACACTGACACCCGGTAAGAGCCATTGCCGAGAGTGTGGCAGATGACCTTAGCTTCCACATCTTTCATCTCACAAGACCCGTTGCCTCCCTCGCCACGAATGTTATGGGCTTTGACTGAGTGTAAATAGGTTGACCCATTTACAGTATCCAATTTTAGGTTAGTACCTTTGATGTTCTCCACTCGTAACGAGCCATTTTGTGATAGCATTTCCACTTCATACATTCGATCCTCTGGAACCATGAGATGGAGTGATATGCTCACATCCCCAAGGCTCGGAACGGTGAGTCTGAAGTCTGTCCGCTCAGCGCCATCCATCCACCCAACATCAAAGAGTCGAGTGCTCAAAAGCTCTCGATCGCTCCCTCGCAGCCTTTGCACCACCGTCAACTGGTAGTCGTCTTCTGACCATCCTTCCACCCGAATCGATCCATTGGCATTGCTGAACCCAATGGGAATCACCTCGCCGGGACCTACTTGGCCCCTGACTACGCTCTGGAATTCTTGGCTCTCTTCGTACCCGAAGAAAGGAAATCGCGCCAGGATCTTTGGTAGTTTGCTCAACTTGTCACCAACGTTTTGCTCTAAGGAACGAGAAAATCGCTCCGTTGCCACCTCCACCTTGGAAGCAAAATCTTCGCCCATTTTTTCCAAACGTACCCAGGGATCTTCTTGCGGTTCTGACTCCGACTCCGAGGACTTTAATCCATCTCCAAGAGCCTTGAGCAAAGCCTCTGCTTCCTCCGCAGTTATCTTACCTTCCTCAAGCATCCGTAGAATCATTCTTTGTTCCTCACGCATAAGGATAACCTCCTCTCTAACTCTTTTCTATTGCTTCAGGACATCAAAAATGCCATGTACTTCCATAGCCTTTCCACAGGACGGCCAGTTTTATACAAGCGAGAGCTTCAGGTATGACCCAGAGCTCTTACATACAAGATTACAAACTAAAAACGGAAGGTTACTCCGCCACCGATCAAGATATCACTCGTTTTTGGGGCTACCGAAGCCCTATAATGCTTAATGGTACCTTGGACCGCCAAACCATCCATCACCTCATAGGATACAGTAGCACGAGCACTAATCAGATGTCCCGATACCTTTTCTGTGTCCTTATCTTTATACTTAGGAGCGTAACTTACATCAGCCATGATGGACAACTGTGGCATCGGTAGGAACTTGAAGCCGAATTTCCCGTAAATTCCTCGGCCACTAACGTCGTCCAAACCCGTCCCCTGGGTCGTGAGACGGAGAAAACCCGCCCCTACAAAAACATCCAGATCAGCGTCGTTAACCGGGCGATACAGCCCCCCGATACTGATCAGGCTGTTACGCATACTGCTTCCTTCCGACGCAGTAGAGTTCGTATTTAGAAACGAACCGTCTGCAAAGACCTGATCAATAGCTTCGACCATAGCATGGGCTGCAAATCCCCTGCTTTTTGAATCACCTATTCCGAAAAGGTAGCTAGCGTCACCCTCAAATGATATAGCGTTGGCAACGAAAGTTGTTGAGACGAAGAGTATTCCCAGCACGACTAAAAAACAAATTGGCTTCTTCACGATTCCTGCCTCCCAAAATGGTTTGCTACTTAGTTCTCGAGGGGACAGTCAAAACCTTCCTGGGCTAGCAGGTTTTGGGTCCTTCGATCTCGAATTAGAATCGTGTCTCAAAGCCACCGAGGAGGAGAATCGATATGCGTAAAGGATTTTTGGTACATGCTCTACCCATGCTCATCCTGTGTTGCCTTGTGCTGCTACCCCATACCGCATCTGCGCAGTTGCTGGCAGGAGTGCACGTAGGCTACGGACGAACCAACTATTCGCAGGTCCTTGGGGAAAAGAACCTAACCAATACCGAGTGGTCCAGTGGGGTGTGGGCCAACTACCGTCACGAGGATCTACTGTTCACTGGATTTTACCATGGCAGTCTTGGTCTTCAGGATTTCAAGTCAAGTCGGCATCTGGCGCATATAGGTGCAAGTTACCGCTTTTTAGAGGAAGACATGCTTCAAGTTTATGGAGGTCTAGGTTACCAATTGCTTTCCACCCGCTTCGATACCCCGCAAGTGGACAAGGGTAACGTCAATACATTCACTGGTCATGGTTTTACAGGTCAAGTCGTGGTCGACATCGCGATCACTGAGGAGCTGCGGACCATGGCAACGGTGGTCGCTAATCCCTGGGTCAAATGGGCACACCAGACAAACAATATCACAGATGGAAATATAGACTCTGGCCATGCTTTTCTCTACAAGCTTGAACTGTGCTATGATTTTTCGACTGACTTCGGGGCCCATCTTAGTGTGCTAGGCAACACCTATCGCGTACCGAGCTTTTCCCGTGACACCGGTGACATCGGTGAGACAAAGAGCTCCTCGGTAAGCGTCAATCTGGGCGTCACCCGTCATTTCTAACAGTCACCAAATCATATAGACGAAGACCCCCGAAATGAATTGGGGGTCTGTTTTCCGCTCACGCCCTATATCTCAAAAAACACTTTTTTCAAATCTACAGTGAGCCCAGGAAACACTATCGATTCAGCCTTTCCGGGTATCGTATGCACCACATACTCTTGGATATCCCGATCCTCAAAGGTATACACGGAAATCTGTTTGTTCTTCGGGTCCACAATCCAATACTCTTTAACTCCACCGTGCATGTACAGATTCAGTTTCTTTAAAAGATCATTTCGTCTCGTTCTTTCCGAAAGAATCTCCACCACTAAAGTGGGTACACCATGGTAATAACCGTCCTCACCAAGTTTTTCTTTGAAATCACAAATCAGCATAAGATCGGGCTGCACCACATTAATGTCACTTTCGGAACGCCGAATTGTGATATCGAAAGGAGCTACAAATGGGCTGCAAATCCCATCAGCAAAAAACTGGTCAAACATGCCGAAAAGCTTCGCCTGTGCCCACTGATGGTCACCTTTCGGTGAGGGTTGTAAGAAGATTTCTCCATCAATGTACTCATAGCGTTCTTCTCGATCCTTGGTGAGTTCACGAAACTCCTCATAAGTGGCTTTGCGTAATCCATACCCTTCAGCTAACACTTCTTCAGATACTATACTTGCTCCATTTTGAGAATCATTCAAACCCACAAGACGGGCTACATCTTGCCCATTACGGGTGACAATTACATCCTGTTCTTGCGCTAGCATCAAGTACTTGCCGAAATTGTTTTGAACTTCCGTAGAACTAACCTTTAACATGACAAATACCCCCATGATCTCTTAGCTATTTTAGCTAACCTAATTATAGCAATGAAGGCTAAACCTGTCAATCATTTTCTGAATTTTCCCTCTGATTGCCTCAAGATCCTCAAAAGTCACCTAGGGGTAGACTCATCTGCTGTGGCCCCTTCTCTTCGAACTCATGGAGGTAGTCAAAACAGCCGCTGACACTACTCATAATACCATTCGTTTCGCAAAGATCACCAAAGATACGCAGCAGTTTCTCGTGTCTAGGGCTGGCAAGCTGGTACAGGTTTCCGTATCTCGCCATGTATTGCTCCTTCATTCCGGGAAAATGCTCATCCAATTTCTCGTAAAAATACTCTCGGTTTCCCTCTCGTAGAGTTAAGCCCATGCCAAAGCAGATAACTCCTTTGACCTTGGCCTTTATACAATAGTCCATGAGGCCACGCACATTTTCTTCTGTATCATTGATCAAGGGTAGAATAGGACAGAGCCAGACAATGGTGGGAATTCCCTGATCACGCAAAACCTTCAGAACTTCGAAACGTTCGCTTGTGGTGCTTACATGAGGTTCCAAAATTTTGCACAAGTTGTCATCATAGGTTGTGAGCGTCATCTGCACCACACATTTCGCCTTCTCATTGATGGCAAGAAGTAAATCTAGATCCCTGAGAATTCGGGCGGACTTCGTTTGAATGGCTAGGCCGAATCCATAGTCCCGTATGAGCTGTAAACAGCTTCTGGTCAGCCGGAGCTCTTCCTCTAAGTGGATGTAGGGATCACTCATGGCCCCCGTGCCAATCAT
Organism: Firmicutes bacterium UBA5493; assembly: GCA_002424045.1. Taxonomy (GTDB): domain Bacteria; phylum Bacillota; class Limnochordia; order Darwinibacteriales; family Darwinibacteriaceae; genus UBA5420. The sequence continues at coordinate 102,664 of DIPH01000009.1, read as the reverse complement.
GCATTTCTTACGTTTTTTCCGCAGGACCTGTTCCAAGAGCTCCGGTGCATTGATCTTGACCTCCACATCTTCAAAAGCGTGGTTCATCTGATAACACCTACTGCGAGAGTCGCAGTAAATGCAGCCATGGGTACAACCCCGGTAGATGTTCATGCCGTTTTGGGCTGACAAAATGCCTTTAGCTTTCACTTTGTGCATGGCTCGCATTCCTTTCACTATCCCTCGACCTAAAAAAGAGCTAGACAGTTGCCACTAGCTCTTTTGCATATGCTGATAGATTTCAGCTGCCAATTTGGCGCTGATGCCTGGCACCTCTTGCAGTTCTTCAAAAGTAGCCGAGCGAATCTTCTTAATCCCGCCAAAGTGTCGAATCAGATCCTTTTTGCGCTTGGGCCCAATTCCTGGGATTTCATCTAAGATGGAACCTCGTGTGGCTTTGCCCCGCAGATTGCGGTGGTAGGTGAGGGCAAAGCGATGCGCTTCGTCCCGAATTTTCCGCAGCAAGAGCAGACCGGGAGAGTCATTGGGTAAGATTACAGGTTGCGACTGCCCCTCCAGATAGATCTCTTCTCTCTTTTCAGCCAGAGACAAAAAGGGAATGATCAGCCCCAGTTCATCCCGTACCTCCAGGGCTACACCGAGTTGTCCCTTCCCCCCGTCGATCAATACCACATCTGGGAAGACCGAGAACTTCTGCTCGGACGACTCTTCATCCTGCTCCATTAGACCACGCTTGAATCTGCGGGACACAGCCTCCCGCATTGCCTCGTAGTCATTGGGGGAGCCTTCTAGGCCACGAATCCGAAACCTGCGATAGTCTGTACTTTTGAAGTCTCCGTTGTCCCAGACTACCAAGGAGGCCACCACATTTGTCCCTTGTAGATTCGAAATATCAAAAGCCTCAATGCGTTCTGGCGGCTCAGGTAAGCCCGTTAGATCCTGCAAATCTTGCAGTGCTCGTTCCATGGCCCTTTGTTTAAAGGTATTGCGGCTACGGGTCTCGTCCAAGGCAATTTGGGCATTTTTAACGACGAGATCCAGGAGCTGTTTCTTGTCTCCCCGCTGAGGGGTACGCAAGTAAACCCTCTTACCACCCCTGAGACTTCTCAGCCAGTTTTCCATGATCTCAGGCTCAATGAGGGGTATTGGCGTAAGGACCTCCCGGGGAATGTAGGAAGCCTCTGCGTAATACTGCTGAAGAAATGCCCGCAATATTTCTGCCCCTTCTTCATCGGCGGAGCATTCCAAAAGGTAGTGATCCCGTCCTACCACCTTCCCAGAACGCACAAAAAACACTTGCACACAGGCTAGTTCACCATGGCGTGCATAGCCCACATAGTCCTGATCCTCCGCGTGCTGGACCACAATCTTCTGTTTTTCAAACAGGGTCTCCAGGCCCCGAATCTGGTTGCGAAAACGGGCCGCCTTCTCATATTCCAACTGGGCTGACGCTTCGTGCATCTTTCTAGTGAGATCGGGAATCAAGCGATCGATGCGTCCCTCCAAGAAGAGCAGCACCTCTTGGATCATTTCAGCATAATTTTCCTTACTGATTAGACCCGCGCACGGAGCTAAGCAACGCCCAATATGGTAGTTCAAACAGGGCCTATCCTGCCATCCCTCTTCAATTGTCTTGTTGCACGTTCTCAGGGGAAAAAGCGTACGCAAAAAAGAGAGCGTCTTCTTCACCACTGTAACATCGGTATAAGGGCCAAAGTAACGGGCACCGTCCTTGAGACGCTTGCGCACCATAAGGACTCTGGGAAACGTCTCTTGGACTGTTACCTTGATATATGGATAGGTCTTGTCATCTTTCAAGCGCACATTGTAACGGGGAGTGTGCTTTTTGATCAGGTTATTTTCCAGAATTAACGCTTCCACCTCAGAATCGGTAACAATGTACTCCAGATCCGCGATATGCTCCACAAGCACCTGTACCTTCAGGGCATGATTGGCGGATTTCTGGAAGTACGACCGCACCCGATTACGCAAGTTGATAGCTTTTCCCACATAAATAACCTCTCCAGCCTCGTTTAGCATGAGATAGACCCCTGGCGCAGTTGGCAACGTTGCCAATTTGTGTTCAAGATCCATAAAGTTCACCCCCTACTTCACCACACGTTTGTCACTCAGGACCTTCTGCAGAAACTGTCCCGTGTAGGACTCAGGTACCTGAGCCACCTCTTCAGGAGTACCCTGGGCCACGATAGTGCCGCCTCCCTGACCTCCTTCAGGTCCTAGATCAATAACGTAGTCCGCGGTCTTCACCACATCGAGGTTGTGTTCGATAACGACCACAGTGTCGCCGGCATCTACCAAACGTTCCAAAACCGTAAGCAACTTGCGGATATCTTCAAAGTGAAGCCCAGTCGTAGGTTCATCAAGAAGGTAGAGGGTCTTTCCATTACTCCTGCGGCTTAACTCGGTGGCCAGCTTCACCCTTTGGGCTTCTCCCCCAGAAAGTTCTGTGGCCGGTTGTCCAAGTCTGACATAGCCCAAACCCACATCATAGAGGGTTTGCACCCGTCTGTAGATCTTGGGAACGTTCTGGAAGAACTCCACCGCCTCTTCCACCTGCATGTCCAAGACATCGGCAATGGACTTCCCTTTATACTTCACATCTAATGTTTCCCGGCCGTAACGCTTGCCCTTACAGACCTCACAGGGCACATAGACATCGGGCAAAAAGTGCATTTCAATCTTGAGGATACCGTCACCTTTACATGCTTCGCAGCGTCCACCCTTCACGTTAAAGCTGAAGCGCCCCTTGTTATATCCGCGCACTTTCGCTTCATTGGTCATGGCAAAGAGATCCCGAATCCCATCAAAGGCTCCGGTATACGTGGCAGGGTTGGATCTTGGTGTTCGGCCGATGGGCGATTGATCGATTTCGATCACCTTATCAATGAACTCCAGGCCCAGAATGGCGTCGTGCTCCCCAGGCTTAGTACGGGCCCGGTTCATCACTTGGCTAAGCTTCCGATAAAGGATATCATTGATCAGCGTACTCTTGCCAGAACCCGACACACCTGTAACAGCAACAAATACCCCCAGGGGAATCTGCACATCGAGGTTCTTTAGGTTATGCTCTCTGGCACCTTTAATGGTGAGCCAATTGCCATTGGGCTTACGGCGTTTTCGAGGAACCCGGATCATCCTGTCACCCTTCAGATACTGCCCAGTGATAGACTCCGGTACTGCACAAATATCATCCCAGCTACCTTCGGCCACCACCTCGCCGCCGTGACTTCCCGCACCGGGCCCCATGTCGATGATCCAATCAGCGGCCGCCATGGTTTCTTCATCATGTTCCACCACAATGAGGGTGTTTCCTAGATTCCGCAGTTCCTTGAGGGAATCCAAGAGCTTTCCATTATCCCGTTGGTGAAGTCCAATACTGGGCTCATCTAGAATGTATAGGACTCCCATGAGTCTCGATCCCACCTGGGTTGCTAAACGAATACGCTGAGCCTCTCCTCCTGAGAGGGTTGCTGAAGCGCGGCTGAGAGCCAGATAGTCCAGGCCCACATTCACCAAAAAGGCGAGGCGTTCGCGAATCTCTTTCACGATTTGTCGAGCAATAAGTTCTTCCCTAGGCGTCAGCTGTAAAGACGCAAAGAAGTCCAAGCATTCCTGAATGGAAAACTCCGTCACGTCCATTATGTTCTTGTCGCCTACGGTCACTCCTAGGACCTCTGGGCGCAAACGACGTCCTTTACATTCTTGGCAGGTGTTGATACTCATATATTGTTCCACATCTTGTTTCACCCACTCAGAACCGCTTTCCAGATAACGCCGTTCTAAGGACCCTATAAGTCCTTCAAAGGGAGCCTCGTACATCCGCTCGCGTCCTGCATTATTCGTGTAGTAAAAGCTTATCAGTTCAGAGCCAAGACCATGCACCAAAATGTCCAAGTGGTCACCTGGCAAATCCTTAAGGGGTATCTCAGTATTTATTCCATACTTGTCACAAACACTTTGTAAGATGGCGTTTCTCCAACGGCTCTTACTATTGCGCCAGGGAATTAGGCCCCCCTCGTCAATGGAAAGATCCATATCCAGAATTAAGTCTGGGTCAATCTCTTGCTTTGTCCCTAACCCCTCGCATCCCGGGCAGGCTCCAAAGGGGCTGTTAAAAGAGAACATGCGAGGAGCCAGCTCTTCCATGGAAATCCCACAATCGATGCAGGAGAACTTCTCACTAAACATGAGCACCTCTCCTCCAATGACATCCACAAAGACAATCCCCTCGCCATACTGTAAGGCCATCTGTACTGAATCACTGAGGCGTCCCGCCAGATCGGGACGGACACTAATGCGGTCGACCACGATATCAATATTATGCTTCTTATTCTTGTCCAAGTTCAGGGCATCGCTCACCTCATGGAGCTCTCCATCTACCCGAATTCGAATAAAACCATCTTTGCCAATGGTCTCGATCACTTTCTTGTGCTCACCCTTGCGTCCTCGGACCACAGGTGCCAACACTTGAATTCGGGTACCCTCCGGGAGGCTAAGAATCTGATCCACAATTTGTTCCACCGTCTGTTGACTAATGGGCTTACCGCAGCTCGGACAGTGGGGTCTACCCACCCGGGCAAAGAGCAAGCGCAAATAGTCATAAATCTCCGTCACCGTACCAACGGTGGATCTGGGATTACGACTGGTGGTCTTTTGATCAATGGAAATGGCTGGCGAAAGCCCCTCGATTAAATCAACATCCGGTTTATCCATCTGTCCAAGAAATTGCCTGGCATAGGCCGAAAGGGATTCTACATACCTTCTTTGTCCCTCGGCGTAAATGGTGTCAAAGGCCAGAGAAGACTTGCCGGACCCTGAGAGTCCTGTTACCACTACCAGCTTATTTCTAGGAATTTCCACATCTATATCTTTCAAGTTGTGCTGTCTAGCACCTTGTATCACTAGTTTATCTTTCAAACTGATAACCCCATTTCGATCCGTATCTCCTGAATCTCATCGCGAAGCTCAGCCGCCCGTTCAAAATTGAGGTCTTGGGCGGCACGATACATTTCCTCCTCAAGCTCTTGGATGAGTGCTATAACCTCTCTTAGAGACCCACTCCGACGAGCATCATAGTCTGGTCTCTCTTCAGCTACGTGCTCTTCAGGCAGCTCTTGGGCAATATCTTTAATGGCTTTTTCAATACTGGCTGGCGTGATTCCCATACGTTCATTATGCTCCAATTGGATGGCACGCCTGCGATTGGTTTCGTCTATGGCGTACCTCATAGAATCTGTAATGCGGTCCGCATACATGATCACTTTTCCTTCAACATTACGGGCAGCACGCCCAATGGTTTGCACCAAAGAAGTCGAAGAGCGCAAGAAACCCTCCTGATCGGCATCTAAGATGGCAACGAGAGACACTTCCGGCAAGTCTAATCCTTCACGCAAGAGGTTGATACCTACCAAGACATCAAATACCCCCTGACGAAGCTCCCGCAAGATCTCAATGCGATCAAGAGTTTCAACGTCAGAATGCAAGTAGCGAACCTTCAAACCTACCTCGGTAAAATACTGGGTGAGGTCCTCCGCCATACGCTTAGTGAGCGTTGTGACAAGAATCCGCTCCCGCCTTTTGAGTACAAGTCCAATCTCATCAATGAGATCGTCAATTTGCCCCTGCACTGGACGAACCACCACCTTGGGATCCACCAGACCCGTCGGCCGAATCACTTGCTCTACGATCTGCTCCGACCGTTCTGTTTCATAGGGCCCAGGTGTGGCCGATACATAGACCACCTGATTCATATGGGCTTCAAATTCGGGAAACTTTAGCGGGCGATTATCCAAGGCCGAAGGAAGACGAAATCCGTATTCCACAAGATTTTCTTTGCGGGAACGATCGCCAAAATACATGGCTCGCACCTGAGGTACTGTAACATGGGCTTCGTCAATCACCATCAAATAGTCCTTAGGAAAATAGTCCAAAAGCGTGGCTGGGGTTTCCCCAGGTTTTCTCCCACTTAAGGGTGCGGAGTAGTTTTCGACGCCGGTACAATAGCCAAGCTCCGCCAACATCTCCAAATCGTAACGGGTGCGCTGTTCGAGACGCTGTGCTTCTAGTAGTTTGTCCTGGCTACGAAGGACCTTCAGGCGTGCTTCTAACTCTGCTTCTATGGTAGGCAACGCTCTTTGCAGTTTCTCTTCTGGAGTGATGAAGTGGGAAGCAGGATAAATGGTCAGCTCATCTCGTTGTTTAAGAACTTCGCCGGTTATGGGATCAATTTCCTGAATCCTCTCAATTTCATCGCCGAACATTTCAACCCGGATCACCGATTCACTGCCGACAGGATTGATCTCAATGACATCTCCCCGAACCCTAAAGGTCCCACGGGTGAAACCAATGTCATTACGCTCATACTGAATTCCTACGAGACGACGCAAAATATGATCTCGATCCCGATACTCTCCATTCTTCAAAGAAAACGTCATTCCGGAATAGTCTTCCGGAGAGCCTAAACCATAAATACAGGAGACACTGGCCACGATAATAACATCACGCCGTTCAAAGAGGGCACTGGTGGCCGCATGGCGAAGGCGGTCGATCTCGTCATTGATGGAGGCATCCTTTTCTATATAGGTGTCGCTTGTTGGCACATAGGCCTCTGGTTGATAATAATCATAGTAACTCACGAAATAATGGACTGCATTATGGGGGAAGAACTCCCGAAATTCACTGCAGAGCTGCGCTGCCAGCGTTTTGTTATGGGCCAACACTAGAGTTGGCTTCTGCACTGCCTCTACGACTTTGGCTATTGTATAGGTCTTTCCAGACCCGGTAACGCCGAGTAAAGTCTGGTGTTTGATACCAGATTGGATTCCCGAAACTAGCTCCTGGATGGCTTTAGGTTGATCCCCTGCAGGCTCAAAAGGAGCAACAACTCGAAATGCATTCTGCAAAGCCATGGTGTATCCATATCTCCTTTTTTGAAGTTTAGGTAGGTAATTTTCATCGCGTAGCTAATTATACATAACACTAGAAAATGGGAGGGCATTTTTGATGAGCTTAATCGTAATGGTAGAGATTCCTCGAGGGAGTCGTAATAAATATGAGTACAATAGGGACGACAAACGGTTTTACTTAGATCGTATGTTATTCTCCTCGGTCCATTACCCGTCGGATTATGGTTTTATCCCTGAGACGCTGGCCGAAGATGGAGACGCACTTGACGCCCTGGTCCTCGTCGGTGAAGCAACCTTCCCGGGCTGCCTCATCCGGGTAGAACCCGTTGCGGCCTTTGAAATGTGGGATGAAAAAGGCCCCGATCAGAAAATCCTCTGTGTGCCCGTAAGTGATCCCCAATGGAATTGGGTACAGGGTTTAGACGATGTTCCACCACACTTACTCAGAGAGATCACCCACTTCTTCCAGGTCTACAAGGATTTAGAGAAGAAGAAGACCAAAGTAGGTGACTGGCTCGATCGGGACGACGCTAAACGCTTTGTTGCTGAAGCCCAAGCCCGTTATATTCATGGTCGTTAGTCATTCGTTATAAAGCAGCCCAGAGATAGGCACCAGCTGCACACCGGAATCTAGAAATTCCGGAATCATCTCCCAAAGAGCATCGGCAGTTGCTGGTCGGACATGCCCTATCATGACGGCATGTCCCCGGTTCTGTGCTAAAGCCAAGCCAGCGCGGATTTGTGCTTTTATTCTCTCCACATCACTTTCGTTGTCGATAAACAAGTTGTTTACCCCGAAGGGCACTCCAACCTGGCGAGCCACCTCAGCGACCACAGAGTCTGTGGATGTACGGCTATCCACAAAGAACAATCCCAACTCCTTTACGACATCCAAGACCGTAGTCATGGTTTCATGGTCTGCAGTAATGACCGAGCCCATGTGATTGTTCAAGCCTACTGCAACAGGGAGGGACGCCAAGTTCTCCTTCAGAAGATCCTTTACCTCTGAGCTATCCATTCCCTTGATGATTCCCCCTGGCCCTAAGTCCAAACTCGTATCCAAGGCCTCCATGGGTTGGTGCAAAATCACTTCATGGCCCGCGGCATATAGACGCTCGCTGGCCTCTTGAGACAGATCCAGTTGCGGCAATACAGCCATAGTCAATGGAAGCGGATAGGCGATCAGGGGATCTGCCGCCACAGTGGAGTAACCCCAGTCATCGATAATTAAGGCCAATACCGGAGCTTCTGGTGTACCCTTAATAAAGCCCTTAGGGTCGAAGGGCTGACCCATCACGGAAATCAAACCCCCATAGTAATAGTCGTAGTTCTGAGGATTGAGAAGTACAATATGCCACTCGTACGCAAGTACCCTCTCCTCCGAACCTGGAACACGACTCCAAAAGCCGATCGTATAACCGTGCTCGGTGGCCTCGAGCTGAATCATCCAGCCCTCTTCCAGAAATAATCCGCTAAGCCGCAATACAGCCGTTGATAGCCTAATATCATGACGCTCGGGAACTAAGACTAATGTCTCCTGCCCCTGGACCAAGACCTGATTAGACTGGGAGGAGCCCCTTTGCACATTGTAGACTTGTTCGCGCTGGAGAGGGACAAATCCCATGTCTATCCAAACGTCCCCCAGATGGCTTAAATCCGGTACCTCTGGACGCGCAACTTCTAGTTGTATGTTGAGTCCCGGGTCCAGATCGAGGCTCAAGTCTGGTACTAGGACTAGGCCCAAAACGGCAAAACCCAAGGAACTCAAAGCCAAGACGACCATGAGCACCGTGATGGAAGTCTTCTGTTCGTCCAAGCGAAATTGTGTCACAGTCTCACTTCCCCTTAACCCGCCATTTGTTCCACAGACTCTTAAGAAATCCATCTTTAAAACGTACATAGGCCCCTTGTTCGGGATGCGGTGCCGGAACGATTCCCAGGGGAGGAACCTTTCCCTTAAAGCTGATTCTCCGTTCCGCCGGCAGGCGAAACTGGTTTTCTACAACAAATACTGGATCAATAACCCAAGGGGACATTTGATCCGCTAGAGCCTTAAGATCCTCGGTCTCCACCCCATTAATACTCCGGATCACATCGCCCACCTCCAGGCCCATCTGCTCCGCAGGTGAGTTAGGATAGACTGCTAGAACCATAACTCCTTCCTCTCCCAGGAAGATGGGAGAGTTTTCTTTTTCTCGCCGCCTACCCATATATATTACAAGTTCGTGACCAAGGGGTGCAAAAGTCACGGGCAAAATTGCCAACCAAGAGTAAGCATTGGCCAAGACTGCCAGACTCAAGAGGACCAGACTGTAGACCAAGAGCATTCCCGCACTACGTCTGGCCTTGGTTTTGGGCAATTCAGTTTGCACAAAATCACTGTAGCCCAAGGCAACGACCAAGGGAAACAAGATATGGAGCATTACATGGCTTTCGGGCACCTCCAGGCCAGGTTGGAAAATCGGCCACCAGTCTGGCATAGGCACCGATTGTAGATCCATCCCTGAACTGAGCATGACCACTGCCACCAAAGCTATGGTTGGCATGGGCCAAAATTTCCGCAGAGCGAATCCGCCCACCACTTTACCGCTCTTGTGCTTGAAAAACATGGGAGAAGCATTATGGTAGCCATTGACGAGAATCAACAACGATTCCACCAGGTGCAAAATGGCAACCAGTGCCATTAATGTGGCCACATGAATCTGGGGGAAACCTGTGATCAAAGCCATTAAACTCACCAGACTTCCAGCGTAGGCAAAACACAAAAAGCGCTGGTTAATCAACATGAGCAAAATTGCAGCCAACCACAAATAGGCTACACCCGCATCACTGATGGAAACACCAAGCAGGATAAAAAGCATGGTGGCCAACATACCTCCGCCAATTCCGTAGACTAAGGAGGTCACCGTCTCCATCAAAGGATTAATTCGCTTCAGACTGAAGAACCCCTGTTCGTATTGGAGAATTTTTGCGTATTGGCGATAAACAAAAATAAAAACCAAGGCCATAATTAAGATATAGCGCAGGTCGGTGACCATGAATGCAAATGTCTGGAATGTTATTTTCATGAGTTCCCAAATATGATTCAACGACTTCTCCTCCCCGATTCTAACCAAGAACACAGCACCCCGGAGATGATGTCCGGGGTGGCGTCTGCATTTAAAGCTCGGCTCGTAGTACCTCGAGAGCCTTATCTAACTGTGGATCGTACTCTGCTTCATCGAGGTAAATCGCTTCTTCCTCTTCTAGCGTAACCTCAACCACAATATCTGGTTCAATACCTACACCATTGATATCCTTACCACCGGAGGTAAGATAACCTTGTTCTGTAACGGTTAAGGCACTACCATCCCGTAAAGGATAGAGGGATTGCACCAGTCCCTTACCAAAGGTGGTGGTACCAATTAGAGTGGCTAGGCCATTATCTTGCAGCGCACCGGAGACAATTTCCGACGCACTAGCACTGCTACCATTAATCAGAACCGCCATCGGCATTGGTTTGCGCGTTCCCTCGACCATACTGTCAAAGGGAGTACGAATGCCTTCCTGGTCCTCCAAATAAACAAGTGGTGCCCCTGAGACAAACTCGTTGGCCACCTCCAAAGCAGCGCCTAGTGTCCCACCGGGATTAAAACGCAAATCTAAAATCAGTGCTTTTTGGCCCCGCTCATCGAGGAATTCTAAGGCCTTCCGTAACTCTTCGTAGGTGCGATCTGAAAAGTTCGTGATCTCGATATACCCAATACCATGTTCTTCATCAGTGATGTAATAATCGGGTACAGAGACCACATTGATAAGTTCGCGAATAATGTGAACCTCAAAGGCATCTTCGTCTCGGTGAATAGTCAAATCCAGTTCTGTGTCTTCAGGTCCCCGCATGAGGCTTACCGCTTCATCTAATGTCATATAGGTGGTGTCCTTGCCATCTATGGCCATGATCTTATCACCGCGCCTTAGGCCAGCTCTCTCCCCGGGGGTTCCCTTAATGGGAGAAACCACTGTAACTCGATCATCCGCAATTCCGACCGATAGACCGATTCCCCCATAAATACCCGTTGTCGTATTCATCATGTTCTCAAAGGCAATGGCATCCATGTGGCGAGTGTACGGATCGTCTAGAGCATGTTTGAGCATGCCGTTGATCGTACCATGGGTTACATAGGCCTTAACTAACTCAAAGGTGCTTACCGGCTGAAAATAATGTCTGGTCTTCACCAAAGCGATCACTTCTAAGGCTGTCCCAATGCTCTCGTAGCGGGTTTCACCCTCAGCCACCTGGGTGTTGGCCTGGTACGAGCCATAGACAAGGGAGACCGACAATAACGATACGATCAGTATGATTATTAGAGTTGCTTTTCGGCTCACTCCATCACCAGCTTTCTATCTAGGCAAACTATATGTGGAGATTCCCATCGCTATACTTGATATGGTGGATGTTTCGTGAAACGAAACTCCTCGATGTTTCACATGCATCAAAATGCAAAAGCATTTGTCAATTCATGTTATCATATCAAAAATCCCTGGGGGTTGGCAAGTGCTCGGTTCCGTTAGAAGAGTGTCATAATCCTCTAAAACCTTCCCCTAGGACTTCATGGACATCGTAAATAATCACGAAGGCCTTTCTGTCCGTTTCAGCTACAATGGACTTTAGCATGGCGATTTCCATGCGGGACACAATAGCCAAGAGAATTTGTTTATCGTACTTTGTATACATACCACGCCCATCAAGCATGGTCACTCCACGTTCCAAACGTTCCATAATACGCTGACCAATCGTCTCTGGATCATCAGAAATCACCAGGCATGCTTTGGCGTAACTTTGCCCCTCCTGCACCAAGTCCACCGTCTTCGTGGTAATAAAGGCAGCAATCAACGCGTACATGGCCAGCTCCAAGCCGAAGGCGATACCAGCTAAGACAATAACAAACCCATCCACGATTAAAAGGGCCTGGCCAACACTGGTGGGGAAAAATCGAGCCACTAACTGGGCAGCCATGTCCGTGCCCCCCGTAGAGCCTCCCGAGCGAAAGGCAATCCCCAGGCCAATCCCTGAAAGGACGCCCCCATAAATGGCAGCAAGCAGTAAATCCTCGGTCATCGGTACTGCGAACTGGTTAAAAAGGTCCACAAAAACAGACATGGCGATGGTACCAAATATGGTCTTCGCGCCAAAAACGGGTCCAATAATGCGCCAGCTTAGGACAAGTAAGGGGATGTTAAAAAGTAGCATAGTCACCCCGACGGGAAGTTCCGTGAGGTGGTAAATGACTGTGGCTAGACCACTGACACCGCCTGCTGCTATTCTTGCGGGAATCAGAAAGTAACTTACCCCAACCGCTGTAATGATGACACCCACTAAAACCCCGCCATAACCCTGGACAAACCTCTTTAGCACATGCTTACCTCCCCTGACGAAATCGAGAGAATACCACTGCCAACACGAAGACGGGCAAGGACAGCAAACGTTTGACCCTCCAGGGCTGCCTCACTAAGCGATAAAACCATTCCAAGTTGATCTTTCGCACCCAAAGGGGGGCCCTTTTGTCCACTCCAGCCCAAACATTAAAGCTCCCTCCAACACCTATGGCCACCGGAACTTTAAGGGTACCTAAATGTGCGGCCAACCACTTTTCCTGGCGCGGTACCCCTAAGGCGGCCAGTAATATCTCTGGTTTTTCACGTGTAATCTGCTCCAGGATCTCCTGTTCTTCCTGATCAGAGCCGAAGAAACCATGGAAGGTGCCCACTATTTTCAGGTCGGGAAGTATACGCCTGAGTGCCTGGGCAGCTTGGTCCGAGACACCTTCCGCTCCGCCTAGCAAAAAAACCTTCCATCCTTCCGAGGCCGCACGTCTAAGCAGGCCCTCAGCCAGTTCGATCCCTGGAATTCTCTCTGGTACCGGATCGCCAATAATACCACTAGCCCAAACGACCCCAACTCCATCGGCCACAACCAGATCGGCCCGCTCCATGATTTCTGTGAGGAGTTGATCACCCCTAGCCTTCATCACCATTTCGGGATTTGCGGTAATCACCAAGTGGGGGCTTCCGTCCACCACATAGGATGCCAATTGAGCCTGGGCTTCTTCCATGGTCACTGGATCAAAACCACATCCTAAAATCTGTATCCTTGTCATGCTTTCACCTCATTACCCGGGCTAACATGGCGCGGTTTTTCAAGGCGCCCTTTCGTAAATCTTCCAGAGCTCGCCGATATCTCAGCCTATGCTGATCGGCATTTTGCCATACTTCGGCTATCCCCGCGTCTAGATGGACTAACGCATCCAGTTCCCAAAAAGGAATTTCTAGTTGCTCGCAGATGGCCTCAACCTTCGGATCATAATTCAACCCTACGGGAAGGCAATCGTAGAGAGCACTAAATATCAAGCCGTGGAGACGCATGGAAACGCAAAGACTGCCTCTGGAAAAAATCCGCCCCATTGTCTCCAGCGTTAGGAGCGGATGAACCTTTAGATCCGTACACTTCTCCTGCAGTCTTTTTCCCATCTCAAAATCACCAGGACCTAGAGGTATAAACTCTACCTCAAAGCTCTCTTCCTGCCACAACAACACCTGATCGAGCCAGAGCCCTTGTTGCGTTTCCCAACCAGAATAAGGCCTTAGATTCAGCAAGATCCTTTGGGATCGCGGCCCACTCGTCACCAGATCCCGTTGGAACACTGGATCTGCGCAAAGCTCAATTTCTTCTTCTGGAACACCAAGGCCTAGGAGGAACTGAAGGCTACCTGCATCACGTACCGAACACGCGAGGCTGCGCTTGAAAGCCCATCCTACCCAGGAGCGCAAGAAACCACTTCGCACAGGACCTAACCCCTGCCCATACATTACCACCGGGACTTGGCGGATGAAAGCTAATTCTACCAATCCTAGGTAATAGGGGATGCTGCGTTTGCTCGTTACATCCTGGAGTAAAGAGCCGCCCCCGCTAATCAATAGTTGTGCTTTTCCTAAGGTGCGCCAGATCTGTTTCAGATCATACCTAGGAAGAGCTGTCACTTGAAACTGTTTGGAGGTTTTCTCTGGATGATTGGAGAGCACCACAATATCTTCGCCCTTCACGCCAAGGGCGAGAAGATCTGCACACAAAGCAGCCAAAATGGCTTCGTCACCTAGATTATCGAATCCGTAGTATCCTGAAACCAAGATCATCATCGAGCTTCCCCTTCCCCCAGTTGAACATTTTAAGGGCCAACCATCCCAAAAGGTAACCGAAGAAGAGTCCATATCCTGTTCTTAAGAGACTGACCCAAAGAAATGTATGGGTATGCGTAAAGGTGTTCACTAGAGAAATCTGGCCGATGACGGCCACCGGAAGCCACCAGGATTTGCGAGGTTCATTCGAGTGGACAGCAAAATACAAGGCCGGATGACCTAGGAACAACTCCTTTGTGCGTGGGCGCACAACGAGCAAATTCTCCAAAAACTCTCGGGCCTGGACTTCAAGGCCCAAGACAGGGATCCCGAAATTTCCAGTGCGAAGTATATATAAGGCACCAGCCAAACCAAAGGCACCAACTACAATCAAATGGCGAATGGGGATGTACTTGTTCAGCCAGTCCTTGAGGGGGCGGATCAAGGTAAAGACCACGAGTGCTATGGGAGCCACATGCATCAGCTTCACGCCTCGAAATTCTTGGATCTTGACCAGAAACTCCGTTCCACTGAGGGTAGCCACCACAAAAAGGGCGCCAATCATCGAGACAAGAGCGGCACTCAAATAGCGCACCATAGGCGTTTTCCCCCACCTGAACTGCATCGCCAGACAAGGAAAAACAATGGCTGCCAAAAGAGCAAGTCCCTGTTTGGCCAAAATAGGCCTTACGACCAGTAAGACGATGCTCAAAGTGAGGGCCAACAGTCCTGACCAGAAGAGAAACCTCTTCCAGAAGGGAAACAGGTCCATCGCATACAAGACTGTGGTTGCCCAGATTCCCGCTCCGATCAACGCTGTCCAGATCCAGGAAATGTCCCAGGCCGCAAAAGGCTCTGCTTGTCCCAAAGAAAAACCGGCACTCTCCAACCGCACCTTCAGGGTATCTAAGAGAGCTAAGGAACGCTCCCATCCGTCCTCGCCATCCACAAAAGGCCTCACATAAAGTACCCGCATATTACGTTCTTTGACAGCCCGAACATAACGATTGAGAATCCGTTCATCAGACAAGACTTGCATTTCTGGGGCACTAATGCCATGGAGCCTAACCATAGTTCCTGGGTCAGAGGGGGTTATGGCTGGGGTGCTAAACTCCACCAAAGCCAAAGTGGCGTCGCTCCCGTGGAATTTCTCAAGGTCCATGCTCCCTTGACCACTCACAATGAGAAGTTGGGGATTGTACGCGAGCCAAATGGGTTCTAGATCCCAAGGGGACGTATTGAGTTTAGGGGAAGACCGAAGACCTGCTTTCTCCACCAGTCCAAAGTGTTCTGAGTCAAACTCTACCGGTAGGGTGAGAACCCTTCCCAAGTCTGTAAGGCGCTCTGGGAGATGCTCCCACACTTTTTCCGGAAGCGGAAGCCCCGCAAGCATCATTTCTCCCACACTTGTCGGCTGAATGGCAATGGTTTCGACCCCAGCAAATTTAAGATCTGCGAGAAGTTGATCGAGGGACAGTCCCTCGATCAATTCTGCGAATTCCAGTAGACTCGGCAAGTCGTAGACGATTTCCACCGTGTGATTCGGGGTTTCCACAGTCCAGCGCTGAATAAAGACTCCCAGGGACGTTAAGACAGCCAGTATAATGATGATCCAAAGAACGCGTTTCATGAAAGCCCTCCAAAAGTGACGAGAATCTGCCTTTCCTGGGGGAGAACGTCCTTAATCTCCACAGGATAGGGGAACATTTCAAAGTCAATGATAAACTCGTAATTCTCGCTAAGAACTTCGAGCAAAATTGCTGGGATCCTTGTTTCTTGCACTTCGAAGTTCTTTAGTACATAGCGGAGGGCTGTTCCGTGGTGCACCTCAAGGTCACCCCGAAGTGTAATCGTCCATTCCATGTTCCAAACACTAATGGTACCCCCAAGATCAACGCCTTCCGAAGAAACTTGGAGCCTCAAGAACCTATCAGGATCCACCTCTTCCCACAATAGCTCGTTAAGGGCATCTTCTGTGATGAGCAATTCCCCCCGCACATTGGATGCCTCCGTATAAACTACTTCTTGCTCTCGCCAGAGAGATCGGGGGTCAAAACGGATTTGCTCCCCATGAAATTCCATCCTAGAAATGTGAAGGCCATCCATGACTGCATCTCGCGCTGTAAGGTCCACACCATTAACCCGCCCAAAGAGGAGCTCCCAGCCTAAGGGTGCTCTGATACTCACGTGCACGTCACTTGCGTTCAGTGATTCCCCTATTTCACTCTCCAGTTCGTGGGCCAGACGTGGAACCAAAAGTACCCTAGGAATCGCTAAAATAACAAGGATGATGGCAATACCTGCTAGGGCCAGCCTATACCGCTTCATGATCGATCACTCCTCCCATCTTACTCTATTTCACTCTTGAAAAAATGGCCTTTTCCTTCCTCACGAAAAAGGCCATCCTATGTCTATTCCTTCAACTTGAGATATCCTTCAATGAAGGGAGCCAGATCACCATCCATGACTCCTTCCACATTGCCCACTTCCACATTACTGCGATGATCTTTGACCAGAGTATAGGGGCAAAACACATAGGAGCGAATTTGGCTACCCCAGGCAATATCTTGCTGCTGACCTTTCAAACTCTCCATCTTGGCTCGTTGCTCTTGGAGCTGCCTCTCTAAGAGCCTGGCCCTGAGGATCTTCAGGGCCGCTTCACGATTCGCATGCTGTGATCGCTCTGACTGGCATTGCACAACGAGCCCCGAAGGCAAATGCGTAATTCGGATGGCCGAATCGGTTTTGTTCACATGCTGGCCCCCTGCTCCGCTGGCCCTGTAGGTATCGATTCGCAAATCATCTGAGTTAAGCTCTACCGTAACGTCATCTTCAATCTCTGGCAACACTTCCACTGACGAAAAGGAGGTATGTCTGCGGCCAGAAGAATCAAAGGGAGAGATCCTGACCAAACGATGTACCCCTTTTTCACTCCTTAGATAGCCATAGGCATTTGTTCCCTTAATCAGCAATGTTGCGTCCTTTAACCCTGCTTCATCCCCTGGCTGGTAGTCCAAAACTTCTACAGCATAACCCTGATCTTCAGCCCAGCGAGTATACATTCTCAGAAGCATCGATGCCCAGTCTTGCGACTCCGTGCCACCGGCTCCAGGGTGAATTGTCAAAATGGCGTTATTGCCATCATACTCGCCGCTCAAGAGGGAAGCTAGTTCCAACTCATCCACAGCCCTCTGAAGCTGGGGCACGAGCTCGCCGAGTTCGGCCTCGAGACTTGAATCTGCGGCTTCGTCCAACAGTTCTACAAAGGTAAGGGCATCTTCAAGGAGTCCATAAACTTCACTCCACTCCTGAATAATTCGTTTGATGGAGCTAATCTCCTTGGTGGTCTGTTGGGCCAATTCTTGGTTATCCCAAAAACCTTCTGCCAACATACTCTCCTCGAGCTCTTGGAGCTTAGTCTCTTTGGCATCAATGTCAAAGATACCCTCGCATTTCTTGGATGCGCCTATCTAAATCTGACAACAACTCTTCCATAAGACTACCTCCCATGACACTTCTTGTATTTCTTCCCACTTCCACAAGGACACGGGTCGTTACGGCCTACCTTCTCTTCCACCCGGCGGGGCTTTTGCTGGGAACCCTCTCCCTGGTTCGTCTGGGCACCGGCTAAACGGTCTTTGGGCTTACTGTACGTACTCTCTTCCGCTAAACGGACCTTAAAGAGCATACTGATGGTATCCTCTTGAATACTGTTGACCATTTCCTGAAACATTTCATAGGCCTCAAACCTATACTCCAAAAGCGGATCACGCTGTGCGTATGCCCTAAGTCCGATCCCTTCGCGCAAATCGTCCATGGCACTCAAATGGTTCATCCACTTTTGATCGGTGATTTGCAGAAGAATCACTTTCTCTATCTGCCTCTGCAGATCGGCCCCATATTCAGCGGTTCTTTCTTCATAGGCCTTCCTGGCAAAGGTGACCAGTTCCTGGACTATTTCATCAGGTGCAAGATCACTAAGCTCCTCATTCGTCCGTGGGAGCGGCTTGACCACAATCTCCGAATATTGCTGTCTGATGGCGTCTATATCCCATTCTTCAGGAATAACCTTCTCGTCAGCATAGCGCCTGACGATCCGCTCGAAGATGGGTTCAAACATGCCTGCAATTTGCTCAGAAATGTTCTCATCGAGGAGGACACCACGCCTTTGCCCGTAAATCACTTCCCGTTGCTGGTTCATCACATCGTCATACTCGAGAACCTGTTTTCTGATCTCAAAATGGCGGCTCTCCACCCGTTTTTGAGCGTTTTCGATGCCCTTGCTAATCTGGGGATGGTCGATGACCTGATCTTCTTCCCAACCTAGACGATCCATAATCCCCATAATGCGCTCGGAACCGAATAGGCGCATTATATCATCTTCCATGGAGACATAAAACTGCGACGATCCCGGGTCCCCTTGCCGACCGGCTCGGCCCCTAAGCTGGTTATCAATGCGCCTGGACTCATGGCGTTCGGTGCCAAGAATATGAAGACCACCTAATTCAACTACACCTTCACCTAAGACAATGTCCGTACCCCGACCAGCCATGTTCGTAGCGATGGTGACCATCCCGGGTTGACCGGCCTGTTTTACTATTTCGGCCTCTTTGTCATGGTACTTTGCATTCAAAACCTGATGGGGGATGCCGCGACGTTTCAGCAGGGCACTGAAAAACTCCGAACTCTCAATACTAATGGTACCCACAAGGATGGGCTGCCCCTTGCTATGACGCTCCTCGATGTCTCTAACAATGGCTTCGGCCTTACCCTTAACCGTTTTGTAAACAGCATCGGGAAGGTCCTCTCGAATCATGGGCTTGTTAGTGGGAATGACCACCACATCCAGACCATAGATTTTTCGGAATTCATCTTCTTCGGTTTTCGCTGTACCTGTCATTCCCGCAAGCTTAGTATACATTCTAAAATAGTTCTGGTAGGTGATGGAGGCCAGGGTTTGACTCTCTCTCAAAACAGAAACTCCTTCTTTAGCCTCAATACTCTGGTGAAGACCGTCAGAATAGCGTCTTCCCTCCATAATGCGTCCGGTGAATTCATCTACAATGAGGACTTCGCCATCTTTCACCACATAATCACGATCACGCAAGAAGAATTCTTTCGCCTTCAATGCTTGATTTAGATAGTGATTGAGTTCAAAATGGACATCATCAAAAAGGTTGTCTACACCGAGAATCTTCTCTACCCGAGCCACACCCTCATCGGTAATGGCAATGGTTCTGGCCTTTTCGTCAACAGCATAATCCCGCTCCGGTTTTAACTGCGGAACGATTTGGGCAAAACGCATATAGTGCTTGGCGGAATCTTCGGCCGCTCCAGAGATAATCAGAGGAGTTCTCGCCTCATCAATTAAGATGGAGTCCACTTCGTCCACAATAGCATAGTGAAGTGATCTTTGCACCATTTGTTCAGGAGACACAACCATGTTGTCCCGCAAGTAGTCAAAGCCAAATTCGTTATTGGTTCCATAGGTGATATGCGAACCATAAGCCTCGCGGCGTTCCTCAAAACTTAGACCGTGGACGACAACGCCCACCGTTAATCCCAGAAACTCATAGATTTGGCCCATCCACTCCGCGTCGCGCCTGGCCAAGTAGTCATTAACAGTGACCACATGGACACCCTGATTGGTTAGGGCATTGAGGTAGACAGGTAGGGTGGCCACTAAGGTCTTGCCTTCCCCCGTCTTCATCTCAGCAATGCGACCCTGGTGGAGGATGATTCCCCCTAAAAGCTGCACATCAAAGTGGCGCATGCCCAAAACTCGCCGTGATGCCTCGCGGACGGTGGCAAAGGCTTCCGGAAGGATATCGTCTAAAGTAGCGCTACCACGTAGCTTTTCCTGGAAATAGTCTGTCTTGGCGCGCAGTTCACTATCACTGAGTGCCTGAAGCGCCGGCTCCATAGCGTTGATGGATTGAACGACCGATTCTAGACGTTTCAATTCTCGCTGTGTTGGATCAAAAAAGTTCTTTATACTTTTGAGCACATCTCTACCTCCCGGCTCTATTGTACTAACCCTTTCCACCCGCGTCAATCAATGCCCATAATCCCCCGGTGACGAGGGAATGGCCCCCAAGCAACACAGGGATCCGTGCCTCCATGGCCGCGCAGGTGAACTCCTTCAACAAGGGATGAGAAATCAAATCCACTGCTCCTAGATCAGATGCAAAGCGATCGGCCGATGTGAGTTGCCACTTAAAGTGTTCGAAGAGCACCCGGGTGTCTAAGACGGCACCTAGTGCTATATCAGCTAGGAAATCAAAGAAGTTTACGAATCCCAATTCATCGATGAGCCTTCCCATGAGGGCTGTCACCTCTCCACGGGCATCCCGGCCAAGAGCCTTCATTCCTCGCTCTTCCGAGTAAAGGCGCAACCTGCAGCGAGTATTGGCGTCCAAATACTGGAAAAGGTTAGAGCCTACCCGTCCATAAATAACCATCTCTCCATTGGGATTACCAAGGAGTTCTTTGATGGCATTATAACGCTGAAAATCCCACTGCAAGTCTTGCACAGCCTCGCGGGTATGAACACCCATGTCAGGGTGGACCGACAGAATCATGATATCGGTTGGTGTATCCACATCAAAATTCAAACCTAAGGTACGCTGTACGGGAATCCAACGCAGTCCTGCTTCGTTACTTAGGGCCAATGCCAGGGTATTGTCAATAGGTGGAAGCGAAATACTACTCAAAGCTTGCCCCGGTGTGAATCCTACAATGTCTGCGGAGTAATAATTGTTGGCTATCAAAATTCCTTCGTTTTGCTCCAATAGTTCCCGAAGATACTTAAACTCTGAAGATGAAATCAGGGGAGCTGATGCTCCCCCCATATACAACACTTTTTCCAAACGATACGACTGCACAACATCTTGTAAACGTTGGCCAAAATGGAAGGGTTCGCCTAGCTCCTCATCGACCACAACTTCAATTCCTGTAGACTGTAGTGTCTCTGCAAGGTCCTGGTAGGACGTGACTACCACAATATGTTTCAGACCTCCTTGCCGAGCCCTCTCCACAAGATCTAAGACCATCCCTTCCCGGACCATCTGCATTTGCTCTTCGAGGGCACTGCGAACCAGTCCGCCTTCAAACACAACTAAACTGACTGACTGTGCCATCTTAGAATTGAGACTCGATCAATCCATAGTTGCCGTCGCGACGCTTATAAACGACACTCACGTCACCTGTGTCTGCGTCTCTAAAGACAAAAAAGTCGTGACCTAAGAGCTCCATTTGCATCACCGCTTCTTCTACATCCATGGGCTTTAACGCAAAGCGCTTCGTCCTAACGATGCGTGGTTCTTGAATATCTGTACCCTCTCCTTGTGCAGGTGCTTGCATTTCGCCAAGCTTTGGTCCGTGGATTCTGCGGCTAAGTTTGCTCTTGTACTTGTTAAACTGACGCTCAATGCGATCCACTGCAGCGTCAATGGAGGTATACATATCACCCGTCTTACCTTCTCCGCGGAGCATAATGCCGGAAAGATTCATGGTAACTTCAGCAATGTGGATGCCCCGTTCTGTTCTAAGCATAACTTCTGCTGAAAAGGTTTGATTATCATTGAGGTATTTCTCGAGCTTGGCAACTTTCTTTTCTACATAGCCCCGCAAAGCCTGAGTAATCTCTAGATTCTTCCCCGAAATATTGATTCTGATTGTGGACATACTAATCACTCCTTCAATGATAAGCCTTGTTTGTACCTAATATTTCCCATACATGCACGAAAATCCTCCCCGTTAGAAAAAAATGGACTGAGTATGCACTCAGTCCTCTTCAAGTCAGATTTTCACTACATTGGAAGCTTGTGGCCCTCTATCGCCAGCGGTAATCTCGAATTCCACACTTTCGCCTTCTTGGAGAGATTTGAAACCCTCTTGCTGAATCGCTGAAAAGTGTACGAACACATCTCCTTCTCCATCATCACGTTCAATGAATCCATAACCCTTTTCAGCATTGAACCATTTTACCTTGCCTAACATTAGTAAACATTCCTCCTAAGCTTTGAAACTCCGGTCACAACCTTCCGGTAATTTAACTTTAACATAATACACCGGCTATTGTCAAGGTTTGGAAAACACCCCAGCCTGGAGGAGCGGCCGGTCACTTCTTGCCATAAGCCCGTCCCGCCAGTCGTATCTGGGTCTTCTTTGTCTTTGGCCCTTGACTCGCCTCTAAATACTGATTTAAAGAGGCCTCATTACTGCGTTCCTGCTCCTCGAGGATCTCCAAGACAGGAAGCAACTTAGCTACCGTGGCCTCCAGTGCCTCGATCTCCTCTTGATAATAAGCAGGAGCTACCAACTTCAGCTGCGGCAACGAAAAGATTGCTAGGTCAAAATGGTCCGCTAGCTGCTTTTGAAGCAACTTGATACGTTGCTCAAACTCACCAGCCTGTTTCAACAGAATCTCCTTGTCCTTAAGAACCTGTAAGAGGCGCTCCAGACGGTTTTCACGGATCAAGTCCTGCTCCCCAGAGCCTACCTCTCCAATTCGCCTATATAACAGCAACTGCTCTTCATAGGTGCTAGCAAGTTCGCAGAGCTTGTCTCGAATCTCCTTCATTTCGTCTGGCCCACCACCTGCTCCCAAGTATCCCTAAGCTCCACCAACAGGCCTAGAGCGCTATCAACGACAGCGGGATCCTTTTTGACATTAGCTTGGACTAAAAGATCATGAATGTATACATATAACTGTTGGAGATTATGGGCTAATTCTCCTATACTGAGATCTAGAGAAAGGATCAGCTCATTGATGATGTCCTGGGTGTTAATTAGCTTGGCGCTAGCTTCTTCAAGCTTTCCTGCAGCCATGAAATCCTTAGATTGACGGGCAAAGCGAATAGCTCCATCGAATAACATAAGCAGAAGATCACCCTGGCTTGCCGTGGAAACCTGAGTCTGTCTATAGACTTGATACGCTTGTACACTCACTGAAATACCCCCTTAAGCCCGTTCGTCAATTAGAAGGCCAATCATCTCTCTAATACGGGCTACCGTATCTAGTACATCCTCCGGAGGAAGCTCTTTAATAACCTCATCGGTAGTAACATCAACCACCTTAACCATGATCCTCTGAGTATCTTCATGAACGGAAAACCTCAGAGCACGGTTAATATGCTCGATGGCGTTATTGATACTGTCCACCGCTGATTCTACTTCAACCTTATTCAGCTCTTCCTTAGGCGTTTCTTCTTTTTTCCACATTTTATCCAGGCTTGTCTCCTGCTCAACCCTTGGTACCCGCTGCAAACCTGAAGGATTGGCATAAAGCCTGGACGTTGACTCTGCCCTTACCACATCTGAAGCTGTCTGCACCTTTAGGCTCATACTTTTCACTCCTAACCTTTTCGCGGTTTTGACTCTCTAATCGTCCGTTCCAAAACTCCCAGATCAATCTGCCGTTTTAGCGCGGCCCTTTGGTTTTCTGCCTGAATATCCTCATAAACCTCGTGGCGATGCACCATAACATCCCTTGGAGCATCGATCCCGATTTTAACTTGATCGCCTCGGACATCCACCACTACAATGCGGATATTATCGCCAATCATAATACTCTGATCTACTTTGCGTGTAAGTACCAGCATCTCCGTCCCTCCCTGGACTGTATTCTTCCCGAATTAGTCCGGAATTAGACTGATTCTTGAATCTTCTCCTCGCCCTCCTGTGATTCACTTTGCTTTTGCAACAAGTAAGCGTTCTTATGCATTTCTGCAATGACATTATGCTTAGTATGATACTTGTCACCCTGGATAATAAACTGGGCCCCCACTAAGCTCTTGGCATTGATTACAACTGGCGCTTGAAGGTTTACCGTCATCTCCGCTACATTTTCCGGAATCGTTACAATTCCATAGACCTTACCGTCTTCGGGAGATTGTATCTGTAACAGATCTACCTCTTCGTCACGTAACTGTACCGAGTAGTCCGCACAGACTAACTCAGGCATTATGATGACAAAGCTCAGTTCTGGATCGTCCACCGACTGGAGAAAGCTAAAGGCACTACCCTCTTGCTCCACAATGACATAGCGGTGATATTCTGAAAAGCCTAGGATCCCCACGGGAAAGTGAATGATTTCTTCCTCGTTTACCTGCAAAGTGCCTAACCTTGTCTCTAATTCCACTTAATCCACCCCATCTTTACCCACGGACGTCCACCTTAACTCCACCTTGAGTCCAGGTAATCTTTGGTGGACGCACCTGGTGCGTAATATTGACCCCTCCTTGGTTCCAGCTAATCTCCTGCCTATAGTCAAAACTGATTTGCGGTCTTGTAGTTGGTGCAGCACGAATGTTAAGTTCAGGAATTTGTGCCTCCATTCCCCGCCTTGCCTGTTCGGCTAGGATCATCTCTTCCCTGAAATGACCAGCCCTCTGCACTACTTCGTCCCCTGCTGCAGCCATCGTTCGAATGGCCGCAATGGTTTTCTGATAGGCCGCATCTCGCACTTGATGACTGTAATACTCAAAACCACCTATACCTAGCTCGTTACGGCTTTGTGATTGGTCAATCTCAATTTTCGGACCAAAGGTCCGGATCTGCACCCTGGAAACTCGCTGCTCAATGTCTGCTCTGGGCCAGTATATTTCTAGATCCATAGTAGAGTAGGTTGACGTAATCTGTAACATTGCCCCATCCTACCTAGCGCAAGAAGTCTACCAGAGAAGGCTGAATAATTCGAGCACCTACCGAAAGGGCGGTTCGATACGCAAATTCCTCCATTTTAAGCTCCATAATAGCCTCAGCATAATCTAGATCCTGCTCTTCTGAGAGAATCTTGGTGAGGTTGAGCTGTAGATCGAGCAAACGCTCTTTAGCCAGTTCGACTCTGTTTTGTTTGCCGCCAAGTTTGGACACGCCCTGTAATACTGCATCTAAAGCGAGATCCAAGTCCTGCAAGACGTCTCCTGACACCGGGTCTCCGGGATCATCTCCGTTAGTTTTGACCAGATCGTCATACAAATCTCGGAGGGCTCCAAAGATGCCTCCATCCCCATCACTGCCAACAAACAATTCCCGTGCATCCATATTTACATCGAGCTCTACCCCAACACCAATTGCGAAATTGAGTTCCAGTTCATCACCTTGTCCACCATGATAGATTACAGGGGCAATCGCGGTATCAGAGACGTCTCCTCCTTGGAAGGGTTCGGTATCAGTCCTTTGGCCGGCGAACAAATAGCGCCCTCCATGGGTGGAGTTGGCAAGCTGCACTAAGTTAGAGTGGAGCTGGCTTACCTCATCGGCCAAAGCCTGCCTGGCCGTGTTATCTAGATGTGAAGAAGAACCATTAACTGCCAATTCTTTAGCTCGGTGGAGTACAGCTAGAACGTCTTTCATCACAATGTCGGACGAATCAAGCCAAGACTCAGCGGAGCCGATGTTACGAAGATATTGATCCGTCTCCCGAATCGAACTACTGGTACGCAAGATGATTCCTGCCTTAACAGGATCGTCAGAGGGCACATTGATCTGCTTTTTCGAACCCAGCTGATTGTTGATACGATCCAACCGCGTCAGTCCCCGATTGAGGTTCAGAAGTAAATTGTTGTTCATGACTCTATTGGTAATCCGCATCAGTTAATCCCTCCTATCGTCCTACCATACCTAGACGGTTAATAATAGTATCTAGGGCCTCATCCATGGTAGTCATGACTCGCGCTGCCGCACTATAGGCATGTTGAAAGCGAATCATGTTGGCCATTTCCTCATCGAGGCTCACTCCTGATATGGAGTCTTTTAGGTTCCGCAAATGGAGTTCTAAGTTGGTACCATTCTCATTCATGCGCACAGCCTGTTGCGTCCTTACTCCTAGCTCAGCGATGATGGAGTTAAACGCATCACCAATGGTAACTTTTTGGTCGCCGGTGTTCGTGTTCTTCTTGGTTAGCCTCTCAATTGGATCGAAGCGTAGGTTGGCAAGTCTAAGAGCGTTTTCACCGTTACCCACCGCCTCTTGGAGACCTGCCCTGATTAAATTCGCATTATCTACTATCTTTTCATTGACTCTAATATTCAGAGCAGCAAAAGGTAGTTGTTCATCTAAAGGATGAGCGGGATCATCCGCGTCATAAGGATGATTTTCAAAGGTAAAGAAATGGAATGGGAAATCAGGTATCCCTTCGTTCTCAGGGACATCGCTATCAAGCTCTCCAGTGTAGCCTCCACGGCCACTAGCATCATAGCCCACTGCATGGCGCCTATTGAACTCAAGAGCGAAATCCAGGGTCCATTCATCCAATCGTCCCATTATACCTGTTATGTCTTCTCGGAGCTTCTTGAGTCCACCGATCTCCCCTGAAGTAATATTCACTCCATTACCTGTGGCAGACCAGATGATATCCACTCTTTTATAGTTCTCCCCAGGTATGGGCTCTCCAGCGGTGGTGGTTAGACCATAGGAAGTGCCACGGTGAACGAGGCTCGCACCGCCGATCGTAACACCAATCATATGGGCATGATCCTGCACCACTTCAATATCCACGAGTTGGCTGAGTTCCTCGACCATCGCATCTCTAGCGTCCAATAGATCATTGGGCAGACTGCCTGTCGCTGAGATTTTTCCAATCTGCACATTTAAATCAGCGATCCGTCTGGCAAGGGAGTTGACTTCATCCACTTTTAGGGGAATATTCCCGTTGATGTTCTCTCTCAAACTCTGCAGGTGGGATCTTGTGCCAGTAATGGATTCGACCAGGACCTGTGCCCTTTGCACCACCACTTCTCGCACCGCTGCAAAGTCAGGTTCACGGCTCAAATCTTGTAGAGAGTCCCAAAACTGATCTAGGGCATAATGGATACCATTTTCGGTGGGCTCATTGAAAAAGAGCTCCACTTGCCTAAGACCTTCTTCCATAGTCGCCCAATAGTGTTTGCTGTGGAGTTGCTGGCGCAAACGTAGATCCACAAAACCATCTCGCATCCGATTAATCTGGCTTATTTGCACACCGGTCCCCAACTGACCCGATGAGGGCGTGTAGCCCATCATAGGTGCCGGATAAGGCTTCGTGGCTGCATGAAGTGCAGTCTGCCGCGAATAGTTTGGATTGTTCACGTTGGCCACATTATGACCTGTTATATCTAATGAGATCTGTTGGGTCTGCAACGCACGTAACGCAATGGAAAGCCCACTAAAGGTTGTCCTCATGCTCATACTGAACTACACCTTTCGGTCAAAAATTGATTTGCCTGCTGTATTCCCTCCTGGTCGGGTGTACGTAGGAGACGTATCGTCACCCATGAACAGATTCAAAGAGAACTGAACAAAACTCAAAGATTGGGTCAAAAGCTCCTGATTAAGGTCATTGAGAGATTGCAGTCTTCCCAAATTTTCGGCCAATTCAAGAAGCAAAGGGCTTACAATTTCTTGTAGCACATCCTCTAAGGAGGCGAGCCACTCCTCGAGTTTTTTTCCCCCAGACAGCGCATCAAATAATGCCGCCCGCTCCTTGTCAACCCCTTCTAAGCGAGTTAAGCGACTCTGCTCTTCGCCGGCTAAGCGAGATACCTCCTGAGCATCGTTGATTTGCTTTTGCTTGGCAACGCTTAATTCAACTAACTCTCGCAGCAATTCATTTTCGGTTTCCAAAACAGCAACAAAATCATCCCACACTGTCATGGCCATTAGCTCCGGTTTTGGTAGTTAATGATTCCCTGGGCAATTTGCCGCGCCGACACTTGGTAAGTACCATCTTGTACAGCCACCTTTATCTCTTCAGCCCGCGGCCTAATGTCAGGCACGGTCTGAAGCTTCTGCAACATAGCCTGCATCTCTTTACCCTCCGCCGACAAAGTCACCTCATCGTTATAAGAAGGCTTTCCCGCTTGTTTGCGCACGCGATTTGCCTGACGTTGCTCTTGATAAACTTGGGCTACCCGTTGCACAGCTGCCTTATTAGAAATAATCATCGTTAAAACCCCTTTCTCCCTCACTTCATTTGTCGGCACATTAAGAAAAAACTTTAACTAGCGATCTTTAATGTTCTCTAAGGTGTGCACCCTTGAGTCTACTTTGGGCTTTCCTTGCGATCTAGTAGGCTCTGACGTCATGGTGCTGCGTAAATCGTTACGACACTTAGCGCACACCCGGCCAACACTGATTGGAGCTCCACAAATGGAACACTGTAGCCTAGCATCCTTGGGAATCACATCTAATCGGCCTTCCCGGATGTAGTCATAGATCAGTTCCAAATCTACCTCAGTATCCCTAGCTACCTGGGCTACTGTGGCTCCAGGATTGTCTCGAAGGTATTTTTTTACCGCATCAAACGACTTCTTGGCCTGGTCATAGCAATCCTGGCATAAACTGCGGGCCGGATGGGAAAAAAGGCGGTTACATTCTTCACAATTCCTCAGCATCTTAGTCACTCCTCGTAGGATTTCTGTACGGGCTGCAAAAACACCCATGGGTCTTCCCCCATAGTCCTCAATGAGACGGGAGAGAGAGTAAAATGTGCTACCTGAAGTGATTACATCGTCCACGATCAGGCAGTGCTTGTTCCGAAAATCAAAACCGGGAAGCACGGCAAAAGCTCCGCGTACATTGTGCTTCCTTTTCGTCAAGGAAAGCCCGCTTTGGGTTTCCGTCTCACGGGTTCGAACCACGTGGTTGCAGACTGGCCGTTTCCATACTTCCTTCATAGTATCGGCAAGAATCATTGCTTGGTTGAATCCCCGTTTCTCCAGGCGATGCTCTGATAATGGCACGGGGACCAACACATCTACTTTGGCCAACTTCGGCTCTTCCCGAGCCGCTAAACCTAGGAAAAGACCCAGCGTAACAGCGATTTC
The DNA here is from genome assembly GCA_002424045.1 of Firmicutes bacterium UBA5493. Taxonomy (GTDB): domain Bacteria; phylum Bacillota; class Limnochordia; order Darwinibacteriales; family Darwinibacteriaceae; genus UBA5420. Next base: position 73,775 of record DIPH01000009.1, on the reverse strand, counting down.
ATACCCGCTTTGGAATTTCATGCGATGAATCAGATCTCGACCGAAGCCTTGATAGGGAAAAAGAGAAAAGCATGAATCGCCTTTCATTTCCCTTTCTTCCCAGCGGATCGCCAAGGAGTCCAGGCAAACCTTGCAGGCTCCCAGGGGCATACTAGGACGCCCCCCACAGAGCCCGCAAGGTGGTGAAGCAGGGAAAAGTAAGTTTTCCAGGGCTTGCCACCAATCACGTAGTGGTTTCACGATAAAGAAGCCCCCTTTCGCGAGCCTGGCGATTCAGCCGCTGAATCAACTCTAGGGCTTTTTTCATGGGCACTGTAATCCTAGAACCTGCAAAAAGGACGGTTCCCCTCGGTGATTCAGCAGTGCGCCCCACGCGTCCCGCTATTTGTACAAGGGCACTTACAGTAAAGACAGCATGATCTGCATACAAAACGATTACACCCACACCGGGGAAATTCACTCCCCTTTCGAGCACCGAAGTTGTCACTACAATATCAAGTTTTCCGTCTCTCAAATCCTGCACGATCTCACTACGGTTGTCGACTTTAGAATGGCATATGCCCACAGGTTTACCAAGGGCTTCACCCATAACGGTTTGTAGCCTTGAGCAAGCCGTAATCGTTGGCGCAAAGACGAGCCAAGGATGTTTGTGACTTTGTAGGGTCTGAAGGAGAAAGTGTGGGAGATCAAAACACCCCAGCGTCTTCCAAGGAGGTAGAACCGCCTTCACCAGCTCTGGCTCGGGTAAGGAAAACCCATGGTACCGTGCTGGAATTGTGATCACCTGTTCGTACTCGCGCTGCGTGTGTGGCGTGGCCGTCATTTCAACCAACTTACCCTGGGGTAGAAGGGCACGTCTGAGGCCTAGGCGTAGCACCTCGCTTCCTTGATACGGAAAGGCATCCACTTCATCGAGAATCGCTAGCGTAAAACGCCGATAAAAGTGGAGAACCTGATGGGTTGTTGCCACCACTAACTCTCCAGGGGCAAACCAAGGTTTGCCACCGTAATGGCTAGCCACTGTAACGCCTGGAAACGCAAGGCGCAACCTTTCTGTCATTTCTCGAACGATGTCTTGCCGTGGTATGGCAAAAAGCACCTCCCCGCCTTCACGCAGAGCTTCCTGAATCAAAGCAAAGGTTACCTCGGTCTTGCCGGCACCACAGGCAGCCCACACCAAGGCCTTCCCCTCCCCTTGCTCCCAAAACTCCAGAAGCGCTTGGCTGGCCTGCCCTTGAGCGGTGGTCAGCTCATAGTCAAGTTGAAGCTTAACAAAGTCTCTCGGCTCCAAAGGCAAATGTTGCGGGGCAGCAAGGGTCAACAATGTGCTACATGAACGATGCTCGCCCATGCTGCGGCACGCCAAACAGAGGAGACAATCACCGCTTCCACACACTAGGCAGGGAACTCTTTTCGCTTCCTCGCTTTGGCATCTTGTGCAGATTTCTCGTCCCCACGAACTGGTTATAAATCCCGGAAGTTGCTTAAACTCAGCTTTATGCACCCCAATATCCAAGGCCCTACTAATATCACTAGGCCAAAACCCTTCTTGTCTTAGAACATTTACGAGCCTTTGTTCGGACAGGAGTCGACCATGCAACATCTCCTTTAACCGAAGGACGACTTCGACACTAGAGCGCCCCCCACCAAGAGGATGAATCTCTAAGACTTGAGCTCCACTGCTCCTTCTTGTAACCATAAGCCACCATAAAGAGCGCCACCTGCCGTTAAATCGGCTTTCCCATACTTTCAGGTCCTCATAAGCCTTCGAACTAGGAAGGGGCGGGGTCAAAATGACTCCATCCTGCTCCTTGTCCATTAAAAAATCGGTCAAATGCCGAGGATGACGCAACAAACCCACGCGAAAGGTTTTTCGGCATTTGAACACACAAATCTGTAATTTCTCCATAAAGTCCTCCTCAGACCCTGAGCAAGTACTTTATTCTCTCTTCGTTAACGCAACTCCTGCAAATAAGAAAGCGACCTGCCTAACGCAGTGTCGCCTCCACTACTCCATTTTACTCCTGTACATCTTCCCCAACAGCCAACAACGCTACCTTTGTTCGATCATGCTCCCCCAGCTTGCGATAGATATTGCTCACATGATTCTTCACTGTGTGCTGGCTTATGAACAAGGTCAAAGCAATCTCCCCATTTGAAAGACCTTGAGCTATCAGCTTTAAGACCTCGCGCTCCCGCGGGGTAAGGAGAGACAGGTTCTTTTCTTCCATAGGACACCCTCCCACCCATTACTTTAATTTCTTGATTATAGTATTCGCCAGCATACACAATGTCCACAAAAGGAAAGAACATAGAGAAAAAACAGTAGCCGGGGGTTGGGGTTGGGGGTGGCCACTGCTTTTTCAGTGAGTATCATAAGTAAAGTCTAACATCTCAGGCCCAAGAAGGACAGTGGACAATGGTCCTAATTTTCATAGGACCATTGGGAAAATCCGCCTTGCAGTCTCCTTGTCAACGGTACGCCCCTGTGGTATAACTAAGAAAACAACCAGGAGGTCTGGGCAATGATTACTCTAAAGGACATTCAACAAGATCCCGTTTTCCTAACTCTGATTGACAATTCCAGTGCCTATTTAAGGGCCCGCGGCTATACTGACCATGGTCTCCGCCACGTTTCCTATGTATCACAGACAACAGCCCGCATTCTTGAGGAACTTGGTTTTGACAACCGCACTGTTGAACTCGGGGCTATAGCTGGCTACCTTCATGACATCGGCAATCTCATGAATCGCAAACATCACTCCATCTCAGGGGCAAATATTGTCTACTTCGAGCTTAGGCGCTTGGGTATGGACTTAGAGGAGATCTGTGCCATCATCACAGCCATCGGCAACCACGAGGAGGAAATCGGTAAGGCAGTGAGCCCCGTCACATCGGCCCTCATCTTAGCGGACAAGAGTGATGCCCATCGCACAAGGGCTAATCGTCTCGAAAACCATCGCCGCCCTGGCATCCACGATCGGGTCAATCTAGCCATTACCAACAGTAAACTTCATGTAGATGAAGCAAGGAAGATCATTACGTTGGAAATCACTTTTGATCAGCAAATCTGTCAAATTATGGACTTCTTCGAAATCTATCTGACCAGAATGGAGATGTGCAAGGAGGCATCCGTTGTCTTGGGCTGCCGTTTCCGTTTGCTCATCAATGACCTGGAATTCCTCGGTGAGCTTAGTGTTGACTAAGAAAAGATACCATGGCTAACCGCGAAAACCGCAGCTTGCGTCCTGTCCTCCACTTCAAGCTTCCTGAGCAGGCTCGTAATATGGTTTTTTACCGTTTTCTCACTGATGAAAAGGGCGTTGGCGATCTCCTTATTACTCAGCCCTTCACAAATGTACTGGAGGATTTCAAGTTCCCGATTGGTAAGCTCGAGGTCTTGAATGGCCGCAGCACTTTGGAGACGACCATACTGCATCTCCATATGGTGATACCGCTCCATAACCCGCTCCATCAACTGGGTAGAGTACACCGTCTCCCCGGTAGCGACTTTTTTAATGGCATGGACCACTTCACGTGGCTCGGCATCTTTCAACAAATAACCCTTGGCCCCTACGCGAATCATCTCATTCACGTAGGACTGATTATCATGAATCGTCAAGACAAGAACTTCTGTATGAGGATGTTTTTCTCGAACGGTCTTGGCTACTTCGATTCCGTTCATTCCAGGCATGTTAATGTCCAGTAAGAGTACATCCGGCTCTAATTGGTCCATAAGACGAAGCGCTTCAATTCCATTGCTAGCCTGCCCTACTACATTGATGCCCCCCTCAAGCTCCAACAGCCTACTTAGACCTTGTCTAAGGAGGGGGTGATCATCTACAATTAGTACGTTTATATTGCTCAATCCCTGTTCACTCCTTCACCATCGGACAGCGGAATTCTCACCAACACCCTGGTTCCTTTGCCTGGCTCACTTTGTATCTGCACCACACCACCAAGCACATTAGTGCGACTCTGCATGCTTAATATCCCATAGTGTTTGCCCGACCGCAGCTTGTGCTGAATGGTTGACATGTCAAAGCCCACCCCATCATCCTTCACTTCTGCACTGACGTGACGGCCAGAAAATTCCAGAGTCACCTTGATTAGGGTAGGATTAGCGTGCTTCCGGCAATTGTTCAAAGATTCCTGAATGATCCGAAAGACGGCCATCTCCACCTGGTTATCAAGGCGCACTTCGTTACCTAACACGACAAAATCCGTCTCAATTGCCGTCTGTTTTGTCAAGTTACTTAAGCCATTTCTGATGGTTAGAACTAAGCCTAGATCATCAAGGGTCATGGGGTTGAGGTCGTAGATAATGTGACGCAACTGGGCTATACTACCCTTTGTGATCCCCTTCAGCTTGGTAAAGCTCTCGAAGGCCTCCCCGTGATGCCCTGCCTCATAGAGTCTCTCGCAGATCTCCAATTGCACCATCACATTGGCAAGGTCTTGCACAGGACCATCATGCAGGGCGCTAGCCATGCGTCTGCGCTCGATTTCCTGGCCCTTAATCAGTTCCTGTCCTGCGTGTTCTCGGGCTTGGAAATTTTCGATCTGCTGGTTTACATCGTAAAGGTTGTTGGAAAGATAGCTTAAGGCGACACCAACCTGTGATACTAAACGCTCCGCCTTGGCCGCAATTTCTTGAAGCTTAGCAAGGGTTTGCTCAAGATTGTCTCGGCGCACGCGCAAGAGTCGCTCTCGCTCTTTCGCTGCCGTAAGGGCCTCCCGCACCCGGGCGGCTTCCTCATAAATCGCCTTCTTTTCCTGTTCACTATACTCTTGAAAATTCTTATTGGAGTCAAACAACTCTAATCGTATCTGTGAGAACCTCGCTGTCAGCTCTTCCACATCGCAGATGGCTTCACTCATCTCTGTTTGCACAGCGTTGAAAACAACCTCGGTTCTGCTACATTCAATGCGAGCCGCTTCCGCCACCTCATAGATTTGGGTTCGCCCATCTTCTAGGGCTCCCCGTGTACGGTTTATGATATCTTCTAGAGTCTTGGTGGAAAGTAGTCTGCTGTTCATCGCTAAGCCTCCCTGCTATCCCACCCATAGGGTTTGGAAACTTCTGTTTTTACTATAACATGTTTTTGCTGACATAGCTAGAAACGGTAGATAACTTTACCATTGACAATGTCTAAACCTACCTGTATACTTACTTTAATTGCATGAATTAACTTACTACTCTTATCTAGAGCGGTGGAGGGACTGGCCCTATGAAACCCGGCAACCAGTGTGTTCTTTTTGTACACAAGGTGCCAATTCCAGCTGAACAGAGTGTTCAGAGAGATGAGAGAGAAGCTTGTTTGTCTCTATTTAGATAACTAGATAGTCAAACCTCTTCTCTCGGGAAGAGGTTTTTTTATACAAAGGGGGAGCTCGATGATTAGGTTCAACAATGTGACGAAGACGTTCTCAGGCAAGACAACGGTTCACGCCCTGAGGGGAATAGACTTAGCCATTCCTGCGGGGGAAATCTTTGGAGTGATTGGCCAAAGCGGAGCGGGCAAATCCACACTGCTTCGTTGCATCAATATGCTAGAGAGGCCCGATTCAGGTGAAATCTTCGTTGACGGTATCCGTATGAGCGATCTAGATGGCAAGGAGTTGCGGGCAGCCCGCAAAAAGACGGGGATGATCTTTCAGCACTTTAATCTGCTAAATTCCCGCACAGTCTTCCAGAACATTGCCTTCCCTTTAGAGCTCGCAGGCTACTCCAAAAAAAACATCCTAGAGAGAGTGGCCAGTTTGGCAAACCTAGTCGGTCTCACCGATAAGCTGAAAAGTTACCCCAGGCAATTAAGTGGTGGTCAAAAGCAGAGAGTGGGTATCGCCCGGGCCTTAGCAACCCAACCAAAGCTCCTTCTCTGTGACGAAGCGACCTCGGCCTTAGATCCTGAGACTACAACATCCGTGCTCAATCTGCTCAAAACCATCAATGAGCGCCTGAAGCTCACGATCGTCCTGATTACCCATGAAATGGCCGTCATTCAGCAGATCTGTGACAGTGTGGCTGTTTTGGACGATGGAGTAGTTCAAGAAGCTGGTCCAGTCATAGACGTGTTTACGCGCCCTAAGTCTGAGGCGAGCCAGAGAATGCTGCGGGGATTCTTGACCTCTGGCTTGACCCCAGATCAGCTACAACGTTCGGGCAATACTCTGCTGAAGTTAACCTTTGTTGACGAGAAGGCCCATCAGCCCATTATTTCACAGATGATTCGCAGGCATCAAATTGATGCCAACATTCTCTTTGGAAGCATCGACCAGATGAAAACGAAACCTTTTGGCATGCTCTTAGTGGAACTGGCAGGAAAAAATGAACAAATTGCCCAAGCCATCGAGTTTCTTCAAGAAAATCAAGTAGAAGTGGAGGTGTTAAACCGATGATCAATCAAGCAATGCTCTCTATGCTCTGGGATGCTACTTTGGATACTCTGATTATGGTGGGCTCGGGAACAATTCTTGCCACCGTCGTTGGCTTGCCGGCGGGAATTCTCCTGACCACCACCGCCCCAAACCATATTTTAGAGCAGCCCCTTCTCCACCGCGCCTTGGGGGGAATTGTCAATATTGGCCGTTCCATACCCTTTATCATCCTTATGGTCGCCATTATCCCTTTCACTCGCAAACTAGTTGGCACTTCCATAGGCACGGCAGCTGCCATCGTTCCTTTGACAGTAGCGGCCATTCCCTTTGTCGCCAGGCTCGTGGACGGAGCCCTGAAAGAAGTGGATGCCGGGGTGATCGAGGCCGCCGAAAGTATGGGGGCCTCGCCCCCACAGATTATCTATAAAGTCATGATTCCCGAAGCTCTGCCCGCACTGGTTCTAGCGGTCACCCTCACAGCGGTTAACCTTATAGGTTATTCTGCCATGGCTGGCTCCATTGGAGGCGGCGGTCTGGGAGATTTGGCCATCCGCTACGGCTATCAGCGTTTTCGTGGCGATATTATGCTGATAACCGTGATTATTCTAGTAATCTTAGTGCAAGGCATTCAAATGCTTGGCGACAAAATCGCCCACAAACTTTATCATCATAATTAGGAGGCTTGAAAATGAATAGAAACCTTTTGATCGCAAGTATACTACTTCTTGTTCTGTTAAGCCCTCAGGTCGGCTCTGCTACCACCATTAGAGTGGGAGCCACCCCTGTACCCCATGCTGAAATCCTGGAATTTATCGTCCCCCTCTTGGAGGACGAAGGAATCTCCCTGGAAATCGTGGAGTTCACGGACTACCTACGCCCCAATTTAGCCTTGGACGAAGGGGAACTCGACGCAAATTTCTTTCAGCATGTCCTCTACCTAGAGTCCTTTAACCAAGATGCCGGAACAGATCTTGTGGAGTTAGTGAGAGTGCATGTGGAACCTCTCGGCGCCTTTTCCACGAAGTACGCGGCCCTTGAAGAACTACCACCAAAGGCCACTATAGCCATCCCCAATGATGCCACAAACGGAGGACGGGCTTTGCTCTTACTCCAGGCTGCAGGTTTGATCGAGCTACACCCAGAAGCAGGCATTGCTCCAACCATCTTTGACATTGGCGAAAACAAGGGACAAATCCGTTTCGTTGAACTTGAGGCCGCCCAATTGAGCCGTAGTCTAGCTGATGTAGATGCCGCGGTGATCAACGGTAACTATGCCCTGCAGGCAGATTTGAACCCCGTCCGCGATGCCATTTTTCTGGAAGGGGCTGAGTCTCCTTATGTAAATGTAGTCGTCGTCCGATCAGGCGATGTGGATGACAGTGCCTTAGCCAAACTCGCGGAAACGCTGACAAGTGATGCTGTGCGCATCTTTATCCAAGAAAACTACGGGGGAGCTGTTGTGCCCGTATTCTAAGAGCTAGAGCGAAAAGGGGCCAGTCGGCACAGCTGACGACCCCTTCTTTTATCCCAATATTCTTGTCCCATAGGGTTCTAGCACTACTTCACCTAGGGTAAACTTTTCTTTGGTCAGTAAATCTTGCACTTGCTTAGGTAGAGCCACTGGCCAGGCTACGTCCTGCAAATCCACAGATTGTCTCTTGGCCTGGTTATTAAGGAGCACAAGGACCTGTTCTCCGTTGTGGAAACGCACAAATCCGTAGATATTGGTGGCGCTGTCAGCCCATACCGTGCGGCAGCGACCGTAGCGTAGAACATCGTGGTCTTTACGGAGAGCGATGAGCCTTTGGTGCCATGCCAAGAGCTCTACATCTTGCAGCTTCGGGTCCCAGATCATGCCACGCCGGCAATCTGGATCCGTTAACCCTTCCATACCCACTTCATCGCCATAATAAATCATGGGAGCTCCTTCATAGGTCAGTTGGAACGCTACCGCCAAGGCAAACTTGTGCTTATTGCCCCCACACGTAGTCAAAAATCGCTCGGTATCATGACTTCCCAAGAGGTTGAATAGGCTCATATTCACAGCCTGCGTGTGATTTACCTGAACCTTAGCCAAGCGGTTGGCAAAGGACCGCGCTCGAATTGTACCTTTGGCAAAGAAATCAAGGCAGGCGTATTGGAGGGAGTAGTTCATAACCGAGTCAAACTGATCGCCCCGCAACCATTCACTAGCCTCATGCCACACTTCACCTACGATGAGGGCCTCCGAATTTTCAGTCTTGACCGCTTGTCGAAACTCTCGCCAGAACTGATGATCAATCTCGTTGGCCACATCCAGCCGCCAGCCATCGATGCCAAATTCCCGCACCCAATACCTACCCACTTCAAGAAAATACTCCTTGACATCGCCCTGATGCGTCATAAGCTTAGGCATAGTCGCAATCTGGTTGGAAAAGGTCTCATAATTGGGGGGATCTGTTTGTACTGGGAAACTATCAATATTGAACCAATGCTGATAAGGAGAGCCTTCTCCATGTTCCAAAACGTCCTGGAAGGCAAAGAAGCCAAAACCGCTGTGGTTAAAGACGGCATCAAAGACCACCTTGATGCCATGCTCATGAGCCAGTTTGATCAAGCTTCGCAGCGTCTCCTCGTCACCGAAGTGCGGATCGATGGTGTAGTAATCTACTGTGTCATACTTGTGATTGCTTGGTGCTTGGAAAATGGGGGTAAGGTAGATGCAATCCACCCCTAGATCCACAAGATGACCAAAGCGATCGATAATGCCCTGCAGATCACCGCCTTTTTGGCTCTTCACCGTGGGTAAAGCATCCCAAGGTTCTACAGCAGGGGGATCGTTCTTGGGGTCACCATTGGCAAACCGCTCCGGAAAGATCTGGTAGATCACAGCCCCCTGGGACCACTTTGGAGGTTCCCACAAATCCTTTAGGGCAATATAGGGATAGTGAAACTGCGTGTTAGGGGGAACATCGTCGAAGAAGCCCTTTTCGGTATAAAACACCTGGTTTTTCCCATCATCAAGCAAGAAAACGTAACCAAAGCGCTTGGTATCAAGCTGCACATCGGCTTGGTAGAAGGAAAACAATTCGTCCTCTGCTGCCACCTCCATGGTGGTTGCAAAAGGCCCCGGACCCCCGTAACGATCTTGATACAACACTGTAACGTTTTGCAGATCGCCCTTTGCCGTTCGCAAAGTGATCCGCAAAGTATCCTCTGACACAGGATAGGCATAGTTTCCATGGCCCACATGGTACACGGCTTCCCTTAGCATTTTTCCACTCCTTGTCTTTTGCAAACGTTAGCACATTCTTTCTATTCGAAATCGACCAACGTTTTCCTGCCGACAATAGGCACAACCACACCCGCTTTAACAAACCACTTTTGCTCATTACTCCAGCCC
>DIPH01000009.1:0-63921 GCA_002424045.1 Firmicutes bacterium UBA5493 | reverse complement strand
CTCATTACTCCAGCCCACTTGGGCCACAACCTGGGGCAGGGGATTTAAGATCAAGCCCCCTCCATAAATAAGATCGTTCCTGAGGAGTTGCTCCTTCCAGGAAAAGCTTGTGCGTACGCCTCCCTCAACATACAGTGTGCACCATGGTGAAAGAACATGCCCCAGCTGCCCTTTTGTCTCTTGGAACGTCATCTCGTTTTTGATCTGGAGCGCAGTATTGAAATTTGAGAGGACCCTTCCCTTAGAAGAACCCTTTTTATAACGCAATCCTCCCTCTAAAGGTCCTTGCGATCGGGCTTTCAGATACGCCTCCCAGAGCTCACCCTTAAATTCTAGGTGAAGACATCCCACTTCCCACCGTACCTGAAGGTCCCCCTGGCCTCGATGCTGATACTTGAATCGTACTCCTTGGGGACTTACTTCCAGGCGTAGAGGGGGCCGAAAGGTCTCCGCCCATAACCTTTGGGCCTTAAGATTGGCGCCCCAAGCCCAAGTGTTCGATGAAACTCTGAGCCCTACATCCTCGGGTCCTATGCGCACCCCGACGTTTTCGCCCCTATATTGAACCCCAAAAACAGGCATATGACCAGATTGTCTTGGTATGTGAACTGTCCAGAGCCACTTTCCTTGGCTATAGGTGCCCTTGCGCAAATCTAAAGTATCCCACCAGTACCAACCGCCGTCTCCCTGGGGTCTCTGAAGGTTACTGGAGATTAAGGCCCTCTGCTTGGAAGGGGAAATCTCCACACTGGTTGTTCCAAACTGTCCTTGGATGTATAGGTTCTGTCTTTTGGCCGTGGCATCTAAGAACCACGGACCAGAACGTGTCACAAGGCGCCAAGACAGCCCTTGATCCCACAGGAAGACTGGAAGAACAAAATCCCCAGACTCCTCCTGTTCCTGGCTGTGCGGTGACCGAGGGAGACTTCCGGCTAAGGGAAGACCCGTCCAGATCGGCTGCGTGGGATCGTCCAAAGGGATAACCACATTGAGCTCTCCACCTTCTACAGACACGCCCCCTCTCCCATTCATCCTGTGTATGCGTCCACTAGGAAGCAACAAGGGAGATGTGGTATCCACTTGCAAGGTCTCTACCCTGTCATGATTAAACCAGCTACGGTCGATTTGCACGGTGCAGAGAGCCTCCCTACCCTGCCACAAAGCCCAAATCTCCCCTTGACCCCCTGGAGGCGATAAGAGGGCCTGCACTGAACCGTTAAGTTCATGCACACCTGGGGGGAGAATGGGGATACGAATACGCAGACTACCCTCTGCATCCCTAAAGCACGCTAATGTTCGTCCATTCAAGGACCAACTAGTACCCATGTGTAGATAGGGGTTAGAGCGGAAAATCAGGTCCCCTCCTAGACTAGGCCCCTGAATGTTAAGTTTTAAAGCCCCCCAATCCCCTGTCTCTACATTGAAGGACTCTGCGGCCCACCAGAAATCGGTTGGGATCTGCCCTACTTGAGTAGCCTTGGACTGGGGCTCTAAGCCGAACATGAAAACTTCCTGCTGATCATAAAAGAGGCGGTCGCCCGGTTCTAACAAAAACCACTGCCCGGAGGGAATAGACACTACCCCCCTTTCCCTTTCTACCTGCACCTTACCGCTGTTTAGGGGCAGAATCCATGTGTGGGGGAAGATGGGAAGGCCCAAGATTCCTTGGGCCCCTTCTAAGAATACCTGCAGATGGAGGCTGTGCCTCCCCGCTGCGAACACCGAAAGATCAATATGCACGTCTAAGACGTGGGAGCTTTGCCGAGGACCTATGCCACTTGTTATCTGGCCCCCTTGAACAAGATGACCGTCTTGGTCTAAAAATCGGAGGCCATCGGGGCACTCTGCACGAAACTGCCACGGCCCTAGAGCATCGACCCAAAGATCCATAGACTGCGTTGCCACGAAAGATAAGGCCATGGGATCTGCAATATGCTCTAGAATCGGCCCCTCCCCAAGACAGAACCCAGGTATCATCAAAACCAAAACAAGCATCAAGAACGATGTTTTCATCGCGACTGTCCCCAGTGGTCCGAGATAATTTCCACCCTTTGTACCCAGTGGGGTAAAGACACTTGCACACCGCGGCTACGACCAGCCAGCACGACACCACTTGTGACCTTGCGCCTTTCCCCTAACTGATCGGAGGCATCAAACAAGTGCAGCTCCCCTTCCCACAGCCCATGCCTGAGCCCCTTGTTATGTACTGTGAAGGCCAAGGCTTCTCCCTCCTGCACCCCAGAGGATACCGACAGGTTTGCCTGGCTTTCTGAGGTCGAGAGCAAAAACAGGACGGCAAAGCGGGTTGGCACACCCCCTTGCTTTGGCTTAACAAAGAGAACGGCGTAAAGGTGGTCAAAGTCATCCTGGGTCAACTCTACCCGAACAATGCTCTTCGCCTGTGTCTCTAGAAAGAGCACCTCACGATCAAGGTTTAAAACCTCCTTGGCCCTTCGTACTGCCTCCACATCTTCGAGGAAGACCACACGACCCCTCTCATCTTGATCGAACAGGGCCAGGGAGAGCTGCAGGTCTAGATCCTGCTCACCCCAGTTTTCGCAAGTAATCTCAAAGGACTGTCCTGCTTGAACCCTAGCGGCTTCCACGATCACTGGAGAAACGGACACTGTAGCCTCGCTGGTGCCACAGGCTAGGAGAAAGACCACCATTCCGAAAACAAGTCTCCCCACTGCCCGAATCATAGTGAGGGCACCACCGTAAATTCGACCCTAAAGGAATAGTTGCCGGGAGCGTCTTCGTAGCTCCCTGTCAGACGGAACGGAATCCGAAGTGTCGCACCATCGGGGCCGGTTGGAGGTTGACCTAGTTGAATTACCGTGCTTTCCTCCGAAAGCTCATACCAAGCTCCAGAGTTGCTCATTTCCATACCGCCACGAAGTCCGCCCTCTACACCGTAGCCCACTGCCTTTACCAAGAGTTCCCAGTTGATATTGGACCATACGGTAAGGTTCAATTCTTGGATATCTGTTTGCCCAGGTGCCACAGGTACAAAGATTAACATATCCGGATTGGACAGTCGTAAGCCTGGAAGCACCTCTACTTGAAACGTGACTACATTTGCTGCCTGTACCGCAGTTCCGAGGGCAAAGAGTACAGCAAGGCAAAGAAAGCCCATAAACAAAAAATGTCTAGCCATTGATTTCCTCCTTGGGAGGATAGACCCTGTTTATATTATATACTGCCGACACCTTTCTGTCAATTATATGTTTTCTGACTTTTGTCTGCAAAGCAAGAGCAGGACTGCCCAAAAGACCCATCCTGCTCTGCGAGATTATTTCCGTAATGCCTCCACTTTGTCCAGCTGCTCCCATGGCAGATCAAGATCAAGCCGCCCGAAATGGCCGTAAGCTGCAACCTGTCTATAGATGGGCCTACGAAGATCGAGGTTTCGAATAATAGCCTGAGGGCGCAGATCAAAGTTCGCCCGGATCAGCTCTTCGATTTCCGCATCGGAAATGGTGCCCGTTCCAAAGGTGTTCACAAAAAGCGATAGGGGCTTCGCCACTCCGATGGCATAGGCCACTTGTAGCTCTAATTTCCTGGCTAAACCTGCCGCCACAACATTCTTCGCCACATGGCGGGCTGCATAAGACGCTGACCTGTCAACCTTAGAGGGATCCTTGCCTGAAAACGCCCCACCTCCATGACGTCCAAAGCCGCCATAGCTATCAACAATGATCTTGCGACCTGTAAGTCCCGCATCCCCTAAGGGGCCGCCCACCACAAAGCGACCTGTGGGATTCACCAAGACCTTGGTTTTCTCCGTCCAGAGATCTCTAGGGACGATCTCTTCTATGACATGCTTACGGATATCTGCGTAAATCGTGGCTTGATCCACCTCAGGGTGATGTTGTGCTGAAACCACCACATTGTCTACGGCCATGGGCCGATCGTCCTCATCATAGATAATGGAAACTTGTGTCTTACCATCAGGTCTTAAGTAAGGAATCAAACCACTCTTGCGCACATCGGCCAGACGTTTGGCGAGCTTGTGGGCCAAAGCGATGGGCATAGGCATATATTCTGGGGTCTCATCAGTAGCATATCCAAACATAATCCCCTGATCTCCAGCCCCCATTGTAGAATCAAAATCAGAGTCACCGGAGCGTTTTTCCACTGCCTCATTCACGCCTAGAGCAATATCGGGGGATTGTTCCTGAATAGAGGTGAGTACTGCACACGTATCGGCATCAAAGCCATACTTCGCCCGATCGTAACCAATATCCCTTACGACATCACGCACAATATGCGGTATCTCCACATAACACTGGGTGCTGATTTCCCCCAGAATTAACACCAATCCCGTCGAAATCGCTGTTTCACACGCCACCCGTGCCTGGGGATCTTGCTCTATAATGGCATCTACAACTGCATCGGAGATCTGATCGCAGACTTTATCTGGATGTCCCTCCGTCACAGACTCTGATGTAAACAGGTATTTCCTTTTTGCCATGATAACCATCCTTTCAATAACTAAATCCTCTCCCTTGCGAGAGAGGATTCGAAAATGCCACTATCCATCCCTCATCTGTCAAGACTACTAGCGTAGAAGTCTTGCTGGATTTGGCACCTTGTGAATACTCTCCACCGGTTGCCGGGCTTCATAGGGCCAGTCCCTCCACCACTCTTGATAAGCATATTATTCAGTTGGCTAAATGCAATATGTTTTACAGTCTAACATGGCTATTAGCAGGCTGTCAACAAGAAAAATATGGCACCCTGCATGCCCAAAAATCCACTGTAGATTGCTGGTTTAGCGTGCGTGGCCAGTGATGTATAGTCCGGTTATAATTAAAGCCGCTCCCGCAAACTGCGGGAATGTAATTTTCTCATGCAAAAACAGGCTGCTGAAAATCATTGCTGTAACCGGCGTCAGGTTATTATAAATGGCCGTCCTGGCAGAACCCAGTTTTTGAATGCCGTTAGTCCAAATGTAATACCCCAGTGTAATTGCCAGTCCCGCCGAAAAAGCAAGCCCTCCCCAGCCCACAATGCCAACTGCTGACCAGTCCTGAACCTTTATCTGCCCCAGGGAAACAACAGTCATTCCCAGGGCGCCGATAGTCATAGTCCAGGTNNCCAGTCCCTCCACCACTCTTGATGAGTCTGTAATTTGATTGTATCCTATCGTCAAAAGCTAGTCAACTTTGTGCCACTCATATGTAGGCATAAGATCCTGTGTGAACTGACTGACTGCCTGACGTATAGCGGACTGCCTCACGTAGGGAACGTCATTTTTATGCGGGGCAGGCGTATTCCAGAAACCAGGCTTATCGCCATCGCGGAACCATCCAATCGTCTTTTTACTATTGGTGGAACCCTCTCCTTCAGCCCTAACACGATGAATCACATTTCCACCACGGGTATCCATTACCCGACCCGTGAAGCTCACCATAACCCGGGTATTTTGGTCTATCTCCCAGTCATACCCCTTTACGCCCCGCTCAATTCTCTCCTTGGTGGGGTATGGTTGTGTCTGTGTAACTGGAGCAAAGTATCCAGACACTTCACCCATGACCACAGCATCCACTCCGAGCATTTGGCCAAGGCGAATGGCTTCATCTCGATTGGGAGACTGACCCCTAAGCAGACCAAGACGAACCAACGCCCATTCTGCTTCTTCTGGACTAATCACCCGATAGTATTCGGAAAGCGTCTTCATGATTTGCTGTTCCACCTCATGAGATAGGGCATAATCACCGGTAAAGTTGTCTAAGAACAATACAGCCACCGTATTGCCTCCGCCGACAGTCACCTTAGGCGGGACCATCTCCCGCTCGTAGCCGGCACAGCCCACAAGAAGCAATGCTACGAGCACTAAGAACCCTAATCTGCGTTTCATTTTTATCCCCCATTTCGCTGCGTAGTCATTCCTGGACCCTTGAGTATTTCGCCAGCAGAAATGATTTCCCTACCACTCGGCCCCATTTTTGTTAAAAGATTCTACAACTCGACCCCCACGCCAAATGAAGTCGCAGAAAAGAGGAAATGAAGGGGGAATACTAGAAATAAGGAAGGCCAGGTTTTAACCTCGCACAAGGAGGCACGCTCATGCGTAATGAAATTTACCTAGACAACAGCGCCACCACCCCAGTAGCTGAAGAGGTAGTGCAGGCTATGGAACCCTACTGGACCATCCAATACGGAAACCCATCTTCGCCCCACATAAGGGGTATTGCTGCGGAAAACACTCTGAATGCCAGCCGCAAACAGCTTGGCAACCTACTGCAGGTTAATCCATCTCAACTCTACTTTACGGCCAGTGGAACCGAGGCCAACAATATGGCGATCCAAGGCGTGGCCAGCACCCCCTACTTCCTGCGCCATCCCGGACATATTATCACCACACCCATTGAGCATCCCTCCGTACTCAATGTAGTGAACCACTTAGAAGAACTCGGATGGTCCGTCAGTCACCTAGATGTAGATGGTTTTGGACGGATAAACCCTAATGAATTTTCCAAGCATTTAAGGCCAAATACTAAGATCGTCAGTGTAATGCTTGTCAACAACGAACTTGGTACCATAGAACCGGTTAGCGAAATTGGAAAGATCATTGAGGCAGAAAACAGAGAAAGACAACATAAGATCATCTTCCATGTCGATGCTGTGCAGGCCCTAGGTCATCTTCCGGTGAGAATACCTGAACTGAAGGCCCATCTGTGTAGCTTTAGCGCCCACAAGATCTTTGGGCCCAAGGGAGTTGGGCTACTCTACGCCAATCGTCAAGCCCAGCTGCGACCCATTATGTTTGGGGGAAATCAAGAAGATGGCCTAAGGCCAGGTACGGAGAATATTCCTGCCATCGTTGGCTTCACCAAAGCAGCCCAATTAGTCACCGATAGCCTTGATGCCAATATCGCGCAACTTAGAAACCTTCGTCGCGCGTTGATCAGCGGCATAGAAACCATTCCAGGCGCTCGGATCAACAGCCCCAAAGATGGTGCACCCCACTTGCTCAATGCAAGTTTCGCGGGAATTCGCGGCGAGGTTCTGGTACACTTTCTTGAGCAAAAACGCATTTTTGTGGCCATGGGCGCTGCCTGCTCATCCAAGAAGAAAGGCGCATCCCATGTGCTCCAGGCCATTGGACTAGGGCAGGATGAGATTCTCTCGGCCATACGCTTCAGCCTGGCACCGACGATTACTCTTGACCAGATCAAGTACGTAGTTTATAGTCTAAAGGAAACTGTGGAAGAAATCCGCAACATTTATATCTAAGGAGATGCTTATGTACCCCTTGCTCTTAGTCCGTTATGGCGAACTCAGCCTCAAAGGACGGAATCGCAAAACCTTCGAAGACATCTTATTAGCTAATATGCGCTCTTCTCTAGCTGATCTGCCACATGGTCGTATTACGAAGACCTTTGGGCGTATTTATCTAGAGACCAAAGACAACTGGGCCGAACTGGCCCAAAGACTGCAGGGGGTTTTCGGCATTGTCTCGGTATCCCCTGTCCTGAAGCGTGACCTTGATCTAGAGGAGATTAAGGAAGGGGCGTCTTTGGTCGTCCAAGATACAAAGGGAAGCACCTTTAAAAGCACCTTTAAAGTGGAAGCCAGAAGGCCCAACAAAGCCTTTCCTTTGACCTCCCCAGAACTCTGCAACGCTCTAGGAGGTCATCTCTTGCGGAGCTTCCCCCATCTAACCGTGGATGTACATAACCCCGATTTCATTCTTAATGTGGAAATCCGTCAAGAAGGGGCCTTTTTATACTCTCAGGTCATCCCTTGCCCCGGTGGATTGCCAGCTGGTTCTTCAGGAAAGGGCCTGTTGCTCCTGTCTGGGGGCATAGACAGCCCCATCGCTGGCTTTTTGTCCATGAAAAGGGGCGTCAAGATCGAAGGACTGCACTTTTACTCCTATCCCTTTACATCGGAACGTTCTAAAGCGAAGGTTGTGGAACTAGCTAACCTTTTGGCACCGTACAATGCCAAGGGTTCCTTCAAGCTCTGGATTGCCTACTTTACAGAGATTCAGAAGGCTTTGCAGAAAAGCTCATACCCCACACTGTCCATTACCTTAATGCGCCGCTTTATGCTACGGATTGCCACCGAGCTAGCCCGGCGTGAAAACGCCCTGGCCCTGATCACCGGTGATAGTCTGGGACAAGTGGCCAGTCAGACCATGGAAAGTATCCATGTCATCAATGCAGTGACCACCACTCCCGTTTTCCGGCCTCTCATTGGTATGGATAAACAAGAGATCATAGACCTTGCGATGAGAGTTGGCACCTACGAGACGTCCATTCTTCCCTATGAAGACTGCTGCACGGTATTTGTGCCAAAAAATCCAGCCACAAGACCAAGGCTAGATCAGGTACTGCAAGCCGAAGCAGAACTGGATGTGGATGGATTAGTGACTGAAGCTTTGGCCAAAACCGAAGTTTTGCAACTAAATCCGTAAAAATCCTTTTTATTTCCTACCTTTTTGCAGGAAACCCAGTTTTTTTGACGAAAAGAGTAGAAACCTATGGTTAGGAGCGTTCCGAATGCAAAATACTTCCCATGACGTGGAGACATTGCTAGCAGAAATTGAGCGCCTGAAGCTGGAGAATGCAATATTGCGTAAAGCTGCAGGCATTCAAGTGATGCCTGCATCCACCTCACAGCACCCATATGTAACCACTGACGAACGACAAGCGTTGCTCAAGAAGACAGTATAAGTCTTAAGGCCCCTTTAAGGGGCCTTTCGTGTTTGTTAGTTACGACTTTCACTACCTAGCGATAACAACCTATACCAAGGATTCGCCCGATGTTGGCCCCTGGGTCAACTGTTACCTCAAGACTTCCGTCAATGGCCGTTAGAAGAGTCGTTACTCCAGGACCGTGCCCCGCGAGTAGACAGTCGGAGTGCACCACAATGCCCACCGAGATAGCTCCCCTGCGATAGCTGCGCCCAAAGCGATTGTCCGAATCCTCCAGGGCCACCAGGTCGCCAAACTTAAGCTGGTCGATGCCGAGGGCTTTGATCTCTTCCTGGTCCGTTGTGGTAATATCGTAGTCCCCTGAAGCCGTAGACGCACTACCCAAACCAGAACCCATGAACCTGGCAGGAACTTTTCCTGCCACTGGCACCACAAGCTTTCCGTTTTCTTCTTTAATCCCCAATTTCAACAGGAGGTCTGGATCCAAATTCCGAATCGTAATACCTGGATAATCCAGAAGCGTTAGGCCCTGCCCAAAGGACTTGATCAACACCTTATCTTCGATGACCATTTTCTCCAAATCCTCATCGGCAAAGTCCATGATCACATGCTCAATGCCGCCATGCATGCCTGTAACGACTCCTTTGGCCCCTTTGGCATCCCCAGAAATAACAACAGCCTCATTGCCTACACAGGCTAAGGTGTTATACGCCTGGTTTTTGCTGCTGCCGCGTTCATCAATGGTGGCTGCCGTTGAGACACCAGGTTCCACATGATCTCCGGCCCATCCAAAGGCCGAATGACCCACCTTCACATTGTAAGTAATTCCTCCAGTCCCCGGCAAGACAAAGGGAACCCCTTCACGGTCCACCCTATAGGGGCCACCCCTTAGCGGCGGTGTAATCTGTCCCTGCACCGACAGTTTCACCAGCTTATCTACGTTCGTCTTCAGCATCGTCCATAACCTCCTTGTGCTTTTTTCTTAACCTTGTATGGATCCACAAGCCAAGTGCTGTCAAAGTCATACCTAAACCATCAATAAGCACATCACCAAACGCACCGGTGCGATGTGTTAGACGGTTTTGGTAGGCCTCATCAGCCATGGCCACGGTCAGGGCGAACACCACAGCAAAGGGCAACGCTCCCCGGCGCAACCCCTTCGTCTTTCTGGCTGCATAGTAGACAATCAACGTCAGAAATCCGTAAGCTACAACGTGCCCTACTTTCCGCGCCACCAAAACTAACTGTCTCAGTTCAGCACCACTTAAGTGTGGCAGCAACCTCGCTAGGAAGGTCCCCGTATAGTTAGCGCTCGAGGCCTCCTGACTAGCAAACAAAAACATGGTCATGACATACAGTCCAACAATAGCCCATTGGATCAATATTGTAATTCCCCTTCCAATAGGGTGCCAATCTACTATACTTCTATGCCAAGCGAGAAAAGAAGAAACGCCTTTTCTTCCGATATTCTACTGGCTCTACCTTAAGCTGAAAATCTCCATCCAAGATGCTACGGGGATTTGCCTCAACCAAATCTCTAGCCATAGCTCGCCCTACAACCTCAACTAGAGCCTCAAAGGCATCAGGGAGATTGAGCCGACGACGCTCACTACCATGACCGTCGCTGGCCACCATTTGCACCATATTGGAAGTAAGCATGATTTTTGACGTCTCTTTAATCGACGAGCCAAAACGCCCCAGAATGCTTCCCGAGTTCATCTGGATCAGGCACCCCGTCCTCAGCCAGCCTAGAGCCAAATTGGGATCCTCCACCACAGCGCCGTAGCGCTCTGGGTGAGCGATAATCGGGGTAATACCCTTTGCTTTTAGCTTGAAGAGTACCTGCTCTGCATACAGGGGAATCTGCTGGAGGGGGAACTCGATTAAGCAAAATTTGCCCCCATCGCCATAGGTGGGAATACCCTGAGCCTCCATGTCCATAATACCCATATCCATCAAAAGTTCTGCCCCCGGAACCAAGTCTACGGCAATCTGAGCCTTGGTGAACTCTCTTTGTAGCTCTTCCACCTTCTGTTTGACCAGAGACCACTTGGGAATTTCGTAGAAATGGGGAGTGGCAGCTATGGTGGTGATACCTCCAGCTGCCGCAAAACGTCCCATGGCTAACGCCATATCTAAGTCCACGGCCCCATCGTCAATGCCAGGTAAAATGTGGGTGTGCAGATCAATCATTGAGCTCGCTCCGAATCATAATAGTAATAATACTGGTAGTTCTTTTGGTCTTGAGGTCGCACTCCGTTTAAGACAACCCCAAGAAGTCTAGCATTGGCCTGTTCCAAAAGATTCTTAGCATGGATGGCCACATCATTCGGCACTTCGTGGGCCCGTATAACGAGCACTGTACCATCCACCTGATTGGCCATGACGGCCGAGTCCGTTACCGCAATTACGGGAGCTCCATCGAAAAGAACCACATCATAGCGCTCACGTAACTCCCCAATAAAATTGGCCATAGCTTTGGATTGCAGTAGTTCCGCAGGGTTCGGTGGAACCGGCCCCGATGGAATCACATCTAAGTCCGGCACTTCCTCCATTGACATGATAACCTCATCAATGGTGGCGTTACCCGTCAGTAAAGCCGTTAAACCCACACTATTATCCATGGAGAAAATCTTGTGCAAAACTGGCTTCCTCAGATCGCAACCAACCAGGGCAACCTTGTGACCGGATTGGGCAAAAGCCACTGCTAGGTTCGCTGAAACGGTGGATTTTCCATCTCCAGGCCCAACACTTGTAAGCAATATGGTCTTGAGCTCCTGGTCGGGGCTGACAAACCGAAGATTGGTCCTTAGAGTCCTAAAAGCCTCACTACCAACTGATTTAGGATCACCGTGAACAATAAGGGGACGTTCTTTACTTAGGCCATTATTCTTTAATCTACGCACGCAACCCACGTCCTTTTTTCGTCTGGGAGAGTTTGTTCTGCCTGCCACTGACCATCTCAAGGTCTGGTATCTGTCCAAGGACTGGAATACCCAAGAGGCGTTCCACATCATCCTTTGTCTTAATCGTATTATCCACAAATTCAAGTAGGAAGGCTAAGCCCACCCCTAGAAAGACACCTAGGACTGCACCAATGGCGATGTTCAGCTTGACACGAGGTTTTACCGGATTGAGTGGTAAGATGGCCTCATCAATCACTTGAACATCGGCTGTCTGCATAGCCTCGGCAATACGGGTTTCTTCATTGCGAGTACGAAGCATAATATAAAGCTCTTCTAAAACCTTGGCATCCCGCGTCAACCTCGCGAGTTCAAGTTCCTTGGCTGGAAGATGACTAAGTCTTGCTTCAGATTCCTCAATCAAACTGCGCAATCCTGTCTCTCTGGCCTCTAAAGCCATGAGTTCCACCTCTTGGGTGATGATGCTGGCATATAGGTCACGGTGCACGGGATTGACAGTTCTAGTTTCGGTACCCACAACTCTCTCCACTTGTTCTGTGAGCTTGGCCTTCACGTCATCGATCTCGGCCTGTAGTGAGAGAATAGATGGGTGTTGACCCGTGTACCTTTCGCGAGCGCCGGACAAAGCAATCTCTAAATCGGCTAGACGGGCACGATACTGAGTGACAAAAGGATTTTCCCCAATGGTTGTCGATGAGACGAGAGTTTCTTCTTGGCTCTTGAGCTGAGCTCTGGCCTGGTTAATTCTCTCTGTGATCTCAGTCTTGCGAATTTGTAATTGACCCAAGTCTCCTTCCAAGGCAGCCAATTGGTTAATACCAGCAATGGTTTCTTGGGATGGAGCTAGGGAGCGCTCCTCCTCTTTAAAGGCACGCAGTTCTTCCTCCGCAAGCCGGAGGTTTTCCGACACGGATATGAGCTGGGTTTCAATGAATTCCCTAGCACTCCGTCTGTCTTCTTGTTGATACATCAGGTTCCAGTCGATAAATACATCCGCTAAGGTATTGACAAAACGTTGAGCCTCTTCGGGATCGGCGGATTGCATACTAATCTTTAGGACGTCACTTCCCTGCACTGGCTGAATCGTCATACTCTTTTCCAGACTAGCAAGGCTCACATCCTCCAGACCCATGATGTCGCTCACCTGTCCCAAGATACTGCGACTCTTCATAATTTGAATATAGTTTTGGGCCGTGTTGCGACCGCCGCTACCCATACCCTCAAACAGCATGGACTGCATTGATGAGCCAGAATCCCTGACCATCAACGTCGCAGAAGCCTCATAAATTGGTGTCGCCATAAGACTGTAAACGGTGACAGCAAGAACCGTTACAAGGAAAACCATGACTATTAATGTGCGTTTTTTAACGATGATCTCCCAATACTCTCGTAGATCCATTTCTTCCATTTCCAATGTCGTCACCCCCTACCAACGAAATGTTATATCAAACAAGTCTTTAAACGTTTTTATGCCACCGAGGAAGCCAAAGATCTTCGTCCAATTGGCTTTCTTTGTTTCAGGCACATAGATAATATCTCCACCGGTTAAGAGTGGATTCTCCGAGGCATCCCCAGTAAAGAGTACCTTATCTTGACCCATGGCCACGATATCGGATCCCTCCAAGGAACCATCGCGGTAGATACCCACACTCTCCAGAGCCGCTCTCTCAAGGGGCCCGCCCGCCAAGGCAATAGCATCCATAACCCGTGCTCCCACAGGTAGAGAATACACTCCCGGGTTTTTGACCATGCCCAGAACCAAAATTTGACTTCTCGATGCCGGAACATAAATCACATCGCCGCCGATTAGAGGTAAATTGTGATCAACTTGCGACTTCATTAGATTGGAGTAGTCCACTTGCCAAATCTGCTCTTCCATTCCGTCCTGGCGAGTCACAACAACCTGCTCTCGGCCTGTATTGGATTGAAAACCGCCGGCTAAGGCTAGAATGTCCAAGAGACGTCCGCCTTGGGGTAAGGTATAAGCGCCGGCCCTCACTACATCACCAAAAACGAGAATCATCCGATTGGCCTCAGGTACGGAGATGATCTCTCCACCTTGTAAAGGTCGATTGTCGGTTACACCAGTTAGTAAGTCCAAACTTATGGTTTCTGTGAGCACTCCCTCTTGGGTTTCTCGGGTGACTACAATCTTAGCAGGCTCGGCACCTTCCGTAAAGCCGCCGGCGCGCCCGATCACATCCATGAAGGTCTGTCCCTTGCCGAAAACATAATAGCCAGGATTACGAACTTCACCTAAAACAAGTACGCTTCTATCGGTCCTGGGAACCATGATAACATCGCCACCCCGCAGGAGCCTGTCCTCTGCCAAGAAACGGTCTTCCATCAAGAGGCTAAAATCGATAACCTCAATTTCGGTTCCTCCCTCACCCTGACGGGTTAGAGACACTTGTTCTTCATTGGCACTATCCGAAAAGCCTCCTGCCAGTAAAATGGCATCCAAAAGGCCATCGCCAGACTGGAATTTATAATATCCTGGCTGGTTAACTTCACCTAGAACAATGACGCCGCGATCAGCCCTAGGAACAATGACGACATCCCCACCCTGAAGGGCTACATTTTCGGCTAGGTAACGATTATTCATGAGGTCACGAAAGTCAATCATAGTAATTTCGATGCCCGTAGAAGACTGCCTACTCAGGGATACTTGTTCCTCTAGGGCACTATCTGTTAATCCACCGGACATACCAATAGCATCCAATAAACGATCACCGTGGCGGAATTGGTAATAGCCGGGGTTACGAACTTCACCCAGGACCAAAACCTGCCTACGGCCTTCGGAGACATACAAGATGTCGCCAGGCAGCACCACGTCGTTTTGCAACCCTAAGCGTTCTAGTGCACCAAGATCAATCGTCTTTACTACACCATCCCGCGTCAGGGTAAGCTCGTCCCCTGCACGTTCAGCCGCTCCTCCGGCCTCGGCCAGAAGATCCAAGAGCCTGGTGTGCTCCCGGACAAGATAAGAGCCAGGGCTCCTCACCTGCCCTAAAACCAAAGCATTCTGATACCCATCGGGCACAAAAATGAGATCATCCGCAAACAAACGAGGATTCTCCCCTCCAACTTGCCCCTTTAAGCCAGGTTCAGCATTCACCACCATGATCTCTTGGGCAGAGTCATTTCTGCGGGTAATGGCCACCGCAGAAGCATCACCGGAGGATGATACCCCTCCGGCACGAGCAAGGATGTCAATAAGATGCGCTTCACTATGTAAAGTATAAATGCCTGGGCTATTCACTGCACCTAGGACCATCACCTGCTGCTTCTTGGGAACAAACACCACATCATTGGGCTGAATGGTAACTGGTTTACTGCGACCGGCCATATAGTCCTGTATATTGATGACGTGGTCTTCAGGCTGGCCGTCCTTCTGGCTTGTGACCACAACTTGTTCCAAATCAGCTGTATCCAGGGCACCACCTGCTAAGGCCAGAAGATCCAAAACATCAAGGCCACTACCCAGGTCATAGCTTGTTGGTTGTCGTACTTCACCAAAAATGGTAGCCCGTCCGGATGTCGGAACAAAAATCATATCTCCGCTTTCAATTAAGGGGTTATTGCTGAGGTGTCCAGATTCGAGGAATTGATGCACATCAACTTGCAGCACCTGTGTTTGCTCTTGACCTGTAGAGTCAAAAACATAGCGTGTAATGGTGACACTGCTAAGATCCGCCGTCTTGTTCGGACCTCCCGCTAAAGCCAAGACATCCATAAGGCGTGAACCCGCCTTTAGTTGAAAGTAGCCGGATGTCCTCACTTCACCTAACACTTGTACCTGAAGTGTACGGAATTGATTGACAATAACTGTAACTTGTGGATTAATCACAAACTCTCCCAGAATCGCCTGCAGTTCTGCACTGAGCTGGCGGGGAGTCTTATCTACAGCCCAGTGATCACCGACCAATGGGAAGGTCAGATACCCGTCAGGGCGAATTGCCACATCTGTGGTGAGTTCGGTGTGACCCCAGACAGAGATGCGCAAGACATCACCCACGCCCAACAAATACTCGTTGGCTTCCCCCGGTGTACTGCACGCCAAAAGTACGAGTAGCAGCAGACCCATCACCATGCTTGTCCTGAATCTTTCCATCTTACTCTGACACCTCAGATCAATTATTGATAATTTCCTTTGTCCATACATAACAAGAACCGTGGAACCTTACGGACCGCGGTTCTCTAGATCATTATAGTTGCAGAACTCACCGATTCAGGGCGGGTCTAAAGTAGAACCCTAGAGTCGGTATGGCTCGCGTGGTTTCAACGTAAAACTGAGTGTTGGCATCAATTTGAACATCTTTGCCTTTGATAAAGTAACCACTCACGAGCCCTACAGGACCAAGCAGAATTACCCCTGCCATGCTGGCCCCTGCAGCAAGTTCTAAGGATCGGTTCCTCTCCGTGGCCTTTTCATCCACCTTCAAGGGAACCTGGGTGCCATCGAGTGCAGTAATCCTTCCAAAGTCTAAAACAATTCGACCATCTTTACCGAGTCGCGCTGCGGCGGTAACATCCGCCACGGTGGCCAGACCAGTGGCATTTACAGGTATCACGACGCGACCGTCAACCATGACATCCTCTACTACCCGATACAATATCGTATCGCCGACCTTGGCTTCACCAGAATTCACCGTACTAGAGAGCGCTACCTTCACTAATGTCTCTGCAGGCAAAGAAACCTTTTTCACATCGAGGCTGGTCGTACCCCAAACATCAAGCATGAGTCGTTCAGCTCGCTCTGAGATGTTTCCAGGTTGACCCGTCCCATAGAGAACGAGCTCTAGATTATTGAGCCTTTCCACCATAGGCTTTTCTCCGCTCAAGGTAGCGGAAAATCCCCACTCAGCCAAGTTAAGTAATAACTGCAATCCGCCGTCACCCTCAGAATCCTGAAGAAAACTGAGGACGCGGTCGATACGCATGAGAACTGCGCCTTCCTGTACTTTTCCGTAAATATCCATTTCTATCTTTTCAATGCGCTCTAGGAGTGAACCTACTTGGACTTCTCCATAAAGCATTTCTTCCACAATGACCAAAGACCCCAATGGCGTCACATTCGCGGACACCGGAGGTGCTACCACAGGTGGGATAAGGGTTAGTACCACAGCTAAGGCTAAGATCAGGGCAACACTCTTCTTCATTATTCATCCCTCCAGATTTAGAACTTGATCGAAAAGGCGGCTTCCGCTTCTGTTCCTGGTTCCATATTGCTGAAATCAATAAGTCTGTAATTGAAACGTAAGGAACTATCATTTTTAAAGTCATAACTCAAGGCAAGTTCGGCAGCACTCATAGTTAATTCATCATCGTCCAATGCATTTCCTTCTACTTCAGACAAATTCCACTCCTGTGTCATGCCTAAATGTACTCGCCCCCTATTAATCGGAACAACTACACCTAGAGAGGTAACTAATGGCCTGATCTGATCGTCCGGTTCTACATTATCTCGAAGCCTCACACCTGCGCTCAGCGTAAAAAGATCCGCCCAGTCCCAGCTGAAGTCCAGTGACGTGCTGGTGGTCTGGGGAACAAGCTGGGGGTCGACACCAAGATCGACAGCTGTATTAAGGGCCACATCCCCCACCCGCATAGAGATGCCATAACCGACACCACCCTCAGGCGTCGTAGAAGCAGAATCGGAACCGTCCAGACTCGGATTATTCGTTGTGCCTGAGCGTAAAGCGCCACTCACTTCAACACTACCAATTTGAATGGGAGGATTGGGTTCAATGATCGGTTCTACTGCACTAAAACTCGATGACGGGGGCAGAAACCTCGCCGATGAAAACTGTCCCGTCCAGAGGCTACGGGGGCCTATGGGTTCAGGGACGATTTCTGCAATCAATGGTTGAACAGTCACCTGCTCCACAGATTCCGAAGCCTGCTGCTCTGTTCCCCGGCGCGCTGCTGCTAAGACCTGTTCGGAGTATAAGAGCTTGCGTTCTGTAAACAACCCCCCCTGCGGCTCAGCAAAGCTTTGGGCGTAGAGCAGTTTGAAGTCCTGAATGGCATAGCCTAGGATCTCTAGCTCGTCGCCGAATTCGAGTACCAAGCGGTAGAGAAGTTCTACTTGACTCGCTGTCAGGGCCTTCTCTGGCTCAACCCTTTGGTTATAGCTGAAAATCATGCTGTCGAGGTACACATTCTGACTGACCCCAAAACGACGGGACTGCATGTGGTCTTCCCCACCTAGATGCTGCAGGAGACGGGCTACCAAGAGGGCCCCTTGATTACGGTTAGGTTGCGTTGGAATGTCAAAACCAGGAATATCCCGGCCTCGACCTAGTTCTTCAATAGCAGAATATGCCCAGTCCTGCGTTGGGACCGTAGCAGAAGGAGAACTGGCACCTGCAGCACCCTGCACGACCAAAAAAAAGACATAGAAAACAGCAATCAGCCAGCGTTTCCGTTGCACAGTTTCTCCCCCTTTCCCGCAAGACTATACTATTCACCTTATTTCTCCAAGTGTTACCGAAACCCTCCCCTTGGGCAACTCCCAATAACATACATACGTAGATGCTATTCTTGTCGAAAGAACCGTTGGGCCAAGATAACGGCCACATAATCATCATAGGGTTCAGGCGGCACCTGCATACTGGTGGGAAGGATTCGCCTCCACCCTTTTGGTTTATGATCTCGCCAGTAGCTCTCCCGGGCTTCTTCTGTTGAATGCTGCTCATCTATGGTGACAACTTTGAGACCAGGTAGGGCCCCCTGAAGCTCCTCCATAAACTCCTTGGATCCAGTTCCATCACCCAAGACTACTGTGTCAACATTGTACTCCTTTACAAAGGCTATTACTACTCCTAGAAACTCGCGCCGAGGCACTACCTGTTTCTGAGGAACGCAATTGCCTGCAACAACAGCCAGCCCGCATTTGTCCCGCCCGGGATCTATTCCTAAGACCACCACCTCAAACCACCACCTCGTATCACATATTTCGCTACAGCACTCTGCCATGTGAGGGTAAAAAAAGGTCCTCCATAAGGAGGACCTTTGAGTGATTCATGTGTTTGCTTAGAAGGTTACCTTCAGAGCAGCGTTGTAGCCGAAAGCATTCTGAAGCTCTTCAGCAAAGGTCATGTCTACCGTTGCACCAAGTGTGAGTTTCACGTTCTTGGTGAATCCGTAGCCAACTGTAACCTCGTGGCCGAGAGTCATGTCAGCAGCTTTTTCGGTAACAGGATCCTTCGGAGCCAATGGGAGTTTGAAAGCAGCGGCGTAGTCAAGATCAACTTTCGCACCGCTCCAGTCAAGTCCATAACCTACATTAGCGCCAGCACGGAACTCTTCACGTTCTGTAATGTGTTTAACATTTTTCCAGTTAGCAGCTGCAGTAGTACCTGAATCAAGCACGTTCTTCTCGTAAGCTGCATTTGCTCCATAACGGAGACCGTAATCAGCGTCTTGATCGACTGCCAATTTAGCCATTACGTTATTCTTGAATTCTGCAGTATCATCACCGGTCTTGTTTCCAACATACCGGGCAGACAGGGTCACAGGTAAGCCCAAATCAAACGTTGTAGAAGCATCGGCTTTGAATGCCAGGATGGTACCACCAACTACGGCATCCTCAGGAGCGCCACCCTCATAGTAAGCACGTCCAGCGAGGTTGAGGCCAAATCCACCGAGATCGAGACCTGCTTTGGCTCCACCTTCAACACCAAATATGGTATCGCCAAGAAGAAGTTGCTGGCTGATAGCATATTTTGATGCTTCATAGATTCCCTTAACATCAACGGTCACAGGGTCAAACTTTGTTTCAGCCGTTACAACAGCGATGAAGTTGTCTTCGGTCTTCTCGTCAATGAAGTCCATGGCAAAGTCACCAGTGTACTTAATACCAGCAACTGTACCGAAGAGACCAATACCGGCAGCATAGTTCTCAAACATTGCACCAGCTGGTTTGTCAGTGCGTCCAGTGAGTTTGATGCCAAGTTCGGGCATGAACTCATAGGTTAGCGCCAGAGCAGCTCGAACGTTGTTGCTGGCAGCAGCAGATTGTGCACCAAAGATGTCTAGGGTCAGATCATCAATGATGTTAACTTTTGCTACACCACCAAAGCCGTAGTGTGCGTTAGGTAGCACATAGTTGCTAAATGGTGCAAGGTTGGTATTTGCAATTCTACCGACAAGCAAACGGCTTACAGGTGTATCAGATGTTACTTCAACACCGTAATTCTTAATCGTTTGTTCCCACGTGAAAGGTTTGAGCTCCCATCCGAAGAACGCTCTTACCTTCGTTGTGTCAGACGGTTTCAAATTAAGGTTAAGGTTGCCTGTTTGCGTGAAAGCATAGCTTCCACCAGACTCGTATTCACCCTCCAGTTTTTGGTCACCGGAAAGTACTGGTGCCTTCTCAAGAGTGGCAACAGAAGTCTTCAAGCCTGCTACGTCATCTTTCAATACTGTTACATCTGTGTCAAGCTCGTCAACCCAGTCAACTAGACCTACGATGAGATCTCTGTTTTCTTGAACTGAGCGGTCGAGTTCTTGAACTTGCTTACGGATGAGGGCTTCAGCGATGAGCTCAACATCAGTTCTGGTCAGTTCAGGAGTTGTGGATACAACTCTTTCCACGATGGTGGTCTCTTTAACGCCACTAGCTACACCCAATAGAGCCTCTTGAACTCTCTCAGCAATCAAAGCTTCGATCTCGTCCATGGAAGGTTGTTCTACAACAACAACTTCTTGTTCGTCAAGTTTGCTCAAGTCATGGCGAATGCCATCGATCAAACCGAGCATTCTGGCTTCTAGATAAGCCATGTCGCCTTCGAGTGCCTCAACTGCAACTTCGTTAGCACGGATGCGGGCAAGGGCTTGCTCATCAATGCGTTGCTCTATCACTTTGGTTTCGACGGTTTCTACTACTGGTTTACCAGCAGCAGCCATTTGAGCTTCGATCTCTGCCATTAATTCAGCTTTGATCTTGTCAAGCTCTGGTAGAATGTTGTTGTTAGCAATCTGACTCTCGAGACGATTTAATGCTCTGGCAAATACCATAGCAGCTTCGTAACGGGTCATCATTCTTGCTCCACCATACGTTCCATCAGGATATCCTTCAATTAAACCAGCAGCAGCCAATTCCGCAACGGAATCATAGGCCCAGTGATCTGCAGGAACATCTGCAAATGGGCTGGCAAATGCTGTGGTTGCTGCACTAGCCATTAAAACTAGGACTAGTACTAAGGCAAGTCGTTTTTTCATGTTCATTTTCCCCCTTGGTTTAGGTTGGTTTTCATGTTTTTCTGTTTCATGTTTATGTTGATGAAAACGCCCTTGTCTGCTATCTTTTGAGTCTCCTTGTTCCCTCAGCTTCAGGCCTACAAGAGTGCGTTCACCTTTCAGTATCTTCAGTTGGCGGAAACCGCGGGCACCTCCTTCCTCACCGTCCTAACTTGTAAGACACTGAAAATGATACCGTATTTGAGGATTATTCTCCACTAGCTTACCAATTCCTTCTCGCAATTGATATTTTTAGTAGATTTCCTCTGGAAGAATACGCCTTCTATAGTATAGTCTAGCATAGAACAAGGATGATTGCGATACAAAATTCCATATCCAGAGAAAAATTCCTGCTCGACCTCTATTGGCATTTGTTGGTACCTCTAAGGGACAAGATCCAAGTACAATTCTACTGGAGTCTGTGAACGCCAAGTGTCTTCTGCAACCACTAGGCGCACTTCCACCGGGTATTCAATCTCTCTAGAAGCGATAATCACGTTCCTAAAGTCATCCCCTGGCAAAAGAATCGCTCCGCTTCTGTCTCTGCTCACAGCCATTCCAGCATTCAAAGCCGCTTGGTTGGCTTCTTCAATGACCTCTAGAATAACCAGGTCGATGTCGATTCCACCCTGGGGATCCCACATGCGAGAGGCCAGCACCGTATCTTTAGAAAACACCATTTGATCAGGGTAGTTCTCCAAGTAAACCAGTACGGGTACACCAGGGATGCTATTCCCCTGACTCACCGCCCGGACGATCACATCGCTTGAAGCCAAAAGCACATCCTCAACCACAAAATCTAGGACACTGGGATGCAGATAAATGGCGCGATAGGTGTCAGATTCAGAGGCCCTGGCACTTCGTCTATAGGCCTCGTCATCCACTTCTTGAATAAAACGCTCTAGATGATTACGAACATCCTCGCGACCTAGGTCCTTGCTCACCACGGTGGTTAAGATCACTTCGCTGGCGTTAAAGGCAATATCCGCCATTCGAATCTGTCCAAAGGCGGTTTCAACGATATCATAGCGTTCAAGGAGCCGATCGGTTTCAGCTTCGAGTGCCATCACTTCGTCCTCTAAAGATGCAGCTTGCTGTCTGAGGGCAATCACACTCTTCTCTGCCTCGGCCAAATCTGTGATGGTTTTTTTATAACTTTCTTCCGCCTCTTGAAGTTCCTGTTGAGCCGTATCTCTCTGTGCCCTCATCAGCGCATAGTCTTGCTGCAAACCTTGCAGTTCATCCTGGATTTCCTTCATGTTAAAAAGGGCCGTCCGGACGTCTGAGGAGGCAATAGACAGAACGCCAATAGATGCGGCGGAAATAAGAGTACCTGTGACAATAGTGACTAAAATGCTTGTATGTTTTGGGCGCAGACCAAATAACGTTAGCTTTTTACGGCCAACTTTCATACCTAGGCGATCGCCGCTATAGGCGATCACCCCACCGACGATGACCAAAGTCAAGATGAGCGTTACGCCGTACATGGTCTGCACACCTTCCTTCTTTAAAGGGAAAAATTCTCCCCTAGATAATACTCCTTGGCCAGTGGATTGTTGGCTAGTTCCTCCGTGGAGCCTGAAACCAAGACTTTTCCCAAATGCATAATATACGCCCGATCTGTAATACGCAGCGTTTCTCTAACATTGTGATCTGTAATAATGATGCCTAAATTACGCGAGCGTAGACGGGCTACAATCTCTTGAATCTCCCCAACAGCGATGGGGTCTACCCCCGCAAAAGGTTCATCTAGAAACAAAAAGGCCGGATCCAAGGCCAATGCCCTAGCGATCTCCGTACGGCGCCGTTCACCGCCTGAAAGCTGATGACCGTTTTGGTACCGCACCTCGGCTAGGTTAAACTCTTCAATCAAGCTGGTCAGAGTCGCTTGCTTTTCTTCGTTAGACAATTCCTTGCGAAGTTGCAAAACTCCAAGCAGATTCTCTTCCACAGTCAGTCTACGAAATACCGACGGTTCTTGAGGTAAATATCCAAGCCCCAAACGGGTGCGTTTATACATAGACAGCTCCGTAATGTCTCGGCCATCCAAAACAATCTTGCCCCTATCTGGTTTGCCCAAACCCACAATCAACCCGAATGTGGTTGTTTTTCCGGCACCATTTGGGCCCAAAAGGCCTACGATCTCACCGCGACGGGCCTCAAAATCTACGTCCTGCACTACCGTACGTTTCCCATATGTTTTTACAAGCTGCTTAGCTACTAGTTGTTCCATCGTCCCCACACCCAGCCATTTCCACCACTAATTCGGCAGCTCTGCCCACGGAACCAGGTTCTCCCAATTCGTACTCCAAGTGAGAAAACTCCTCTAACATGGCCTGCCTGGCCTCTCCACTGTAAAGCAATCGTTCTACGGTTTCCGCTACCTTCGTATGGACAAAGTGCCCTTGGATAAACTCTGGTATCACAGTCTTTCGCAAAATGTTATTGGTTATTGTCATATTGGGCTTGCGATCAAGTAACTTTTCCACAAAATATGTGCTGTGGGGTACACGATAGACTGCCACAGACGGCACGCCAAGCAGAGAAGCCTCTAAAGAGCTAGTGCCGATAGAGGTAATAGCCAAATCGGCTGCCCGAAGCACAGAGTAGGTATCTCTCTCTAACCTCACCTTGTCAGCAGGGCATTTCTTCACGATTTCATCAACAAGTATACTGCGAATGGTTGGAGCCATGGATACTATGATCTGCACATCATCATGCTTTTGCTCGACCACGTCAAGGGCCTTCAAGACGCCAGGAAGTGCATTTCTCACTTCCACTTCTCGAGCCCCTGGCAGGACCGCAAGCACCTTGGTTTGTTCGGATTCAATGCCTAACTTCGCCCTTGCCCTTGAAGGTGTCAAGGTGAAGTCTGTTAAGTCCATAAGGGGATGCCCTACAAATTTATAATCGATGCCTACCTCTTCACATCGAGCGGTCTCAAAGCGACTTATACTAGCTACCTTATTCACAACCGTGGAAAAAGGACTCCCTTTCACATTCCCTAGACCACGACTGAGGGGTGTGTAATAGTACAAAACAGGAATTCCCTTCGCCCGGGCGATTTCTAAAAGTTTGTAACCAAAGACCGGCAAGCCAATTTGCACAACCAGAGAAGGCTGCTCTCGGTCCATAGCTTCCACCACCCGTTTGATCATACGCTTGACCACCAGGGATCCTTTCATCGACTGGAATATCCCTAAGCTCACCTGTTCCGAAATATCATAAAGCAGGCGTACCCCGGCATCATTCATCAGGGGTCCACCCACTCCAAAAAGCGTTGTTCGGGGGCATTTTTCCAGTATCTTTCGTGTTAATGCCGAACCAAAACGATCACTTGTATTATCTCCGCCAAGCATCATGATGTTCTTCATAGCTTAGTTTTCCCCCTGGGCACAAGGGCGAATGTCAAATGTCCCCCAGCTACAACCTTGTCATCGACTCTTGCTTCGGCGGAGATCTTTACCACGCCCGCTCTGGCGGCTTGTACGGTCGCGATAATCATCAATTGATCTCCGGGTTTAACAACTTCTCGAAACCTAACCTTCTCAATGGCGGCAAGCAGGGGAATGGTGTCACGATCAGGTGCTCCCCCAGCTGCTAATCCTCCTACCTGAGCCATGGCTTCGACGATCATCACACCTGGCATCACAGGTGTTTGGGGATAATGTCCCTGAAAAAAAGGTTCATTGATCGTGACGTTTTTAATCGCCACCACTCTGTGACCCTCTTCCCTTTCTACGACCCGATCAACCATCAAGAACGGATAACGATGGGGTAAGAGTCGTTGAATCTCATCAATGGAGGGCATACCTCTCACTCCTTTTGCCAAAAAAGCCACACTACCGCTCATAGAGTTTTCGGCATGGATTCTCCATTTCCTCCTTTCACGCCCCCAAACGTCTCCTACTTGACCAGGAGTTTTCTATAGAGCCTGGCTATCTCAGACTTGGGGTTCTCAAAGACCTCCCTTGGCGCCCCTTGTTCCACAACCTGACCTTTGTCCATAAAGACAATACGCTCAGCGACCCTAAGGGCAAAAGAAACTTCGTGGGTTACAATAACCATAGTCGTGGCTGCGGTTTTCACCAGTTCTTCCATGACTTCCAAGACCTCACCGACTAAGATAGGATCTAGGGATGCAGTAGGCTCATCCCACAGCATGATTTGTGGATGGGTTACCAAGGCTCTGGCGATGCCCACCCTTTGTTGCTGACCTCCGCTTAACTCATGGGGACGACGTTCTTGAGTGGATCTAAGGCCCACCTTCTCAAGGACCAAACGTCCTCTCTCTCGAGCTTCATCGAGGTCCATACCACCCAAGACTAGATGAAACATGACATTCTCCAAAACCGTAAGGCGGCCAATGAGGTTGAACTGTTGAAACACAAAGCCCACATTACGCCTGAGATCCTGTAGTTCACTGCCACGGAGGTCTAAGACACTCTTCCCACCCAACAAGATGGTCCCTTCATCGGGCTCAGTTAGACGATTGACGCAACGAATAAGAGTAGACTTGCCGCAGCCCGAAGGACCCATGATCACAACGGTCTCCCCCTTGCTCACTGTCAAGTCTACTCCATCTAAGGCCACAAGTTTCCCAAAGGATTTACGTAAACCCTTAATCTCAAGCATCCTACCTCACCCCTCTAAAACTGCTGTTTGAAGCGATTGAGTAAATTAAGAAGTCCGGGACGGCTCGGGGGAATAACCACTTCCCGCATAATTTGCACGTTGGAAAGACCTAAGGACTGTCCAGCCATGAGTTCCATGCTGTGTACAGGGCTAAAGCGTTCCGCAAAGATTACAATGAGTACACCGAGGATAAAGCCCAAAAAAACCACGAAGGGCCAGCTGA
The DNA here is from genome assembly GCA_002424045.1 of Firmicutes bacterium UBA5493. GTDB lineage: Bacteria > Bacillota > Limnochordia > Darwinibacteriales > Darwinibacteriaceae > UBA5420. Next base: position 38,224 of record DIPH01000009.1, on the reverse strand, counting down.
AGAAGGGAATCTGCGATCGGGATAGATAATAGACACTGGTTAAGATCACGCTTCCGAGCGTTCCCCCAAGGAAAAAGAGGGGATTGAAGAGGCGCATCCAGCCCTTTCTACCCGGTTTCTCACAGACACGAACATACTTTAGCGTACTAAAGATGGTGGCATGGTCCAAGACCAGCACAATCATGGTGAAGATAATGGAGAGCATCCCCGCCACAATAGAGCGAACCTCTTTTAAGATCCGGAAAACTTCACCCCTGGCATCAGGAGTCACCATCCCCACCGACGTTGAATAGGTGTGCAAATAAGGGTTTTCCAGTTCCTCCTGGAAGATCCTCTCAAACATCTTCTCGTCAAGGGATTCCCCTTGAATGAGCAGTTGTACCCGTTCACCAGGAATCACCTGACCACCTAAATAGGTGTTGATCAGGCGGATAGACTGGCCAATTTCCGCATCATTTAGGTCAGGCAAGGTATCCCTAACAAAGCCGATTTGCTCTATAATGGCCTTAACATCAATCTCTTGCACATTACTGATCTGCGTGCTAATTCCAGTTAAGCTCTTACGCATTTCCTCAATATCGAGGTTCTGCAGAGAATCCAAGGACTCTTCACCCGTATTAATCACCCCTTGGGCCAAGGTTTGAAACAGCCCATTGAGAAGAAGGGTGACTAGGAACTGCTCGCCGGACGATTTAGCCTCACCGCTTGCGATGCCCTCGTTGAGGTGCCGCATTTGTACCTGCAATACCTCCAGCTGCATAAGGGCCTCCTGGAAGGTGGTCAGTACTGCCTCGGCATTATCCACAGCGGTGCTAGCCTGTACCGACAGTTCCTCAAGCTCCGCCAAGAGTCGCAAGCTTTCATCTACGGCATAGACCAGACGGTACCGCTCGTTTTCGATCTCCACATCTCCAATGAACTCGCCCCGTTCTCCTTCGCCTTGGTAGCGATAGCCTTTTTGGACTAGTTTATCTGTAGATTGCACAGGTGAGCCCTCCACAATCATGGCTTCAACTAGACCTCCATACACTCCCGTGACCTCAATTGTCAAATCGTTTTCGAGGAGAATAAGCTCCCCCACCCCCAGCTGTACATGGGGCTCTGGAAGGACGCGAACTTGCGACGCATAGCTCCCTAGAAAGTCACGCATCTCCACTAGGGTCTTCAAGAAGGCATCCAAATCCTCTCCGTATTCTGCAGAGGTCACATTCTTGTAAACACCCTTCCCAGAAGGGTGCCCTTCTGAGGAAGGGTGCCCTTCTGACGAAGGGATCTGAGAACGCAAAACCGCCAGAGCCTGTTCTCCCACTTCCTGGGTGTCAACCTCAAAGCCCATGGGAAAGCGTAGTTCTAAGATCTGATATTGCTGTATAATACGTTCGACTTCCTTGGTTACCTCAGGGATCCAATCGTCTGTCGTAAGAACAACCGCCAAATTGCCACCGTCCTTGACCACAAACTTGACTCCATCGAGCTCTTCGATTTGGTCCCGCAAATCTTCCCGAACCACAGGATGTACACCTCTGATTAAAACGCTCGGTTCTACCATTAGAGTATACCCATTTATTCCTGGAACCGCTCCAAAATAGGAGGTAATGCTCTCCAATACCTCCCTGGTACGATACTCATCAGGAAACCCAAAAAAGAAGTTAGCTTGGCCCGCAATGGTTAGGGTCTGATTGACCTTATAGCCCGGAAAGGACTGTTCGCCAATGCGTTCTAGCTCCCTTAATGCGGCTTCTTTGGCTTCTTCACGAATGTGCAAAATCACATCATATTCACCATATTCCCCGATCATGCCATCGAGGGTATCGCCAAAATAGGTGTCGATGGCCCAGGCAATACCCTGGGAAAACACGGCACCTACAATCACGGTTAAGACAAGTAAGATTATGAGGTCTTTATAAAAACCGTCCCGAAAAAAAACGAGCACTACCTCCCCTCCTCACCTAGCGACTCAATTATAACACGCCTCTAGCTGGGGTTTAAGTGGTAAAGCCCGTTAATATTGCCATTAATTAGTTCTCATTACTATTCTTATCGCTAAATTCACCTTGGAAAGAACCAAAGAACTGTAGTTCGCTCTTTTCCAGCAGCATCAAAAATCTCTCACCTTCCAAAACACCATCGGAAAAGACGACCTTGACGTTGCCAGTAAAAAGGGCTTGGTCGGTTTCTTCCTCGTAATCAAGGTGATCTGCATACACAGTGGCATCGTCCGTTGTGACCACCACATTACCCTGTGACTTCAACTTCTTTTCTTCGCCAAAGTATTCTACTACATCACCTGTTAACTCAAAATCATCCTGGGTAAGCTTGGCGTCCACCGTGAAAATCAAATAATCATCGTCGGTCCGCCACTCCATGGTTTTTCCCACGATTTGTACATCTTCTCGCTTCACCTTGATTAAAGCCCCTGCAATCGCACGGACATCGGCAAAAAATACTCCCGCCTCGCGGTCATAACGGCCCGCCACAACGTCTGTGGGAACCCCCGTTATCTCCAGCGTACCAGGTTGACCCTGACCCCAGGCAACGCTCGTTCCGCCTAAGAAAAGGGCCATCACAATCATCAGACCAACGAATCTTCTATTCATCGTCCCCGTCCTCTCCTTCTAGAACCACTCTACCATAGAAATCCATAAGCTTTTGCTCTAGGTCATACACCGCTTGTTCCAGTCTCCACAGCATAGAACCGTCTCGAATTCGCACATCATCCTTAAGATAGAGCAAGCTACTTTGGGCTTCCATAACCATTTCTGCAGCCTGAATCTCCAGACCTTCCCAGAGGATGAAAACTGGCCCAGGTGAGGTAAGAGTTTCTTCGGCTCCATCCCAGATCAAAAGATCGCTTTCCAAATAGAACCCATCCTCTCCATCGCGAACTTGCGATTCATGCAGATGCAAGATATCTAGCTTGCGATCCCAAACCGCGGTATCCGCATCAATGAATAAATAAGGTTCTTGATCCTGGAACATGGTGATTTCATCTAAACTTGTAAGGGTGACAGAGTTCCCTGCTTGTAACACCGATTGAGCTAGTATTTCCCATTGCCTGACACCATCTTTGCGCCCAACAAGCCGTGATTCTAGAAGTTGCACACTAGGGGGCACGCTAACCTGTGGCTGTGGCGGCTCAATGAAGAAGCGAAAGATGAGGTAGATAGCGATGATTAGTATTGCAAGGACGAGGATGGCTTTTTTCATCCTACTGCTCAGCTTCATCACTCCTTCACGCCAATAATGTCAGAGACTTCTTCTAAGTCAAAGAGGCTTAGCCCTCCCTCAGAATCCCAGCCAATGGGGAGGGTTGGAAAAGCGTTGATGGTCAATTGCAGCGCCACCCTTTTTGCCACATGATCATAGGACACGCTGAGCTGGCGGCAATGCAAATCCTTAGAGACTGTGACATTCCCTTTCGTGAATGCCTGCTTGGGAGGCTCAAAAATACTATCATAACTCACGAGCCAGGTATCCCCTAGAGGAAGTGCGATACGGGCATCCACCCTATCTAGGGTCTTTGCCGTTGGTTGGTACCGTGCGCCAAGTCTTAGCTCAAGCTTCTCTTTCTTATATTCCACCATGGGGACAATTCGCGTTAAATTCTTGGTATTCAGGTCATAGCTGGCTGTCGCACTCAAGTTCCAGGTTTGGTTGGGCCGCCAAGATGTCTGCAACGTCAAAGCGCTAAATTGTTTGCTCAGAAAACTATAGCTGGTTCTGGCAGTGACCCGCCACGGAGATGTCGTGTAATTTAGGCTCAAATCCAGATTTTGCAGCGGACTCTGCCGATCAAAACGAAAGGGCGTCGTTCCCCACACATCTCTACGACTGTAGGTCGATGTGAACTGCAGATTGCTTGTGAGTCTTTGCGTGAGCCCCACGCGCCCATAGGTCCAAGCTTGCCTTTGATCATGGCCATAGGCTGCTCCAGCCACATGCCCCTGGTAACTCACTGTGGTCGTTGTAATGGGCCGCCAGGAACGCTGACCCAGAGTGAGTTGGCCAAAAGCTCTATTTCTTGTCACCGTAGACGGCCGTTCACCATAATGACCAAGTATGACTTGCATCCGAAGCGGTAGTCCAGGCAAACCCAAATCACTCACATCCCATTTGAGTTCAGGAATACGCTGCACACTCCGCCAAGCTGGTCTCTCACCTTCCAGTAAATCGGGATTTACCTGCTGCTGCGCAGCTAAGGTCAGGGTATGTCTGCCTTGGCGATAGGTGGTCTCGGCCAAATAGTCTACCACGCGGATTTCTTGTTGGGCCTTTGTCTGTTTAACCAGTGACCCCCGCAAGTTCAGACGCCACTTGTCGGTCAGATTCTGGGACCACTTCATACCTAGATCTTGCTTCTCACTGGTTAAGGCCGCAGGATTCTTTTTGTACTGAAACCATGCTTCTGCGCTCACTGTGGGTAAGCTTAGCTTCAAGCGGTTGTCTGTACGAAATTCATGTTTCGCCCACCAATTTTCATAGTCTGTCGTGGTTGTGAAATCCCATTTTTCCCTGTCCCAGTGGTGTGAAAAGCCCGTTTTAAGGACTGGACTTTCATTGGTTGGAATGCCATAGAGGTAGAGAGAACCCTTACCTAGGTTTTCAAGATCGTAAAAATGACGGGCACCCACCCCTACTCCTAAACGAGTGAACAAATCAAGGTAGAGATGACCATGGGACCTGGAGTTAAAATAATAATTGAAGATATTTTTCATATAATACCCTTCAACTTCACTATAGCCAAAAACGGGTAAGGTAAAGAAGTTCTGTCCATCATCTAAACCCAAGGGGATCACCAGGTAGGGCCAATAAAAAAGCGGTACTCTTCCCTCGTAGTAGGTGACACCTCGAATGATCACCTTTTCACCCGGATAATACTCCAGCTCTTTCGTGGCTAAGTGATAGTGACTTTCCGCTAAATCACAAGTTGTAAACTTGGCTTGCATCACCGTGAACTTCTCGTCCCCAATACCAATGGACTCTCCAGATAAAAAGATACTACCTGTCTTTTCAGGCAAGACGACCTCTGTTCGAGCTTGGTCGAGGGTTCCCTGCCCCGTTTCAACATTGTAGACAAGGGACTCTCCGCGCAGCTCCTGATCGCCCTGGATGAGCCTAACATCACCTTGAACCCATACTTCTCCAGTAGCCACATCCATTGTCAGAAGATCCCCCTGCAAAAGAAGGTCTCCATAGGTGATCACCACATCGCCCCGGGCCACAAAGATCTGGTTCGCCCAATCGTAGGACCCCGATTCCGTCGCGACAACATGCACCCGTTCCGACATTTCCTGGCCATTCGCCTTCGCCGGAAGCAAGACTAAAACGAGCATACAGAGGATATATAAAGTTGGGCGCTTCTTTTCTTGCCATGCCATACTATCTCCCCAATCCTAGCGCAACCGATCGGATCTGAACAAGAAAACAAAACCCGAGGCAGCGAAGACTGTGTTCACCAACCAAGCTGCCACCACAGGAGGCAAAGTCTCATTAACCCCTAGGGAGCGGGAGAGTGAGACAGCCACATAATAAACGAGTAGAATTACCAAGCTGATGACAACACCAAAGGAGCGTCCACCTTTCCCTAAAAGCGCTAATGGTGCTGAAAATAGGGCGAAGACAAAGGGGGCCAGAGGCAAAGCTAGCTTGAGATGGTAATCAACGACAAAGGAGAGTACCTTGAGCCCACCGCGCTGGAAGCGCTCGATATGCTCTCCTAGCTCTTTGCGGTTCATTTCATCCACTGAGCGCTGGTTCCCTAGATAAACTTCCCCCTCTTGTTCCGTAATGATTTCCATCCTTTGAAAACGACTTTCGAACTGCACAAAGCCTTCTTCATCGAGTTCCTGGTACACACCATCGTTCAAGACCCAGGTATGGTCTTGAAAAATCCCCGTCTGAGCACTGGTGATACTGGGGAAGTTGTCGGTATCAAGTTCATAGACTAGGACTGTCTGAATTTCATTGGTCTTTGTATCGACCTCGCCAATATAAAAGTAGCGATCATCTCCACCATGGAAAAACACATTTTCCTGTACCACGGGGATACCCTCAGAAAAAACGATCTTCCGCAGAATCGTCTCAAATTCATGATTGGCTCGTGGCACGATGTCCTCGGAAGCCCAAAAGGTGAGGACGCTAATGAGAATCCCCATGACCAAAATAGGCATGATTAAACGGGGAAAAGATACTCCACTTCCCCGGAGGACTGTCATTTCATTGTCTTGAACGAAACGGCCGATAGCTAAAAGGGTGGCAAACAAGGTGGCAATGGGCAAAGTCATGACCGCAATCCCTGGAATGCGGTAGAACAGCATTTTGCTCACCGTAAAAACAGCCACTTCATTCACTAAAATTAGGTCCGTCAATTCAAAGAGTAAACCGCTCAAAAGCACCACCGTAAAACCTGAGACACAAAACAAAAACGGTCCTATGAACTCACGGATCATATATCGATCAAAAATCTTCATATTGCCAGCACCTCACAACCACAACTCACTGGAGACTTAAAAGGCAGCCTTGTAGCTCAGACCAAAGCTCATTCCATAACCCATGGACAAACCGATGTTGGCCTTGAGCTCAGGGCTGAACTGAGCAGTGAGACCTCCATTTAGACCCTGGCCATCATACTCTAAGAAAAGAGAGGTCGTCGGTACATTGCTAACCTTAACCGGATTAAGCATGAAACTTACGCCTGCCATTCCGCGGGAATAACGCCCGAGACCAAAGGCCAGATGACCCCTAAGACCCGGCATGCCCAACTGCTTCGATGCAACCACGTAGAGGTGTTGCTTATTGAGAGACAACTCACCGCCCACTGCAAGACCAGGACGAGACTGGGTCTCTTCTAAAATAGCTGCCTTCAACGTAGCATAGAGATAACCTCCAAATTCTTGCCTTATTCCCCCACTCAAACCAGGATAAAATCCAAATTGAGCTCCAAGGGAACTGACACCGCGATGATAGAGGAAATCCAATTCTAGGGTATTGCCAGGGACATCGGCAGTAGGCACCGTTAAGATCTTTGACGCAGATACCGGAATCGTCAAGGTTACAAGCAGTATAAGTAAAATTAATGTGATGTATGAAATCTTCGGCATAAACACAACCTCTCTCCTGACTTTCTGTCTCTAGTTATTCTCTTCCTCCCAAGCAATCACCTGCCATAACACGATGGGAGTTAGTGGATTTACACCACAAAAAAGAGCTCCTCCGTGAGCGAGCTCACGAAAGAGCATTAGTCCAGCCTTCTGATCACTTCATCCGTCAAGTCTTTTCCTCCATAACGCACCACATCTTCATCTAATACCACCTTGACCTTCTCACTTTGTGCAACCTCTTGCACAACCGCATCCACTTCAGCCTGAAACTCCGTCTCTAACTCCAAACGATACGACAGGTACTCCGAGTAGGCCTCCCGCTCACGATTGGCCCGATCCACATCCTCTTCGTCAGGTTCTGACCCCAAGTCAAAGCGGGTGATCAGTTCCTCGAAACGATCACTTAACATCTGGTTCAACTGCTGGGCCCGGGCACTCTCATCCACGATTCTACCTAGGTTCACCGTTCCCACCGTTTCACCTGCGGGTATAGTCATGAACGACCAGACTAGGGCAATGGCGAGCAAGCCTGCTAGACCCCAAGGCAGATATTTCACTTGTCTGTCACCACCTTACTGCAGTTAGTATCACCGATTTGCATACGCACTACGCAAGGTGGGAGACAGTTTTGCGATTTCTTCCTCCAGATCCTGCAAGAGTCCCAGTTGATACTGTGCAAACTCGTCATCCATAGCTCGCTCTACTTCGGCTTGGAGCCTGAGTGTCTCTTGGTGACTTTGTTCTTCATGCTCGGCCTGGAGCTTCTGTAGCCTCTCCTTGTAGTCTTCTTCTAGTCTGGTTTGAATCTCATTCATCTGATCCTGTAATTCAGCTATCTTCTCTAAACAAGCCTCCTCCTGCTTCTCATTTAGAGTTACTAACATGAGCTGTAATTGCTGCCGGAGAAGTTCCCCTGCTAGTTCGTTCTGGAGCCTCTGAAGCTCCCCTTCCATTTGAGTCTGGAGGGCCTTGGCATCATTATGGAGCTTCTGGGCTTGAGCGCGGCGCAGCTCCCCTTGCCGTTGGGCAAAAGTATCTTCACCAGCTTGTTGCAGCTTTAACCTATAGTCTTTTAAGTCTTCTTCTTGTTTGATCAGCAAGCTCTCTAGGGCTGTCTGTGTTTTCCCCTCCGGTGAGCCTATGGCTTTGTTCTCGTTGGAGCTAACCAGAGAACCTGACAGAAGAATTAGCACAGCACCAAGGACAAGTAGTCTACTTGTAACACGCACTCATCTTCATCCTTTTCTTAAGGTTTCCCCTGCTATATCCATTATAACGATCCCTTGAAGCTCGAGACAAACGTAAAAAAAACCAGCAAGTGCACTGATTTCCAGTGCCTTGCTGGCTGAAGTCTCTTTTTAGAACATCTGACCGATGCCAAAGTAGAACTGACCTTTGCGCTCATCTTCTGCATTTTTCCCCCAACCATAGTCGAGACGCAAAAGTCCAAGGGGGGTATCTAGGCGCACGCCTAGACCAAAACTATTGGCCAAATCCGTGAGGCCCATGGTCTCACCCTGATCCCAGGTAGTACCCCAGTCGGTAAAGACCACACCGGTCACTTTCTCCACAATGGGGAACCGGAATTCGGCATTCATTACCAGCATATGATCGCCTTCTAAGGAAAGTCGACCGCTCTCGTTGGGATAGCCGCCATAGGCATAGCCTCTCAACGTATCGGCTCCACCTATACTAAAGGCTTCTTGACCTGCACCTCCTAGGTCACCGGCTAAAAGTCGCCCACCTAGACCACGTACAGCTAGGACATAGCCGCCATCTTTGACTTCAAAGTAACGGCTGTGTTCCAAACGCAATTTCGCATATTGCATGTCACCGCCGAGGAGTCTTGTGCCTAGCTCAAGATAGGCATCATTCTTGTAACCCTCCGTAGGACTAAAGGGATGATCCGAAGTGTTGGTGTTCACTCCCAATCCAATGGTGCGATTCTTGTAGTCCTCATATCTTTCATTGATGGGTCCCTCAAAATCGCCATAGAGATTGTTTTCCACTTTAAAGGTCAGTCGGCCACGGGTGAATTCACCGAAAGGACGCCCCAAGGTGAGATCCCCACCATTTGTAGTCCGCTGAGCCTTTGAAAGCTCTTCATGATTTTTGAGGAGTGTCTGAACCTGTTTACTACGACGATAAAGATTGATACCCAAAGAAGTACCTGTCTTGTCGATATAAGGTTCATAAAAACCAAGCTCATATTCTTGGAGTTTCTTACCAAAGCGTGCTGTGGCATTCACCCTTTGACCGCGGCCGAGAAAGTTCTCATCAGCAGCTTCTACAAAGCCAACTAGACGATCTTGGGTGCTATAGGATACACCAAAGGTAGCCGAACCTGTCTTGCGTTCTGTAAGATCAATGGTGAGCACAGTCTCATCGGGATCATCTTCTTCAGAAAAGTCCCGGCTGATTTCATCAAAAAAGCCCAACATTAAAACCCTTCGCAGGCTTTGATCCACCTCATGCAAGTTGACGGGATCACCCAGTCCAAAGGAAAGCTCCCGCTCAATGACAAAATCCTTCGTTTTCTCATTACCCTCGATGACAATATCTTTGAGGGTCGTTGGGGCGAGTTCAACATCAATGCGCCCATCAGTGTCAGCAGAGAGATCGGCAATTCGTGCAAGGTAGCCATACTCGGTGGCAATCCACTCTCGAAGGCCATAAAGATCTTCCCAAAGGTCATGGACATTAAGGATGTATCCCGTTTGGGTTTTCATCTGCTTCTGATATTCAGCAAAGGGTACCGAAGCCACTCCAGAGAAGTTAATCTCCCGCACAATAGGGTTTTCCACAACGTGAAAGACTACCTGAACACCTGCTATAGCCGGTTCAAAGCTGGCAGTAGCATCCTGAAAATAGCCAAGATCATAGATAGAGCGCAAGTCATCGAGAATCTGTTGCTCCACCGCTGGTTGATTTATTTTGGTCTTTAAAATACTTGCTTTGATGGTCTCGGTATCAATGAAGGTGTTCCCCTCTACCTCAATGGATCGAACTAAAGATGAATCTTGAGCCCATACGCTAGCGTTGCCTACTGAAAAGAGTAAGCCTATCACCATGAGCCCTACTAAGAGTTTGGCTGACCTTAGCCTCATTGTCCTGCCTCCCACGCACATTAGATTTTCGTCTCTCCCTTATTCTACTTACCTTATTCGTATTCCTCTTGCCAAGTCTGGGGACTGCGTACAATAAAAACCAGTCCTCACTGATAAATGTTTAAGTCAAAGGTAGCCATACCGTCTATGACAAACTGTGTGGCAAGGCGAACCTTCGTTGCCTCCGAAGGAGCTTCGGCCCAGGAAAAGTAGCCCAGAGGTGCCTGGAACTCTTCTTCCTGTTCCTCCGCCTCTTCGCCTAGCTCATCTTGTCCTTCCTCTTGTGGGCGATTGTCCAAGAATGGATAAAACTCGGCCACAATCTCATTATTCCGTTCACGGTCCATGTATTCTGTGATCAAGGCATCGAGAGATTCAGCGCCGGAGATGATCTGACGGACCGGTTCATCCTCGCCTTCATCAGGCTCAAGAAGACTGGTGTGCACAGGGGGCTTTTCAACATAATAGCCTGCTCCGCCTCCCCGCACTGTCACAGTAAGGAAACCCGGTGCAATATCCTGGGGAACCTCAATGCGCAGCGTTCTGGTTTCGCTAGCGCCGCGGTAAGGACGGATCGTGACGTCCACATCCACAGACTCCCCTGCTTTGACATAGAAGGTACTGGGTACCGCTTGTTCAATCGTTGCGGTCTTCCGTTCCTGAGCGACCTCCACCTCAATGCGAACGTCCTGTAAATCAACCTCTTGCAAATTATTGTTGGCCAAAAGTTCCAGACCCGAGAGTAAGTCCGTCAAAGACCATACAGCAATATCACTGTCACTATAAAACAGATTCTCCCTGATCATGCGCTGGTTAAAGTCCTTGGCCGTAAACTCAAGGCGCACAAAGGAAGTGCCTGCACCGAGACGATCCAAGGTAGCATCCACACTTTGATAAGCACTGCTAATGACTAGAGGAACCATGATACTCGGTTCTTTCACCGACTCTACATTGAAATTCTGACGAATGTCTCGATCCCGATCGCGCACCTGAATATTCACGGACAAATAGTCTGGTTGATCTCCCAAGCTTCCTCCGAGACCCACAGCTCGATCTTGCTCAATCTTGCCGATGGTAGAGCCCAAGGAGACTATCTTAAAGGGTACATCAAGTGACGGGAGCGTATGGTGCACGTAGGCCGCGGAAGCAAAGAAATCCACATTGCCACGATGCGTAAAGGGATGTCCGAAGGCGATAAAACGCCCATCGTTTTTCACATGGGTTACCGTGCCAAAGGAGGCTACCTGAAAATCACCCCTCAGGAGCTGGACACCGATCATACTTCCGGCTTCAAGGAGAGCCGAGCCATGGGCATAGTTCGAGGCTAACGCAGGCATGGTTTGAATCTGATCCGTACCTAAGGCCTCCGACAAATATCGCGTGTTGCGGGCATTCAATCCCTGTACAAACAGGGGCGAACGCAGTGCAGTCGTCTCCGGGGGTAAGGCGGGGGCAGGAACAGGCATTTGATTGTAGAGTTCAAACATATCCACTGCGGGGGTCACAAGACCAATACGATGGTCCGTCTGGGCATATGTATAGCCAATGGCGCCAAGAAGGCGGCCCTGGATATACACCGGGGTGCCGCTCATGCCCTGGGCAATACCCCCCGACCGTTCAATGACATCTCCGCTGACCCGGATCATAATCAAATTGCTTAAAGGTGGGCTTTGGGGGACTAAGCCTAAGACTTCTACATCAAAGGTCTCGATGGTATTACCCGAAATCACCGTTTTTCCCACGCCTTTTAAGCCCGGCCTTACCTCTTCGGGGAGAAACAGTTCTTGGGCATACGCTGCGCTGACCAAGCCGCAGAGCAGAAATACAAGGAATACTATTGCAAATCGTACCGGCAATTTTCGCATCAAGCCACCCCTTCATATCCTTTACCGCGGTAAAGGGCTTGTTACATCCGTAACGACAACTATGGCATCACCTACTGGACGTTCTTTGCCATCCGAAGGCAAATTCAAGACTAAGTTTCGAATCACCATAGTTGTGGAACCGCCCCCATCTAAGTTCATGGCTTGCAGCGCTCCCAACTCTAATAAAAGATTTCCAAGTTCGCTCAAAGTCATACCGACACTAATATTCGGCTGTCTCCCGTTTACGGTCACCAACAGAAGTTTCCCATCATCGGTGATACCGATAGCCGTTCGCGGAGCACGTCCCACTAAGACATCATCTCTGAACCGTTCTTCCTCACCCGTGATGTGAAGCTCGCCATCACGAACAAGACGCGGGCCCCCTCCAATAATCTGGGTAACACCAAGTGCATCCCAGGAAGGGCTTAATGAAAAGGTTACCTCCACTGGATCTCCCACCTTGAGCTTGGCCAAAAACTCCCTTTGCACACCATGGGCCGACAGCACCAATCCATCAGGGGGAATCGTACTATTGCCTTGTTGAATCTGGTCAACCACCCCATCCACCACGACCACTTCGTAACCATAGGCGTTGGTGTTGGTTTTGGTACCATGGTGCTTGGTATAAACAATGAGCTCATCCTGGAGCCTGGGACGGTTTAATCCATCTATACTCGTGAGTAAAAAATCATCTTCTAGAAAGACTTTCCCCTCAAAGCTCACCTGATCCATCACGGCCAGTCTAGGACCAACACCGAGGGCGGTCCGGTTAGCGTAAGGCTCGCTGATTAGCTCTCCATCGATCATGAAAATACCTAAGGGCCTTCCGGTGGAGGCAAAAAACGCACCATTCACAGCCGCAATGGCATCTTTCCGCTTAGCAATGGCACTGACTTTTTCAGACCCGAAGATCCGATTTTGTGCTAAGGCAAGCTTTACTTCAAAACCATACCATAGATCGATCTCCAAATAGTTGACCACATTAGGCCCGAATGAATCCGCTCTCCTTTGATGCCCATAGACAACACCTGGCTCTACCATACGCCTTGTAGTGTTGACAAATGTCTTGGGAATATCCAACTGAAAAAAGCCCTCGCCCTCGGCGACGACGCCTGTCGGGACCTGGTAATGGAAATCAAGAACCAGTCGTGACCCCTCTGCACCCTCGGAGTAGCGAATTTCTTTGAGGGCCACATCACTCACTGGATGGGATGGCGGAAACTCCGGAATGGGAAAATTAGAGTCCACAACAACCTTCATGGGGTTTGTGGTATAACTTACGGCGTAGACTTGCCCTGGACTCTTTGGCAAAGTGAGTACAATACTCTCAGAAAAGAGTGTGACTGTCTGTGCTGACGCGGTGTTCACTAAAACAAATGAAGCAAAGATTAAAACAAGTACAGCTGTCTTTCGCAGCACCAACCGCACACACATACCTCCTCGTCATCCATACCAATTCGTGATAGGGAGATATTCTCCTGCACAAAAATGAACTCCACAAGGGTGTTACTTGTGGAGTCAAAACTCTCTAATCGTCATCAGAAACGTAACGAGACATCTGCTCATAAATCATCTTAGCCAGCCCAACACTTTGTCCTTGGGCTATGTTACTCGCTATTTCCTGATCGAGCATAGATTGGAAAATTTTCTCAGCACGCCGATCACCAAGGAGGTCTGTCTCGGGAACAGTGCGCCTCATCTGCTCCATTAACTGGTAAAGGAAAATTGCCTCAAACTGTTCTGCAGCATCTTGCAGAGCCCTCTGCGAAGTAGACTTCCGCTGAGCCAAATCGTCTGCTTTGCTGGCTACCAAATCACTCGGCTCCCAATTTACACGCACTGGTCACCCTCCCCTAGATTATTATTAGATCTCCAAACAAGGCACCAGCAGCCTTCACAGCCTGCAAAATGGCTATTATATCCCTAGGTGTAGCGCCTACGGCATTTAGGGCATCAACTAAGTCCTGTACATTCGGTGTGCCCCCTAGGACGGTCGTTTGATTGTACTCTTGTTCTATCTCATCGGCTAGTTCTCTACCAAAAGCCAAATCTCCTCCCGCATTTGCGCTTTGCTCCACTTGCACCTTGAGATTTCCATGGGAAACGGCGATGGAGGCAATGCGCACCTGGGAGCCCATAACAACTGTACCGGTGCGTTCGTTAATGACCACCCTGGCATTGGCATCGGGGCGAATGGGTAACTCCTCAAGTTCTGCAATAAATCCTACCACATTGCCTGTGTATCCCGCTGGAATTTGAATTTCCACCGTACTTTGATCTCGTGCCCAAGCTAGGTTCTGTTGATAGACCTCATTAACCACTTGAACCAAACGGCTTGCGGTGGTAAAGTCAGGCTGCAGTAAAACCATGGAGATAGTGCCATCGACCCCAAAATCGTAGGCTTCAAGCTCCCTTTCGACAATGGCGCCTCCCGGTACCGTTCCGACAGTGGAATGGTTCACCTGACCTCCTGCTCCGCCCCGAACCACAAAGCCACCGATAGAGACCGCTCCCTGGGCTACAGCGAAGACCTGCCCATTGGCTGCCTGCAGTGGAGTCTGCAAGAGAAATCCTCCCTGGAGGCTCCTGGCGTCTCCGATGGATGAAACTGTTACATCCAGGCGATCTCCAGCCCTTAGGGATGTGGGCAAATCGGCTGTTACCATAACTGCAGCAATATTACGCATCCTCAAGTCATTGGCGGAAACGGTGATCCCAAAACCCTCAAGCATATTGGCGATCATCTGAATATTCGCTCTTGAACCCGATCCGTCACCTGTTCCTTGTAAGCCAACGATAAGGCCTAGCCCGAAAATTTGGTTATCTCGGTCGCCTTGCACCCGGGCCACATCTTTAACTCGCACAATAGGGGTGTCATAGCGTATGGGCTCTAAAGCCTGGGCCCCAACTAAACTCCCACAGAGGAGGACGATTCCCAGAACTAAAATCATACTTCTCTTAGACATAAGATCCTCCCTCTCGATCTAAAACAACCAGTTAAGCAGACGGGTGATAATGCCAGGGTTGTTTTTATCAGCCACAACACCGCTGCCTAGAAAGGCAATCTCCGCATCGGCTACAAAGTTGGACAAAACAGTGTTATCTGGTGCCACATCCCGCATGCGTATTAATCCTGAAATCACAATCTCCTGTTCTTCTCCATTGATCATGATCTTCTGACGACCTTCAATGCGCATGGTATCATTGGGGTAAACCTCCACCACCCTGGTGGTGACATTGGCTGTGAGGCTTCCGCCCCTTGTGGTAGATCCATCGGCCGCAAAGGAATCGCCTCCGCCCACCCTCAGCAGCGGAATTAGATCTGCCAAAACCCCCATGCCAGGTCCAACAGAAACCTCAGAGTCTTTGCCCGTCGCCGTTGAAGCGTTTTGCCTTGCTTGAGCCCGTTCCACAATGATCACCGTAACCAAATCGCCTGTTCTTTTCGCCTTGCGGTCCTCAAACATAGATGGCTGATCGGACGGATACAAAGACTGGGCAAAGGCCCTATGGAACAAGCCCATATTGGCAAAAGCCAACAGGGCTACAATCACAACAACTATGCTTAGAAATCTTCTATTCTTCATGGAGCACTGGACCCCCTCACATTCACCTGAACCGTTTGTGCATCGATGATCTCACCTGACACTACTTGCTTCGACAGGATATTCTCAACAGAAATGACCTCACCGACTCCTCCTGTCCCCCGGGCAATTCCAGGAGCACTCACCACTAAAGATGAAGTCTGCACGAGGATAGTGACTTGGGCACCCCTCTCCACGATGGGAATCGCTTGCACATTGAGGCTCGTTAACGAACTTCCACTCAGGACATGACGGCTTGTACGCAGCCCCACAAAATCTTCCACACTTCGTAAATCAGGCTGTCCACTCCTAAACTCCTGGCTCTCTACTTTTACGTCTCCCGCAGAAATCACATGACCCCTGGGTAAATCCGCCGTAGCTACCACCACTTCAAAGATGGGAAATCCCGTCTCCGCCTGGTTTACCTCAGCTGCCATAGAATTCAAGGCAACACCATACACCTGGACAGTTGTGGTACCTTGAAACTCGACTTTCTTCGGATCCAAGCCGCCTTGCCGCAAACGCACCTCGATTTGACCCTTGGTCAAGCGCCGGGAACTCCCGCTAATTGGTGCTGCCCCGGTATTGATGGCCGCTACTTTACTTACCATCTCCTCTGGACCTGTGATTTCAGCTATGTTACCCAAGAGAAGCTCTGGACCTTGTACATTGACGCTTTCTGGCAAGATCACAATCACCTTCTCTTCCTCGGCACTGCAGACCATGGAGCTACCTAAAAGGAAGGCGCCTAAGAAGGCGAGTACAAGTATCCTCAAAATTCTTTTCCGATTCATATTCCGCTACCTGCGGAGATTGTTAGCGGTCTGCAGCATGTCATCGGACGCCTGAATAGCCTTGGAATTGCTTTCGTAGGCCCTTTGCGCCACGATCATATTTACCATTTCTTCTACCACTTGCACATTGGACATTTCTAGGAAGTTCTGGCTGAGCATCCCGAAACCATCGAGACCTGGAGTGCCAAGCATGGGTTCACCGCTAGCCGCTGTGGCCGTATAAAGATTGCGACCCTCGCTTTTGAGCCCTGCAGAGTTTACAAAGCGTACAATTTGCAACTCACCAATTCTCTCCGGCTCACTATCGCCAGGACGCATAATGGTCACGGTACCGTCTGAACCAATACTCAATTCTAGGGAGTCAGCGGGAACAACGATCTCTGGTTCAATAGGAAAACCGTCGGATGTTGTCAAGCGACCATCGGCATCGAGTTTGAAAGCGCCATCTCTTGTGTAGCGAATGCCGCCGTCAGGAAGCAATACTTGGAAGAATCCATCCCCTTCAATGACTACATCCAATGGATTGTCCGTCTGTTGGTACATGCCCTGAGAAAAGATCCTTTGAGTAGCCACAGGTCTGACACCATGGCCGATTTGAATGCCTGTTGGCACTTGGGCCCCAGCCGTAGAAGGTGTCCCTGCATACTTCACCGTCTGATAGAGGAGATCCTGAAAATCCACTCGACTTTTCTTAAATCCAGTGGTGTTTACGTTTGACAAGTTGTTAGAGATCGTATCAATCTTGGTTTGCTGGGCCGTCATCCCTGAGGCGGCGGTCCATAGAGAACGCATCATAACAAAAAACCCTCCCTGAATAGTATGTCTAGATTTAAACATAGCACAAGTAAGGGGGTTACTTAGAAACCATCGCAGTCGGTTGACGGTCTCTCGGAACGTGTTCAATACGTTCCTTTGGCTTCTGTTTCCAGTCCAGCCTGTGCCCCTTAAAGCTATCACACTTCGTTAATAATCTTTCCTAGAGACTCATCAAAGGCTTGTACCACCTTTTGATTCGCCTCATAACTCCTTTGAATATTAATCAGGTTGACCATTTCTCGAACCACATTTACGTTGGCCATCTCTAGGGTTCCCGGTGCCACTGTCGCTTGGTAACGAAATGGAGCCCCCGCTTCAGGTAGAGCTTCGTAGAGATTAGAACCATGCCTCACAAGACCATCTCTATCATTAAACTCCACAATCAAGAGCTTATCTACCGGTTCGCCATCTACGGTGATCTCTCCCCGTTCATTAAGGAGTACCTGACCTTCACCTACATAAATGGACCCTTGTTCACCACGGACCAGATTGCCATCTAGAGTAGCCAAAAGTCCGCTGGGGTTTACAGTGAACCGGCCATCCCTAGTGTAGCGGGTGCCCTCTGCTGTAGTGATGGCGAAGAATCCTGGGCCAACAAGTGCCACATCTAGAGGATTATTCGTCGTCCGTAGCGTTCCCGGTGAGAAGGAAGAGCGGCTTCCATCCACAAATGCTCCTGTACCTAACACCCCAAGCAGCTGGCTTTGTCCCTGGTACACTCTGCGCACCGGTGTCTCAGGCAGAGAATACATATGTGCCGTTTGCCTTTGGAATCCAGCAGTATCGACGTTCGCCAAGTTGTTACTGGACACATCCATCCGCAAAGATTCTACCAACATTCCTGATGTTGCCGTATAAATACCCCGAAGTATACTATCACCTCCACAATAAAAGTTCCCTTGCCACCACTATCGGCAAGGGAACAGGTTAACTTTAATGTTTTTAACGACCTCTGGAATAACTAACTACAAACGGCGCGCGGCGGGACGTGTCACCTAGAGCATCCAGCATTTGCCCCGTTCCCCTCACAACACAACTGAGGGGATCTTCAGCCAATGTAACCGGTACCCCAGTTCTCTCTTCAATCAACCGGTCCATACCCTCCAGAAGGGCTCCGCCACCCGTTAAGGACATGCCCTTATTCATGATGTCCGCAGCAAGTTCAGGGGGAGTTACTTCCAAAACTCCTCGAATGGCGTCGACAATACTGTGAATAGGTTCTTCTAAGGCAGGATAGACATCAACAGAGCTGATTTCCACAGTGGCCGGTAAGCCTGTCACTAAGTCCCTGCCTCGAATGGACATCTTTTTGTTTGGATCGGGATAAGCGCTGGCAATGGTTGTCTTGATATCTTCAGCTGTACGGTCACCAATAGCTAGGTTGTACACCCTCTTCACATGGCGGACAATGGCCTCTTCCATATGGGATCCCCCGATTCTGAGGGACTCTGAGGTCACCTCACCACCAAGGGATATAACAGCTATATCTGTGGTTCCTCCGCCAATATCCACAACCATATTACCGCTGGGAGCGGCAATATCTAGACCACAACCAACCGCCGCGGCAATTGGTTCGGTCACCAAGTAAACCTCTTTAGCCCCAGCGAGGGTTGCAGCTTCCAAAACGGCTCTTTTTTCAACTGTCGTAATTCCAGAGGGAACACAGACCATAACCCGCGGTCGAAAACCCCGACCGGCTACTTTGCGGATGAAGTGCTTGAGAATCTCTTCGGTGATCTGGAAATCTGCAATAACCCCTTCGTTAAGAGGCTTGATGGCCCTGATATTTCCCGGTGTACGACCAATCATATCCCGGGCTTCCTCACCAATGGCGCAGATTTTTTGTGTATTTACATCAATGGCCACCACCGACGGTTCATGAATGACAATTCCTTTACCGCGTACATGGACCAATACGTTGGCTGTACCTAAATCAATTCCTATATCCTTACTGAACATTCCATTGCCCCCTCCGCAACACTGTTGATTGCGCTGCAATCAACTTGGAGTTTGACTTTGTCAAACATCCACTACGCAATTATCCCATAACGATGGAATACAGTTCGCCATAGAGGAGGCAAATCCTTTTTTCAGTTGTGCATTCTAAGAGGCTCGACTAGCACCCTTTACTCCATACTTGCGCTTTGTCGCCTCTCCGCCCCTGATATGCCGTTCGGACTTATTGACCTCGAGAACCTGTTTCACCTGTTCGGCCAATTCTCTATTGATGCGTGGCAAGCGCTCTGTCACATCCTTATGGACCGTACTTTTACTCACCCCAAACACGATAGCCGCTTGTCGCACAGTGGCATTTGTCTTCACAATATATAAACTTACATCCACCACCCGCTTGCGGATATAGTCTCTCATCTGCGCTTCCCCCTAGCACTTTTTATACATTTATATGCTGCGGGGCTTTGAATATGCTTAGCATTAGTGGAGAAACGCCTGGGGATTAACTGGCTCTCCGTTGTGGGTCAGCCCAAAAAAGACCCGACCAGTGCTTTCAGGAAGCGCTATATTTTGGTTCTGTTTCACCAACTCACCTGGACCAACCTGAATTCCTTTGATGGAACGATAAGTGGAAACCCAACCACTGCCATGGTCAATGACAAGTTCGGTTTCTAGGCCGTTGGAGTTCACCGCGAGGACTTCGCCGGGGAGCACTGTTCGTATGGTACTATCGGTAACACTAAACTCCAAACCGGCGTTAAAGCGCCAATCACCATAAACCGGATGGCGATGCCACCCAAATGGTGTGGCAATTTCGCCTTGCACTGGCCAAATGAGATGTTCAAAGGAAAGCTGTGGTTCAGAGGCTGTCTCTGGCTTCATTTCCGTGGGCTCAGGCAAAACACTCTCTGGTGGCTCCACCGTGGCAAGTTGAATGGGACCATCTAGGACCCAAGGATAAAAGTTGGCGATCACATTTTGGACCCGCTCTTGCACAACCGCCTCAAGCTCATCTAAGCCCACCTGAGGAGCTACAAGAGCTGCTTCTTCTGGGGTCCGGTTGCGATACATACCGACGCCAATACCAGCAATTAAAGAAATTCCAACCACAACCAAAACAAGTAGTCTTTGATTGTCCCGCCTGTACCAAGCTTGTCTTAGCTTGTCTGTGATGTTTCTCCATATTTGCATACTATCACCGCCTTGCTGATAGTATGCTCCTTGAACTTCCAGACTATGCAAAAAAATACCCCCCGCAATCGGGGGGGTGACTTAGTCTTTGTCGGCCACTTCTAGACGAAGAAGCGCTTTCTGCAATGATACTTGTGCTCTAGTAATATCTAGATCGGCTTTACGATCCGCCAATCTCTCCTCAGCCCGTTGCTTGGCCTGCCTGGCTCTAAGAACATCGATCTCTTCCGCCAGTTCAGCGGTGTGGGCCATGACAGTGAGCTTATTATCGTGCATCTCGGTGAATCCGCCGCCTAAGGCAATCTTGCGGCGTTTACCATGCCGTGGACCATACTCAATAACGCCAATATCCAGCGAAGCCATGATGGGTAGATGCCCCGCTAGGATTCCAAAGCCGCCATCTGCCCCTGGTAAGAGGACATATTCGACTTCCGTCATGACTACGGTGCGGTCTTGCGTCACCACTTCAAACGTAAAGGTAGCCATTAAGCATTCTCCTCTGCCAGCGCTTGCCCCTTTGCCACCGCCTCATCAATGGTGCCCACCATAAAGAAGGCGTTTTCAGGCAGATCGTCATGTTTACCCTCTAGGATTTCCTTGAAGCCCCGTACCGTCTCTTTGACCGGCACAAACTTCCCCGGAATTCCAGTGAATGTTTCTGCCACGAACATGGGCTGCGACATGAAACGCTCAAGCCTTCTCGCTCTGGCCACGATAATTTGATCTTCGTCTGAGAGCTCATCCATACCTAAAATAGCGATAATATCCTGAAGTTCGCTATAGCGTTGCAGCACTTGCTGAACGCCTCGGGCTACATTATAGTGTTCGTTGCCCACAATCTCTGGGGCCAAAATCCTAGACGTAGAGGCTAGGGGGTCTACTGCGGGATAGATTCCCTTCTCTGAAATGCGCCTCTCTAAGTTGGTCGTGGCATCTAGGTGAGCGAAGGTCGTTGCTGGCGCCGGATCGGTATAGTCATCTGCAGGCACATAAATGGCCTGAATGGAGGTGATCGATCCTTGCTTTGTGGTAGTAATGCGCTCCTGCAACTGTCCCATTTCCGTTGCCAAGGTCGGTTGATAGCCTGCGGCGGAAGGCATACGTCCTAATAGTGCCGACACTTCCGAGCCCGCCTGGGTGAAACGGAAAATATTATCAATAAACAAAAGCACATCTTGCCTTTCTTCATCTCTAAAGTACTCAGCTAAGGTCAATCCCGTTAAACCGACACGTAAACGGGCACCAGGAGGTTCGTTCATCTGGCCAAAAACCATGGCCGTCTTGTCAATGACGCCGGATTCTTGCATTTCATAGTAAAGGTCATTGCCTTCACGGGTACGCTCTCCTACCCCAGCAAAGACAGAGTAACCTCCGTGTTCATGGGCAATATTGCGGATTAGCTCCATAATTAAGATGGTCTTACCTACACCTGCACCGCCAAAAAGACCAATCTTACCACCCCTAGCATAGGGCGCTAGGAGGTCTACGACTTTGATACCTGTCTCCAACATGGTACTGGAGGGTTCTACTTCGTCTACTTTTGGCGCGGGGCGATGGATCGGCCACTTTTCCTTAGTATCCACAGGTGCTCCGCCATCAATGGGCTCCCCCAGAACATTAAACAAGCGTCCTAAGGTCTCGGGCCCGACGGGAACTGCAATGGGCCCCCCTGTATCAACGGCTTCCATACCCCTTTGCAATCCGTCAGTAGAGGCCATGGCAATACAGCGCACGATGTTGTTTCCTAAATGTTGGGCGGCCTCTAAGGTCAAGTCAATCGCATTTCCTTCTACTTCGCCTTCAATGCGGATGGCCGTGAGCAAATCGGGCAGTTGCTCGGGCGCAAATTCGATATCAACCACGGGTCCAATAACTTGGACAACGTTTCCTTTATTAACACTTGCACTAACACTCATCAATATACCCCCCCACAATTCTACGATTGCAATGCATCTGCACCGCCCACGATTTCTGCAATTTCCTTGGTGATCTGAGCTTGTCTCGCTCTGTTATAGGTTATATTCAAGTCCCGAATCAGCTCTCCAGCATTATCGGTGGCATTGCGCATGGCGTTCATTCTCGCCCCGAGTTCGCTGGCCTTCGCTTCAGCCAAAGCCTGGTAAACTGAAGCATTTACATAGAGAGGAACAAGTGTCTCCAGTACAGCGTGGATAGACGGTTCGTAGATATACAAGGGTTCTGGCCCCTCGCTTTTCACCACTTTCATCTGTTCCGGCAAGGGAAGGACATTCCGCAGTGTCACACGGTGTGTCACGGTATTAATAAACTCAGTGTATAGAATAGTAACATTATCAAAGAGCCGGTGCTCGAAAAAGTCAAAGATCACATGACCGATATCCTGGGCGGTCCTGAGGTTGGCCTCATCACCGATGCCCACAAATTCGGCCAGGGAGGTTCGATTACGCCTTCGAAAGTGATCCCGAACTTTTCGACCCACCATCACCATCTCTGTCTTTGGATGCTCCCTCACAAACGCTTCAGCCTGCCTGATGATGCTTGCGTTATATCCTCCTGCCAAACCACGGTCTCCGGCCAAGACGAGGAGGCAATGGGTATCATCGCCCCTACGTTGGGCTATTTCAGGGAGATCCTCACCAGCTTGTTCCACTGCCCTTAAGGCGGTACCGAGGGAATTTGTCAGACGTTCGTAGTAAGGGCGGGTGCTAACCACCGTTTCTTGAGCGCTACGCAATTTGGAGGCGGCAATCATCTCCATAGCCTTAGTGATTTGTTGGGTTTTTGAGATGCTAGAAATCCGCCGCTTAATCTCCCGGCTTGATTGTGCCATCTTCAGTCCCCCTAACTAACGAAGTCTTTCTTAAATTCCACAATCAGCTTCTTCAGTGAAGTTTCAATTTCTTCCGTTAATTCCTTGATACTCCTGAGCTCAGAAAGAATTTCGGCATGCTCTTTGCGGAGAAAATCCAAGAATTCGCGCTCAAAGCGGACCACATCAGCTGTAGCTATGCTGTCTACATAACCATTGACCGCCATATAAAGCGAAATAGCCTGTTCTTCCACGGGCAGGGGTTTGTATTGTTCTTGTTTCAAGATTTCATACATGCGTTCGCCCCGACCCAAGCGGGCTTGTGTCTGTCGATCCAAATCTGCTCCAAACTGGGCAAAAGCAGCCAGTTCTCTGTATTGGGAAAGGTCAAGGCGTAGTGAACCTGCCACCTGTCGCATCATTTTGACCTGCGCTGCACCACCCACACGTGAAACAGAACGGCCCACACTAATGGCCGGACGAATTCCCGCATAGAACAGATCCGATTCTAAGAAAATCTGCCCGTCTGTAATGGAGATCACGTTGGTAGGAATATAGGCAGAAATATCACCTGCCTGGGTTTCGATGATAGGCAAAGCCGTAATCGAACCACCGCCTAGCTCTTCATTGAGCTTAGCCGCACGTTCCAGTAGACGTGAGTGAATATAAAAGACATCCCCTGGGAAGGCTTCACGGCCTGGTGGTCGCCTCAGAAGAAGCGACATCTCTCGGTAAGCGGTGGCATGCTTAGAAAGGTCATCATAGACAATAAGCACGTCTCGACCGGAATACATGAACTCTTCTGCCATGGCTACCCCTGCATAGGGTGCAATATAAAGAAGAGGAGAAGGTTCGCTCGCGGTTGCAGAAACTACAATCGTATAATCCAAAGCACCATGGCTAGCCAAGGTCTCGACCACACCTGCAACGGTGGAGGCCTTTTGACCAATGGCCACATAAATACAAATGACATCTTCGCCTTTTTGGTTGAGGATGGTATCTACGGCAATGGCGGTTTTACCTGTCTGTCTATCGCCAATAATCAACTCCCGCTGGCCGCGGCCAATCGGAACGAGGGAGTCAATAGACTTCAGACCTGTTTGGAGGGGCTCATGCACACTAACCCTGTCAATAACACCGGGAGCCTGCGCCTCAATGGGCCTATTCTTTTCGGACTTAATGGGTCCTTTGCCATCAATGGGCTGCCCTAGGGGGTTCACGACTCGTCCAATTAACGCCTCACCAACGGGCACCTGTACCACGGTGCCTGTGCGTTTCACTGGGTCGCCTTCCTTGATATGCTCATAGGGCCCTAAAATTACTACCCCGATATTATCTTGCTCGAGGTTTAAAACCATACCAAAGACGCCCCCAGGAAACTCCAAGAGCTCTCCTGCAAGCGCCTTGTCTAGTCCATAAACACGGGCGATTCCATCGCCTACCATAAGGACTGAACCAAAGTCTTCTACCTCGAGCTTGGACTCAAATTCTTCAATCTGCCGCCTTAAAACAGCTACGATTTCGTCTGGCCTCATTGCCATAGCGATACCCCCATTACTCGTATTTCTCTTGTAGTACTTTGCATATTCTTTCTGCTGCCTGCCCATCACCATAGGGGTTAGGGGCACTTGACATTTGTCGATAAAGCTCAGGGTCTGTAAGCAGTCTGCGAACGGCATCCACAATATCTTGTTTGCCTGATCCGACTAGTTTTACAGTTCCCGCCTGCAGTGCCTCTGGTCGTTCCGTAACTTCACGCATGACTAAGACCGGTTTATGTAAGGCAGGTGCTTCTTCTTGCAACCCTCCTGAATCCGTCAAAAGAAGGGTACATCTGGCCAAGAGGTTGGCGAATTCAAGATAATCAGGGGCATCAAGTAAAAGTATGTTTGGACTATCCCCCAAAAGCTCCCGCATCACTCGTTGGATGGCCGGGTTGCGATGCATGGCCACCACAATCTGCAGATCCATCTCGCCCCCTGGCCCCTTAAAGGAACTGAGTTCTAGCAGCGCTTGGCAAATGTCCTTCAACGGTTCTCCCCAGTTCTCCCTGCGATGAGCAGTGACAACTAAAAGGGGCATCGCAAAGTTTAGGCTCTGCAAGGCAGGGTTTTCAAACACATAGTCACTGTCTACCACAGATAAAAGGGCATCAATGACAGTGTTGCCCGTGACAAAAATGCGGTCTGGGCCAACACCTTCACGCCTTAGATTTAAGGCTGATTGCTCCGTAGGGGCAAAATACCAGGTCGCTAAGGCATCAATGAGACGCCGGTTGGCCTCTTCTGGGAAAGGATTGTGCACGGATTGGGTACGCAGCCCTGCTTCCACATGACCTACGGGAATCCTCTCATAAAAACTGGCCAACGCTGCTGCAAAGGCCGTACTGGTATCACCATGGACTAAGACCAGATCGGGGCGCCAATTCTGGAATATCTCTCCTATACCCTTTAGCGTCCGCCTAGAAATGTCGTTTAAGGTCTGACCATGGCTCATTATATTCAAGTCATAATCCGCCTTGAGTTCAAACAGATCTAACACTTGATCTACCATTTCCCTGTGCTGTCCTGTAATGATGACCTTGGCGTCCCAAGACTCTACGCTCTGGCACGCTTTCACCAAAGGTGCCATTTTTATGGCCTCGGGTCTGGTACCGAAGACCAACGCCAACTTAAACATCCCTAGTGTCCCCCTTGTGTGATTCATGGAAGGGTTTGATCATACCCACGCGCATAGAGCCATACATCAGCAGAAGACCCAAGAGTAGGGCCACAATCCAAGCGGCTCTAGTCATATGTGCCGTAAGGATGGCCATGGTTGCAGAAAATCCTGTGATCAAATAAGCCACATAGACCACTTGACGCTGGGAAAAACCCAGATCCAAGAGCCTATGGTGAAAATGGGACTTGTCAGCCTGATAAATGGGTACTCCCTTTTGCATACGGCGCACCACAGCACAGAGCAAATCGGTGACAGGAACGACTAAAATCAAAATGGGGACCGAAATCCCAATGGTGGCCGCTCCCTTCAAGGCGCCTTCTGTGGAAATGGCAGCGAGTAGGAAACCTAAAAGCATCGCCCCCCCATCGCCTAAGTACACCCGGGCTGGATTAAAGTTGTAAGGTAAGAATCCTAAGGTAATCCCCACCACAATTACAGCAAGCATGGCAGCATCATAGCGTCCTAAAAGGAGGGCAAGGGTTGCCAAGGCAACAGCGCTAATAAGCGTAATACCCGTCGTGAGACCATCGATACCATCGATAAAGTTCATTATATTAACAAGGGTTAAAACCCAGAGCATGGTCAAGGGAATGGACAGCTTGCCCAAATAGAGCATCTCTCCGAAGGGGTTACTCATAAACTCAATACGCGGTCCCCACAAAACGTAAAGGAGAACTGCAAAGCTCTGCCCGGCAAACTTGACGCCTGCAGAAAGTTCAAAGCGATCATCAATGACTCCGAGAACCAAAATTACGGCCGCGGTGAGAATGGTAACACCAAAATGGGGAATATCCCCCACCACAGAGGCGACCAACAAACCCCCGAAAATGGCCAAGCCACCTCCGGTGGGCATGGGTACCTTGTTAATCCTGCGGGGATTGGGCACATCAACAAGGCCCATCCTCAAAGCAAAGCGCCGAGCGAAGGGCGTTAGGCCCGCTGTAACTGTCATTGCAATCACAAAAACGATGAAGAACTGGGCAACGTTCATGGCTACTCCTCCCCGTCGGTCACTACTATTTCAATACTCGCCTCATTCATCAACTCTAGAGCGAGTCCATCAGGATACTTACCTTGAAAGACGACTTTTTCTACCCCTGCGTTAATTAACATCTTAGCACACAAAATGCAGGGCTGGTGCGTGCAATAAAGAGTTGCACCATCGGTTGACACACCATGGAGCGCCGCTTGAATGATGGCATTTTGCTCTGCATGGGTCCCCCGGCACATCTCGTGCCTTTCACCTGAAGGGATCCCTAGCTTTTCCCGTAAGCAACCTACTTCCATGCAATGGGATACTCCCCGAGGGGCCCCATTATAACCGGTGGCAATAATATGTTTGTCACGAACTAGTACAGCCCCCACCTGTCTTCGTAGGCAAGTGGAACGGCTGCTGACAAGGGCCGCGATTTCCATAAAGTATCTTTCCCATGAGGGTCGGGCCACTCCATCACCTACTTTGTACCAAAGAGGCGATCACCCGCATCGCCCAGCCCTGGGATAATGTAACCATGCGAGTTTAACTTCTCATCAATAGCTGCAGTAAAAATGTCTACATCAGGATGTTCTCTTTGCATCAATGCAATTCCTTCTGGTGCAGCAAGCAAACACATGAGCTTAATAGAGCTCACTCCCCGTTTTTTCAGGTACGCAATAGCCGCAGCCGCTGAGCCCCCTGTGGCCAGCATAGGATCTAAGACAATGATCTGCCGTTCTTCCACATCAGTGGGTAACTTGCAGTAGTATTCTACTGGCAAAAGGGTTTTCGGATCGCGGTAGAGACCGATATGGCCAACCTTGGCTGTGGGAATCAGTCTTAGCACGCCATTGACCATGCCAAGCCCAGCCCGCAAAATAGGTACGACCCCGATCTTTTTGCCGGCAATCACGCGACCGGTCATCTTGCCCATTGGAGTTTCCACTTCACAGTCTTCTAAGGGTAGGTCTCTTGTTACTTCGTAGGCCATTAAAACCGAAACTTCTTCTACTAAATCCCGAAAATCCTTTGGCCCGGTTTCTTGATCCCGAATCATGGTCAGTTTGTGTTGAACCAATGGGTGCGAAACTACCTGTACCGTGCTCAATTCATCATCTCCTCGTATACTTTGCTCTGATTAGAGCTTTTCGATTTTGTCCACACGCTTACCGTGTCGTCCACCAGAAAAGCTCCCCTCTACATAAGCGTCTACAATGTCAAGCATGGGGCCAAGGCCCGTAACTCTCGCACCAAGGCATAGGACATTACTGTCGTTATGACCTCTTGCCATGCGTGCAGAATAGCTGTCTCCGCAAAGGGCAGCTCTGATGCCTGGGACTTTGTTGGCCGCGATGGACATACCAATCCCTGTGCCACAAATCAGAATCCCCAGCTTAAACTGTCCTGCCGCCACAGCTCCCGCCACTTCGTGGGCAATATCTGGATAATCGCAGGATGCCTCCGAATCGGTTCCAAAATCCTCCAGGTCATAGCCCTGTTCTTTGAGATGTTCTATTACGGCCTGCTTCACCAAGAAACCACCATGGTCTGCTCCGACTGCAATTTTCATCGTACCGCCTCCTTCAAGCAAATACTCTACAAGAGCTTGCACTGCCCGATCAATTTCGTCAAGAGATTGGCGATAGACATCTAAGGATTGTCCAAAGGGATCGCTTATCCCATAATCTTTCTCTACGGACTTGACTGGATCCTT
This sequence comes from Firmicutes bacterium UBA5493, assembly GCA_002424045.1. GTDB lineage: Bacteria > Bacillota > Limnochordia > Darwinibacteriales > Darwinibacteriaceae > UBA5420. Next base: position 9,615 of record DIPH01000009.1, on the reverse strand, counting down.
CCGTCGGTTCACTCTTTCTGCAAACTCCTTGAGCAGAAAAACTCTTCCAGCCAACTCCGGAGCTAAGGTAACTAGCTGTTCCTTGTGGCTTAAGGTCATGGGTAAAATGAGATCATACTGTTTAAGAAGATGAAGATGCACTCTTCTTGAACGGTGCTCTCCCCCGTCGATTCCTACTTCACCCAAGACCTCCAAGGCATGTTCAGTGGCTGTATCACCTGGAAAAGCCGCAAGCCCCGCTGAGGCCACATCCACCTCGAGCTTATGCTTTTGTGCATGGTGGCGCAGTAGTTGTTCTGCCATGAAACTCCGGCACGTATTGCCGGTACAGATAAACAAAACAGATTTTGTCATAGCTCCTCCCTTGCCTTTAGGTTTTTATCTCACGATGATTGGCCGCTTTGCGAAGACGATTCATGATGGCGAGCCCTAGGTGGTCTTCTGATACGCCCTCAATGAATAAGACCTTGAGTTTGAGCACGTCCGCTTCTCGGAGTAAGTGGTAGAGATTATGGGCCAGTGCCTCTAGGTCGCCCGCCGGGCCCATAGGTAAAACAGTGAGCGTCGGATAAAGGTGAGTCCTTTCATTCCAAGTCATCACTCCCACGCCCTCACCCCTTTGGATATAAGGTTCGCTGAGCTCCAGAATTCTTGCCCCTGAGCCGCTCCCCGTGACGAGATAAACCTCGGCTTCTGGCGCATAATGCTGATATTTCATCCCCGGCGAGCGAGGAATTTCTGTATCTTCTCCTGGAGAATCGCCGTAGTCCACGGGAACAAGAGAACGCAAGTCCTCGAGAGTAATGCCCCCTGGACGTAAAAGGCGAAAAGGCGATGTGGTACAGTCTAAGACGGTAGATTCTACCCCCCACCCAGTCTCCCCCCCATCTAGGATGGCAGGGACCTTGCCCTTTAGATCGGCATAGACATGCTCAGCCCTTGTTGGGCTGGGACGTCCCGATAAATTGGCGCTAGGGGCGGCTACGGGGAATCCCGTATCTTCCAAGAGTGCAAGGGCTACAGGGTGATCCGGAACCCGAACTGCGACAGTTTGGAGACCCGCCGTGACAACAGTGGGGATTAGCTCTGTCTTTTTGAGGACTAAAGTCAAAGGTCCCGGCCAAAAGCGATCCATCAGTATACGGGCCTGGGGCGGAATTTCCCTAACAAAGGCCTCCACTTGACGCCCGTCGCTCACGTGGACAATTAAGGGATTATCCTGTGGTCTGCCCTTTGCTTTAAAAATGGCCTCTACAGCCTCAGGATCTAGGGCATTAGCGCCTAGGCCATACACTGTCTCTGTGGGGAAGGCTACAACCTTGCCCTCTGCTAAAAGCCGGGCTGCTTCGCCAATGTCATTCGGGGTTAAAATGCGAGTTTCCATTACATCCACTTAAATACCACCACCCGCTCTTGTCCTCCATAATCCTTGGTCGTATCCAACCAGGTGAAACCACTATTTTCACCAATGGCACGGACATCTGCACCTTGGTCCCACCCGATTTCTAGCACGACAAAACCAGGTTGCTCCAAAAACGAAGCGGCCTGGTCTAGGATCCGGCGATAAAACCCAAGCCCATCGGGGCCTCCGTCGAGGGCCAGGGCAGGCTCGACCCCTACTTCTGGGGATAGCTGCTGCATTTCTTCCCTTTTGATATAGGGAGGATTGGAGCAAATAACAGAGTATGTACCGGTAACCTTGCTGAAGAGATCGCTATGCAAAAAATCTACTTGATGATCTACCCCAAGACGTTTGGCGTTAGCCTCTGCCACCTGCAAGGCCTCGGGGGAAATGTCGACGGCAGTAATTTTGAAGTAAGGGTCCTGGCAGGCTAGGGCCAAGGCAATGGCACCGCTTCCGGTGCCTAGATCCAAGACCTTTGTAGGCTTATCTGGCTCCACGAGCTCTAAAACCTTGTCCACCACAAACTCAGTCTCTGGCCGGGGAATCAGAACGTTCTTATCTACCTTTATGGGTAAGGAGTAAAACTCCCGCTCCCCGGTGAGATAGGCAACGGGAATGCGCCTACCCCTGCGTCCGATGAATTGGCGATACTCTTCCACCTCTTTACCACTTAGAGGCTTATCAAAATTCAGATACAGGTCTAAGCGATCTAGCCCTAAGACATGACCAAGCAAGAGCTCGGCATCAAGGCGCGCTGAGCTACATCCTTTGCCTTCTAAATAGCCTGCACTAAGATTGATTAACTCTCCAATGGTATGTTGCTTAGTCATGGTGAACGTCAACGATCTCCTTTAGTCTCCCTACTTCATCTGCGGTGATGAGGGCATCGATAATTTCATCTAAATCGCCGTCTACCACGAAATCCAACTTATACAAGGTTAGGTTAATGCGATGATCGGTAACCCTCCCCTGGGGGAAATTATAGGTGCGAATCCTTTCACTGCGCTCTCCGGTACCCACTTGACTACGGCGCGCGGCCGCCTGTTCTTGTTCTGCCTCCTCTTGAAGCTGGTCATAAAGCCGTGCCCTGAGGATCTTCAGTGCCTTCTCTTTATTCTTTAGCTGGGACTTTTCGTCCTGGCAAGCTACAACCAAACCGGTGGGAAGGTGCGTAACCCGCACGGCGGAGTCGGTGGTGTTGACACTTTGTCCACCGGGCCCAGAGGACCGATAGACGTCGAATTTTAAGTCATTGGCTTCAATATGAAGCTCCACTTCTTCGGCTTCAGGGAGAACGGCCACTGTTGCAGTGGAGGTATGAATACGCCCGCCTGCCTCTGTGGTGGGAATTCTCTGTACCCTGTGGACCCCGCTTTCAAACTTTAAGCGGGAATAAGCTCCTTTACCTTCAATCACAAAGATGATCTCTTTAAAGCCGCCTAATTCGGTGGCATTGTTGCTTAAAATATCCACCTTCCAGCGCTGAACCTCTGCGTAGCGCGAATACATCCTAAAGAGGGTGCCTGCGAAAAGGGCAGCCTCATCACCACCGGTTCCTGCCCTGATTTCCACGATAACGTTCTTGTCATCATTGGGATCTTTGGGAAGCAAGAGAACTTGTAGTTCGCTTTGGAGCCTCTCTTTATCTTTGCTCAATGTGGCAATTTCGTCGCTCAGCATGGCAGCGAAGTCTGCCTCCTGGGGTTCTTCCGCCATCATCTCTGCATCATCTAAATCGGAAAGTACCTGGCGATACTCCCTGTATTTCCCTACAATCTCTCCCAAATCAGAGTGGGCTTTGGCCAGCGTTTTGTAGGTTTGAGGATCACTGAGAACGTCAGGATCGCTCATTTGGCGGTTTAATTCCTCATACTTTTCTTCTAGGGCTTGCAATTTCTCTAACATCTAGTGGTTGCCTCCTGGCTGCCTCCTAGGCACTGGGATCGGATGCTGGAAAGGCGACCACTTTTTTTGTTTCAGGATGAATGGCGTCCTTATCCAACACAGTTTCTAAGGCCTTAATGGCCACTTCGATCATCTGCTGATCGGGTTCAATTGTCGTGAGATTCTGAAGCAACATACCTGGTTTGGCCACCCACTTAAAAATGGGATGGCAGTCCTTCTGCCCTGCCTTGCGAATCAACTCATAGGAAAGCCCTGCTACAATGGGCATAATGGCCAGATGGATCAAAATCCTCTGGAGAAAGGGCGGGCGTCCAAAAAACGAGAATACAAAGACACTGGTAAACAAAACAATGAGCAGGAAGTTCGTTCCACAGCGGGCGTGTACCCGGCTATGTTTGGCCACGTTTTCTGCAATGAGCTCCTCACCGGCTTCATAGCAGTTAATGGTCTTGTGCTCTGCACCATGGTAAGCGAATACCCTTTTAATGTCATTCATCCAAGAGATGGCGACAATATAGATGACGAAGATGGATACCTTAATCACACCTTCCACCAGGTTAACCATAACATTGGATGCGATGTGGCTCTGCACAAAGCGGAGTAAAAAAGCTGGTAAGACAATGAAAAGGGCGACGGTTAGAACCAAGGCAAATCCCATGGTCATCACCAGTTCTTTCGTTGTCAACTGCTCCTCTTCGTCCCCAAATTGACTGGCGGAATAATTGAGACTTCTCAGTCCCATAACCATGCTTTCCACCAGGGCCACTGCTCCGCGCAAAATGGGTTTCTTCAGGATAGGAAATCTATCGGACCAAGGTTTTAAATCTTCCTCCAAAACCGTGATGGATTGATCTGTTTTTCGCACAGCAACGGCCGAATGATACTGTCCGCGCATCATAACTCCTTCGATGACGGCTTGACCTCCATAGTTAAACTTGCCCATCTAACACGCGTCCTTTCATTAAGGAGATTAAATTCTGAACTTGGTGGCCTGGCACAACAACCACCAACTGATCAAGGGGCAAAAGCACATCAGCACCCTTTGGGGAAGTGATCTCATCTGGAGAACGAATAATGGAGAGCACCTGTACGCCCAAATCTCTACCTAAACCAACCTCTGCCAAGCTATGATAGGCTAAGGCCGAATCTTCACTGAGTTCGATCTGTAAGAGAACTCTATCGTCATCTAAGTGCATAACATCCCTGAAAGACCGCATCCAAAGAGGCTGCTCATAGGCACTACTCTTAACCGAGCGATAACCCCGTGGCAAAAAAAGCCTAGTTAAACTGCCAATGACGATACCTACGAGCCAGCCAATGAGGAGGGCCAGAAACGTACTATAAATAAGAGTTCCCGCGGGACCTGCCAAATCCTGCACCCAGTATTCGGTAAAATACTCTAGGCGAACGATGCGATCAAACATGTCTACAGCAGCAATCATGCCCACATAACTGGATATATTCCCCTTGATTCTGGCAGAAAGACTATAGGAAAGACCTATAACAAAAACTGCTGCCACCAAGACAGGAACGCCCACTTTGGTGAGACTGCCAAAGAGTACGCCTAGGGCCAGACCTCCCCCAAGGCTTAGGGCCGTGCCGCTGATACGGGGTAAAAGGAGCAGTGATAGATCGCGCAAATGGCGAAAACGAAAGGAAAACTTGGGCATAGCCACAATCATGTCAAAGGCCAGAAAGCCTACAAAAATGGACACAAAGGATGAAGTAAGGCCTGGAATTTCACGCACCAAGTAGTAGGCCACTCCTACTACAATAGACCTCATGACCATGATAAAGAAAACGACTGCAGGTTTACGTGCCATAAAACTACACTCCCAATTGTAGATCCGGTGACCCAGGTACCTCGTGACAACGACTGCAACGGGCCTCGTAGTTTTCGGTTGCTCCAATTAAAATAATAGGATCATTATACTTCGCCGGCGCACCATCAATCAAACGCTGGGTGCGGCTGGCAGCCCTGCCACAGACTACGCATATGGCGTTGAGTTTTGTGACCTGCTCTGCTAAGGCCATCAAGACGGGAACAGATCCAAAAGGCTCACCACGAAAGTCTTGGTCCAACCCTGCTACGATTACGCGTTTTCCTGCTTTGACCAATCTCTGACAAACGGGAATGATGGTTGGACCAAAAAACTGAACCTCATCAATGGCCACAACATCTACTTGATCATCGACTTGCCGTAAGATATCTTCTGGTTCGCGGATGGGTACACAATCTATATGCAGACCATTATGGGCTGCGACTTTCTCCATCCCATAGCGATAGTCCAAGGCTGGTTTAAATACTAACACATTTTGTCTGGCAATGGCGGCCCGTTTTACTCTCCTGATTAACTCCTCGGATTTTCCCGAGAACATAGAGCCCACGATAACTTCGAGCCAAGATGCTTCACGAATTGGCATGTTCTCACCTCTGTCACTTAATAACAGACTAAGTTTCTCTAAAGTGTGAGGGAAATCCTGCCTGGCATTTAGTTCTCGAAGGATCGAAGGATGCTCGCAGTCTTCTGATCCACCTCAGCTTTGATGATCAGGCCTTCTGCCACGAATTCTTCTGTTATGATGTGGGCGTTATCCCTCAGATAACTGGCCTGACTTAACTTGTCAAAGGGAAATAAATACTGCCGCAAAGAGAACTTTTCTGCAAAGAAGACATCTACAGCTTCTGCCAGCTTCTCCAACTGATATCCCGTCTTGGCAGAAATCGCCTGCTCCGGTCCTCTCACTTCGATGGGGTGTGCCACGAGATCCACTTTATTATACACTGAAATGACCGGTGCCGCGGCACCAATTTCTTTCAGTACTTCCTCCACCGCCTCCTGTTGTTCCATGGACTGAGGATGGCTGGCATCAACGACATGGAGCAAAAGATCCGCATAAATAACCTCTTCTAAGGTCGCCTGGAACGCTGCCACGAGTGTATGAGGAAGCTTGCGGATGAAGCCTACCGTATCGGAGAGATAGACCCAGCGGCCGTTTTTGAGATCCCAGCGTCGGATGGTCGGATCTAAAGTGGCAAAGAGCTGATCCGCCACGAAGACCTCAGAGCCAGTGAGAGCCTTCAGTAAGGTGGATTTTCCGGCGTTGGTATAGCCCACAAGGGCAACAACGGGTATGGAAGTGTTTGCCCGGCCTTCCCTCTGTAAACCTCTGGTCTGCCTTATTTTTTCGAGTTCTCCCTTGAGGTCGGAGATGCGTTTTCTGATCCTACGACGGTCCGTTTCAAGCTTGGTTTCACCGGGACCCCTTGTGCCAATTCCCCCTCCAAGACGCGACAGGGCCTTCCCTTTACCCATCAGGCGAGGAAGTAAGTAATTGAGCTGGGCTAATTCTACCTGAATCTTACCCTCGTTGCTTTGGGCCCTTTGGGCAAAGATGTCTAAAATGAGCTGGGTGCGATCAATGACCGGTGCCTCCATGAGGTCAGAGAGATTACCCTGTTGAGCTGGTGTGAGTTCGTCATCAAAGATGACTAGACTATCTTCATCCACCATGTCTCCGATCTCGAGGGCTTTACCCTTACCAATAAATGTGCCTGGGTCTGGATAGCCTCGCTTCTGAACAAAGGAGTCCACCACATGTAGACCTGCATCTTGAGCCAGTTCCTTTAGTTCGGCGAGGTTCTCTTCTACTTCCCAGTCCCTCTGAAAGCTCTGCTGTAACGCTACTAAATAAGCATTCTGTTTATTATTTTCTCTTTCCATAGGCCACCTCTTTTCTCGCAGGAATCCCAGGCTCGATCTGGAAATCAGATCAAGGGAGGAAACGTCATGCGCACAATTATGCATGTTGATATGGATGCGTTCTTTGCTGCCGTGGAAGTCTTGGATCATCCGGAATATGCCGGAAAGCCCTTGATTATTGGTGGTCGCAAAGATTCGCCCCGGGGCGTTGTTTCTACCGCCTCCTATGAAGCGCGGAAATTTGGAGTTCATAGTGCCATGCCTATTGCTAAGGCCGCTTTCTTGTGCCCGGACGGCATCTTTATCCCAGGACGCATGGCGCGCTATCAGGAGGTCTCGAGTCAAATTCACGGGATCTTCCCTGAGTTTTCGCCCCTTGTGGAGCCCCTTTCCATTGATGAAGCTTTTTTGGATATGAGTGGCTGTGAACACTTCTACCCTAGTCTAGAAGAGATGGGCCAGAGTCTGAAACGTCGCATCAAGAATAAGACAGGGATCACAGCTTCAGTGGGGATCGCACCCAACAAGTTTCTGGCGAAATTGGCCTCAGATTGGCAAAAACCCGATGGTCTTTTTGTGCTTCGTCCCCATGATATCGAGGGCTTCCTCCAAGATCTACCCGTGGGTAAACTATGGGGCGTAGGACAAAAATCTGAAGCGGTTTTGCATAGGCTCAATCTTCGCTATGTTAGGGATATTCTACCCCATTCCTTAGCCTGGTTGCAGGAAAGGGTAGGTTCAGCTCTAGGATCACAAATCTACTATCTGTCCCGGGGTATCGATGACCGCCCTGTTGTACCCGAAACGGAAGCACAATCCATTGGCCATGAAATCACCTTCGCAGAAGATCACGAAAGCCTATCTTTTCTCCGCCAGCAACTGGCCCAAATGGGCGAAAAAGTGGGCTGGCGGCTAAGGGAGCAAGGACTCTACGCCCGCACTGTCTCCATTAAGGTGCGTTTTTCGGACTTTAAGACCATCACCCGTTCTCACACTCTGAATCATTCCTTTAATGATGATGATACCATTTTTAGAGAAGCTTTACACCTTCTGGAACAAATAAAGCTGCAACCCGTAAGACTCTTGGGGGTTACGGTGAGCAATGTTTCCGCTGGGGCTCAGTTGTCCCTCTTTTCAACAGAAGATCAACCATCCAGTCGGGTTAACGAATTAATGGATACCATCAACCGGAAGTTCTCACCCGGCGCCATTACCAAGGGACGCACTCTGCCTACAGACGAGTGAAAAGGGTCTGTATAAGGCACAGACCCTTTATCAGGAGACATGTTCGTGTTATTGTTACGCTTTTGGATGCGAATACCACTGCTTTTCAAATTCCTTGCGGATTTCGGGGTTTAAGACCCGTAAATACGTACCCTTCATACCTAGAGACCGAGATTCAATGACATTAGCTGAAGCAAGTTTACGCAAAGCGTTGACGATAACAGAGCGAGTGATCTCTGCTTCATCGGCAATACGACTGGCCACAAGTAAGCCTTCATCGCCATCGAGCTGTTCGAAAATCTTTTGCATCGCTAAAATCTCCGAGTATGATAGGCTGTTGATGGCCGAACGGGCCGACCTTGTCTGAGCGGCTTTATCTTCTTGCCGTTCATGAATGACCCGAGAGATGATCATGCCTAAGGTAACGCCTGCGATATTGGCAATGTCCATGTCTTGATCACTGTACGTTCCGCTGCGCCGTACGCAGAGAACCGAACCTACACGCTCGTCTCCACCGATGATAGGGGTAACCAGAATAGATTCTCCATTGGGTCCTTCTTGAACGCTTGTTTCTGCCACTCGATTAGCTAAGCTTTGAATTTCGTCGGAAGCTACACCTGTAAAGATCCACTCCGAGTCGAACGGTGTACTATCAAAACCATCTTCGAGTGCATAGCCAAGAACATTACCTTTTCTACCGAGAATGTACACGCTACTCTCATCCATACCCGAGCGGAGAGCTTCGCCAAGCTCATTAAAGTCTACATCCGTCGTTGTCTGCTGAAGGGATTGCAGATACTGTTTCATTCGTCCTAACATTATTTTGTTCACCTCTCTATTTTCGCAGAAAAATCTTTCCGTATAGTGTCAATTATATATTTTCGCACAATTAATGTCAACGCTGTCTGCCCATTGACTTTTTTAAAAAAACATGCTAGATTGAAATAGTTAGCCGAAGTGGCGGAACGGCAGACGCGCTGCGTTCAGGGCGCAGTGGGCAATAGCCCGTGTGGGTTCAAATCCCACCTTCGGCACCATATGAATTTCAACCCCAGTTGAACTGGGGTTTTGTTGTATTTCGATGGGAGTTGCCCATCAAATGACCATCAGCCATAATATGGGAATACATGTGCCATCTAGCTACCGCCAATAGGATCTATGTTCGAGTCTTTTTTTGTCCGCGTCCTGCTCATGCTCTCTTCTTCCAAAAAACTCGTCCTCTTTGGCAATTGTGGGATCATACCAGTCAGCCTTAGCTTTAGCCCACTCTATCCATTCGTTGGTTTTGTCATCATGGTTTCCTGCCTGTCTAAGTACAGCGATATAACTTCGGATCTTAGATGCGGTATCATAATCGGGTCTATGTTACAATTCCGG
>DIPH01000003.1 GCA_002424045.1 Firmicutes bacterium UBA5493 | reverse complement strand
ATGAATCTTTTGTGTCAGTAGACTATGGAGTCCCCGGGATGTTCGAGTCGGATTCTCTGAATGACTACCAATTAGATGCAGTATGTCAGGCGCTGCAAACCAATCTGACATTTGTTTGGGGCCCTCCCGGCACTGGAAAGAGTAGAACACTGAGCGAGATCATCGCAAACCTCCTTGCTGATGGAAAATCTGTACTTTTCGTTTCGCAGAGTAATGTGGCTGTTGATGTTGTGGCAAAGCAGGTAATAGAGTACGACGAACCGTCCGTTCAGGAGCTACGCCAACAGGGGCTATTGTTACGTTCGGGTTATCCGAGTCTAGAGCCGCTGTCTCAGTGGGACGGTGTTTTGCCCTATAATATTGCCTTGAGTCAAAACCCTGTTTTGGCCAGACTAAGGCAAGAGCTTCAAGAGAAAAAGGACTCCCTAATGCGCAAACTTAAGAAGGGATCGAAAGTACAAGAAGACATTAAGCTTTTTACCAAAGGCTTAGAGGCCCTAATGGATATAGTCAGGGATAATGTAGCCATTTTGGAGGGGAAGGCTCCGTTTGTTGCTACCACGCTGGCGAAGCTGAGCTTAACTAAAGCCCTGCACTCAAGACGCTTTGACGCGGTCGTGATCGATGAGGCTAGCATGGTTAACGTACCTTCTGTATTTGCTGCGTTGACTCTTGCAGAGAAACACGGCGTCGTCGCCGGGGATTTCTTTCAACTCCAACCCATTCATCAGAGTAAGCACAGAAAGGTTAAACGCTGGCTTGGGCAAAGCGTATTCAATAGCTCCGGAATTCGAGATAGGGTAATAGAAAAGGGGACCGACCGGCGATTGGTTATTCTGAAAGAGCAATATCGTATGGCGGATGAGATCTCGGCTCTCGCGAACTCCCTATTCTATGGTGGCATATTGGAAAACGCATCGGATCAGAAACGTCAAGCTATTCCGCGGGAAGAGCTCTTACTCGAGAGCCGCCTAGTATTTTTTGACGTAAGCGATTGTGTAAGGTGTAACACGTTAAGCGAGGGGTTTTCTCGAGTAAACCCTCAGCTGGCAAAGGTTAGTTCCCTCCTTGCTAGACACTATATGCAGCAGGATTTCTCAGTGGGAATCATTACACCCTACACTGCTCAGGCCAAAGAGATTCGCGGGAATTTCTTAAGGGAGGAACTAAAGGATCAGGTGCGTATTTCCACTGTACACAAGTTCCAAGGATCTGAAAAGGACATTATCCTTTTTGAAGTAGCGGATAGTTTCCCGCAAAAAAAACCAAGTGTGTTAGTTAGCGGATCCCGAGAGTCATTCTTAAAAGATAACTCTCCCACGCTACCCTTAATCAATGTTGCCTTGACGAGAGCCAAGAGCCAAGTGATTGTCCTTGCAGATCTCAAATACTTGCGTAGTAGATTGAGCGACTCTAACGTCCTCTTGTCAACCTTGAAGCATATGAAACAAATGGGAGCCGTGATCACGGCTAAAGATGGAGTGGTTACCAAGGGGCCGCAAAGGCAGCTTGCTCAGGCAGCCTCTACTTTAGAGAAAAAACCAGTGGTGGAATTTAACCGAGCAGGGGCCCAAGAGATCTTAGCGTGTGATAGATGTGGTTCGCAACGAATGAGCATCAAAAGAGGGCGTAGCTATTATTTCTTTTGCTCTAAATGCAAGAAAACTCGGACTCTGAGTGAAGAAGATTTGGGACTTTTCCTCGCAATCCACCAACCAACATGCCCTTCGTGTTCCGGACTAATCTGGGGTGAAATGTCCCGCAATAATTGGCCGAAATTAACCTGTGTAGAGTGCGGGCGCACCTTGGACAGTCTAGCGGTACACAGATGTCTTGTCGATGGTAATAAGTAGGGGTAAGATGCTGGTGGATAGGATGCATTTACAGTATCGGCAGAATCTCAGGCATTGGAGCCAATGGGTACCGGTGATCACTTTGCCCATTTTGGTATTAAATGCACTAGCGCTGACCCTATGGAATCTCGATTGGATTCGCACTCTCTTTATCATTCTCTGCATCGCCGATGCTCTAGGTGGACTCTCAGGGTTTTACTATCATCTCTGTGGGGTAGGGCAAAGGGTCGATGGCTACCGCCTACAAAACTTTCTGGTGGGTCCCCCGATTATTCTGCCTCTCATGGTCACAGCACTTAGCGCGTTGGGGCTTCTAGCAGTCTATTGGGGTGGGATCGTATGAAAAGGCAAGAGGGACTGTATCCAGACTACGATGTTCTATCCTTACAAGACGAGTGGGATGAGGTCTTGACCTGGGCCAAATCAACGCACTACAAAGCTTTTCTTCATATCAAGACTGATCAGCAACTTCAGATCTTCCGTTCCTTAGAGCTTGGGAGTTTAGCCCAAGAAAATACTTGGGATACAAAACTCCAAAAGGAACTCTTTAAGAGACTACTGGGCTTGATTATCTCCGCTTACTACTCTCATCCCTGGGTCTGGTCGGAAATAGGATATGGCGGACCAGCCTATCCCCGGGGTTATGTCAGGGTCGAACTGGGTCTCACGGATCCTTGGGAACCAAAATGCCCCGCCCAGGGAAAGGGGGAGAGCTGATGAAGGATCGTAGGTTTGCAGATCAAGAAGCGGATGTTGCCATCGTGGACTTGGGGGCAGCTGGCGGCGTCTTACTACGGGACTTGGCCAAGGCAGGTCTTGATGTTGTAGGAATTGAAGCAGGTCCTTTCTGGGATTCGGCCAAGGACTTTGCCAGTGATGAGCTTCATGCCCGCACTCTAGCCTGGAACGATACTCGTTTATCTACGGGCCCAGATGCTTTGCAGTATGGTTCCAATAACTCTGGACGAGGCGTAGGGGGAGGTGCAGTACACTTCACCGGCGTTTTCTGCCGTTTCCATCCCAGTGATTTCAAGGTGCGCACCTTGATGCTGTGGCTGAAGATTGGCCTATTTCCTATGAAGATCTAGCACCCTATTATGCCAAGATTGAGCAGGAAATTAAGGTAAGCGGACCTCGTCGCTTTCCTTGGGGTGCCTTTCAAGGTCCCAATCCCTATCCAGAGCGGGAACCCATTAGTGCCAATGCCCAGGTTTTTCGGAGGGTTGTGAGAAGCTAGGGATTCGTAGTACCATCGCGTGTTTTGGTGAATAAGAGGGGAAAAGTGACGGGCGTGGAGTTCAATCATGATGGCGCCTGCTATGAGCAGAAGGCCAAGGACGTGATTGTCTCGGCTTTTGTGGTGGAAACGCCGCGATTGCTCCTAAACTCAGCTTGTTCTCGGTATCCCGATGGTTTGGCCCAGAGAATCTAGTGGAACGCTCGAACCCTATCGCGTCTAAAGTGAACACGTAGAAATAAGACGCAGCTTGGGGCGGGGATTTTCCGCTCCAAGCTGCCTCTCCTTCGCACGGCCATAATTATGATCAGGTTGCAGGAATGGTTCGAAACACGCGTTCCAAATCGATGACGAGGTCTGGAAAAGTAATTGAAGAGGCTTCTTCAGGAGCCTTAAAGACAAGGTGTTCCTGCAGATCCTGATCTTCAAAGGTGTAGATGGAAAGCTGTTTGTTCTTAGGATCAACCACCCAGTATTCCAGGACACCTCCGGTCATATAAAGGTTTAACTTTTTTAGGAGATCATTTCTTCTTGTGCTCTCAGAAACGATTTCGACTACTAGGGTAGGCACTCCGTAGTAGTATCCGTCCTCTCCGAGCTTTTTCGGCAGATCACAGATGACCATTAGATCAGGTTGTACTACATTAACGTCGTTCTCGGAGCGGCGAATGGTAATATCGAAGGGAGCACTCATGGGAACACAGTTCTGTCCGTCAAAGTGATTGAAAAACGTTCCGGCCAGTACCATCTGGGCTAATTGGTGATCCGTTTTTGGTGAAGCCTGAAGAAAAACCTCGCCATCAATAAGCTCGTAGCGCTCTGTGCTATCCTTTGTGAGCTCAAGAAACTCTTCGTAGCTTGCTTTGCCTAGTCCATACCCTTCCGCTAAAGCTCTTTCAGATACCATACTGGATCCGCTTTTTTGGGCCTTCAAGCCCGAAAGGTAGGCTACCTCTTGACCATTACGGGTAACGATTATGTCTTGTTCGTTAGCCAAGAGGAGGTATTTGCCGAAATTGTTTTGCACCTCGGTAGAACTAACCTTCAACACCATTTGCACCCCATTTCGTTGCTTTAGCTACAGTAGCTAAGTTAACCATAGCAAGACAGAGTAGGTCTGTCAATGCCTGCTTTTGGGCACAAAAAAACCCCTGAGATATCTCCAGAGGATTAGCTAGAGGCACCGATGTCGTCTCTTTTTAGGTGATCTAGCAGTTTTGGATAGTTTGCGCGTCCATCCACAATGTGATAAACAAATACCTTGTTCTCGATGGTCCGATAAGAACATAGGTGCTGGCCGCAAATTAGCATTCGATATCCCTGTAAGGCAAGCTCTTTATCGCGACAAGCAATTCCCAAATCTGGGTACGATTGCAGTTTCTCGAGGCACGAATAGATACGGTCTGTTACCTCTTGGGCCGATTGCGGGCCGGCCAGTTCAAAGTGGACCAAGGCGATTTCTTCTAGTTCACTTTGGGCAGGTGCTAGTAGGATCAGTTCATATTTTTCCATAGATCTCACTTAACCGCTGCCGTGATTGTTCCAATGTGAAACCCTCATCTCCTGCCTTGCGTGACATCTCCGCCAGCTCTAGTCTCATCCGCAGCCTAAACGTTTCCTCGCGCCGTTCAAAGGCGTCCATACTCATGACGACTAGGTCACCCTCGCCATTCTTTGTGATATAGATAGGTTCTTCCGACTCATGGGCTAGTTTTGAGATGGCGCCGTAATCATTACGCAGAGTGGTCGAAGCTTTAATGATCATTCAAAACCCCTCCTCGATATTATTCTGCCATTATTATATCATAATTATGTGCATTCCTCCATCGCCGATCACACGTCCTACATCTTGCCTTCAGTCACGGTGATCTCGAAGCTAATTCGGATTGCCGTATAGTCCACCCGGGCCTTCTAGTGGTGGCATTTCTCCAAAACCGCCCAAGGATCGTTGAGCAGCTCCCTCCCACACCCCACATATTTGTCAAAAGATGGATAGAAACTACAGGAAAACCCCAAGCTCTTGCAGAATTTACCAACACAAAGACTACCTACTCTTGATTGCCTTAAAGTAACCCGGATCGGAAGGTAAGGGGGTGAACGTTGGAGACGGTAGATGATGGGAAGGCCGACATCGATTCGAAAGAGAGGTAGGAATCCTGATGGGGATTCGTAGAGTTGGTTGGGCGCTACTTTTGCTATTTGTACTTTCCGCTCCTGTCTTGGCGGCAACCCTGCCTGAAAGAATAGAGGAGATACCGATTTATCCAGGTGCTGTCCGTGATAGGGAAGCGGAATAGGAGTATCTGGACACCATGTACTTCACTGACAGTGTGGTGTTGCTCGAAGTGCAGAGCTACAAGGTCCAGGCGATGATTGACGATGTGGCCAGGTTTTATGATTTAGCCGAGCACACCCGCGACTTTAGTCGTGGGAGGCTCAAGAAGAGAATCTTGGCAAGGAACCCCTACAGAAGGCGGCTTCTTTGCTTGACCAACACGCTTGGTCTCCTTGGGCGATTGATCATCCAGGGCGTTGGTTTGACGGACTGATCCTTCTGGTTCACACTGTTCTTACTCTTGGATGTTTTTCCAAGATATTCAAGCAGCACAATCCAAGAAGCGTTTCGCCACGCAGCAGGGCTCGCTTTAGCAAAGAACTGAATCGGATGCTTTTAGGTAACGCTTGAGTTGCTCATAAAAGTTCTCTCTTGTTCCGGCAAGTACTACAATTACGCGTTTTCCATTGTCCTCTCGAATGGCGTAGGCAATTTCGTAATTGATCTTGCGGTAGCGAAGGTCGTAACTGAAGAAACCAGATAAATCGCCCTTTTTTTGGCTTCCGCAGTATGGATCTGCTGCAATCTCCAGAAGCGCCTTCTCCAAAGCTCCTTTCAAGGCCTTGTCTTTCAGCTTCTTGAAATAGCGCTCTGCAGACGGACTGAAGAGTAGCTCATACATAATCAGTTCTCCGAACCAAAAATGTCTGCAAAAGTGGCAGAAGGGATGGAACCTTCCGCGATTTTGTCTACGTCTTCGGCCATTCTCCGAACAGCTCCTCGAAAGTTAGCTTGTTCAATTTCGAATTGACGAATAAGTCCATCACCAGAAAATCCCTTAGCCACTAGATCCTTGAGTATATCAACAGAAAACTCATCAGAAACGTGGCGCCGTAAGGGGCGAATTACAATCGAGCCATTTTCTAGCGAACACTCCACCTCGGTACCTAGATCCAGATTTTCAAAATATTCTAGCGGAATCGTGATCTGCCGTTTCCTGGATACACGAATGATTTTGCTATCCTTCAAATGATCACGCTCCAATGGGCCGATTGCCATATTTGTCACTCCTTTAGCATATGTCGAATCTCCACAAGTATACATTCTTCTTTGAAATCAGTATAACAGAGAAACAAAGAAAGTGCAATGATAGGTGGTTATACTCACTACCTTAGCGCAGCACCAAGTGAAACGCCGAGCTACCATATTCCTGAGGACCCTGCCCCATAGACGGTCATATAGAGGTTTAGCTTTTTGAGGAGATCGTTTCTCCTTGTACCCTCCGAAAGGATTTCTACGACTAGAGTAGGCACTCCGTAGTAGTATCCGTCTTCTCCGAGCTTTTCTGGCAGATCGCAGATGACCATTAGATCAGGTTGTACTACATTAACATCGTCTTTGGAGCGGCGAATGGTAATATCGAAGGGAGCACTCATGGGAACACAGTTCTGTCCGTCAAAGTGATTGAAAAACGTTGCGGCCAGTACCATTTGGGTTAATTGGTGAGCCGCTTTTGGTGAAGCCTGAAGAAAAACCTCGCCGTCAATCAACTCGTAGCGCTCTGTGCTATCCCTTGTGAGCTCAAGAAACTCTTCGTAGCTTGCTCTGCCCAGTCCATAACCGTCGGCTAAAGCTCTTTCAGATACCATACTAAATCCGCCTTTTTGGGTCTTCAAGCCCGAAAGGCAAGCCACCTCTTGACCATTACGGGTAACGATTATGTCTTGCTCGTTAGCTAAGAGGAGGTATTTGCCGAAATTGTTTTGTACCTCGGTAGAACTAACCTTATTTAGAGATCAATACTCAAGGAAGCAGTTTGGCAGAAACCATAGAAATGACTCGAGATGCTATTGGGTTGTGGGGAATCACCCAACAGGATCTAGGGAGGGATCTACCAGAACCATCAGTGCCTCCCAAACCATCCGGTGATGAACTCGTTACCTTGGTCGATATCGACTTCTCTTCTTATCGCAGAGCCCATGACTACCGTGCTGTGCGGAAAAACCTCACCATTCCTAGTTGGCTTAATGCTAAAGCCGAACAAGCTGGCGTTAATTATTCCCAGATCCTACAAGAGGCCTTGAAAGACTATTTGCAGGTGAAGGAGCCTTAGTTCGTGTCAGCGATGTCACTGAGGGGAATTTTCATGACTTACCCTCGACCAGCGGCATCTAAGGGCTTGCAATGCAGTATATAACCTACAGTCCTGATTGGCGTGACTTAAGCTGCGCTGTCGTGCGCCAGTTCTTTGTTAGCATTTCATCAAAAATGTCGACCTTTGAATGGGGCCGCGACCTGTCGGGCAACGTTGTAAAAACACCAATCAGAACAATTGGTGTTACTAAACGACCTAACTCCAACAAATACCTGGGGATCCAGGTCAGGTGCTGCTTGCAAAGAGGAAATATCGGGCTTACTGCGAAGAGATCAAGGGTTCTAGGAAAATAAAGGCATTACGGTATGTCCGGATGCTAGCGCATGCTGAAGCAACGGAAGGAGGCATAGCATTGTCAACAATACACTTATTTGTGGATACCAATTTCTTCATTCAGTGTAGGAAGTATGACAAAATAGACTGGGAGATCGATGAACTAGAAAATGTCACTGAAGTCGTGGTTTTAATTTCTACGCCGGTGGTATCCGAAATCGACAGACAGAAGCACGATGGAAATTCCAGGCGCGCCAGGCGAGCCAGGGCGGCAAACTCTTTGTTGGGGCAAGTACTTGAGGAAAAGGAGTTGGTGAGGCAAGTCGGCGATAAGCGGATCAGCATCAAGTTCGCCCCAAACTATAAACTTCAGGACTTGAAGAGAGAAGTGCCTGAACTGGATGTGGACCGAAACGATGATGAACTAGTTGCCACAGCTTGGCTGTACCGGCAGGAAAGTCAAGATAAGGATGTGCGTGTCTTGACACATGACATAGGCATGGTAATTAGTGCCACCCGGTGCGGGTTAGCATATATCATGATTCCAGATGCTTGGATTTTACCACCAGAGAAGGATGACAAAGACAGAAAGATTGCCAAATTGGAGGACGAGTTGCGGGCTTTCAGCCAGCAGTTTCCAATGATCGAGATCAGTGAGTTCTCTGTTTCAGGTCAAGGGCCGATTTCTTTGAGTGAACTAACGGAAGACATGATCGATCAGCTGGAGGAATACGTTAAGCAAATCCATCGGCTTGAGGTGGCGTTTCCCAACGCCAAGTTCATGAAAACAGCTTTTTCAAGCCCTTTGTTCAGAGTGATTCCTCCCTCGGTTGAAGAAATCTCTGACTACGAGGAGCGTTATGCGCAGTGGCTGCTAAGTTTTCGGGAGTGGGTCCACCAAGCGTTTTCTGCCCTTCGGGATCGCAAAATTTTATCTCCCATTGAGTTCATGTTGACCAACGCAGGCTGGGCTCCGGTGGATCATTTAGTCATCGAAATAACCACACACGGAAATGTGGAGATGGCACCGCCATCGTATAGTGAAAACGAAAATGGATTTGAATTGCCTGAGATTCCGCATCCTCCATCGGCGCCAAAGGGAAGGGTTGTATCCCGTCTAGATTCGAATCTGTTTGGAATGAACCCCATGGCTACGCATCCTTCATATTCCTACAGTTCGCTCGATCCTGTCTTTGCAAGATTAGGTAGAGACAGTGCCAAGGACAGAAACGCCTTCTATTGGAAGGAAGAAAAGCCCGATCAATTTTGCCAGAGATGGGTTCTAGAGTGTGAGGAATTCAGACACAAGCTGGAGGGTGAGTCTTTTGAAATTCTGGTGAGAGGCGACAGTAGCACTATGATCCAGGGAGCAATATCGATTGTAGTGTTGTAATTTCTAACACTCTTTGG
>DIPH01000016.1:194778-224133 GCA_002424045.1 Firmicutes bacterium UBA5493 | reverse complement strand
TTACAAAGTGACGACTGTGGATTCCCATACCCGTAGTTTCGTCTCGTATTCCAACGCAGTAAGTAAGAGAATCATTGCGCCTTCGCTTCGCTACGATCCCCATGGTTTTGCAGAAGCGATCATCGACGAACTACGACAAGAACAGTACGATTTTTATCTCCCTGTCTTGGAGTGCGGTTTTCTGATGTCCTATTATCAGGATACAATCAAACAGTACACGAAAATGATTTCCATGCCCTATCACCATATCACCCATGTGCACAATAAAAATGCTATGAGAGACTATACAAAGCGAGCGCAAGTTCGAACCCCCCATACCCTGGCCCCCGATACTCTAAAAGACGCATTCCGCATGCTGGAGACACTCGACTCGGCCGTAGTCATCAAACCCCAGGTAGCGTGTAATGCCCATGGACAGAAAATCGTCCTTGATCCTAAAGAGGCGGTATGGGAGTATGGTCGTATCGTAAAACAGTACGGGTTAGAGGCACAACTTCCGATCATTCAGCAATACATCAAAGGGACGCTGATTTCCAGTGTAAATCTGGCTGTCAATGGTGAGGTCAAGGGTAATGTGGTGTTTCGTGCTTTACGCACTGTTCCCACTTCTGGGGGGACAAGTTCCTACAGAGAGACAGTGGCTTCCCCCGAAGCAGAACTCTTTGACGCACGATTGATCAAACACTTTAACTGGACAGGCTTTATTAGCTTCGATTATATGGAAGACGAATCGACAGGGAACCTTTACTTAATCGACTGTAATCCACGGATTGCCCCCGGGGCAACTTTAGGCTATTTTGCCGGTGTGGATCTGGTAGAAGCTTTTGTAGACTTGTTGAATGGTAAAGACATCGCCATACTTCCTAAACAGCAAAATGGTGTTCGCTGCAAGTTAAAATTTTTGGATCTGGGTTGGCTTTTGTATAATCTGATCGATAAGGGTCTGTCTGGGAAACAGAAACGCCAATGCTTCAAAACTTGGATCAAGCGAGAAAAATCTTATAACGACATAGAGGATATTCATGATATGCGTCCTTGGTTTGCCCTTTACGCCTTCCTATTGGGTAATATTGGTAAGCTCCTGGGTTCTGACGGAGGCGAAATATTTTTAGAACATTCTCTATATGATGAAGACACGTTCCGGAAGGGATTGCCTGAATCGGCTGCTACGATGCTCTGACGAACTTGGCTTGTTTGCATCCTTTTGGTCTCCCTGAGTCGATTTAGTCGCGTCTTGTTGTCAAACGCTCGCAGAAACAAATCAAATTCTTCGCCGTTGAATCTTTCCCCTTGCATCTCTGCGGCTTCTGCGAAACACAGCCCTTCTCGCTGGACAAACACCTCACAAGGATACCCCAGGCAATCAGCGCAACTGCCTAGACCTCGATCCAAGACACACCTACGAACCGGACAGCTATGGTCGATACGCTCTGCATTGCGTTTCGACGAACGGCACCCGTCACAGTACATGTCAGAGGGCCCGATATTCAGTCCGTAATATTGCCTCCAGGCGAGCGATAAGCCCGCCCTCTGATCGTCTTTTCGAATGTTGCGGTAGTAAGCCTTGCACAAGTCGCACCTATAACCGCACATGGTGATGACCTTGGGATTAGGCTTCCTTTTGATTTGGATTAACCTTAAGACATCAACTAAATGGGAGTCATCGCATAACTCGATATACATCCATTTGCCGTCATGGTATGTACGGCTGTTGGTATAGTACTTTTGTATAAATTCCGAGAAGCTCTCTTGAACCATTTCAAATTGCCTTCGCTCATCTTTGCCGAAGATGATCAAGGTAACAATGGATTCGCCTCTAAGATAAATAGTCAAGAGGGTTCTGCCGCTACGGCGAAATTTCACCTCGTCTATCCCATCAAAGAGAACATCCATGACATAGTGAGTATCAATATATCCTACAATTTTCTCAAGGACATCATAGGATTCCGCATTAAGGTACTCCTTAAATGATTGCATTAAGCTCTCCATGATAACCTCCCGTCCTAGCCAAAATATCCAATCGTGTGCCATGGTTGAAAGCATCGAAAAACAGGTCTTGTTCCCACACAAATCGCTCGCCACCGATATAAGCTATCAAACCGCCATTACTGGAGCGAGGCGCGCTCCAAGTCCTTGACTACAAACGTGATGTGGCTTATACCTTCGATCATCTAATCACCCACCTTTGCGATACCTTATAGCTAATCCTGAAGTTCAAGTGCCTTTTTGTAAAGAGGATCAAATTCACAACCGCAGTTGCCACATTCCCTGTCTGCCTGCTCAATAGCTGAAATCAATTCCTGCTTATCTCCATTACCCTCAAGCCACGCTCTGGCAGGGGTACCTATCAAGTCCCAACCCGATTCTGCAAACTTGGTGACAATTGCCTTGAGTTCGTTTCTATTGTTGTTCACTCGCGTTCTACTCCTCCAAATCAGGAACCAGGTTTGATATCTCGTTCGAAAGGACAGACCTCGGCTGTCTTTTCTTCGAAATTCACTTTATAGCCTGTTCCATCCTTATAAAAGAAACCATCGATGAGTTTAATTTCCACATAACACATACTTTCATCGCTCTCATCATTGTGCGTGAAATACCAAGGCGGGACTTCGCGTATGTGACAACGAAAAAAGAACCATCTTCATAAAAGGTATCTACGAACCGAACGGATGGGCTATTCTCGTGTGCGGTAGCCATAGCAAATTGATAATCCCTTGCAAATAATTCCTTTATTACTTTCATAGCCTTTTCGTACATATCTACCATTTCACCCCAATTCTACCTACGAAGCAACCACCATACGTCATCCCCAGCAAACCCACAGCTTCTATAGAGCCTTTCCGGATTTGTCTGCTGCAGAGTTCCTGGACGGCGGCAGTTATCTGCTTCCCCAGAAACTGTTGTAAATTCTGCTTTGTCCCTCAACCTATGGAGTAACTCCAGCACAAGAGCTTTTCCCAATCCCCGTCCTTGATACTCTGGAAGGACCTGAATCCACTCTAAGGAACCTTCCGGTAAGCTACGATCAACTTCAGCTATACCTAGTGCAACCGGAGAATCTTTGTGCTTGTCCATGATCCAGATCCAAAGACTCTTATCAAAGACTGGATGGGTGCTCCAGGTTCTGACAGTATCTGGACTGGGATGTAAATCTCTGTAACATCGTCCGATCAGATCTGAGATTTCATCACACTCCTTTATTGGATCGGATTCTTTGATATAGAATTCACTGCGTAACGCATAGGGCTCAATGTTCTTGTGATCATGTTTCCTGCGGAAGAATGGCTTAACTAGTCTGTAGGGGTGAACATCCATCTGCCTAAAATGATCATCATGGACGATCAGAAAACGAGACTGTTCCATTATCTGCCTTACCGAGTCGTCGATTTTCCTGTGCTTGTTCCAAAAGACATGCAAACCCTCTTGATCCCATGCGATCAAATCCAAGAGTTCTGCCCCCACGGTCACTTCTAAGGAGCACTGCAAAGCAGGCAATCTCTCCTCAGTTTTCCAGATAGCATTTGGAAGGATCAAGCAGGGGTCTTTTCTATATGCCTTTCTTAGGGCCAATTGAAATTCGCTTATAGCGGTCACAAAGTGTTCCCCTTTTCTCATGAGACCGTTCCTTGGTTCACATACATGACTCTTACGCCAGTTTTCACAATATCCTGTAGTCGGTTTTGATAATAGGGCAATACATGGTCCGCTACCTCTACATCCATCCATTTGATCTCGCTTATTTCTTCAGGCCTAGATATTTCACAGGCACCGCCAATAATCTCAGCTCTAAACGTGAAGAAACATGCATGCTCACCGAACTTCAAGAGTGCTGCCTCATTTACAGCCACAATACCATGGACTTTGATATCGAATCCCGTCTCTTCCTTAGCTTCACGAATGGCAGCAAGCTCTAAGAACTCGTTTTCTTCAACAGCTCCACCTGGGAGAGACCACAGGCCATTGTCTACATTTCTAACCATCAATATCTTAGTATCAGTTTCATCTGTTATTAGCGCATAAACGGCGTCTATCCGTTTTATTTTAATCGACCCTCTCTCACCTATAGCTTCGGAAGAATATCGCTCCACATGGCACGCAGGATATCCTTGTGTTCTATTTCGTTGTGGGCAGTGACCGTGATGACGGCGTCATAATCGGCTAGAATGACACACAATTGACCATACATAGTCAGCTGCGACAATTTGCTCATCCTTGTATACACCATTTTGCAGTAACGTTACTCCAATACGGGACAACTCCTCGGTGGTCAAATACAAACCACCGGCGCAGAATGTATGCCCACCTGGGCACATATTCCACTGAGGGTTTGTGATCTCGAGCTTATCAAATAGTCGAGGTTTCAGATAATCCAACATGATCTGACCGCTCACTTTTTCCACTACTCGCCCCAGCATGTACGTACACAGATTTTCGTAGTAGAATCTTGAGCCAGCGTTCGCTTTCATCTCCGTGCTGAAAAACAGTTCCGCCAAATCACTAGATTTATACAGACCAAAATCCTCAAACATGTGTCCAGAACTCATCTGCAACAGATGTTCAATCGTTATCTTTTCAGCACCAGGCTGGGCAAGACTTCTAAACTCGGGGAAGAAGTCTAGTACACAATCTGACAATTGCAGACGTCCTTCTCCCTCAGCGATGCCCACACCAACCTATGCAAAGGTTTTCGATGCGGAATAGAGGTTCTCCCTATCATCGCTGCGGAATCGATACTCAGCGAGGGTCTTGCCATCTTGATATACATGGACACCGTACAGGCCAAGATTCCTCTCAAGTGTAGACAGTCTGAAGTTGGATAACAAGCTCGTATAGTTTCCTCATTAGCCCTTAAACGCTACAGCGTCAAGCTGGAATAGCAGTCCTTCCTGACCCCCGCGATGGGCAAACTCGGTCTGAAGCGACTTTCTAGCCGGGTACTTTCCGCTGAATCGTTCCTTGATCACCTTTTCCATAACTGGGATATTCCAAATGTCCCTAAACAGGCAGTCCATTTGCACCACGGCATCCAAATCCAAACCGACAGTCTTGAGGCGCTCTATAAGATGATCAAAAGCCCCATTGATCTGCTCGTCAATGGACTGGCCAACATTTCCCACACAGTAGCTAACAAACACAAAATCGCCAGCTTCTACAATACCAGCGTGAGCCCAATCTTCGTTAACATCACTTCTCCTAATGTGTCCCATGAACTTCCTCCACAGGGTCAGGGTTTTTCCGTTGTAGGGCACTCTTCTTCAGCATCGCGTAAGCGTCTAGGCAGACCCTGGCCGATTTGTCTATCACCCTTAAGACGTCGCCAAGATCTAAGAATTCTAAACCCTCGCTACTAGCCTCGTCTTTTAACTCAAAATCACGATGGAGTGCTTTGATCAGCTCAGGAAAGTACTTGGAGTCAATTTCATGCATGTTAACAGACACGGGCTCTAACTCTCGAAGCTGCAAGGAGTGATGGTCGATTATTTTCCCATTCAGCCTCCAAAAGTCTCTATAGTTCTTCTCGAGGGCCGCTTTCCTGTCCTTTTGATGCAAGCATTTGATTTTCTTGTAGTAGATGTCCTCTTTCCAGATTTCATCAGAGATGAGATGAAAGTAATAGCCAAGATGAAATGGCGATAGTTCATCCGATAAATACTTGGTGAGGTAAGTGTTGCGATCGGTAATCGTATTGCCTAACTCATCTTTCATGGCAAAATGCGTTAGATAGTACTGGGACTGACCCATGTAACGATGCACATCAGGGGCCAGGCCCCCTAGTAAGAAGGAGTCGTCCGTTTGGTTTACTGACTGGCTTAGCAGTGATGTGATGCAATAGTGCATAACCCGTGATCCCATGACTATTCCTCTCTGGCATGTAATTTTGTCATAGCTTTTTCGTTATTCGTCCTTACCCTTGGTAATACCTGCCAAAACGATGGTAATAATGCCGAAGGACGCAATTTTGACATCCCTGGTATACCCAGTGGCAGGTATGTTCATTTGAGAACAGAAATCTCTAGAGTAGATCAATTCGTGGAGGTTATGTCCTTGGTGCTGTGGGGATCTTTCGTTAATGTCATTGCAATTGTAGCAGGCGCGCTCTTGGGTAGGGCAGTTCGCCTTCCAGACCGTATTCGCCAAACAATCATGCAAGCACTGGCTCTAGCCGTTATGATTATCGGAATTTCCATGGGTCTGGAAAGCGGCAATGTGCTTATCCCAATTGCTTCCCTTGCTTTAGGAAGTGTCTTGGGCGAGCTACTGAATATTGAGGCTGGAATCGCCCACTTTGGTGAACGACTACGAAAACTTGGAGGTGACAAGGTTCAAGACGGTGCTACTGACTTTACCCAAGGCTTTCTGGCGGCAACGCTCACGTATTGTGTGGGAGCAATGGCTGTAGTGGGAAGTTTAAATAGTGGCCTTATGGGAGATCACCAAGTCCTCTATGCCAAATCCTTGATCGACGGAGTAACAGCTATTTTCTTCGCCGCCTCCATGGGAATTGGCGTCGCTTTTTCAGCGATTCCGGTATTCATTTACCAGGGGGGGATTGCACTCTTGGCAACCGTTGTCGCTCCCTTCCTTAGTGATCCTATCGTGGCAGAGCTAACGGCAACCGGCGGCATTCTCATTATAGGCATAGCTCTAAACATGTTGGGTCTAACCAAGCTCCGCTTAGGAAACATGCTACCCGCTATAATCATCGCTGTGATCTTAGGGATACTTATGGCCTAACGGAAGACCTATGGCGTTAAGCGATGACGATCCCTTGGAAATAGGCAAGCCTCGCGAATATTACCTAGACCAATGATCTGAGCCGTAAGGCGTTCTAAGCCGATGGCCAGGCCACCATGGGGCGGCATACCGATGGTGAAGTTGCTCAAGTAAGAGGAGAAGTCATTAGGATTAAGCCCCTTCTTGCGCATATTCGCGACCAAGAGTTCATAGTCATGAATCCGCTGTCCTCCTGTTGTAATCTCCAAACCTCGAAACAAAAGGTCAAAACTGCCAGTGACCCCTCCTCCCTTAGGCATGGTGTACATGGGCCTTTTCTCCCAGGGATAGTCCGTGACGAAGATAAACTCACCTCCTGTATGTTCTAGGACATATTGACTCAAGAGCCTTTCCCCTTCAGGATCTAGGTCGGCCTCTTCATGTATCTTCCCGCATTCCTTTCTCAAAATCTCCAAGGCCTCGCTTAGCGGAATCTTTGGGATCTTCGGTATCTCCGGCAATGTGACACCGAGGATCTCCAACTCGTTAGAGCAGTTTGCTTGCACGGCGGAAAACATGGAAGCCAGAAGCTGGTTTTGCAGATTCATGATGTCGTGCTCACTCTCTATAAAGCCCATTTCCAAGTCTAGGCTCACATACTCGTTAAGGTGACGAGAGGTAGCGTGTTTTTCTGCACGATACACTTGGCCCACCTCATACACCCGCTCGAACCCTGAACCGACCAACATCTGCTTATAGAACTGAGGACTCTGGGCCAAGTATGCTTCTTCTCCGAAATATTCCATGGCGAAAAGCTCGGTGCCCCCTTCCGTGCCACTGGCTACGATTTTTGGTGTAAACACCTGCACAAAGCCTTCCTGATTCAGAAAATCCTGAAAAGCCTGGACTAGAGCGGCCTGGATCTTGAATATGGGATTAATTTTTGTATGCCTGAGACTCAAGACGCGATTGTCTAACGCAATGTCTAGAGGAACATTGAGTTCTGCGCCATTGATGTTAATGGGAAGGTTTTCTGCCAGAGATAAGACCTCAATTCTACCAGCGACCAATTCATAACCCACCCTAGACCTAGGTTCTGGTTTGACAGAACCTTGAATCTCCACAACGCTTTCAGTGGTGAGGTGCACATCCGCGATTAAATCAGGATCGACTACCACTTGAACCATTCCAGTTCGATCCCTAAGGATCAGAAACGTCACTTGACTTAGGCGCCGTATGCGATAAACCCATCCTTTTACCAGTACCTCTTGTTCCAGATAACTGCCTAACTCTTTCATTAAGACACGTTTCATTTTGATCTTCCCTTCCCAAATTAAAATATCCCTAGCCGAAAACGGCTAGGGGCGTGTGGACGCGGTGCCACCCTAGTTAACTCTGCCTATAAAAAAATCTCGTCCGCAATGGGACGAGATTATCGTGGTGCCACCCAAATTCAAACTCTAAGCAAGAGTTGTCTTTAGTCCAGATAACGGCGGAAACCGGCACATCTTTTTTGATCGGATGGCAACTCCGAGGTGTCCGTCCATAAACGTATCTTGCTAGGCTCCCACCACCCCTAACTCGCTTAGAAGACGTTACATATGGACTCTTCTCTTCATCATCGTTCGCTATAATTATCTTATATTAAAGCAGAGACTGAGACAACTGTCAAGCGAATTTTTGCTTCACTGGTAGTTTCTAGTCCAAGAACGACCTCGGTTGGGATCATACGTTTAAGGCACTGGTCTCCGGTGTAGAGGCTTTATTACGAATTTGGTGACGGGCGTAGAAGAAACTGGCAACTTGACCGAGGCCAGCCATGGTCCAAGTGACTGGATAGGCAAGGAAAAGCATCATCATTGTGGGATACCACTTGAAGACAGTGACCAGCCAGACGATGCGAAGCAAGCAGGCTCCAACGAGTGTAGAGAGCATGGGGAGAATCGAATACCCCATCGCCCTGGTCAAGCCTGGGAAAACGTTCATAATTCCGCAGGAGAAGTAGACGGCCATCATGATCCTTAGGCGTTGCATACCCAAATCGATCACTTCAGGGTCGATGGTATACAAGCCCAGTAACGGACGACCAAAGAATACAATTGCACCGCCTAGAACCATCCAGGTTGCAAAAACAAAGACAGTGGAAATCTTGGCAATCTCGTCAATTTTATCATAGTCTTCTGCGCCCATACTTTGACCCGTATACGTAATGGCCGCATTATAGTAAGAGTTCATAGTAGTGCCCACGAGGTTTTCCACATTATTGGAGGCAGCACTGGCTGCCACCATAACAGAACCGAAGGAGTTAACGGCAGATTGTATCAGTACGTTGGAAATGGAAAAAAGCACACTTTGGAGACCAGCAGGGAGTCCGACCCGCACAATCCGTCCAAGTTGGTCCATATGAATTTGTAGCCGTCGCCAATTAAAACGTATGGGTCCCTCATTCTTTGCAAGAGAAGTCATAATGAGCACCATGGTCAGATATTGAGAGATGACTGTGGACCAGGCTACGCCCGCCACACCCATAGAAAATCCTGCCACAAAGACAATATTCAAGATGACGTTGACCACGCCAGACACCGTCAAGAAGTACATAGGCCGCTTACTATCACCCACTGCTCGCAGGATAGCAGCTCCAAAGTTATACACCATGCTGGCGGGGATCCCTAGAAAGTAAATTCTTACGTAGAGGGTGGAAAGGTGGATGATATCTCCCGGCGTACCCATCATCTGCAGTGAAGGAGTGCTGAGACCTACGCCAAGGATAGCGACAACGACACCTGTAACCAAACTGATGGCAATGGAAGTATGAACCGACTGGCGAATGCCCTCTAGCCTGCGGGCACCATAGTCCTGTGCCACAACGACGGCTGTTCCAACGGACAAACCCATGAATAAATTCACAATCAAGTTGATCAAAGAACCTGTTGCCCCCACAGCGGCCAAGGCAAGACTGCCATCAAAACGGCCCACTACGATCATATCGGCTGCATTAAAGGCAAGCTGAAGAATGTTCATTGCCATAATGGGCAAGGCAAACCTGAACATTGAACTGAGCAAAGGTGGATTTAAAGTGCCAAAACGAGTACGTAGAGTCATACACATCTACTATCCTTTCATACCTAGTGCAAAACCCCATCTACAGGTGATGGGGCGGAGTGCACACTAGTTTACAAAGACTGTTGATCTTCGTTTAATAAAAGAGTAAAACCACACAGAATCTTCCATAGATAATCGGATGCAACCAGAAGATCGTCTCTCTAGGAGAGTGTAGTCCATGATATTTCGGTCCTTGTCCATGGGTAAGGAATGGAACATATATGGGCCGGCAAACTGAACCCAATTCTGTCCCCCACGTGCTAGACGCTCCGTAAAGAACCACTCGCCTCGTTCTGCGATCTCATGAAAGCCTCGCAATGTCGGAGAGACATTCTTCCCCGTAGAACAAGGCATCGTATGCTTGAGCGTCCAGTGCCCTCGTTTTCCTATGAAAACATGAGTGAGTTGGCGATCAATGTCAACCCACACCAAATGGTCGGTCTTGGACGTAAATCCACGCATATTCACAAATGCTTCTAACGCTTCTCGGGGCAATTGTTCGGTGTTGGTCTCGGGATCACTGGGAATCCAGAGGCTGTCAACGGATATCCATCCCTCTTTACCATCCCTAGATTTCACGAAGTACCATTCAAAGGCGCGATCTCTGACAACTTCCACAACTTCCCCGTTCTTGAACTCACCAATTCTTTTACGACCACTAGCATAATCATCATAGGCGGGCGTATCTTCTGTAACACTGGCAAAAACCACAGTATCCTTAATCAAAGAATCAAGATCAAACGTGGCATCGGTCGATGCATATCCCAAGGTCGTTATGCCCAAGACCATCATTGAAACCAGTGGCAAAAGCACAAAGGCATAAATTCCTCTGAAACTCCTCACGCGCAAATCCATTCCCCCATCAGCAAAATTTCGACATAATACTACTTTCGCTAAGGAGAGAAATAGTCCTTGTCAGCAAAGGAATTTTTATGCGTCATTTACTTGGTTACAAATAGTCCTCCTAGAATGCCACCAAGCATGGCCACAAATGCCATTTTGAGAAGACTTTTCCACCAGGCCCATGTCACCAAAAGCGCTCCACCGTAACCGACCCAACTGAAGAGGGAAAACACCATGACTCCAACGATAATCCCGTGTAGCCAGGCTTTTTTGTGGCAACGGCAACCAGCCAAGACTGTTCCCCCAAAAACGGCAAAGTGGGCAAGGATGTTCAGCAATCTAGGGTTGGTCTGCCACGAGGAAAAGTAGACAATAGCTGCCTGGACATTGGAAATGAGGAGCAAGAGAACTAGGGAAAGGAGAAATCCTTGCACAATTGCCATAGGTCGTAGGTGGAATTCGTTAACTTCGGCACCATTTTTCTTCGCCATAACGATCACCCCATACAACCTATGCCCTGCAAACAAAAATATGCAGTCCCTGATTGGGACTGCATATCTCCTTGAGCCTAGTCTTCCTTCTTTTTGCTTTCAGCGATTACTTGTTCAGCGATATTCACAGGCACTTCTTCATAGTGACTGAACTCCGAGGTAAATGTGCCACGACCCTGTGTCATCGATCGTAGATCGATGGCATACTTGAACATCTCTGCCATGGGTACTTGGGTACGAATCACCTGTTGACCACCTTTAGGTTCCATACCTAAAATGCGGCCGCGCTTCTTGTTCATATCTCCCATGACATCACCCATAAAGGCTTCGGGTACGGTAATTTCCACATTCATAATTGGCTCCAGTAAAACTGGACTAGCCTCCAAGAAGCCCTTCTTAAAGGCCATGCTAGCTGCAATCTTAAAGGCCATTTCAGAGGAGTCTACCGCATGATAGGAACCATCATAAAGTGACACTCGCACATTTTCTACAGGATAACCCGCTAAGGGACCTTCGTCGAGAATCTCTCTCAAGCCCTTTTCCACCGCTGGAATAAAGTTGCGCGGAACCGAACCGCCAAAGATATCGTCGACAAATTCCAAGCGATCTTCGTTTTCTGGATCGCCAGGTGATAGCTTTAAGAATACGTGACCAAACTGGCCCCTGCCGCCAGATTGTTTCTTGTGTTTGCCTTCTACGTCGGCTGTTCCCCGAATGGTTTCCCTGTAAGGAACAACAGGCGTCGCTAGCTCTACCTCAACACCAAATTTCTTGTGTAAACGGCTACACATGATTTCAAGATGAAGATCGCCCATGCCGCTCACTAGGTTCTGGCCTGTATGGATACTTTTTTCTACTGTAAAGGTCGGATCTTCTTCGGATAAGCGGCTGAGACCAGACCCGATCTTATCTTCATCACCCTTAGCCTTGGGTTGAATCGCCATAGTCATGATCGGTTTCGGGAAAGCAATTGGGTTGATGCTAACTTTCTTTTCCTTGGAAGAAAGGGTGTCGTTGGTGGTGGTATCTTGAAGCTTCGCCACTGCACCTAGGTCACCGGGGCCAATTTTGCTTACGGGCACTTGGTCTTTACCAGTAATCAGGAAAAGTTGCCCAATTCTCTCTTCTCGTCCGCTACGTACGTTATAGGCGCTACTGTCAGAGCGTATGGTTCCAGAAAACACTCTGAACAGTGTCAGCTTACCCACATAAGGGTCGGCCATTGTCTTGTACACGAGGGCTGAAAGAGCTTGATCTTCTGTGCTGATTGTTACCCCACTGCCATCGGCAGCGGTACCAGGAATCGTGCGATTAGAAGGAGAAGGCATAACCTGAATCAGGCAATCCAAAAGGCCAGAAATACCGAAGGTTGATTGAGCGCTACCACACAAAATAGGCACCATCTCGCCATTTTTGGTTCCCAAACCTACCGCCTGTTCAATCTCCCGATCTGTTAAGGATTCGCCTTCGAGATACTTCATCATCAACTCGTCATCGGAAACCGACGCGGCCTCAATCATCTCTTCACGAGCAACTTCCACATCCCCTTGCATATCTGCAGGAATGGGCACTTCCTTGTAAGAATCGCCGTCTTTCATAAATGCTTTCATTTTCACTAGGTCAACAATACCGGCAAACGATTCTGCTTCACCTATAGGCAACTGAATCGGCACAAGCTTCGGTCCAAAATGATCCCTGAGTTCAGAAACCACCCTGCTGAAACTGGCATTTTCACGGTCCATTTTGTTCATAAAAACGGCCCGTGGTAAACCTGCCTGTTCAAGAGCATCCCAACCCTTTTCGGTGCCAACCTCTACGCCTGACGAGGCGCAAACCACCAACAGACCCGAATCAGCCACGGTCAGAGCTGCCACAACATCGCCAACAAAGTCAAAGTACCCAGGGGTATCCAGAATATTAACTTTATGATTTTTCCACTCCGCCGGTGCCAATGCCGTATTAATAGAAATCTGGCGACGAGTCTCCTCTGGATCAAAGTCCATCACGGTTGTCCCGTCATCCACTTTACCTAAACGATTAATACCCTTGGCGACAAAGAGCATGGCTTCAGCCAGAGAGGTTTTTCCTGCACCACCATGACCTACCAAGGCCACGTTTCGTAAGAACTCGGTTCCATATTCCTTCACAAATTCTCCTCCTCTTAGTGAACTGATGAATGAAAACACTCACCTTGGAGTTTGACGAAGTCAAACATCCACTGTGTATAGTAAATCTTAAAATGTTTTTATACCACGCCTTACATTCAACAAGATCGCTAGATTTTCCTGCCTCTTGGGAAAAAAGCTACAACCACCATCCCCAATTCTGCCGAAAAATCACATGTTGCCTTGAAAAGTCGAGCTCCACCCTCCATCCAAACACGGGAAACACCTCCGCTGACACGTAGGGCAGGCCACCCATGTCTAAGATGGAATTTGTCATGGGAATCACTACGTTATCATACCTGATACAGTTATGCTCAGGGTCCAGCACGACTTCGTGGCTTCCAAGTACATAATACCAGCTTTTTCCTTTATGCACTATAAGTCCTAGACTTTCCGCAAGGTCAGGCAACCGATAAAAGAGCTCCCCTTCGTGGTTCAAGACTTCCACAGATTCCGTAATTTCTTGGTTCTGTAGGAAAATCCGCCATCTATTACTCCCTTCCACAAGCTTGTAATAGATGCCGCTTGGATCCCGAAAATAAAGAGCTCCCTCAAAACTAAAGGCCTGGTTTCCGAAGATTCCCGGGATACGCCACTTTTCTGATACAGATGCAGACTGCAACTCAAACAACGAGATACCCGTTTTTTGCGATAGACTCAGCAAACCTTGCCCTGTAAAGTAAAAGAGATGTTCTCCCAGCTCATTTCCTTCAAAAAGTCTGCTAGATACCACTTCGCCATTTCGATAGCGCCAACCATACACCATCTTCTGGCTTGTCACCACCAGCCATTCAGGCGAACTCTGGTGTGGCAAGACCACTAGGCTTTCAATGGAGCCCCAGGGATAATTCTCCCAAAGAACGGTGAATCCTTGTTCCTCCCAGTCCAAGACAGCAATATAGCCCGATTGAAACGCATAAATAACCTCAGGGTAGCCGTTATGGTCCACATCAATCACTTCGACGCCCACAACGACCTCACCGGGCTTACTCTTCCAAAAAGGATAAAGTGTGCCCTCAGAAGAGAGCAGAACATGGGCTTCCCCTTTACCGGTGAGGACGAGTACATCTCCCCAGCCGTCATTGTTGAAATCATGAATCTCCAGCAGCCGAATGGTGTCCCATAGGTACTGAGGCTGTCCCTGCCGCTCCCATGTACCACCTTTTTCAGCATAAAAGTAAAGAGCCCCTCCACTATCTGTTCCAACGACCAGTTCGCTTCTTAAGTCACCGTTCACATCGCCCACGGCCAGTGCCGAGATGCGACCGGAGATTCCGTCAATCAATGGAACCACGGTGTCTTCGGCAAGAGTCGAAACGCTGTGACCTTGACCAAGGAGCAGCATTGACTCACCCTGGCTGTACAGATCGACCACACGCAGGACGGAGTTTCGCAATTCGGGCACCTCTACGGCTATGTAAGTCGCTGCCCCGGATGCGGCGGACAGAAGTAGGATGGAAATCACTACGAATACAGTAATCTTACGAAAACACAACTGTATCCCCCTCCCCCTGTAAAAAAAACCTACAACATACCGCTGTAGGTTTCGAAGTTTAAAACATGGTCGGGGCGACAAGATTTGAACTTGCGACCTCTACCACCCCAAGGTAGCGCGCTAGCCAAGCTGCGCCACGCCCCGACGCAATAAAAGGATATCATGTTCGCGCCTAAAAGGCAAGCTAATTTACAATACCAAGTTCGAATTTTCTATGGCAGACTCGGACCGCATCTTGATAACGATGGCGTGGTACCAGGCAAGAGACTTTGATTTCCGAAGTAGATACCACAAATACAGGAATGCTCTCCTCGTTTAGTGCCGCGAACATTTTCGCAGCCACACCAGGGTTGGTCATCATGCCGGCACCTACAATGGATACCTTGGCCACGTTCTCGTCGCAGAAAACGCTCCAATCTTGGTCACCCTGAATTCTTGCTAGGATGTCTAGAGCTGTATTTAGCTCTTCTCTTGTGACAGTAAAAGTCAAGTCCGCCGTCGGCGTAGCAGTTCCAGCCTGCACAATCATATCAACGTTGACACTTTCTGCAGCTAAAGACGAAAAGACATTATGGAGGACACTTACGTCGGTGGGAATACCCACTAGCGTTATTTTAGCGCAATTTTCATCAGACGCAACGCCTGTTA
Source organism: Firmicutes bacterium UBA5493 (assembly GCA_002424045.1). GTDB lineage: Bacteria > Bacillota > Limnochordia > Darwinibacteriales > Darwinibacteriaceae > UBA5420. The sequence continues at coordinate 208,675 of DIPH01000016.1, read as the reverse complement.
CTGAGATCTCCCGTTCCACTACATTCACCTCTTTAATCATTGTGCCAGATTCGTTAGAAAAACTTGAACGAACACGAATAGGAACCCCATAAACAGAAGCCACCTCTACCGCCCGCGGTTGCAAAATCATGGCTCCCAAAGAAGCTAGTTCCAACATTTCACCATAGTCCACCTCGTCTAGCTTGCGGGCCTCAGAAACAAGGCGAGGATCTGCACTGTAGACACCATCTACATCTGTGAAGATCTCACATACTTCAGCCTTCAGGGCAGCAGCCACTGCCACCGCTGTGGTATCAGATCCGCCCCGGCCAAGGGTTGTAATGTCATTTGTGTTCGTCATACCCTGAAAACCGGCGACAATGACTACTTTGCCCTGTGCCAGTTCAGTGTTGATTCTTGCTCCATCAACCTCCCGAATCCTGGCCTTCGTGTGCTGGGTATCCGTCATGATACCTCCCTGTGGCCCGGTTAGCGAAATCACCTTTTGGCCAAGAGAATCAATGGCCATGGCTAAAAGGGCGATAGAAACCTGTTCTCCCGTGGCTAAGAGCATGTCAATCTCCCGCTTAGGCGCATTCTTCGAAATAGAGCGTGCTTGTTTGATTAAGCTATCGGTGGTTTTCCCCTGAGCAGAGACAACCACCACGACTTGGTAGCCGTCCTGCACCGTATGGATAACGCGGCGAGCTACCGCCATGATTTTTTCTGTATCTGCAACAGAGGAACCGCCGTATTTTTGTACAATAATTGCCATAATTTATGCCCCCTAATGCAACCAGTCTAACAATAACACATTGTGCATTAGCGAGCAATTAACAGCTAGTAAAAAAGGTGGGAACAGATTGTTCCCACCTTGGAAGTTATTACACGAGGCTAGAGAATGATACAGATTAGCCCGCCGCTTCCTTCGTTGATAATCTTACTTAATGTCTCTTGTAGTTTTTCTTGGGCATTCTCGGGCATGCGATACAGTTTGCTGTTGATGCCCTCACGAACCATATCTTGCAGCGAGCGGCCAAGGAAATCACGTTCCCAGAGAGCATTGGGATCATCTTCAAACTCTTCGGTCAAGGAACGGATCAGCTCTTCACCTTGTTTTTCCGTTCCTACAAGTGGGGTCACTTCGGTCTGAATACTCGCTTGCACCATATGGATAGATGGGGCACTGGCGGTGAGCTTAATTCCGAAATTGCGCCCCTGTTTGATCAATTCTGGCTGCTCGAAGGTTATATCCTCTAGACTGGGTATCACAATTCCGTATCCGGTCTGGCGCACATGTTGCAGCGCTGCTGACAGCTTATCATACTCGCGTTTGGCAACCGTCAGATCTTGCATAAGCCGCATAAGGTGGTGGTCGCCCTGGACCTCAAGGCCCGTCATTTCTGCCAAGACATTATAGAAGAGCTCATTAAGAAGAGCGATGTTTAGTGTCACCTTCCCCGTTCCCAAATCGAGGCTTTCTACAGTGACGAGCTGGACATGTTCGGAATCTGCAAAGCGTTTGACAGCTACCTGTTTTACATCCTTAACCCTCTTTAACTCTGCTACAGACTCCCAGGCCACATCTTCATATAATTGGCGTAGCCAATGATCAGAGGCAAGTTCCTCTACCCACTTGGGAAGGCGAACGCTAAACTCCCTCAAGGGGAATTCCATGAGGACTTCGCCAAACAGTCTTAAGATATCCTCCTTTGTCATTCTTAAACAATCCATGGCCAAAACCTGAACTCCATAGGCGGCACTTAACTCGTTTGCCAGAGCGATGGTGTCTGGGCTGTTGGGGTGAATCGAATTCAGGGCCACCACAAACGGTTTACCCAATGCCTGGAGTTCTTCAATCACTCTCCCCTCAGGTTCTGCATACTCACTACGGGGTAGATCCGAAATGGAGCCATCGGTGGTCACGACCAAGCCAATGGTAGAGTGTTCCGTAATCACCCTGCGTGTACCTAGTTCGGCCGCTTCCTGGAAAGGTATGGGATGTTCAAACCATGGTGTGCGCACCAACCTTGGCCCTTCTTCGTCCATGTAGCCCTTGGCACTTGCTACCGTATAGCCCACGCAGTCCACGAGGCGAATTCGCGCCTTAGTAGCCTCTTCAAGGACAATTTCTACTGGCTCATCGGGGACAAACTTCGGTTCGGTTGTGCTAATGGTACGACCTGCACCACTTTGGGGCAACTCGTCCCTTGTTCGTTCTTTTAAGTAGACATCAGTGATGCCAGGCATCACAAATAAATCCATAAAACGCTTTATGAATGTGGATTTACCAGTACGCACGGGACCAACCACACCGACATAGATGCTCCCGGCAGTGCGCTCTGCAATGTGGGAAAAAACATTAAACTTTTCCATTTAGGCTTCCCTCCTGAATTTAGGCGTTCCATCTAACACGAGGTTGGACAGTATACTATATTACTTCTGTCCCCGAAATATAACAGGAGGAAAAACAAAACTCCAAGCCGCTTCCCACAACAAGGAGTCTTGTGATACTCTTAATTCACTTTTTGTCCGAAACGAAACTCGGTTCCCTTCCGTAAGCGATCGATGTTACTGCGATGTCTGAAAATCGTAACCCCGGCAACAATGGTGGCCAATACAATCTCGATAGAGCTCGCCTTGAAAATGAAGAGCGCCAGGGGTAAACAAACAGCTACGACAATGGAGGCAAGGGAAATATAACGAGAGAAAATGAGTACTGCAAGCCAAATTACAACTAACACCGCTGCCACTAAGGGCTGAAAGGCAACTAAAACTCCTGCTATAGTGGCAACACCTTTTCCTCCTTTGAAGCGCAAAAATATGGGCCAATTATGACCAACGACTGCAAGGATTCCCGCAATCAAGGTAAAGGTGTGATCACCACCGAAGTGCCTGCCTATCAGAACCGCCGCAACACCCTTGCCCATATCGCCCACTAAGGTGAGGAATGCACAAAAATAGCCAGCAGTCCTCAGTACATTGGTCATCCCGATATTGCCACTTCCATGTTCGCGAACATCTACTTTAGCCCACCATTTTGCCACAAGCAACCCAAAGGGAATGCTTCCTAGCAAGTAGCTTGCTGCTAAAATAAGTATGTACTTCATTCATCCCTCTCCTTGGCGATAAGCATAATGGGAGTTCCCATGAATCCATATTCTTGACGAATTCGGTTCTCCAAATAGCGATGATACGAAAAATGCAGTAGATCTTTGCGGTTCACATGTAGCACAAAGACGGGCGGATTAACCTGGACTTGGGAGCCATAAAAAATCTTCAATCGTACGCCCTTATCGCTGGGAGGTTGATTCATAGCCATCGCATCTTGCAGGATTTCGTTAAATCGTCCAGTGGATATGCGCATACTGCGAGCTTCATTCACATCCAAACTCAAATCTAAAAGGGTATACAGCCTTTGCCCTGTCATCGCCGAGATAAAAACGATGGGAGCATAACTTAGGAATTGAAGCTCCGCCCTGAGGATGCGTTCGAAATCGCGCATGGTATTCGTCTCTTTGGGAACGAGATCCCATTTGTTAACAGCAATAATCGTCCCGCGGCCCTTTTCATGGGCATAACCAGCGATTTTTTTGTCTTGCTCGGTGAGACCTTCTGTCCCATCGATCATGACCACGGTAACATCACTACGTTCCACCGCACCTAAAGTCCTTACTACACTATAGTATTCAAGATCCTCGTCTACCTTGCTTCGCCGGCGCAAACCGGCTGTATCAATTAATGTAAGGGTTTGGTCTTTGTACATAAGCTTTGTGTCAATGGCATCTCGGGTCGTACCGGCGACATCTGATACGATCACCCTATCTTCACCTAAGAGCTTATTCACTAAAGACGACTTTCCTACATTAGGACGACCTACGATGGCGACTTTCAAAGACTCATCCGCATCGAGATCTGCATGTTCCGGGAAACTTTCCACCACGGCATCCAGAAGATCTCCAATATTTCTACCATGCTCGGCAGAGACCAAAATCGGATCTCCTAACCCAAGACGGTAAAAGTCGATCGCGGCCTCCCAAGAACTTAGGGTGGATTCTACCTTGTTTACACACAATATAACGGGCTTTTGGTGGCGCCTTAAGATGTCTGCTATTTCTTCATCTATACCTGTGAGCCCCGAACGACCATCCACGACAAAAACAATCACGTCGGCTTGTTCTACTGCGACCATGGCCTGTATGCGAACCTGCTTGGTGATAATATCATCTTCTGAGTCAATTCCACCTGTGTCAATCAGAGTGAAGTGTTTGTTTAACCACTCCGCATCGCCATAGATGCGGTCACGGGTAACGCCAGGCTCACCCTGAACAATGGCTGTTCGAGCTCTAGTAATTCGGTTAAACAAGGTGCTCTTGCCCACATTAGGCCGACCCACTATGGCGACAATTGGTTTGCTCATGAAATCTCTCCTCAGTTGCCTTACATCCTAGGATTGATAGTTTCGCTATCTAAAGTGGTAATCCTTCCCCCTGAGGCGAGTCAATGTTTGACGATGATCATAACGTCATTGTTTAAGTCATGGACGGCCGCACCAAACACCCTGCTGATCAGCAGGGCGATTTCTGATAGTTCGTCCTTGTTTCGAGCATAGAAGATAGGGGCTCCGCCCCCCACCTTTGCGGGGTCCACTGCAATTACCGCAAGAATCTGCTTGTCCACTATTCTCCTCCTCAATCGATCATTTTCCCTGCTTCGGACGTTAGGGGTTTTCGTATGGCACCTTCTAAAACGGGTACTCTACGAATAGCTGCCAAAAAGGCGTCTTCGTCCCTTTCCGAGGGCACCATGAGTACGTGCAAACTTCCTGTGGATGGATTGCGACGGACCATGGGGATAAACTCCTGTTCACCAACATCCATGTAGACACCGATCATGGAGGAGATATCGTGGGCAATGGCTTGCATCTGACCAAGATTGGCCAATGTAGCCTTGGCATTGGGGCCATTGGGCCTGATGATTCCAGCTAACGCCCTTTCTTCATAGACTTTGCGGGATTTTGGGAGTCCCACGTTCATCATTACGGTTTCCTCAATGATAACCAGGCCGCCATCGAACTTAATCTCACTCAATTCTACAGCGGCGATATCGCAGATTTGATCCCCCTGCATCAGCTTGACTAGAACCATGGCTAAAATAGCTCCGACCACAGCGCTGACTCCCACACGCCACCAGCCAATCGAAACGAGAAGCTCTGAGGCAATGGCCACAGATAGGGCAACCCAGATCGCTAAATAATTGCGTGCTTCGAATACCCTGGCAATACCTTCAATATAAGCGGTGCCTCTTTTCACCATTTCAGTGGCTTCCATGGAAGACAGAGTCTGTCGCTCTACATTTCTCACTTCTCTGAATTGGCTCGCTGCCAAGAGTAAAAAGGAGATGGCTGAATAGTCCCCTTCCAAAACTGCTGGAACAATAACAGCCCCAATGGAGCCCCCGATAAAGCCCAGAAAGAGGTGAATTGCCCATCCCTGCGGATAACTAGGGTATTGTCTGTAGTCGCGGCGGAGCATATATAAGCGGGCCAAAAAACCCGCTAGCGTAGCGATCCCTAAGGTGACTATGTACTTCACTTGTGATCATCCTCATGATCATTGTCTCGTCCTAACCCAGCTTCTCTACGAAAGAATGCAGTCAATGAACCTATTTTCCCTTGGCTAACCAGAAGAAAACCAACAACGACGACGGCGACAACTACGATCATCCAAACCAAGGCGCGATTAGCTCCACCTCCTATTTGGCTCTCCGCTGCACCTTGTGTTGAGGTGGTTAAGCCAGCTGCCGCTGGGATCACCTTAGCAAAGTACTCCGCAGCCTGCTCTGCTTGCTCCAGACTTGTTGTATGGGCTCCAAACTCCATAAGAATCATTTTGGGTCCTAAGTCCTGGTTATAGTTGCCCCTTGCATCAAAGATACCTTCCACAAGACCGGGATACATGTCATCGGCTACGGCTTTAATTCTCTTGGCATATTCTAGGTTGGCTTCCCGGTTTTGATTCTGCCTCCCAACCACGAGGCGCACCTTTGTCGTTGGGACCCCTTCAATTTCCGTTTCATATATTTCTGGCGGGGTGGCATCGCGATGCAAGTCCAGGAGAGTATCAGGCTTCTTTTGCAGGAGTTCTGTGGCCGTACGTCGGGAACGCATATACGCTTGACCATCGTGAGGAATATGGCTATTGTCTGACCAGTACACCGTAAGCCCCATATCTTCCATCCCCGCTGCTAAAGCCTGACCCACCTTGAGGATATCGCCCCGTCCATCATCCTTAGACTCAGTGCCACTTGAAGGCACATAGGATTCTGCGTTATGGGTGTGGTAGATCCCAACCACACCTGAAGTCTCGTCTGATTTGCTGACTTGGGCTCCAAGGAAGTCGGCTGTGATCGCAGGAAGCTCAATGGTTTCAAGATAGCGAACTGTCACAGTGTCGCCTTCGATTCCCGTAACTTCAAACAGCCTGTTGTCCCCTGCGATGTAGTGGTCTCCTGGGTCAAGTTCTCTACCAGTCATGGTAATGACTCGGTCTCGTTCGTCCCGGAGGGTGTAATACCCCTGATCGGTCCTTTCCTGTGCTTGGCCGAGTCCCGTACTAAGGGTAATGATTAGGGCTACAAGTACCGTAGCGAACATTCGATGCTTCACAGTTCTTCACCCCCTCCCGCGAGACGCTCCCTGGTTTCGCCCACGAATTCTGCCAAAGCTACAGCTATGAGTCCCGCTAGAATAGTCGCATCAAAGACCCCTGCTCCGCCAAGCACTACCCGGGTAGCCATATTACTAGCTACAGCCTGAATGAGGTGGACCAAATCCACCGCGAACAGACCCAAGACTCCTGCTATGAATGATGCCCGCCGGGATCGCCCTGATACGTAACCCACAATTCCTGCCACGATACTAAACAACCACAGTGGGTCAATGAAAAGTGCTGGGCTCGACGGATCAAAATCCGTAATCTGACTTACACCATAAACTATACCTCCCGTAATTATGGCCGCGACGATGGAGCGGATTCTCTCTTTAGCAGTGTCAGCTTTGATCAAGAGATAGACCACTAACGCTAGAGGTACCAGACCTCCTCCAAGATTGAGGCCTACGCTTGTACGCCCCGTTCGCAATGGAACGGTAATGAAGCTTCCGCCAATCATCAAGGCAATGGCAATTAAGGCCTGAGTATCAGTAAGGCGCATGCGGTCCAGTAAGCGCTGTCCCACGCCAAAGTAGATTAGGGCAGCCACAATCAGCAATAAAGCGGTGCCAGTCGGCATTCAAATCCCTCCCATACATGTGAAGCACTTGGCCTTAGTGTATCCAAAAAAAAATCCTGTAGACCGAAGTCTACAGGAAATGTTTCTTCAAACTACTATTCGTCTTTGGTATCCTTGAACAAGTCACCAAACATGGCACCCAAGTTTGTGGTAAGCTCCTCATTGTCTGTACCTTCAGACAGGTCGGGCTGTGGCTGCCTGTTCCTAGAAGGTGCTGGAGCGGGTGGTGTTGCTGGTTTGGGTTCAAGCTCTTTGATGCTAAGTCCAATACGGCGTGCCTCGGCATCAACACTAATAATCTTGGTCTCTACCTCTTGACCAGATTGAACAACATCTTCAGCCTTAGCTACATGCTTGTGAGAAAGCTCGCTAATATGCACTAATCCTTCAATGCCGTCTTCTAACTTAACGAAGGCACCAAAATCTACCACACGCGTTACCTCGCCCATAACCTTGTCGCCAACCTTATAGCGCTCAGTCACTGTGGACCATGGATCGGGAACGGTTTGTTTCAAACCAAGAGATATTCTCTCCCGCTCTTGATTGACGCCTAGGATCATAACAGTAATCTCATCACCCTCGGCTACAATGTCCGAAGGATGGTTTACCCGACTGTAGGCCATTTCAGATACATGGAGCAATCCTTCTACACCGTCTCCAATATCAACAAACGCACCAAAATCGGTCAGACGACGAACAATACCTTTGACCTTTTCTCCTTCTTGGAGATTTGCAAAAGCCTCTGCCTTAGCTTTGGCATGTTGTTCTTCCAACACTTCTTTATGGGAAAAGACCACGTTGTTCTTGGAACGATCAAGCTCAATGATCTTTAGCTCTAGTTCTTGACCAATATATTTCTGCAGATCGTCTTCAAATCCGCGGGAAACATGGCTGGCTGGAATGAATCCACGCACACCCACGTTCACTAAAAGTCCACCTTTGACAACCTGCATAACCTTGGCAGTTAAGGTTCCGCCTGTTTCAAATAGGTTTTCTAGTTTTTCCCATGATTGATCTGCATCAGCCCTCTTTTTGGACAAGAGAACATTACCCTCGGAATCGTCTACCTTGAGAACTTTCACTAGGATCTCGTCACCGACGCTGACAATATCCTCAGGATTGGCGTTAGAAATGAAACTAAGCTCGTTCAAAGGAATACGACCTTCGGACTTATAATCGATGTCAACCAAAACCTCGTCGTTGGAGATCTGGACAACCTTGCCTTCAATCACAGCGCCAGCTGTAGGCAATTTGACATCATATTCACTCATGTGGTCTTCACTTATGCCTTCTTCGATAGCCTCTGCAGCCTCTTCATCTTCAACTTCAACTTCTGGTTCTTGCCCTTCGGTAGTGTGAACTTCTTCCTCCGCAGAAACTTCCACTGCTTCTTGCTCGGTAGCCTCCGCTACCTTTTCCTCGGTAGCTTGTGCTACCTTTTCATCGGTAAATTCGCTCATTCTTGTAAGTACCCCCTCAATTAACCAATCTGGAGTAGAGGCTCCGGCTGTAACCCCAGCGCGCCTGACGCCAGCAAACCACTGGCTTTCCAACTCTTCTGGTGTTTCAATATGATATGTCGCCGTACCCTGCTCCTTGCATAATTCTGCCAACCTTTTTGTGTTGGCGCTGTTTCGGCCTCCAATCACAACCATAACATCCACTTGGGCGGCCAATTCCCATGCAGAAGTTTGCCGCTGTTCGGTAGCAGTACAGATGGTATCAAAAGCTCTTAGGTCCTCCACCATTCCAGCCAGCTCGTTGACACATGCCTTAAAGTTGCTCACTGATTGGGTGGTTTGCGCTATAATACCGACGCGACTAGCTATCGGCAGCTTTCGGATTTCTTGAGGCGTACTCACAATATGTGCGGTTTCATCAGTGTATCCCAAAATAGCTTGTACTTCCGGATGAAGCCGATCCCCAACAATAATGACTTGATACCCTTCATCTTTCAACTGTTTTGCCCAACGCATAGCCCTATGCACGAAAGGACAAGTGGCATCAACAACATCGTAACCTTGCTCTTCGAGCTCTTCCATGACCTTTGGTGCAACACCATGTGAACGAACAATGACTACTCCTGAACTCTTATCACCAGGTTGCTCCATGACCTCAACTCCTTGCGCCTTGAGCTGAGCTACAACCTGTGGATTATGAATAAGTGGACCTAAAGTGTGTATCGGTTTGGCCGGACCAACTTCGCGAATGGTTTTGGCTGTCAAATCTAAGGCTCGTTTGACACCGAAGCAGAAGCCCGCGCCGTCTGCCAATACAATTTCCACCTCCACCTTTCCTCCTCCCTTATTATACCTCGAACAGATGGACTCTAAACAATGGATGTTTGACAACGTCAAACTCCAAGGTGATTACTTAGTAATCACCAGTCCACCATGATTGTATTTCTCTGTGATCTCAATTATTCCTGCTTAACAACGAACTAAATTGGGCGGAAATCGCTTTACTTCCCTGGGCAATATCTGCTTTGCTCGCCTTTTTGGGACCTCCTAGATTAATGGGGGATCCAACGGTGACTTTGAAAGGCCTGCGCAATCCGGTGCGTCGACCTTTCGAAACCACCACGGGAATTATGGGAACCCCTGTCTTCAGCGAGATTAGAGCCGCTCCACCCTGCATTGGCAAGAGTGCTTCAAGTGTCTTGTTACGGGTACCTTCTGGAAACATCCCCAAGAGATGTCCCTCGGTCACCTTATCCTGACTGGTACGTATTGCCTCTCGATCAGCATGACCTCTCCTAACTGGAAAGGCATGAACTTGGAAGAAAAACCACCGAAGGATCGGATGCTCGAATAATTCGGCTTTGCCCATAAAATGAATGGGTCTTTTGATAGCTACCGCAAGAACAACCGGATCGTACCACGACGTGTGATTACCTGCCACAATGGCACCACTATCTTGAGGAATATGTTCTAAGCCCTCCACATCTAAACCCCAAAAAAGCAAAATAAAAAACCTAAAGACTACTACCAGAAACGTGTACATCCGTATTTTCCCCCTTAATCAGGCCAAGTAGCTTATGAACCACTTCAGCAACACTTAAGGATGTGGTATCTATCTCAATGGCGTCGTCTGCCTTCCTTAAAGGAGAATTTTTGCGAGTGGAATCAAGATGATCCCGCCTACGAATCTGCTCCTTCAGGTCCTCAAGATTCACCGAAAGGCCGCGTCGTTCGAGCTCACTTTGGCGACGCTTTGCCCTTTCCTCTACGGTAGCCTGCAGATAAATCTTCCAATCTGCATCCGGCATTACCACTGTACCAATATCTCGACCATCCATTACCACCGAACCCTGCCGGCCTATTTGCTCCTGTAGCGCTACAATGAACTCTCGCACCTTTTTATGCGTTGAGACCTCAGAAACATGGGCCGTAACATCAGGTTGTCGAATAAACCCAGTCACATCTTCCCCATTCAGAAACACAAGATTTCCCTTTTCGCCCTGAAAAACGATATTCAAATCGATAGAAGTTATCACCCGCACTAATGCCTCTTCATCACCGGTATCAACCTCTCGCCTCAACGCTTCGAGGGTGACAGCACGGTACATGGCTCCCGTGTCCACATAACGCAGACCCAAATGGTTGGCCACCAATCGAGCAATAGTGCTTTTCCCTGCCCCTGCAGGACCATCTATGGCAATTTTCATACGGTTGGATCCCCTTCCTTGCTACATCTCTATGCCCTGCGCCGCGCAGTACCCCGTGGAGAAGGCCGCCTGCAAATTAAACCCGCCTGTGACGCCATGGATGTCCAAAACTTCACCGCAGAAAAACACCCCTTTGGCCTTCTTTGATTCCATAGTTCGCGGATCTATCCCTTGTACATCGACACCTCCTGCAGTAACAATGGCCACTGAGATAGGAAGAGTTTTGGAAATAGTCAAGGGCAGGGCCTTTAAGAGTCGATGGAGCACCATCCGCTCGTCCCTGGTGATTTGATGGCAAACTTTATCGGGTGGAATCCCCGAAAGGTTCACTACGACCGGAATCAGACTCTTAGGCAAGAGCTCGTCTAAAGAATTGCGAAACTGCTTGCGAGAAAAGGTCTCAAAATCTCGCAGTAGCCGTTTATCGAGTTGTTCGACACTGAGTGCAGGCTTAAGATCGAGATATGCCCTGATGGGTACCCCACTCTCCGTCAGCCAGAGTCCAATTTGTTCACTGGCGGTCAGCACAATCGGTCCAGTCAAACCAAAATGGGCAAACATTAATTCTCCAAAGAAGGCCTTTTGTCCTCCCGCTGGCTTGACCACTGTCATTTCCACATTACGTAGACTCAAGCCTGAAAGTTCTCTGGCCCACTCTTCTTCTACGCGGACAGGAACCAAGGCAGGTCGCGGTGGGATGATTTCATGGCCCAAGGTCCGTGCGATTGTGAGACCATCGCCTGTAGAGCCTGTCCCGGGATAGCTTAGCCCGCCAGTGGCCACAACCACATACGGTGCTTCAAAAAACGCTTCTTTCTCATTATGTGAACTGGAAACACCTAAGACCCCTCCCTGAGCAGTACGTTTGATTTGCAGGACCTTGTGGCCAAAGTAAATTCTTGCCCCGTTGCTTCGTGCAAAACGTTCTAAGGCATTGGCTACTTCATGGGCATCATCAGACGCGGGAAATACCCTGTGCCCACGTTCTGTTTTGGTCTTCACCCCGAGCTGCTCAAAGAATCGAACGCAATCCAGGTTTGAAAACCGATGCAAGGCACTATACAGAAACCGACCATTCCGCGGATAATTAGGGATGAACTCCTCAATTGGCATAGAATTTGTAATATTGCATCGACCTTTGCCAGAAATGCGTACTTTTGATGCCGTTCGCTGCATTTTCTCCAAGACATGAACCTCTGCACCCCTTTGAGCCAAAAAACCTGCAGCCACAAGGCCCGACGCACCTGCACCGATAACAACTACCTTTGTCTTCACAACTTCACCGCCTTTTTCAGGCTTTGAAGTTCTTTCATGGTCAGGGACCGATGTGTACCCGATGGCAGCTTACCAAGGGTCAAAGGTCCAATCGCTGTTCTCTGTAAGCGTACCACCTGAAAGCCTACCTTATTACACATTCGTCTCAACTGCCGATTGCGTCCCTCTGTGATGGTGATGCGTAATATAGAGTCATCCCCTTCGGGCTTTAGAGCCTCCACCTCGGCCGGGATGGTTCGCCCGTCTTCCAAGATAACACCTGTTCGTAAGCGGTATATTGCATCCATAGTTATTCTCCCTTTGAGGCGTACTACATATGTCTTGGGCAACTCATACTTAGGATGTGTAACCCGGTAGGCCAGATCGCCATCGTTTGTCAAAAAAACAAGGCCTTCAGAATCGTAATCCAAACGCCCAACGGGATAGACTCGCTCTTTGACACCAGGCAGTAAGTCTAGGACACTCTTACGACCAAATTGGTCCTTGCTGGTGGTAATGTAGCCAAAAGGTTTGTTGAGAACGAAATAGCGTCTGGTTTCTTCCGTAGCTAAAGGCTGCCCATCTACGGAAATCAAATCTCGGGTAGGATCCACTTTCTGGCCCAAGTGCGCTGGCTTTCCATTAACTTGTACTCGGTTTTCCTTGATTAGTTCTTCACAAGCCCGGCGAGAGGCAACTCCAGATTGCGCCATCACTTTTTGTAGTCGTTCTTCCACGCCTTACGCCCCTTTCAGTCCAATAATACCCAAGTTCAGCCTAAACCGCAAGAAAAAAGAGGAATCCCCCCAAAGAGGTCTACTCTTTGGAGGGATTTCCAAAAATCGCTTTCTGCTATACCTTGTAAGTTGTGCGAAGCACTCCGTTTGTACTACTCCGTCCTTGTACCATACCTTGAATCTGATCGATAAACTGAGGCACCGCATCAATGAGGCGGTCGTAGATAGCGTTTTGGTTAACAGGTAGGAGGCGAACACTCTCCCGCCCAACGACCAGAAAGGCCACGGGATTAAGGGCAATACCTGCCCCACTACCACCACCAAAGGGGTGGTCCGTTTCTGCGTTCTTGGCATTCGCTCCAGTGAATTCACTCCCCCCCGCTGCAAATCCTACACTAACGCGACTGACGGGAAGAATAATTGCTCCATCCGGCGTTTCTACAGGATCACCGAGGATGGTATTAACGTCCACCATGGTCTTTAAGCTCTCCATCGCAGTTTGCATAAGTCCTTCTATTGGATGTTTGTCACCCATCAAACCATCACCCTCTTAACTTCGTTGATTATAATCTGACCAAGTCTGAATCGGAATATGCAGTGCAAATCAACGTGGACATTCGCGTCCCCATAGTCCGGATGAATGCGGATTTCGGGATGCGTGTGGAGGCGATTGTCAGCGCTAAGCCCTGTGAGCAAAGGGCTAATGATGGCCCATGTCCCACCGACTCCTAGGGCGGTCCAAAAGGGATCGCCTGTGCCAATTAATATCTCTAGATGTAATAGATCAACCTTCTGTAAAACATTGTCTAGAAGCCGCAATGCCGTTTTTGAGCCACGTAGTGCCCCTTCAAGGGTACCAAAATTCCGCCCCCTGATCATCTGGCTTGTTTTTGTCAACAAACCTTGGGGCATAGCAAGTAGATAGCGGCCTATGCCGAATCTCATGCGCGGCTTAATGTCTAAGCCCGCC
>DIPH01000016.1:133188-194684 GCA_002424045.1 Firmicutes bacterium UBA5493 | reverse complement strand
CGGCTTAATGTCTAAGCCCGCCACAATCAGCCGAAATTCAACCGAGAATCGGATACAGAGCAAGGACACAAAGAATAAAAAAAGACCAAGTAAGAGCATAGTACCACCTCAACTCAGTCTTAATTTGCCATTATTTCCATTCGCTTATGCCTTTAAGAGGAAGCTCATCCTTACTTGTCAAACCAAAGTGCTCGAAGAACTTCTCCGTTACCCCATAGAGAATGGGTCGGCCTGGCCCTGCCTTTCTTCCGAGTTCACAGACGAGCTCCCGATCTACGAGGTTATTTAAGGCACTATCGGAGCGTACTCCACGAATCTGCTCGATTTCAGCCTTGGTTACCGGTTGTTGATAGGCCACAATGGCAAGTGTTTCGGTGCTAGCCGCTGTCAGAGGTGCGCTGATCACTGGGCGACCTAGTTTCTCAATCCAGGGAGCCAGTTCCGGTTTTGTGACTACTTGGTAGCCACCGCCCACATTACGAATGAGCAAAGCTCCTTGAGTATAAGACCCTCGGATCTCCTCTACAAGCGATTCTACAACTGGGACGTCAAGTTCTATAATGGCAGCAATGTCTTGGGCGCTCAAGGGACGCTCCGACGCGAAAATCAAACCTTCGACCACAATTCGCGCCTCAGATAACTTCATGCTCTAACCTCCACTTCAAGCTCTAACGGTCTTACGTCAATTTCACCAAAAGACTTAGTTTGTACCAAGGCAATCTCCCCTAAACGGACCAATTCCAACACAGCCAGAAAAGTCACTACAATTTCAGAAGGTGAATGATCCCTTAGCAAATCGGAAAATGTGGCGCGGGGTTGTCCTACCAATTGAAGACGAACTAGTGCAAGGCGCTCTTGTAGTGATATTTTGCCGGAAATGGTATGTACTAGCGGCTCCTTTTCAAGTTCCATCAACAGATGATGGTAGAGCTCGCCGAGCTCATGTAAGGTAACACTTCCAAAAGGCTCGGTGTACACGGGAGTTAAATCAAAGGACTCGACATGATCTCCGCGAGTAAAATGCCTGGCAGCCTCTTCATAACGGTGCTGCAGGAATTCAGCTGCCTTCTTGAAGAACTTGTAACGGACTAATTGCTCGACCAGTTCGGTCCTGGGATCCCCCTTTTCATCTTCAGGATCGTCCTCAAGCGGCTCTTGAGGCAACAACAATCTTGACTTGATGCGAATCAAGGTTGCAGCCATGACCAAAAACTCACCGGTAATGGCTAGATCTTTTTCCTGCAATGAATAAAGGTAGTGTAAGTATTGTTCAGTGATAGCTGCAATCGGTATATCCCACAGATCCACTTCATTTTTACCAATCAAATCAAGCAGTAGATCAAACGGGCCTTGGTACACATCCAACTCAATAAGGTATCCCATGGATGATCACCTACAGGGACAAGCTATCAAGTATACGCAATAGCACATTGAAAATGGGGTTGATAAGATATCGCGAACCGCCGAAGACGAGCAGCATAATTAGGACAATAGGACCATAGGGAGCAAGTTTAGAGTACTCATAAGACAATCGAGGCGGCAAGAGACCAGCGAGGATGTGAGAACCATCCAAGGGAGGTATGGGTATGAGGTTAAAGGCAGCTAACCCCAGATTCATTTGAACATTAATATAGAGGAACAAAATAAGGGATTGTCCCATACCGCTGCGCAACATGTGCTGACCAAAAATACTAACAATATTATAGAAAATCCACGCGGTGATGAGATTAGCCACAGGTCCAGCCAAAGAGACCAAGAGTGTCCCTCGCTTCTTGTTCTTAAAGTACTGGGCGTTGATCATAACCGGTCTTGCCCAGCCCACCCGAAATAACAACAGCATGATAGTTCCTAGAGGATCTAAATGGGCCATAGGGTTGAGGCTCAACCGTCCTTGATATTTTGGGGTCGGATCACCTAGTTTATAGGCCATGAAAGCGTGACCGTATTCGTGAACTGAGATCGCCAGTAAAATGGCTGGAACCGCCAGGATAATCTGTTCAAGACTCATCATCGAGAAAAACCTCCCACAAGTCAACTCCTCCCCATAATATCACAAAGTAGGTGTCACTGCTACCTTTTGCCCCCTGGCTGACCGCAACGCGAACCCCAGCTAGCGAGAAAGATCCCCTCACGCCAAATTTCCACAATTTCACATTGATTGGGGCAACGCTGGCACACATAGCTTTCATTGACAAACTCGCTGTGTAGGATCTCAAGACCCGCAAATCGGCTTGGTTTGCCCTTCAACTCCAGGGTCTCTTTAGCTATTTGAGCAATGCCGATTGCTCCCATGACATCGTAGTCTCTGGGGATATGAATGGGAAGCTCTAAAGTATCGGAAAGAAAGCGTTGCATTCCTACATTAGCTGCAACACCACCTTGAAAGAACACAGGAGGCTTCAGATCCTTTCCCTTAGCCACATTGCTGAGATAGTTACGAACCATAGCCTGGCACAATCCTGCCAAGATATCCGATGTTTTATGCCCTAGTTGCTGTTTGTGAATCATATCCGATTCCGCAAAGACCGTACAGCGCCCAGCGATTCGTACTGGATGATTGCTTTGAAGCGCTAGAGGACCAAACTCTTCGACGGGAATACCTATTCTGCTTGCCTGTTGGTCCAAGAAGGAACCAGTACCGGCTGCACAGACAGTGTTCATGGCAAAGTCCACGACAACGCCATCGCGCAAAACAATGAGTTTGGAATCCTGGCCCCCAATTTCAACTATCGTGGAGACATGGGGATTCTGACATAATGCGGCCATAGCATGGGCTGTGATTTCATTTTTGACGACATCGGCGTTTAGCATGGCACCTGCGAGCTCCCTCCCGCTTCCAGTCGTCCCCACTCCGAGGATATCCCACCGTCCTTCCTCCTCGATGGCGGCTAACCCAGCCTTGAGCGTTTCTAAAGGGGCCCCGCATGTCCGCAGGTACTTCTTCCATACCACCCCATCTGTGGGTGGCCTTTTTGGATCGAATAATACGAAATTAGTGCTGACACTTCCAACATCAATGCCTAGATACACCTTTTTACCTAATGACATATACGCATTCTCCTCTGCAGAAGGTCAACGAAGGCTTCCAACCTAGTTTGAAAACCCGTTTCTCCTGCGTGTTCATCAACAACCAACGATAGAATTGGAATATTTTTATCCGCACTCACTTGGGGCAAGATGCCCTGGGCAATGATCTCCGGCATACAGGAGAGGGGGAAAATGTGAATGATACCAGCCAGATCCCTTTGAGCCGAGTCCACACTATGAGCGATACTCTCGAGGCCATGTCCACCGACAAAACCGCGCAGATACCCAGAGGCCGAACACCTAAGGGAACGTTGAGTGTATAAACCCAGAGCATTCTTAAACACATGCTCTTCAATCCATTGCCTTAGACTAATGGTGCGAACCACTTCAACGCCTAGGTTACCTAGGCGTTCTTCTACCCCTAAGTTAACAAAGGGTTCCATAACAGTATAGATCTCGCCTATAAGCCCAACCCTAATGATCTCAGGTGATAGCCTGGGGTCCACCAAATCGCGTAACCCCTGTTCGGTCTGGGCCTTTAGCTGTTGTATGGAGCTCATAGTCTGCACCTCTCTGAGCTGCTGGAATTGGGTGTGAAGAAAACGGGACGTGGAACCTGGCCCTTTTTCTCGCGGACGCACGTGCAATGATAGAGCTTCCACATCCTCAAGCACCTTCAATTTGGCCCAGGAGAGCCGACAACCCTGAATTAATTTTCTTGCACTAGTGGGGCCAAAAACTCTCCGCAGCCGTTCCCATGCTAGACGGTAGTTGCCCTGGGGCACCTCTAAGGTGATGAATTCTACGTGCTTACCCAAATCCTCAATAATGATTCGTTGAATTTCAGCGTAATACCCAAGCCGGCAGGGACCCCACCCACCGATCATGTACACACTGTCTGCACCGAGTTCTAACCCCTCCAGCATATTCCCCAATATGGTCTTGAAAGGAAGACAGGTTTCTTCGGGGCTATGCCTACTTCCCCATTCGAGGGTGCGTTTTGTGCCTAGTGGTGGAGTTATGGGTTCATGACCTAAGCCTTGGAGGAACGCTTCTATGGATATGTAAGCGTTGCCTAAATGGGGAAAGGTTACTTTCATCCACTCTTTTTCCTCTCTAATAGATCACAAAAAGCCTCCAGACGAGTGATCATTCCCACTTCACTAGTGTGCTCATCTACAGTCAGGTCTAGCATGGCAATTTGATGCTCCCGGGCACGCCTGGTAAGGAGAACACCAACTAGTGATTCAGCACCACAGCCAAAGGGAGCGACATTAATCACCCCATCGAGCTTATGGAGAAAGTGCTCCAGGGTCCCCATAGAACGCCTGGATCCCGACCAAAAGAGGCGTTTGTTCACCGATTTGCAGAGCTCTAAGGAAATCTCATCAGGAACTTGTGATGCAGTATAGACCTGGGCTCCAAGACTCTCTAGATGCGCTCGAAGATTGCCACTGAGAAAGGGGTCATCGGTAAGATAGCGCGGTCCTAGAACCAAAATCTGAAGCATATCCTCCGAAGGGAGTTCATTGTAAGCGGATTGCTCCCACGCACGCTGACCCTCTACCGCCCTGTTCCACGCCTGCTTAACAGTGACGAGCGAAGTAAATTGTAGCCCTAAGCGCAGGTAGCTTTGCCTTAGGGCGCGTTCACTTTTACGTGCATCGAGGGTTGGAGACAGCATCTCTATGGACGGAGGTAGGTACTGCTTAAGCAAGTCTGGCAGCCCGAGAAAATTGGGACAGGTATACTCTTTTCGAGAGATGCTAATGATCTGGGGAACGAACAAGAGTCGCGTACCTTGCCGCACCAAGGCCTGGGAATGACCCACATAGCTCTTAATCGCCAAGCAGGCCCCATCCACACAGGTGGTGAGGCCCCACTCTAGGATCTGTTTGTTCGTCGGTGGAGAGACCACGACTTCAAAACCTAAGTATCTGAAGAAGTCCTGCCACAGTGCATGATAGTGAAAGTAATACAGCGCTCTTGGAATGCCAATTTCCCGAATACTAACGCCCTCCCTTTTTTCTTTTTTTCTGGGCCCGCATATCCTGAGGTTGCGTCAAACGGGGCCTAACAGTGACCTGCGGGATAGGATACCTGAGCATAACCCTCAAAAGAGCAGGGCCATCGAACGGAAGCAAGGGCCATAAATACGGTATCCCAAAGGATTTAGTCAGTCCAAAAACTAACAAGGTAAGAGTCGCAGCTGTCCCCAGTCCCCACCAGCCACCGATCACGGCCCCAAAAAACAAAAGATACCGAAAGAGACGAATCGCATTTCCAAATTCGATGCTTGGAGTGGCAAAACCACAGATAGCCACAATAGCTGTGTAAAGGATGGCTTCGCCGGTGAATAGTCCAACCGATACAGCCAAATCACCAAGGATAATGGCTCCCACTAAACCGAGTGATGTTGCCAATGAATCGGGGGTGTGAATCAAGGCCATTCGGATCAGATCTAAGCCGAGCTCCAAAAGGAGAAGCTGAAACCATAGGGCGAGGCGTCCCGGATCCTTTGGTCCGATAAAGGCCAACCAGTCGGGTACGTTCGCACTCACGGCCAATTGGTACCATAACGGTAACAATATCAGGGAGCCTAGGATCCCTAGGGTGCGTACCCAGCGTAAATAGGTCCCCACAGGGGGATTTTGAAAGTACTCCTCCGCATGTTGTGTAAAATGCCACACAGTGACGGGGACGAGGAGCACGAAGGGAGTGGTGTCCACGATAATGGCAATATGGCCCTCGAGTAAATGGGCTGCTGCCACATCGGGGCGTTCCGTGTAGCGAGTGACTGGAAGGGGATTAATAACGGTTCCCAGAATGTACTCCTCAAGATTCTTGCCTCCCATGGGAATTGCATCTCTGTCAATAGCTTCGATTCGACTCTTAACCTCATTGACCAGACTAGGATCGGCGATGTCGGATATGTAACCCACCAACACATCGGTCTTGGAGCGTTGACCTACTTTGAGCGCTTCGAACCGTAAGTTGGGATCTCTAACCCGCCTACGAATAAGGTTTACATTGAACAAAGCTGTCTCCACAAAACCATCCCGTGAACCACGTGTAACTTTTTCCAATGTCGGCTCTTCTGAACCTCGTGTTACATATTGGCGGACATCCAACACGGCAATGTCCTTGACACCATCAATAAGGAGGAGCATTGTCCCTGATAAAAGCTCCTCTATGGCCGCTTCCAGGCTGTCCGCAGTGCTAACCTCAAAGAACGGAATGTGCTCGTGCAACAAGTGTTCAAGTGTAGCCTGTGTTATTCCCATACGGGGAATCGTCTGCAGGGCGCGCATAATGTGAATCGTGGCCATATCATTGACAAAGCCATCGAAAAACACCAAGGCAGCTTGTTTGTGAGCCACTTTAAGTCTGCGAATAACTAGGTCGAAGGTTATCTCATAGCCAAGCTCAGACTCGAGTTGGGCTAAGTTCTCCTCCAGGTTCCTGTTCATGCCATCACTCCCTGAAAAAAAACCGCCCCAAACCCGAGCGGAGCTCTTATGCGGGGCGAATCTTGTTGTTGCACACGATTAGCGTATAGTCGTTGGCACGAAGAGGTCGATTATACCTATCACGAAAGCTGCCAGCAAGGCCCCTATGACTGATACATCCATACCAGGCACGATAAATTGAGCGATCCAAATAGTAATGGCCGACACAATGAACCCCACAACACCTCGCCCATACGGCGATACGTTCTTTCCTAGGAGGCTTTCAGCTACCCAACCTAGCACCGCAATGACCACCGCTGCAAGAAGAGCGTGAAAGAAACTCAACGCCCTGAAACCGGGTAATAAAAAGCCCACCAACATTAAGACCAAGGCTGAAACGACAAAGCGCACAACAGCTCCCATCCAATCCAGATCAAACACCCCACTTCTAAGTTTGCTAGAAACAGTATAACCAGAAAACGGCTTAGTTATCCTAAGCCGTTTTAAGTAGTGAGAAGAACTCAATTATCTACTCGAAAAGCGATCTGGACATCGGCGCGATAGCCTGTGATGTCTCCGTCAGGATTTACCTGACCGGTCCAGTTCATAACCTCCACGCCCGTGATTCCCCGGAGAGTTTTGGCCGCCTCTTTAACAGCGACCTGGACCGCGTCTTCCCAGCTGTGGTCGGATTCTCCGACCAGTTCAATCACCTTCACTACATTCGAACCCAATGGGTAGCCTCCTTTTCCCTTAGCATATCCCCTTAGGCTGTTGTCTAATCCAGAACAGTCTGGCAAAGTCTCAGCAAATTACCACCCATAATCTTCTCGACATCACGGGGGTTGTATCCACGTTTACTTAGGATATCTGCTAATTCGAGAGTCTTACCATAATGTTCCAAGCCAAGGGGCGTCCGGTCGATGCCATCAAAATCGGAGCCAATTCCTACACAGTCCACCCCGCCGACTTTAGCCAAGTACTCAATTTGCTCTGCTACATCGTCAATGGTGGCCTGCCGTTCTTTTGCAAGAAAGGAGGTACAGAAATTCACACCAATGACACCACCCTTATCTGCTAGGGCGGTTATTTGTTCGTCTGTCAAGTTTCGTGGGTGGTCACATAAAGCCCTGGCGTTGGAATGGGAAGCCAAAACAGGAGACTCGCTCAAGCGCAGCACATCCCAAAAGCCCTGCTCATTGAGGTGAGAAACATCCACAAGCATCCCTAGCTTGTTCATCTCCGCCACTACTTCCTGGCCAAAGAGGCTCAGTCCGCCTCCGCCTGGCCCTTCCGATTGGCCTGAGGCCAGATCGTTGCGATGATTCCAAGTTAGGGTTAACAGCCTAACACCTAAACGGTAGAACAATCTCAAGTTGGCAAGTTTCCCCTCTAAGGCTTCGCCGCCCTCAATGGCTAACAAACACGACATCCTGTCGCTTTTTCGGATTTCAAGAATATCTTTTCCGATACCGGCAAAGGCAAGATCGCCTGAAAAGTCCTCCATCCACTTCCAAAAAAGATCCAGCATTTCCATGGTGCTGTGCAAGGCTTTGCCATGGTAGAATTCCGGGGAAACAAAGGCGGCAAAAAACTGCGCACCCTGGCTACTTCTACGTAATTTCGCGAGATCCACATGCCCTTGATTGTCATCAAGTCTTTGATTCGTGCCAGAGAGACGGGATAAAGTATCAATATGGGCATCGAAAATGAACACCGATCACAACCTCCATCATTAATAAACTAAAAAAACAAAGCCTGCCTACTAGGGCAGGCCGCCCACCCTCAAGGGCAGGCCGTATTTGCTTATTGACATTAGCGTGGTTCCACAATCAACTTAATTGCCGTACGTTCTTCGCTATCAATCGTAACGTCAGTGAATGCAGGGATACATACTAGATCAACTCCGCTAGGGGCCACAAAGCCTCTGGCTATGGCTACTGCCTTGACCGCCTGATTTAGCGCACCGGCTCCGATGGCCTGGACCTCAGCCCTTCCCTCTTCCCGTACTTTTCCTGCCAGTGCACCGGCTACCTTGTTTGGTATAGAGTTTGCCGACACTTTTAATACTTCCATGTTAAGGTGACCTCCTTTAGTGAAAACGCTACTGCTGAATGTATTGACGTTATTAACTTATTAGATATTTACTGGGAAAATCCTCCTTTTATGAAAATTTATTAAATTTTCACGCGGGAAATGCTCTCGGCAGTACCATCTTCTTGTAGCGTAATCACAACTCCGGTCAAACAAGTAGCGCCTTTGGCGACGGAAAAACGATGGGGAAGCTGAGTCAAAAACTTGTTGATCACAGCTTCCGGTGCCACCCCTAAGATCCCATCAACTGGACCGCACATCCCTAGGTCCGTGATGTAAGCGGTTCCCTTAGGCAAGATCTGTTCATCGGCAGTGGCCACGTGGGTATGCGTGCCTACCAGAGCACTGATGCGTCCATCTAGATAACGGGCTAGGGCGATCTTTTCCGATGTCGCCTCTCCGTGGAAGTCTACGATCACATGGGTCACATCATCTGGGAGTTCAGCTAACATCGCATCCGCTGTCCGAAATGGGCAATCATAGTCGCCCATAAAGACCCGACCAATCAGATTCAACACCGCCACCACATAATCCCTAGTGTGATGAATGAAAACGGAGGCTCCGGGAACCGCGGGAGGATAGTTCCCTGGTCTGAGAATACGTGGCTCTTGATCAATATATGTATACATTTCCTTTTGGTCCCAAATATGGTTACCACTTGTCAAAACATGAATGCCCGAAGCAAATAACTCTTCAGCCACCTTTCTTGTCAAGCCAAAACCGCCGGCTGCATTCTCACCATTAGCCACAACCAGCTCAGGTTGGTACTTGTCCACTAGCTCAGGGAGGTATTGCGCGACAATTTTCCGCCCAGGTCGACCAAAAATATCTCCTAAGATCAGGACTTTCACGATTCTCTCACCCCAAGCGGGACACTAAAAACTAAAACGCGCCCATTCTCTCGAAAGCCTGTTAGACGCTCACGAGGCCTCCAAGTACTCGACATTAACAACGCCTCAATGAGCAGATTCTGCTCAAGCTCGTCGTCCTCTGCCATTTGCTGCCCCTCCCGCACTACCGCATCGCCATAGTAGTCACTCACAAGCTCCACGATCAAGTTTAGCTCGCTAAGAGACAGGCTAGGCAAATCTCTGATCACCTCAATGACTGTTAGCTCGCCAGTATCACCCTTTTTTAAGGATGCTACAGCCACATCCTCCCCCCTTAGGTTGTGGAAGAGGGCTAGATGGGATTCAAAACGACGAACAAAGCCTTGGAAATCTTGATGTGCCGCCTTCAACAAGAAAGCCAAGCGCAGCGCATTTGTCTCTGGCTCATAGTGGATTGTACCAATTTGTGGAAAGCGGACTAGAACTGCAATAAATAGATCAACTTGACTGCCTTCGCGTTCCATAAACGCCCCTCCCAACGCTTAGAAGAATAAAACCAGGCAATAGCCTGGTTTTATTTCGCATACTCCACGGCACGGGTTTCGCGAATCACGGTCACTTTGATTTGACCGGGATATTCAAGCTCCGATTCGATGCGCTTAACAATATCGCGGCTTAATTGCACCGCCGTTGCATCAGTGACCCTCTCGGGCTTCACCATAATGCGCACTTCTCGGCCCGCTTGGATTGCATAGGATTTTTCCACACCATCGAAGGACGATGCGATCTCCTCCAGTTTCTGCAGACGCTTAATGTAACTCTCCAACGTCTCCCGCCGTGCTCCAGGTCGAGCTGCCGATATAGAGTCTGCAGCTGTCACCAACACTGCTTCCACGCTTTCAGCCTCATAATCACCATGATGACAGGCCATAGCATGGATAACATCATTATTTTCTTTGTATCTACGCAGAAGATCGATCCCAATCTCAATGTGGGTACCTTCTACCTCGTGGTCGACGGCCTTTCCAATATCATGGAGCAAACCAGCTCGGCGAGCCAATCTAGCATCAACGCCAAGTTCCTCCGCCATGATACCTGCCAAATGAGCCACTTCGACTGAGTGCTTCAAAACATTTTGGCCATAGCTAGTTCGAAAACGTAGTCTTCCTAATAACTTAACAAGCTCTGGATGCAAACCATGTACATCAGTATCTAGAGTAGCCTGTTCTCCGGCATCTCTAATGACCGCCTCCACTTCTTTGCGGGCTTTTTCAACCATTTCTTCGATGCGTGCTGGATGGATTCGACCATCGACGATCAGACGCTCTAGGGCTATCCGAGCCACTTCCCTGCGTACAGGGTCAAATCCCGAAAGGATCACCGCTTCAGGCGTATCGTCGATAATGAGGTCGATGCCTGTCAGCGTTTCTAGTGCTCGAATATTTCTACCTTCCCTGCCAATAATTCGCCCCTTCATATCGTCATTGGGGAGCGGCACTACCGAGACAGTAGACTCGGCAACATGATCGGCCGCCGTACGCTGAATTGCCAGGGAGATGATATCACGGGCTTGCTTTTCGGCTGTCTCCCGCGCTTGATTCTCCAATTCACGGATCATAATTGCAGTTTCATGCTTGACCTCATCTTCCACCGTCTTCAAAATCAGCTCTCTAGCTTCTTCCGTGGTCAGATGAGAAATGCGTTCGAGTTCCGTGCGCTGTTTGTTGAGAACTTCATTGACTTCAACCTGCTGTTGCTCAACTTCGCGGTTCTTGCGCTGTAGTACTTCGTCTTTGCGCTCAAGGGACTCACTGCGCTTATCCAGCGTTTCTTCCTTTTGCGAAAGTCGACGTTCCAACTGGTTTAGCTCGGTGCGACGCTCCCTCGACTCTTTTTCCACCTCGGCTCTGGCTTTATGAATCTCTTCCCGTGCTTCAACCAAAGCTTCCCGCTTTTTGGTCTCGGCATCGCGCTCGGCCTCCTGCAAAATCCGACGAGATTCCTCTTCCGCTGACCGAATGGTTGCTTCAGCAGATTTTTTCCTAAGGAAATACCCTGCCACGAGTGCAAGGACTGCAATCGATCCGTATTTAATTAACGTAACCAATAAATCGATACTGTTCACCTCCTCCTTTCAAAAAACCTTAGAAAAGAAAGCCGAGCCTAAACTCAGCTTTTTTCCGTGTTTGAGATCACTTTTCAGCAAGACTCTTTCATATCGTTTTCGAATAACCGGGGGCTGATTGAAGTAAACAACCCTTTTAATTGTATTCGTTTTCAAGATCTCTGTCAAGCAATTCGCCAACGACTCTCCTTACGATAGTGGATGGGAAACCCCTGCGCTGTAAAAGTCCATACAGTCTCCGTATACGGGCTAGAGCTTCAACGCGTTCTAGGCTACCCAAGCGTTGCTTAGCGAGGGAAAAGGCCAGCTCATACTCTGCATCTGGGGCATTTAAGACCTGATCAATATACTCATCGGCGATCCCTTTATTGCGCAGTTCCAGTCGTAGTAGATAGTTGCCAGTGGGCCGGCTACGATTGCGATATTGAATGTAATTTGTTGCAAAACGCAGATCATCTAGGTAACCCAGTTGCTCTAGATAATCCAAGGCCTCCTTGGTTTCATCCTTTGAAAAACGGCGTTCAAGACGTTCCCTCAATTCCTGTACACTGCGATCCCTAATGGTTAACAACTTAAGAGCGTAGACCTTGGCATCAGTCTTCTTTGGTTCCAACTTCTTCTTTCACATCCTCAGCCCTTACGAGATTCTTGGCCACCCGAACCTTTAGCTCGATTTCATCTGTCAGTTCAGGATTATCTCGTAAAAATTCTTTGGCGGTCTCTCGGCCCTGGCCAAGACGCAGATCGCCATAGGAATACCACGACCCACTCTTGTTAATTATATCTAGCTCAGCAGCTAAATCTAGAATATCACCATGTCTAGAAATGCCCAAGCCATAAATGATATCAAACTCTGCTTCTTTAAAGGGAGGCGCAACCTTATTCTTCAACACCCTGACCCGGGTACGATTACCAATCATTTCGTTGGCCTGCTTGATGGTCTCAATACGGCGAATATCCAAGCGAACGGAAGCATAGAACTTGAGTGCACGTCCACCGGGCGTCACTTCGGGGTTGCCAAACATAATACCAATTTTTTCGCGTAATTGGTTTGTGAAAATAACTGTACAATTGGACTTTCCAATTGCGCTTGTGAGTTTACGCAAGGCCTGGGACATCAAACGGGCTTGGAGACCCATGTGTGAATCTCCCATCTCCCCCTCAATCTCGGCCCTAGGAACCAAGGCCGCCACGGAGTCAACGACCACAACTTCAACTGCGCCACTACGTACTAGGTGTTCTGCAATTTCTAATGCCTGCTCGCCGTGGTCTGGTTGGGAGATCAAGAGATTATCCGTATCTACACCGAGCCTCTTGGCATATCCAGCATCCAAAGCGTGTTCTGCGTCGATTATGGCGGCAATACCGCCACCCTTTTGAACCTCGGCTATTACGTGGAGGGCCAAGGTGGTTTTGCCGGAGGATTCTGGGCCATAAATCTCCACGATTCTCCCTCTAGGAATCCCTCCTACCCCCAAAGCAACATCAAGTGACAGTGAACCAGTGGGAATGGCTGCGACATTCCTCGTGGTAGTCTCTCCTAGTTTCATGATGGATCCCTTGCCATATTGCTTTTCAATGTCTAGAATAGCCCTATCTAATGCCTTTTGTTTTTCGCTCATCTTCGTGTTCGCTCCTCTCAAAACAGATGTTCGCCCTCGGATCATATAAAAAGGAGAAACCTGCCAAACAAGACCTATTTCGTAGATCTTGTGTAGCCCTTAGCGTTTCCCCCCGGAAAGCAGATTCACCAACTTGTGGACATTAACCTTCTATTTCTACATCGTTCTCACTATTCCTGCCACGAATAAAGGTTCTATGCAAAGAAAAGCTCGTTCCCAGTCCAGTGACATGAACTCCATCTACGGCCTCTAAGCGAAGACTCCCTTCCTCGTCACGGTTAAAGTATAACAGCGACAGACTGTAGGGCAAGGGTTCTCTACTTTGAAAACCTCGCAAGCCAGCAGCGCCTGTTGTTCCTGCATTACTATACACAGTGCTGCCATGTTCTTGGACGCCCCAAAGATGTGTATGTCCATAGACAACGACTGAAAAGAGGCCGGGCTTCAAAGCTTCGGCTACTCGGTGGTTATGAACCATGAAGATATCAGGACGATTCTCTACCTTGGACCATTTTGCATTAAGCTCATTGGCATATGCCTCGAGTTCATTAAGTGATGCTGGTGTGGCCAAGTAGCTGTCGGCTACTAGATCACCTGTTCCGGCAATGCGCAAGCCTCGTATTGTCTGTTCTTGACCGGTGATTAACACTGCATTAGCTATAGTAGCAAGCTTTCGTAGCACCTCCGGTGAATCATGATTTCCCGAGACAAACAAATATGGTAGATTGAGCTCTCCGATACGGGCCGCGATTTCCACTTCCAGTGCAGTCCCCCAGTCCGTTAAGTCTCCAGTGTCCATAATAAAATCAACGGGAAAACTGTTAGCAACCTGTTTGGCAAATTTGTAGGCCACGGGATTGTTATGGATGTCGGAAACGTGAAGAACGAGGACTTCGGCCTGGACTAGACCAAGGGGGCCTAAGTTCTCCACTTCCTGCAAAAGAGAATAAAGACTGCTTGACAGCACCTGAACTCGCTCCCCCAGTTCCTCTACTTGACCGAAGACATCCCAGACCAGATTCAACACCCAGGGAGCCGCCTCAATCATGCCCTGGTACTCTAGACGCTCAAAACCGCTAAGATCATAGGTGGAATAGAGTATGATAACGAGAAGAACTACCACCAAGGCCCCTGATACGCCCCCCAAGATCAACTTCCTCGGCCTCTTTGTCCCCGCAAGATACAACAAGAATACTGAGCCTGCAGCTCCCAAACCAACGAGTCTCAGAACAAACAGAAGAAGGATCCTAAAAGCACCTTCCCTTATCCCATCCAACAGTGCGGGAGAATTCACCGAAGGTGAAAAGACAATGGTCTCCAAGAGGGCCAGATCAACGCTCTTTAGTTCTAGACTTAAACGTACGGGCATCCAATGTGTAGAGGCGCTAAGTTGCCCAACCGGTGGTAATACGATTCTCGTTTGAGCCGGATAACCAATCTCCATCTTCAGATTCACCATGACCGACAGTAACTGATAATCTATGGCAGAGAAGAGGTTGACAAATAGAATCAACCCCAAGAAAACAAAAAGAACCGGTAGATGTCTGCGCCGGTCCTTCGTGAATTGCCTCATGTACACCCTCCCCCAGTTACACGTCTGTCACTTGGTAGCTTGCCACAGTAAGCGCAATGCCATAAGTGCTGCCCTGTTTTTGATCTGTTCACGCGTACCTTTCCACAGATGCCGCTGAACAATAGTATCACCAGAGGATGCTAGACTCATGTATACGAGGCCTACAGGCTTGACCGCTGTGCCTCCACCGGGGCCAGCGATGCCGGTTATGGCCAGGCCCATGTCTGTTTTCGCCCGCAGACGGGCCCCTTCAGCCATTTCCCTGGCCGTCTGTTCGCTCACCGCCCCAAAGCTGTCTAGGGTCGCCTGCTTAACGCCTAAGTCCTCCATTTTTGCTTGGTTACTGTAAACCACATAGCCCCTATTTAAGAAGGCAGAACTTCCAGGAACATTCGTCAAGCGATGACCCACAAGACCTCCCGTACATGATTCGGCCAAAGCTAAGGTGAGCCTTTTGTCGAGGAGACGTTCCGCCACGACCTGTTCGAGGGTTTCCCCATCGATACCATACAAATAGTCCCCAGTCCGCGATCGAATCTCTCGTTCGACAGGTTCTATTAGTTCAAGACCCGCGGTTTCTGTGTCCGCCTTCACCGCCATTCTAACACGGACTGTTCCCCCCGAGGCATAGAGGGCCAGGGTGGGATTGGCTTGCTCACTCAGAAGGTCAGCCAAAATCTCCTCGAGGCTAGATTCTCCAATCCCCGCAAAGTGGAGATTTCTAGTGACCAAGACCTGCCCTGAGCTTCTCTTTGCCAAGATCGGAGCCACGCTGGCCGTAAACATAGCCTTCAGTTCTCGGGAGACCCCTGGTAAGGCAATGACCATTTTACCATCGTTATCTAGGCAAAACCCAGGTGCTGTACCCACAGGATTTGGAATGATCTGGCTCCCTGAGGGAAAAAGGGCCTGCTTGCGATTATGTGCCGGCATAGCAGAGTGACCATAGCGTTCTGCAAACCAGTCTTCTATCTCTTTGAGAACACCCTCATCGACCACTAACTCTCTTTTTGTAACCTCACTCACAATCTCCCGTGTCAGATCATCATCGGTGGGTCCTAGGCCGCCACTCATGATCACAATATCACTGCGCCCGAGGGCCTCGAGCAATACTCTAGAGACTCTTTCCAAATTGTCTCCTACTGTGGATTTATAGAATACATCAATACCCAAATCGGCTAGTTTGCGTGCTAGAAACGTGGCGTTGGTATCCACGATTTCACCCAAAAGAAGCTCTGTGCCAACCATAATCAACTCTGCGCGCATTATTCTCACTCCATTATTTTCAGAATTTTATATTTTTGTATTCTCTTCGCTTATTTTTTGTGGTATATTAAGAGAACCCAGGGAGAATAAGGAGGCATATCATGTACGGAGAAAATCCTCGTCGACTTGTCTTGTTGGTCATGCTGATCTTGTATGCGACCACAGCGGCCTGCACACCAAGTTCACCACTGACCGCAAAAGCTCCGTTAATGGTCTTAGGTACTCTATCTGGCACTGGAATGCCCGAGGTCGTAGAAGCGCATATTGTAATTAGCAGAGGCAAACATGTTGTGGAAGAGACGGTTCCAGTGATCAACAACGAGTTTACAGCTACAGTACAAGTACCAGTGGGAGAGTGGGAAGTCACGGTGCTCTTGGTGGACGCCCAGGGTATCGTGCTCTTTCAGAGTAAGTCCCATAGTACAAAGATTTCGGTGTCCCAGTCGCAGCTCTTAGAACTGGTACTTCGGCCTGCAGACACCAAGGTGCATATTACAATTGACGTTGAGAATTACATCTTTAAGCATGAGGCCTTACGGGCACGGGTCCATTTCGATGACGAAATCTACGAAATAGTTCGGCCCGATTCTTTGACACCATTAGAGACAACAATAGAACTTGCTCCTGGAAGTTATGAGTTTAAAGTCGAGCTCTACACCGAGTCCTTCCGAATAGGGGATAGACTGGGGCCAGGAGTCTGGGAGGTAGTCCATCTTGCGGAAAATGAAGAACTCTTCATCAATTGGAGTCCCGTGACAGAGGCTCTGCAGATCTCAGGTTGCGTAGAAACATTACTACCCTGTCCCCAGAATCTCACTCTCACGGAAAGGTCAGATGGAGTCCTTATCACCTGGGCACCTGTCAACCACTGGGAAGTCGTAGGGTACTTCCTGTTCGCCCAAGGCAGTCTCTTGGAACGCTTTGAACTGTTGAACCCTATCCCCCTAGAAGAGACGAGCTATCTTCATACCATGGATGCTGATCATCCTCCAGAAATAAACTATGTAGTGGCCGCCGTCAGTACCAGTGGTCTTGTGGGTTATTACTCCCCGCCGCAAGTGTGGAGACCTTAGTTTAAAAAAGGCACAGGAATTTTCCTGTGCCTTTACCTACATTCGCCAAAGAGCAACGAGAACACCTAAAGTAGCACCGACGAGGACCTCAAAGGGGGTATGCCCCAAAAGCTCCCGCAGTCGTTCGGGATGCAGTTCTTTGCGGTTCAAATCCTCGATTATGCTATTGAGTACTCTCGCCTGTTTTCCAGCCGCCCTCCGCACTCCAGAGGCATCATACATCACAATCACAGCAAAGACCGCTGCTAGGGCAAACATGGTAGAGTTAAATCCCTCGTGTATACCGATCCCCGTGCACAAAGAAGTGACAAAAGCACTGTGTGAACTCGGCATTCCGCCTGGTTCAACTAAACGCTTGAAGTTTAGTTCCCTCGACACAAAAGCCCAGGAGATAATTTTAAAGAACTGTGCAATAGCCCAGGCCAAAATAGCGGTCATTAACACTTCATTACTCTGAATTTGTCTAAGGATGGGTTGGGAATTAATCGCCTCTGCCCCCTTCATATGATGTAGATTTAGGCATAGGATGATCAAGGAGGGATGAAAATGGCCTCAATGTTACCCTTGTTGATCGTTTTCATAATTGCAGTTCTCACCAAAAACAATCTATTGGGCGCAGCTGCTGCCATCGTTTTTTTCGTAGATTTAATGCGTCTAAACCGATTCTTCCCTTTGATCCAAAACCGCGGGCTCGAAGCAGGGGTGCTCTTCTTGACTGTTGCTCTGTTGGTGCCTCTCGCCGATGGTCAGCTAACTATGGAAACCCTATTATCCTCCTTATTTAACCCCATAGGCATTCTAGCCGTCATCGGGGGCGTACTCGGAGCCTACTTCAATAGTCAAGGATTGGATCTGATAGCCGTAGAGCCATCCATCATTCCTGGCATCCTAATTGGCGTCATGGTCAGCGTCTTCTTCTTCGGCGGAGTCGCCGTTGGCCCCATCATGGCAGCGGGAATCACCGCTTTACTAGCCCGCCTGCTTATCCGCTAACCACTCTTGATTATAACAGGTTCCGCTTTCTGTAACAACTAAGAAAGTGCCTTATTTCCAAGATTTTCAATGAGCTCGCGAAAGGCATCACCGGAGATGCTTTCCTCTTCCAAGAGCTCCTTGGCTGCACTCCTAATTACCTCGATTTTGTCCTGCAATAAGGCTTTTACATTTGCTTCTTGGTCTGCAATGATCTCTACAATAGCCTCGTGGAGATTGTTGGCGGGCAATTCAGTGCTCACGATACCTAAGGGAGACAGACCGGCGAACACCATACGTTTAGCTAAATCGGTTGCCTGCTCAATGTCCCCTACTGCACCCGTTGAGCGTTGTCCAAAGATCAGTTCTTCACTTACTGCACCTGCTACACAAATCTTGATAGAATCTAACAGCTGGTCTTTAGTGTACAAGTATTGATCATCCTGCGGATTCTGGCGAATATAGCCCAACGCTTGATTGCGCGAAGCGATCGTAATGGACGCTACCGAACCGGGTGTTACAGACTCGCTTAAGATTGCATGCCCCACTTCGTGAAAAGCTACCCGCTCCCGTTCTTCCTTTTGTAGTGAGCGATTGGATTTCTCGCCGAGCATGACTTTTTCGATTGCTTCCCTAAGGTCAACTTGGTTGATGCTCTCTCGACCGTCGCGCAAGGCACCTATAGCCGCCTCATTCAAGAGGCTTTCGAGATGTGCTCCAGAAAATCCCGACGTTTCGGCTGCCACCGTTTCTAACTTCACTTCAGGTGCTAAGGGCTTGTTCGCCGCATGAATGTGCAAAATGCGCAATCTGCCGGACTTATCAGGAAGATCGACCTGCACAATACGATCAAAACGACCTGGTCTAAGCAAAGCAGGATCCAGGAGATCGCTACGATTCGTAGCTCCCACGACGAGTATCTGTACCGGGTGTTCGCTTCGAATCCCGTCGATCTGCGTGAGTAGCTCATTGAGCGTCTGATCATACTCCATGTGACTGACATTCTTCCCTCTTTTGGCGCCTAATACATCGATTTCGTCAATGAAAATAATGGCGCTAGATTTACCTTCCCTCTCTGCGGTTGTACGTGCCTGCTTGAAAATCTGGCGAACCCGGTTTGCACCGACACCGGCATACATCTGCACAAATTGCGAACCAGAAGCCGTCAAAAAGACCGATTCGGTGTAATTAGCCGCTGCCTTGGCCATGAGTGTCTTTCCTGTTCCCGGTGGTCCTGTAAGGAGTACTCCTTTCAGGGGCCTTATGCCTAAGCGGCTGGTTTTGTCACTTTCCTTAAGAAATGCCAGTGCTTCCAGGAACTCTCGTTTCGCCATATCCTGACCACCGATATCATTAAAGGTGACTGTAGGTATCTTGGTGTCATCCCCGTTACCTAGTGCATTGACGTTGAAACGGGGTGATAAGCCACCTCGCCCGCCGATCACAAATCCAGCAAGGGCCAACATGCTCAAGGGAAGTAAGAACAGGGAAAAATCAAAGCCAGATAAAAGGGCAAGAATTACAATTGCTAAACCTGCGCCAACGCCGATTTCCCGTACCCACCTGTTCAACTGTGAACACCTCCATCGATAAAGACTTGAATCTTACCTTGATCCGTATCACGACTGATCACCCTTCTTAGGGTGTTTTCGCCTTCCGTTAAGGAGAGGTAGACGAACTCCCGATCCAGCCCTAGTTGCCAAGCCACACCTGCAGTGTCGGCTAACTCCTGCACCCGAGCTTCTAAGGCGGTAAACTCACCTGTCATGATGGCTTCTTCCAATGCGATTTGGATGCGCTGAAAGAGCGACAAGATCGCAGAATTGGGTGCATCCTGCACCCGAATTGCATAGTCTCCTCCAGTGGAGATAAGAGTCTGATACACCCGTTCGAAAACAATGGCCAAGGAGGCGTCTTGCTCAATGTCTAGACTTACCAACATTCTCGATCCTCGCCTTGAGGGTCCTTCTTCAAGTTCGATAGAGAGGACGCCTGGAATGTCCTGCAACTGCTCCCTGAGAGGATGAATCACTTGAGTTTGTTGATGTAGATACTGTACCCCCAGTCCAACAATGAAAACCACTACAAAGACGAGGAGAGCTCTTTGGACTCGAAATCCACGAAAGTGCATGTGTAATCTCCTTACTAACGTATGTTTGTATGAACAGAATAAAAAGGTCAGTACAAAATACTGACACTGATTATTATAACACACTATTCCATTGAGCTTTTTAGTATATCTTGGGCATTCCGGAAGTAATCTACACCAGAGAGTATCGTCATAATCACGGCAACCCACATCAAGACAGGTGCCCAGCTGATCCCGAGGAGAAATCCCGAAACTGCCACAATTTGTGTGGTCGTCTTTAGTTTCCCCAGTTTCGATGCGGCAATCACCCTCCCATCTACAGCAGCCAGCATCCTAAGTCCTGAAACAGAGAATTCCCGTGCCAAGATGATCAAAGCGGCCCAAGTACTAACCTGACCGAGCTCGACTAAGGCCAGGAGCGCAGCGGTGATTAGGAGCTTGTCAGCGATGGGATCGATGAGCTGACCGAAACGGGTAACTTCTTTACGACTGCGTGCTAGGTAGCCATCCAAACCGTCAGTGAGGGCAGCTAGCAAGAATATGATCGTCGCTGGGATATTTAGGCCCGCAGGATAAGCAAGACAAAGATAGGTGAATACCGGAACAAGTACAATACGTGACATGGTAACCAGATTAGGCAAATTCACCATGGTCAACTGTCAACCTCCTCTCCAACTAGATCGTAGGCATGGGCCTCTGTAATGCGCACGGTCACCATCTGACCAGGTTTAAGAGTGCCTCTACCTATATAAACAACACCATCTACATCAGGGGCTTGACCTTGGTGCCTGCCAACCATGACAAGCTCCGACTCTTCCGATGGAAACTCCAAGAGGACTTCAAGCTCTTGCCCCACAAGTTCCTGGTTCAGTTCATGGGAGAGTTTTTGCTGAAGACTCATGGTTTCCCTGAAACGAGCCGCCTTTGTCTCGTCGTCGATTTGATCAGCGTAATCGAAGGCAGCGGAGTTCTCCTCTCGGGAGTATTTGAAGATACCCACATGATTCAGACGAATCTCCGTTAGAAATGTCAAAAGCTCCCGAAAATCCTCATCCGTTTCGCCGGGAAAGCCCACAATAAAGGAACTTCGAATGGTCACACCAGGTACTCGTTCCCGAATCTTCTCAATAAGTCTCTTGGTAGAGCCGTAGCTGCCGGGACGCCTCATCCTCCGAAGTACATTCTCTGAAACATGCTGCAGAGGTAAGTCAACATACTTAACAAGGTTCGGCGTGCCACTTAACAACTGTAGGAGATCATCGGTAATGCTAGTAGGGTAGGTATAAAGCAAACGGATCCAGGAAAAATCTAAGGCCGCCAGGGCGGTGAGTAATTCGACAATACTTGTTCCCGTATCGCGCCCATAGGCTGTAGTATCTTGGGCAATAACTGCTAATTCCTGCACCCCCTGCTCCTTT
The DNA here is from genome assembly GCA_002424045.1 of Firmicutes bacterium UBA5493. Classification (GTDB taxonomy): domain Bacteria; phylum Bacillota; class Limnochordia; order Darwinibacteriales; family Darwinibacteriaceae; genus UBA5420. Next base: position 173,146 of record DIPH01000016.1, on the reverse strand, counting down.
AGTCTCTGGGCTTCTGCCAAAACCGACTCCAAACTGCGGCTGCGAAGCTTACCCCTGATTGTGGGAATCACGCAAAAAGCGCAGCTATGATTGCAGCCCTCTGCCACTTTCAAATAGGCAAAGTACGATCCTGTAGTAGAGAGCCGTGGATACACTTGATTGTAATCGAAAAAACCCTCTCTTTTCCTGAGGATCCGTTCTCCCGATGCCAGTTGCTCGATGACTTCGGAAACTAAGTCCAGTTCATTGGTGCCTAGCATGGCGTCTATCTCGGGGATTTCAATCCAGAGTTCCTGTGCATAGCGCTGGGACAGGCAACCCATGACAACCAAACCAATGCAATTGCCAGTCTCTTTTAGTTCTGCCATCTCCAAAATAGCGTTAATGGACTCTTCCTTAGCCGCTTCAATAAATCCACAGGTATTGACAATAATAATCTCAGCTTCCATGGGATCGCTAACAATTTCATGCTTTGCTACGGATAAAAAACCTAGTACTATCTCAGTATCCACCAGATTTTTTGCACATCCAAGGGATACAATACCAATCTTCATGACAGTTGCTCCTAGTACAATCATTTTCAGTGAAGTCTGTATCTAGTATATCACTCTTATTGCAGGCACGAAATAGCCTTTTACAAGAAGGGAATTAATTCTCTGTGTGGAACATGATGTATGGACTGGAAGGAGTAAAAATGAAAGATGGTTTAAAACACCTCGCTCTCGTTACTCAAGTGGGCCTCACCCTTTTATTTATTGTTGCCCTTTTTACTATTTTAGGGGTATACTTGGATCGTTGGCTTGGCACACGGGCCATTTTCACACTGCTATTCGTGCTGGTTGGCTGTGCCTCTGCTATGTGGGTCGCGGTGAGGTCACTCCTTAACACATTGCCCAAAGATTCGGAGCCGAAGTAGTATGTTCAATGAAAACCATATTTTACGCACGACCCTTATACTTACCCTTGTTTTGAGCGGTATTTCCTTAATCTGGAGTGTTGGGGTGTCTTTAGGGCTTTTGCTCGGTGGAACCATGAGTGTTCTGGCCCTTCGCCTCATGATCATTGATGGTACAATCTTACTGAAAAACGCAATTCGAGGTGTAGTTGACCAAAAAGGCGCCCGCAGCTCGAGCTTCAAGAGTTTTCTAAAGCGTTGCTTGTTATACTCACTAACGCTTACAGTAGGGATACTCAATCCGTATTTGAGTTTTTTGGCTACCATTGCCGGCCTTTTAATGCCCCGGCTGGCCATCCTTTATCATTATCTGTATGGGAGGACAAAACGTGGAACCTAGAATTCTCTTTCATATCGGCACATTTCCAATTCATGAAGCCGTTTTCTGGACTTGGATCATCATGGCTCTGCTTTCGATTGGGAGCTTCATCTTGACTCGCAATCTTCAGAAAGTCCCCAAGGGTGCTCAGCATTTTCTTGAAGCGGCAGTGGAAGGCATTGAGAACCTGGTTGTAGGGGACGTTGGTCCAGAAGGAAAGGTTTTTGTGCCACTTATTCTCATGATTGGCTTGTATGTAGGTTTCGCGAATCTCATCGGCGTTTTCCCTGGTGCCTACTCTCCCACCCAGGATCTCAACACAACACTGGCCTTGGCCGTGATGGTTTTCGTTGTGGGGCATGTGTCCGCCATTGTGAAAAAGGGACCAAAAAAATGGTTAAAGGGCTTTGTTGAACCGTTTTGGTTCATGTTGCCTATTAACCTAGCAGGCGAAGTATCTCAGATCCTATCCCACTCCTTCCGCCTCTACGGAAACATCTTAGGAGGAGGAATCCTGTTAGGAATTGTTTATATGCTACTCCCATATGTGGCTCCCGTTCCGCTACTGGCCTGGTTCGGCGTCTTCATGGGAGCTATTCAGACAGCTGTATTTACGTTGCTGGCCATAATTTACATTGCCAATGCAGTAAGTTAGGTTTTCGGCAAGCGTGCGAAAGGAGGGATAAAGTTATGTTGGAGATTGCTATTATTATTGGTTGCATTGCCATTGGTTCGGGTATTGCTTTGGTAGCCGGAGGATTGGTAGGTATCGGTGAAGGCTATGTCGCTGGTAAAGCGGTAGAAGCTATGGCTCGTCAACCAGAAATGGAAGGCCCAATTAGAACTACCATGATCTTAGGTCAAGCAATTTCTGAGTCTGGTGCTATTTATTCGCTAGCCGTCGTGTTACTCTTGATCTTCTCCGTGGTTCTACCGTTATTCGGGCGTTTTATGGAATTGCTGTAGGAGCAAGGGGCGCACTTAGGAAAGCGTGATCGCATGCCCGTTTGCATGCTCCTGTGCGCCCCTTCGGGTCCATCACTATTGTTGTAAGGGGTGACTACTTTTGCTAGACCAAAATTTATTCTTGGCCCAAACCGTGAACTTCATTCTACTTATCCTGCTACTCTATCGGTTGCTCTACAAACCGGTGCGGACGTTCTTAGACAATCGTACTGCTGAAATCGAGGCACAGATCAAGACGGCCGAAGAGAATCAAGCCGCTGCCATCGCATTGCGCCAGAAGCTCGAGGAACAAGCCAAGGACAGCAGGCAACAAGCAAGGCAGTTTCTTGATGAGGCAACAAAGCGCGCTGAAGCCCTCCAGGCTGACATTTTACAGACGGCCAGAGAAGAAGCTGCAGCCATAGTCCGTCGTGCTCAGGAAGTTGCAGAGCTGGAAAAAGAGAAGGCTTGGGCTGAATTAAAGGAGCAGGTTGCCGAATTATCGCTTTTGTTAGCTTCCAAGGTGATCGCCCAGTCCTTAGACGAGCAACAGCATCAAGAACTCATTAGTGAGACCATGGGTCAATTGGATTCCTTAAGTAAAGGAAAGCTTCTACAATGAGCATAATCAAACATTCTCAGGTTGCCAAACGTTATGCTGAGGCCTTATTCGCTACCATTACCCCATCCGACCAGACTCCGGTCGGTATTAGTGAGGAGATCCAACAAGTAATAAGCATACTTGAGGACCCAAAAATCCATAGTGTGTTTCATCATCCTAAGACATCGAAGGAACGCAAGGGCGAACTAATCAAGCTTATGAAGGTCTCCCCCATCACAGAGACTTTTCTCTTACTAATCGTGGAAAAATCGCGAGAAGAATTGCTTCCATCCATTGCGTACCATTTTGAACAACTGGTCCTAGACGCAGAGCAAACGACGATTGCCGAAATTGTATCGGCCATCCCATTAACAACCGATACACTAGAAGGTCTCACACAGAGACTGCAGAAGCTTACAGGCAAGACAGTGCGCCTTCAGACCAGCGTGGATCCTTCTATTGGGGGCGGCATGATCATCAAGGTAGACGGCAAGGTCCTCGATGGCAGCGTCAGCCACACTTTGAAGCAATTCCAACGCTCCTTCATCAATTAGAGATGAGTCCTGTGTCCTGCTAGCATGCTAGCAGGACTTTTTTGTTTGTGTGGGAGACATGACAAGGCTGGTCTCGAGAAAAAGGCACCCTTGTAGGGTGCCTTTTCAGCACATGTTATGATACCTATAGCCTCTACCTCTTATCTATCAATCCAGATGAAATTCCAGGCCGAGACAACCGACCCGGCTAAAAGATCCGGAGTAGCATTACGTAGATGATCACGGATTGCAACCATGTTTTTTGACGTTACTGTGTAGAAAAGAGGTACCTGCTCAGCTACGATATCTTGGAACTCGTAGTAGTAATGCTGACGAACTTCAGGTTCCACGGCTCTTTGAGCCGTACGCCATACTTCGTCAATCTTAGCTTCCCAGTCGGTATGGGGAGACTCTTGGAGTGGATGCCACATATGGAGGTTACCGCTAGACAACCATACGTTAGAGCCACCATTGGGATCGAAGGTTCCGGTTAGCCCAATAATGATGGCATCCCAATCAAAGGTGCTGGTGATTCTCTCAACCACAACCGAAAAGTCAATTAGCTCGAAGTTCACTTTGATTCCGAGGGCACTCATGTCCTCTTGAAAGAGCTGAGCAGCGACTTGGCGAATCGGAACACCGACATTGGTGATGAGGTCAAATTCCATCGGATTCCCCTTGGAGTCACGACGAATGCCATCTGCGCTTAGTATATAGCCGGCTGCCTCTAGTTTTTCATGGGCCATTTCCAGATCATATTCGTAGGTTTTAAGGTCTGGTTTCAAAAAGAAGGTATTCCTAATATTGATAGGACTGTCGAGGATATGACCCCTGCCATCCATTGCCACATCAAGTATGGTTTGTTTATCAATTGCGTGGGCTACTGCCTGACGGAATTTAACATCGGTAAACCAAGATAGCTTTGGCTCAGGCACATGTCTTGGATTTTGGTTAAGAACAATAAAGCTTGTGCCAGGATTAGGACCAGCTTCGATGATATCCCAGCCGCCGACTGGCTGTCTATCAAGATACAGTGGGTATTGGTTGGCAGGGATGACGGCATAATCGAACTCACCGTTGAAGAAGGCATCTGTTGATGTATCTATGCTAGTGTAGTACCTAAAGATAACTCTACTCAAATATGGCAGTTGATTGCCTGCGGTGTCAAACTCATAATAGTTGTCGTTTCGAACCAGGACAAGCTCTTGGTCACTGCGGTATGAAGATACTCTCCAAGCACCAGTACCAACAATTTGTGACAACTCGGACTCAAGACCCCACATTTCGTGGTAGCATCCTGCTCTAAAAGCTTCGCCCAAAAGATGCTCAGGAACGATAGGGGTTCCGATGCTGAACATAATTGGGGCATGTGGACGAGGTAGTGTAAACTTCACAGTATAGTTGTCAATTTTCTCATATTGCATGGGCCTGCCATCAATGAGTAGACCACTTCTGGAGTTAGAACCAACACTGGTATCGTAGACCACATCAAAGGTAAAGATAACGTCATCAGCGGTAAATTCGACACCGTCATGCCACTGAACCCCACGACGCAATTGGAAGATGATCTCAGTACCATCCTCACTAATTCGGTAGTCACGGGCAAGCTGTGGCATGACGAGACCCGTATCACGATGCAGTACCACTAAACCTTCAAAAATTCGGTCAGTAACATCGGTACTCGAGGTCTCTCTTGCACGGTGTGGGTTGTATGTTTTAGGACCCTCAGAGCCACCAACAATTGTCATAGTACCACCATAGCGTCCTATTGTTCCATTCAAATCGTTTTCGATATCCAAAATGCGTGGATCCAATAGCTCCACGGCACTTGTTATTCCAGTACTTGCGACCAGCGCCACAAGTAGCGTGCAAATGAGAATTTGTCTCTTCATTTCTTAAATGTTCCCCTTTAAATGGCAGAAATATGGTACCCACTTAGGTTCTACCCCGTAGCTCCTTTGTCCTGCCAAAAGAACCTGATAGGGGTTTCGAATTAACACGCAATTTATGCCGCTCATAACAGCTGCACCAAATGGGGAGGCTTGTCTAAGGAGGTCGAATCAATTGCACCAGTTTTTTCCTAACTTCGCAAATGCTGAAACAAAAAGGGAGACCCCTGTCCTACTCCATGAGGTGACTTTGCAGGACTACAACGGGGAAGTCCTCGCACGAGGCTTCAAGCAGATTGTCAGCGAGCTGAGAGCCAAACGCTTCGACACCTGGGCCTGGTACTCTCTAGCCAAAAAGGCCGATGAATTTATGGTCAGTCAGCAACAGACGACAGAATTGCTGGCAGTTGAATACCTTAAGGAACGCTGGAAACAGGTGGGCGTTGTACCCTACAACCATCAACTGCAGACGGCCAAACGCGTCATCTTCGACATGCAAGGCCAAGCAATTTTGGCCGACGAGGTGGGCTTGGGCAAGACAATTGAGGCAGGACTGATCCTGAAAGAGTATCTCTTACGCGGCTTGGTAAAAAAAGTACTCATTCTTACCCCAGCAAGCCTCTTGTGGCAATGGTACCATGAGCTCTATGAAAAGTTCGGAATCAATGCAGGCATTCAACGCAGTGAATGGGACTGGGCTTACTCGGATATCCTAATTGCATCCTTGGATACGGCCAAACGGGAACCCCATGCTTCCCACATAACAAACATACTCTATGATCTCATTATCATTGATGAAGCCCATAAACTGAAAAATAGCTCTACCCTGAGTTATCGTTTCGTAAACTCCATCCAGAAAAAGTACTGTCTTATGCTAACGGCCACGCCGATCCAAAACGACCTCAAAGAGCTCTACAACTTAATTGCTTTGATTAAACCAGGACAGCTTGGTAGCTATCGCTCCTTTAAAGACCGTTTCATTATGGACAAGCGAACTCCAAAGAACCCCCAGGAGCTAAAGGTACTCTTAAGTCAGGTGATGGTGCGCAATAGGCGGGATGAAGGGACAATCCGATTTACGGGACGCATCGTTCACCCCATCGTGGTTTCACTAACTCCGAAGGAGCAAAATCTCTATGATAGGGTGACGCAGTTTGTGAAGGAGAGAAGTAGGCAAACTGGATTGCAGAACATCCTCCCTTTGATCACTCTACAACGGGAAGTTTGTTCCACGTTTCTGGCCACCGCCCTGACCTTAGAAAAAATGATGGTTAGCATGGAACCAGACCAGCTAACGCAGGTAGCAGACTTGCTAAAAGATCTCGCGGATGTGAAGCAAAACACTAAATGTGACGCTCTAGAACGCCTCGTGGGCGGGCTCGATGATAAAATCATCATCTTTACCGAGTATAAGGCTTCGCAAGAATACATCCGTTACCGTTTAGAAAAGGCTGGCTACAGCACACTGGCCTTTGACGGTACCCTTTCACGAGGAAAAAAGCAGTGGATCCGCCACATGTTTCAGAAGGAGGCCCAAATCCTCGTAAGCACAGAATCAGGAGGCGAAGGACTCAACTTCCAGTTCTGTAATCAAGTAGTTAACTTTGACCTACCCTGGAACCCTATGCGTCTTGAACAACGCATCGGGCGTGTACATCGCCTAGGGCAAGCTCGTGATGTACACATCTTTAATCTCCTTACCAAAGACACGATCGAAGAACACATCATGTATCTCTTACACCAGAAAATCAACATGTTCGAAACCATTATCGGCGAACTCGATGCCATACTGCTCCATCTAAATTTAGGAAAAACCTTTGAAAGTGAGATCATGGAAATTTTCTTAGCCCACGAGGAGCAGGAGAAAATCAGAGAACGATTGGATCACTTCGGCGATCGTTTCATCATGGGGCAGGCTGAAGTCAAGACCTCCACATGGGAATTATTCTAGAGGGGGGTAAAATGCGAACAATGCAGCAACTCGTTTTCGATTTTTTCAGACTCTGCAACTTAGAGCCAGTGGAAATCCGCAAGGGAGTATGGCAGGTGCGGGCAGATGATGCGTTAATGAAAGAACTCGATGGATGGCGCGCCCAGGGGCGCCTACTTCAGTTTACCTTCGATCAACGCTCCGCAGAGACATATGGAGCTGACCTAATTTGCCATGGTAGCTATCGTCTAAATAGTATTTTGCAGGTCATCCGCAAGCAGGGCGTACTGAGCCAAGCCCATATCCCCCACCACTTTTTCCATGAACCTGGTATTCGCAAAAAGATTTTGGGTGGGTTCGGCGCGGTCGAGCGAGCTTACGTAGTCAACTGTTCTCTTCAGTATTCCCAGTATTTAGAGTTGGAGATCTTAGCGGAAGCCCGGGGTCTCCAAAAAAAAGAGAGCATTCACACCGTAGTTGTGGATCTCTCTTCTGGTAAAGTATTGAAATTTGCATTCCCCTACCACCTGCTCAAAGCTGGTGAAGTCCCTAAAGATACATTGCGTAAACGAAAATGTAGTTTCAAACAGGCTTTCGCCAATGCCACAACCCACCTGCACGAGACTATGGCTGCAAGTGATCACAATTGGGCTTATGAGGCCCGACATAAACTTACCCTTGAAGAAGAAAAACTGCGCGAATTTTTCCAGGGCCGCACGGAGTCAGAAGAATTCAAGGCCAAGAAACAAGAGCTACACCAGCGTCTAGCCCCAGCCGTGCGCATAGACGCTTTACGAGGTGCCATCCTCTTGGTTCCTCTTTTCCACTATCGCCTTGTAGTGGTTGAGACACATGGCAAGGAAAAGAGCAAGAATCTCACGTATGATCCCATAGGCAATCAATATCTTCAGGATTCAGATTAAGTCTCTCGCGACCCGCCAAATCGGACCAGCACCCATCACCAAGACTAAGTCCCCTGCAGTCAACCATCCCTGGAGAAAAGGAGCCACATCCTCTTGCTTGGGAATATGATAGACTTTCTTCGGCCCCTTATGATCGCGAATTCGATCCGCTAAGGCCGAAGAACTCACTTCGGGAATCGCCTGCTCAGGTGGGGGAGCATAAATGTCTGTAATAATTACCACGTCGGCTTCTTTGAACGAGCGACAAAAATCATCAAAAAGAAGCTTCGTACGAGAATAGCGATGGGGCTGAAAGACAGCAACAATTTGCCTGGAAGGCCATCCCTCCCTGGCAGCTTTAATCGTGGCGGCAATCTCTGTGGGATGATGTGCATAATCATCCACAATGATCGCCCCGTTCTTGGAACCGATCATCTGGAACCGTCGTTGGGCACCTGTGAACAGACGGAGTGCAGCCTGCATCTGCGACATAGAGAGCCCCGCATAATTAGCTACCACTAAGCAAGCTAAGGCATTGGAAATGTTATGGCGCCCAGGAACATTCAGCTCAAAATCCCCAAAAATAGTGCCCTGTCGATACACTCTAAACCGCGATGTGTATTGGTCTAAGTTCAGCACCTCAGCACGCCACTGGGCCCGAGGCGAAAACCCATAGGTAACACAGTCGTACTCTAAGCTTATTGAAGCAGCCACCGCATCATCAATGCCGATGAGCCGCAAACCTGAGGGTTCGGAGTTGCCCAAGAATCTGCGGTAACTGTCGATCAGAGAATCAAAGGTCCCATTGTAATTCTCCAAATGGTCTGGCTCAATACTGGTGACAACTGTCACCTCAGGGCGATAACGTAAGAAGCTTCCATCACTCTCATCAGCTTCGGCCACCACAAACTGGCCCTGACCATACTTGGCCCCTGGACCAAAGGGTGCAAAGTGAGCACCAATTAAAACCGTAGGGTCGAACCCTGCGTTTTCCAGGCAAAGTGCCAACATCGATGTGATGGTAGTCTTTCCGTGGGCACCTCCAATTGCAATGCCACGCCGGGTGTTGAGAAGCTGTGCTAGAACTTCCGATCGATGCAGTACATTCAGGCCGTTTTTGCGGGCTGCTACCATTTCTGGATTCTGTACGGGAATGGCACTAGAATAAATCACGCTCGTGGCACCATTGACATTCGAAGCTGCATGGTTAAAGTATATCGTAGCTCCTAGCTTAGCTAAGTAATCGGTGGTCTCTGAAGGCTGAAGATCGGATCCGCTTACGGTGTGGCCCATTTCCAGAAAAACCTTAGCTAAGGGACCCATGCCGGTTCCGCCGATACCAATTAGATGTATGTGCTGGTTCATGAATGTCACTCCCACTTACTGTCACTTTACGAATGTTGCTACAACTCGAGCCAGAAGACGTGCCGAAGCAACAGCTTCTTCCATGGTATTACCACGCCAATCTCCTACCAAAACCATGATACTGTTTGGATGGAGCTCTCCACTATAGTCCGATTTGAACACACGTACACCCCGCGTTACACCGGGGTATTCTTTTTCCATGGCATCACTCATGGCTTGAGCGAACTGGATATTTTCCTCCAGATGGTTATTGTCCTTATCTCCAACAACGAAGAGAATCTTGGCCGCATCCACACCATTCGCACGGGCTTTGGTATAGTCGTCCGGTTTGTCCTCTAGACCGTCTCGATGAATATCCAAAATAATTCCAATACTGGGATTTGCAGCCAGTAATTCATTGGCCTTTTTCTCGGAGTTGATAAAGGCTTCGCTGTAGCGTGGCTGGTCATGGATGGACTTGTCGTGAATGGCCGAAACACCCAGACTGGCCAATTCAGCAACAAAGGCTTCACCAACCCGCACAATATCACCAAAGGAGCCCCGTTCGTGACTATCGTTTGGTTTGTAGTTTTCCGAAGCGTGACTATGGAAAACCAACACCCGTGGTGTCAAGTCCACTTCCTCATCGCCCTCAGGTGGCTGGGGGTCATGGATCCTCACTTGTGGAGGAAGAGGCTCTTCCTCACCACCTCCAGGCATGAAACCGAAGAATCTTGCACCTACCACCGCCACCACAATCAGCGTTACTACAATGAATAAAAGACCAGGTCCATTCTTTTCATTTCTTGCCATTCTCGCCATTGCTATTCCCCCTTCCACAACACTATATGCAGAAGGGGAATGCATTTATTCCCGACTGTTTACAAGCCCCTTTAAAAGGGCATTCAGCTGGTCTACGGAAAAGGTATAACGCTTATTACAGAAGTGACAGATCGTCTCAATGGGATCGCCCTGATCAACCAATTCCTGCAGTTCTTCCATGCCAAGTGTGATCAGTGCTTGTTCAAAACGTTGCCAGGAACAATCACAGTGAAACCTCACCTCTTGCCTGTCAATAAACCGGACAGGCAATCCCGAGAAAATCGATTCTACGATTTTTTCCACAGTATGGTCCTGCGAGAAGAGGGAACTCACGGCTGGCATTTGGGTGAGGCACTCTTCAAGTGCGGCAATGAACGCATGGTCAAAGACTGCATCAGGCAAAAGTTGCACCACAATTCCACCACTGCCCATGGGTACACCATCTACCCCAACAAGAACGCCAAGAGCAACAGCTGACGGAGTCTGCTCAGAATGGGTAAAATAATAGGCAAAGTCTTCCCCGATCTCTCCCGTCTGCAAGGGGACTGTTCCCTGGTATGCTTCTTTTAATCCCAAGTCACGAATGACATGCAAGTTGCCTTTTCCCACCGCCTCGCCAACGGCAAGTTTTCCGTCTTCACTAGGGGGTAATTCTACCTGGGGATTACCCACATAGCCCTTTACCAGGCCGTGCCTGTTGGCAGATACTACGATGCCCAATAAGGGTCCATCACCTTTTATCTGAATGGAAATAGTCTCTTCACCTTTCAACATAGTTCCTAGAACTAAACCCATGGTGAGTGTGCGGCCTAGTGCCGCAGTGGCAACAGGAAACGTCTTGTGACTTGATGCAGCCTCTTTCACCACATTGGTTGTTCTCAATGCAAAAAGTCTCGCCTGGTTATCACCGAGTATGGCCCGGATTAAGTAATCTTGTCCCTGCAAAGCTGTTCCTCCTAAACATTCATCAACCTATAGACTAAGTATAGGGATCCAACTAGTACCACAACTGCGAGAGCTAAACGAAAAACGAAGCGACGCCGTCGGGCTTTCCTTACCCGCTCTCGACGTTCCCGAATGCCCATTTCCATCAGAATTTCCTCAGACGTCGGTGTTTGGTGCTCTATGTCACCTAAAATGTCATCTTCGAGCCCAAGAGCCTTGGCATAGGTTCGAATAAAAGGCTTTACATAGGCTTCACCGGGGAGTAAATCATAGTTCTCTCCCTCGATGGCCTGAAGAAACTGGGGCCTGATTTTGGTGCGTTCGGACATTTCTTCAATAGTCAAGCCTTGCTTTAGACGCGCCTTCTCTAACAGTGTCCCCAATCCCATCATTTTTCTCACCTTTCCTCCAAAATTGTGCTATCGACTAGTACGTCCCGGGGCTTGCTTCCTTGGTAAGAACCGACAATGCCCCGCACCTCCATCACATCAATGAGGCGTGCAGCGCGACTATATCCAATGCGAAATCTCCTTTGTAACATGGAGATGGATGCCTGCCCATTCTCTACCACCAGGCGGATAGCATCAGGTAGCAGTTCATCGTCTTCCCCATCGTCCAGTGACACCTCATCCACTTTCCCTTCAACAACGGCCTCCTGATACTCAGGCTCGCCTTGTTTTCGCCAATACTCGACCAATGTCTCAACTTCCTTGTCGGAAATCCAAGCGCCTTGCGCCCTGACGGGTTTGTTGGCCCCTATGGGGTAATAAAGCATATCTCCCTTACCAATCAGGCGTTCGGCTCCCCCCATATCCAAGATCGTGCGAGAGTCTACTTGACTGGACACGGCAAAGGAAATCCGAGAAGGAACATTCGCCTTGATTAGGCCTGTGATGACATCCACCGACGGACGCTGGGTAGCGATAATGAGGTACATTCCTGCGGCCCGAGCCATCTGGGCCAGGCGGCATATGGCATCTTCGACTTCTGAAGCAGCAACCATCATTAAGTCAGCGAGTTCGTCCACTATAATTACAATGTAGGGGAGATGCTCTTTCGGATTCTCTGGGTCGGCATCTTTATCGTTGGCCGCCTCTAGATACATATCAATATTCCGAACACCAGAATCGGCAAAAAGCTGGTACCGCCGCTCCATTTCTCCAACAGCCCACCGCAAAGCCACGGCTGCTTTTTTGGGATCCGTCACGACCGGAGAAATCAAGTGTGGTATGCCATCGTAACCCGAGAGTTCCACTCGTTTGGGATCCACCATGAGGAGTTTCACGACTTCGGGACTCGCTCTAAACAAGAGACTTGAGATCATAGCGTTTAAGCACACACTCTTTCCCGAACCGGTGGAGCCAGCGACCAATACATGTAGCCACTTTTTTAAGTCAGCAATTACCGGTTTCCCTGCAATATCTTTGCCCAATGCCAGGGCCACAGGAGACTGATGCTCCATCAACTCCTGGCTCTCTAGGACATCCCTTAGCAAGACCGCTTCCGTCGCCTTGTTAGGCACCTCAATTCCAACGACAGGCTTGCCGGGTACCGGAGCTTCGATTCGGACGTCTTCCGCGGCTAGAGCCAGCGCCAGGTCATCAGCTAAAGACGTTATTCTAGACACCTTAATTCCCGGTGCTGGTTGAAGCTCGTATCTTGTCACAACCGGGCCTTGGCTGACATGAACAACTTTGGCCTCAACACCAAAACTAGCCAAGGTCTCTTCAAGTAGGTCCGATTGAACGCCCTCCGTCTTTTTCGTTCGTGAACTAGACTGTTTTAACAGATAGGTGGGTGGTAAAGTATAGGCACCTAGTCCCTCATTGGAGGGCAGATTGAGCACCATTTGCTCAGGGGCTTTTTGGGGCTCCTTTTCTGGCCCATCTGGCTCATCGGAGGCTTTCTTTTTTTTTGTCGGTTTCGCCCGGGCCTTTTTAGGTTCAGGGGCAGGCTGCGCGTCAGCTGGCGTTTCCTGGACGGTCTGCATTGCTAAACGGCGGCGTTTACGCTCATCTTTCCACTCGCGATAGCCGTCAACCTGTCCATTCCAGAAACGGCAGATTGCTTCCCAAACATACTTCGCACCAGTTCGCACAAGATCAAGGAGGGAAATTTTAAAAAGAAAAATGAGACCCAACAACACCATGGTCGCGACCAACACATAGGAACCATGAATGCCAAAGGCATTGTAACTGGCAACTAAAACCACTGCACCGAAAATTCCGGCACCCTCTCCCCGCCGGGCATAGCCGATTTCTTCCATGAGATTGGGTGGAAACTGGTAACCGCGGTGATACAGCATGTGGAACACCAAGGCGACCGCTACAACAAGGAGACCCAAACCTATCGTTCGTTGGATGGAAGGAGGCCATTTTTTCCCCCGGAAAACATGCACTGACAACAGGAAGAATAGTAGCGCAAACAGGACAGCCAAATCACCAAAGCACATGCGCAAAATGGACCGAAGCTGGGCACCAACCTTGCCAGTGGCATCCACATAAAGAGCCAGAATGGAGAAAACCGAAGACGCCAGAAGTAAAATGCCCACGACCTCCCTGGGTCTAATACCTCCCTGCACTTCCTCCTGTTGGCCCTTCTTGGAACGATCCGTCTTTCTCACAACGCCACCTCTTTACTCCAATCTTCTACGTGTCTTGACCAAACCCTACTTCTCTACGCAACACATGACTATTTATCTCTACGCAACTGCTGCAGCTCTTCAATAAAGCGATCAATATCCTTAAACTGGCGATAAACAGAGGCGAAGCGCACATAGGCGACATCATCCAATTCGCGAAGCTTGTCCATTACAAGCTCTCCTATAAACTCCGAGGCAACTTCCCTCTCCTGTCCCGAGCGAACTTCGCGCTCGATGTCATCGACCATTTCTTCTATCGTTTCCAAGGATATGGGCCGTTTCTCGCATGCCCTTAGGATACCATTGAGTATTTTAGCGCGCGAAAATGCCTCCCGGCCACCATCTTTCTTGATCACTAAAAAAGGCATCTCATCAAGACGTTCGTATGTAGTAAAACGCTTATGACAAGCGGCACACTCTCGTCTACGCCGAATGGAGGCACCCTCCTCGGTCTGTCTCGAATCCAAAACCTTACTGTCCAAATGTAAGCAAAAAGGGCAACGCATTGACCCCAACCTCTCTGGAAACCACCAAATAGATTACACTCATGAACATTATACAATAAAACTGTCAGTGTTTCCATGTTCTGTTTTTCACTAGGACAACATCAGCCCCAACCAGAACCACATCTTTCCAAGGAATCTCCAAGTCAGCATGCCTACTTCCCCAAAAGAATCTGAATGGCCTGACTTCATCCACGATCAACGCAATTATGCGACCGCTATCTGGATCTAGGTCCAGATCACAGACACTCCCTAAATACCGACCTTCCTCCATATTAATCACATCGCGCTTACGCAAATCGGAAGTCTTCATCATTGTCATGGCGCCAACCTCCAGTCCTAACTACTATATGCGTCACAAGCAAAAAAGAAACGGCCTAGGGCCGTCAATGTTTCAGCTTCAACTCTTCAATTGGAGAGGGTAGGAAAACCAGCAGCAGATGCTTGCCACCACTTTTGAAGTGCCTGGGCGTATCGGGTTTCTGAAACGTGCTCCCAGAGTTTCAAGCGGAAGACCAGTTTACTACCTGAGGAACCGTCTTGTTCAATCGTGACAAGGTCTTTGTCGGCCCCCTCTAAGTCTGCTAGACACAATGGTGGGAAGAGAATACACCACCAGTTATCACCAGCCGCAGCGCCAATTTCAATCCGGACTGCATCATACCACCCTTCTGGAAGAGCCATAGACCCATATTGTCTATAGGGAAACACGAACTGCCCCATTTTCACCGCTACAGGATATGTAAACCCTTCAGAATTGACCACCTCTTGTGCCCTGCTCTCAAGTCGCGCCTCATTCTCCCGAAGGAGCAAGTAGGCCTCTTGCTTATCGCCAGTTTCCTTCAATATTCGTTCCGCTTCTTGTAAGACCGCATCCCGCACTATCAGCTTGAGATCTTGATCTTGGGGCGAATTGCTGTTAGCTATAACATGAAGACGAATCAGATTCTCGGCATACGCTTTATCAGAGCTCAGGTGGCTTTCCGCAGCAAGCAAGATAAGACCGAGAGTAACGCCAGCGCACAAAATAGCTATGCACACAGTAAAACGAGCTTTCAAAGAATTTCGAAACATACACTCTCCCCCTTTATTTATGATGTAGCCATATATTTGCGCAAGTGCTTCAAAGCAGCCTTTTCTAATCGTGATACCTGAGCTTGGGAAATGCCAATCTCTTCCGCGACCTCCATCTGGGTTCTTCCTTCATAGAACCGCATGGTTAAAATAAGGCGCTCTCTATCCCCTAAGTGCGTCATCCCTTCTTTGATGCTGACTCCTTCGATGAGATGCCGCTCTGTGTTCTTGTCATCACTGATTTGATCAAGGACAAAGATCGGGTCACCCCCATCGTTATAGATAGGTTCAAAAAGGGAAATGGGATCTTGAATTGCGTCGAGTGCAAATACAATGTCCTCTCTGGGAATTTGAAGTTCTTCCGCAATCTGTGCTAAGGAAGGCTCCTGGGAATAACGATTTGCCAGGCTATCCCTTGTCTGTAAGGCCTTGTAGGCAATGTCCCGCAGAGAACGGCTCACCCGAATGGGATTATTGTCTCGCAGATACCTTCTGATCTCGCCGATGATCATTGGTACTGCATAGGTAGAAAACTTGACGTTCTGACTAAGATCAAAATTGTCGATGGCTTTCATAAGTCCGATACATCCTACCTGAAACAAGTCGTCTACATATTCGCCGCGATTATTGAACCTTTGAATGACACTAAGTACCAAACGCAAATTTCCCTGGACCATTTCATCCCGAGCCTGCTCATCACCATTTTGGATTTTCACCAACAACTCACGCATCTTTCGATTGGGTAGAACTGGCAATTTTGCGGTATTAACGCCACAAATTTCCACTTTGTTCACTTCGATCTCCTCCCCAAAATGCCGATTACAAAGTTCAGTATTGCCACCTTAGAGTTGATCTATTCCATTTTGTCCAGCAACCTCTTATTGGAAATAGTGGGAGTACTTTAAGCTACAAAGGAGGAATTCACTAGGTGTTCCGCTAATATTCTGCCATAAATACCCTTGGTGATTTTGCTTTGCAAATCACTTTGGAGTTTCGAGTTTCGTATAACGAAACATTTCACGAAACATCCACTTAAAGGAGGGCGAAGCGTATGCCCGAATACACGCTATACGTTGATGTATGGCTGTTACGTCTAGGCTGTAACTTTATCTTTGAGTACCTGCTACTGTGGGCTACAGCAACAATCACTCACACCCCGACAAAACCGTCACGCTTAAGTCTAGGTTCATTGGTTGGAACGTTTCACTATCTCCTCTACCTCCTAGCGGGTCTAGGTTTGATGCCTTTTTATGGCCTCCTACGTTTTCTACCTCTTGTGATTTTGGTATCATTGGCCATGATCTTTGTCGCCTTTTACCCTGTGACTTGGAAGCTCCTATTGTCCGTGGCAGGACATTTTTACGCTATTGGATTTGTGGCCGCTGGAGTGGGAATGGCTAGCGCCTATGTTTTTGGTGGGCCCACTTCGCCCCAATTCGCTGTCGGTACTGTCGTCTCTATCTTGGCCATTTTGCTGATTGCTGAAGTAGGGTGGGGAGTGGTGCATGAGACAATCGCGAACAGAGTCTATCGAGTACCAGTGGAGATTCTGTGTGATGGAATTCAAGTGCATACAACCGCTTTAGTTGATACGGGCAACCACCTTAAGGATCCCCTGAACAGACAATCGGTCATCATCGTAGACAAAAGTGTGTTGACTAATTTACTGCCATCGGAGCTGACAAAAATCATTATCGACCTTGGTGAAGGTAAACTTGCGGCCATCGATCAACTAGGGGAAATCAGAGCCTGGCAGACTCGCCTCCGCCTCATCCCCTTTAGCTCCATTGGGAAGAACAACGGGCTTTTGATAGGTTTCAGGCCAGATGAAGTAAGAATCGGAGGGAATCCCGTGCCAGGGCATGCGCAACCAACGATTGCAGTGCATCCCTATAGCTTAGACCCTGATGGCGAATATATGGCCCTCGTGCCCCCAATTCTAGTGGAAAGCGCCTTAGCCGTGGAAGGAGGAGAGACGAATGCCAAAACTACGTCTGCAGACATTTAGTCTTCGCCTTCGCCTACGGATCATTGACCTTTTACATCGATTACGGTTAAGTCCAAGAGTCTACTACGTAGGCAGCAATGAAGTCTTACCCCCTCCCTTATCAACCGAGGAGGAGCAGGCTCTTCTAGTGCGTTTGCAGGCCGGCGATCTGTTGGTGAGAACGCCACTAATCGAACGCAACCTACGCCTTGTGGTCTACATCGCCCGCAAATTTGAAAACACTGGTATTTCCATTGAAGACCTTGTCTCCATCGGCACCATCGGCTTAATTAAAGCCGTCAACACCTTTGACCCAAGCAAGAATATTAAGCTGGCCACCTATGCCTCCCGCTGCATAGAAAACGAAATTCTGATGTATCTACGTAGAACGAGCAAACTCAAAGCCGAAGTGTCCTTTGACGAGCCCCTTAACGTGGACTGGGATGGAAATGAGCTGGTGTTAGCGGATGTGGTTGGCAACGAGAGTGACGTCATTGTACACATCGAAAAGGAAGTCGACAAAGCCCTGTTAACCACTGCTTTACAGCAGCTAACAGGGCGTGAAAAAAGGATTATGGAGTTGCGTTTTGGACTAAGAGGTGAGAAAGAGAGAACCCAAAGGGAAGTGGCGGATCTTCTGGGCATCTCCCAATCCTACATTTCCCGCCTAGAGAAGAAAATCCTAAAAAAGCTCCGACGGGAAATGCAAAGAATGGAATGAGTGGATTTTGGCGCGCAAAGAGCCTCAGGGGTAGCCCTTGAGGCTCTTGTTATCTGGTTCTTAATCCGATGTTGCTCGAAAACAATCCCACCTCACCCTATTTCCGACGGAGAAATGCTGGAATTTCCAGTGAGTTATCCGTGAAGGGGCGAATGTCGAGCTCTTTGGTGATTTTGAAGCTCTCTTTCGCCTTAGGAACATCAAACCCGGTGGCAATCACCGTGACACGAAGGGTGTCTCCAAGACTTTCATCAATAACGGCACCAAAGATCACGTTTGCATCTGCATCCGCTGCCCGGGAAACAATTTCTGCAGCCTCGTTCACTTCAAACAGGCCTAGGTTGGAACTCCCGGTAAGACTCAGCAAAATTCCCTTGGCTCCTTCAATCGATGCTTCTAGTAAGGGGCTGGAAATAGCCTGCTCCGCGGCTTTGATGGCTCGGTCTTCTCCAGAGGCTTGGCCAATACCCATGAGGGCCGATCCGGCATTGGTCATAATGGCCCTAACATCGGCAAAATCAAGGTTAATCAAGCCAGGAACAGTAATTAAATCTGAGATACCCTGCACTCCTTGGAGCAACACATCATCCGCTATCTTAAAGGCCTCCAACATAGATGTGCGTTTTTCTACAACCTGCAGCAAACGATCGTTAGGAATGGTTATCAGCGTGTCTACTTTGCTTTTAAGCAACTCGATACCTTTTTCAGCCTGCTCTTTGCGGCGGCGACCTTCGAAGGAAAAGGGCTTTGTAACCACTCCCACAGTGAGAGCGTGCAGCTCCTTGGCCACCTCGGCCACAACTGGTGCAGCACCAGTTCCGGTTCCGCCCCCCATGCCTGCGGTGATAAACACCATATCAGCTCCCTGAAGGGCATTGGAAATGTCTTCTCTAGACTCCTCAGCTGAACGTTGCCCTACACTAGGATCAGAACCTGCCCCTAAGCCTTTAGTCAGTTTCTCCCCCAGCTGTATCTTTTGATGTGCTTCAGACAACTGCAGGGCCTGGGCGTCTGTATTCAGAGCAATGAATTCAATGCCTTTTAGGTCAGCAGCAATCATGCGGTTAACCGCATTACTGCCTCCTCCGCCACAACCTATAACCTTTATGTCCGCAAACTGAACATTATCCAGATCAAATTCGAACATGGGATCCCCCTTCTTCAACATCGGATTACAATTATGCCTATTTTCCACACTCAGACCGCTTTTCCCTTTAACCTGTGAATAATTATCACAAAATACTTATCACGGGACTTTTTGGTACCCTAAGGTCAATACGCCTGGCTTGCTCGTTGCGGAGACTCAGATCATCAAGAATCTTCTCGAGCAGGACAAATTTCTCGTTCAAGTCCACAGGTTGTCCCATCAAGATCTCTATACCCGTGCGGGTGACGAAGGAGCGGTTTGAAACATTCCACTCAGAAATGGACCCTTGTAACTTGGCAGGGATCATACACATGAGCCTCGCCGTAGCCACGAGTTGCTCAGACGATGCTATGTCAAGGTCAGTCACAATCGGCAAGGAGTACATAACACCTGCCTGGGTCGATGGCAGTAAACCACCTTCCCTATCCAGCAGGACCCATCCGCCTGCAGTTGGCATCTGAGCAATCGGTGTCCGTTCCTGAACGCTAACAATAACACGATTCGGCCAGCGCCATGTTGCTTTGGCCGTCTCTACCCATGGATGTTCCATTAATGCCGAAACGAGCTCTCGTGTGTCGACACGCCAGACATTGGTCACAGGGAAATCCACATAAAGATCGAGCTGATCTTCGCTGAGATAGGATAAGCCTGTCCACTCAATCTTGTCCATTTCGAAGAATGTGGAGTTTGCAAATAAGTACAGGGCAATTACTAGAGCCAGTACTAAAACAGATAAGGCATTTTTGACGCTGGAAAGCTCGTTTGTCACATTACCCCTCCTTCACTCCTCAAATCTGACAATCTTGCCACCAAGACCCTGCAGCCTCTGTTCCATCGCCTCATAACCGCGGTCAATATGTTCAACACCAGAGATCGTAGACTGTCCGCCGGCTGCTAACGTTGCCAGAACTAATGCCGCCCCACCCCGCAAATCACCAGCTAGTAGCTTGGCTCCATGGAGGTTTGTGGGCCCCTCGATAACCACAGCGTGACTGTTCGATTTGATCCGGGCACCCAATTTTCGCAGCTCCTCGGTATATCCAAAACGCCTGTCAAACACCACTTCTTCCAGTCCGCTTTCTCCTTGGGCTTGGGTTGCCACTGCCACCATTTGTGGCTGCAAGTCTGTGGGAAACCCGGGGTACGGCGCCGTTGAAATCTGAAATGGCTTCAGTCTGGCCGGAGATACGATGCTGACTTCACGCTCCCCAATTTCGACTTGTGCCCCCATCTTCGACACTAGGTGAAGTAAAGGGCCTATATGCTTGGGTATCACATTTTCTACACTACCACTGCCGCCAGTGATTAAGAAAGCTAGAAGATACGTGCCAGCCTCAATGCGGTCGGGTATCACTTGAAAGTTCGTGGATCCCAATTCACGTACACCTTGAATGGTGATAACAGAGGTGCCCGCACCCTGGATTTTGGCTCCCATGCCGTTGAGAAATTCTTGGATATCCAAAATCTCCGGTTCACGAGCTGCATTTCTGATTACCGTTTCGCCCTTGGCCATGGTGGCCGCCATCATGATATTCTCCGTGGCTCCCACACTGGGGTAGCGAAAGGTAATATCGGCGCCGTGTAAACGCGGGGCTCGAGCCACAAATAAATCGCCCTTTACCTCAATGGTTGCGCCCATCTGCTCAAAACCTGCCAGATGAATGTCTAAGGGCCTGTTGCCGATATTGCATCCACCGGGCCTTGCCACCTCTACCCTACCGAGTCTGGCCAAAAGGGGACCCATTACTTGAACTGAGGCCCGCATGGACTTGACCAGCTCCTCAGGGGTGTGTCCCTGTATGGTTGATACGTCCAGTTGCATACGACCAGAATCAAATTCAACGCCTACTCCCAAAGCCCTGAGTACGCCTGCCATAGTATCCACGTCGGTAATTTTCGGTACATTTTCAAGCACAAACGTTCCCTGACCCAAAAGGGATGCCACCATAAGTTTGAGGGCAGAGTTCTTTGCCCCGTTGATGCTTACCCTACCACTCAGACTGCGCTGACCTTCCACCAAAAACTTGCCCATCGTATCACCTCTACCCCTGACTTTACCGTTCATCTTATGCGGTAAGGGGTAATGGGTGAAACCTAGCGTACTAGTCTGCGCACTGTCTAGAAATGTTGAGAAGGATGCCAACACCTGCTAAGCTCATGAGAAGAGACGAGCCCCCATGACTAATGAAGGGCAATGGAATTCCGGTTACTGGCAAGGAACCCGTGACCACACCAATATTGAGCAGAGCCTGAAATGCAATCATCGAAGTGATTCCTATAGCTAATAGGGTACCATATAAATCAGGGGCGCGCATGGCAATACGTAGCCCACGCCAAGCTATGACAAAGTATAAAGCAAGTACAGTAGCTCCGCCCAAAAAACCTAGTTCTTCACAAAGGATGGCAAAAATGAAGTCCGTATGATGTTCAGGAAGATAAGAGAACTTTTGTTTACTCTTGCCCAAGCCCAGACCAAAGAGCCCACCGGAACCGATGGCTAAGAGCGACTGAATCACATTCCACCCCGTATCCGCAGGATCTGACCAGGGATCGAGAAAGGCAAAGAGCCGTCTAACTCGATACTCTTTCATCATCAAAAGATAGGTCATGGCCGGTGCGGCCAAAAGCCCCACAAAAGTGAGCTGACCGAGGTGAACACCGCCGGCAAAAAGGACAACGAGGACAGTAAATACAAGGGCCGCGCCAGTACCAAAATCTGGTTCCAGCATGATCAAGCCAAATTGAGCAGCAGTGATCAACAAGATCGGGAGTAGCCCCGAATAAAACTTGCGGACCTTGTCGCGCTTCGTAGATAGATAAACTGACACGTAGTTGATCATAACCAACTTCGCCACTTCCGATGGTTGCAGATTAAAACCTGCGATGCGAATCCAGCGTGTTGCTCCGCCGGTGCCGGTGCCCACAAATAACACCGCAACCAATAGAATGAAGGAAATAACGAGGCCCGGTAGGGCCAAAGGCTTAAAGATATGATAGTCCACTTTCATCAATACAAACATGAGTGCCAGGCCCACTACAGCCAGAATCGTCTGCCTTTGTACGTAATAATAGGGGTTTCCTGCATCGGCCAGCCCCATAACGGATGAGGCACTAAAAACCATGACTAAGCCCAAACTTAGTAGAATGATGACTGCAATAAATGCCCAGAGATCAACCTTGCCGCCCTTTGTGAACATACTCCTCGCCCCCTTCCTAATCTATATGCGCCTAGAGCATGGCGTACAACCCTAGCACAGCAAAAACGAGGGCTACTAACCAAAAACGAATCGTAATTCTACTCTCGGGAACACCTAGAAGTTCGAAGTGATGATGCAAGGGTGCCATTTTGAACAACCTCTTACCTTTGGTGAGCTTAAAATAAAGAACCTGCAGAATGACAGACAAGGTCACGATCACAAACAGTCCACCCACGATAGGCAGCAAGAGGGAGGTTTTACTCAAAACGGCCCCCGTTCCCAAGGCCGCCCCTAGAGCCAAAGCACCCGTATCGCCCATGAAGACTTGGGCCGGCGGCGCATTGAACCAGGTAAAGCCCAAACAAGCCCCTGCTACCGCACCGCAGAACAGACTAAGATCGGGGTTACCCAGAAAGTAGAAGATTAAGCCCATGGCAATAGCGCTTATTGCGGTACTTCCTGCTGCTAGGCCGTCTATACCATCGGTCAAATTGACCGCATTAGCGGAGCCCACCACAACCAGTGTAGTCAAGGGGATGTATATAAGAGAGGGTAGCACTATGGTCTGCCCTGAAAAAGGCAAGAAAAGATCTGTGCCGACCCTGGCCGTGGCGTAGATAGCGACTAAAATAGCCACTCCAAATTGGCCAACCAGTTTTTCTCTGGCACGTAAACCGAGTGAACGTTTAGCCACTATCTTAATGAAATCATCCAAAAATCCGATGACCCCAAAGGCTATGGTGGCAAAGAGCATCACGACATTGTTATGGGTTAAGGGGCGAAAGACGATAACGGCTAAGATGATGGTCACAACCATTAAAATACCGCCCATGGTGGGCGTTCCTGCTTTCCCTAAGTGGGATTTGGGGCCATCTCCCCGAATCTGTTGACCGAGCTTTAGGCGACGTAGATAATCAATCGTCCTTGGACCAGCTACCAAAGACAGGGCGAAAGCAAAAAGAGCACTACAAAGGGGCAAAAAAGACGCAGGCATTATTCATCTCCACCCTTCAGGAGTTCTTCCACAATTTTCTCAAAAAGTAAACCCCTGGAGGCTTTTACCAGCACGAGATCGCCACTTTCGAGCTTCAGTTCATGGCTGTCAAGGAATTGGTCCGTGGAAGCAAAAACCTCACCGCGTCCTGCCCCTTGTTGCATCAACGAAGCGTATTGTCCGATAAAGATCAACTGCTTTGCACACTCTCCCGCATGGCGGCCCACTTCGATGTGGGCTGATTCGGCAATCTCGCCAAGTTCCAACATATCGCCCAGAATGGCCACTCGTTTGCCAGAGCAATACATATGACCTAAGGTATTCAAAGCTCCCTGCATAGAGGCGGGACTCGCGTTGTAACTGTCATTTACCACAATGATCCCCCGGGGAGTGCGACGAACCTCAAGGCGCATAGCGCTGGAGGCTAATTCAGTTAAGGCCACGGCCCCTTTCTCAAGGCTGACACCGAACTGCAGACCCACGGCCAGAGCCGCGCAGGCATTCCATACATTGTGAACGCCTGGTAGGGCTAGCTGCACCTGAACTTCCTGCTGTTCATGGCGGATTGTAAAGGAAGGGCGCCCCTCCACATCTAGATTGATTCCCCGTCCTACCACATCGTTAGCGACATCCAATCCATAATAAACGATACGTCCCTTGAAACTGCGGGCTTGGCCGCGAACGGAAGGATCGTCTCCATTTAGGATGGCAACACCATTTGCATCCATAGCCTCTAACAATTCTCCCTTGGCTTGGGCAATGTTACCCATACCACCTAAGAGTTCAAGATGTACCGGTCCAATGTTTGTAATCACTCCAAAATTGGGAGGGCTGATCTCCGTCAGGCGCCGAATTTGCCCGAGACCCCGCATCCCCATCTCCACCACCACAAGCTCATGGTGTTCTTCGAGCCCTAAGACCGTCAAAGGTACACCAATTTCATTGTTGAAATTTCCTTCAGTGGCATGGACAGCAAAGGCGGTGCTCAATACTTGTGCAACCATGTCTTTGGTAGAGGTTTTCCCATTACTGCCCGTAATCGCAACCACCGGAACTGAAAAAGCAGCTAAGTAGCCTCGGGCGAGTTCTTGCAGTGCCAGGAGGGGATCTTTCACCTGAACCACTCCTGGTCCGGTATGAGAACCTTCCTTTACCACTGCATATCCGCCCTGCGCGAGTACATCCGAAACAAATTGGTGGCCGTCCACCTTTTCTCCAGGCAATGCAATAAACAGGCTGCCTGCCGTGGCCTTACGACTGTCGATCACAACGTTTCTGACCAGGCCTTCGCCGACGGCTTGCCCCTGCGTGTATTCGGCGATCTGTGCTAGTGTTAATGGACGCATTAGTCCTTCAGCTCCTTAATGGCCCTCCTGACTTCTTCCCTATCATCAAAGTGTATTCGACCCCGGGCCGATTCTTGATATGTTTCGTGACCCTTACCCGCCACAATAACAAGATCGTCAGGAGTTGCTATCTCCACAGCCCTTTCAATCGCAGTACGCCGGTCCACTATAATCTCATAGGTCACCAGAGAATTTGTCTGTAGAAGGCCTTTCTCAATACTAGAGCAAATCGCGGTTGGCTCCTCAGAACGAGGATTATCTGAGGTAATAATGATCACATCTGCCAATCGTGCAGCCACCGCACCCATCAAAGGCCGTTTACTTTTGTCTCTGTCTCCGCCCGCACTAAAGACAACGATGAGACGTCCATCTGGCGTCAATTCTCGGCCGGAGTACAAGATATTCTCCAGCCCGTTCGGTGTATGGGCGTAATCTACGACTACATTGAGACCGCGGTCGTTTTCCACTTTTTCAAATCGACCCGGAACACCGGATAGGGCCTGGAGACCAGCCTTAATCGCTTCTAGAGAGACACCTTGGCTAAAACAGAGGGCTGCAGCCCCTAGGGAGTTATATACATTAAAGTGCCCAGTGAGCTGAAGATTGATGGGGATTTGCCCTGCCTCAGTATTAAGTATATAAGAAACCCCTCCATTTTCCAACTGAATATTCTCAGCTCGAAAATCCGCGCCTTCCGCAACGCCATATGTAAGCGCCCGAGAGGGATTCAGCACTTGGAGTTTCACACCCCAGGGATCATCCACATTAAGTACAGCTGGGCATTCTTGGCTCAAGAACAACTTAGCTTTGGCCGCGAAATAGGCGTCCATTGTGGGGTGAAAGTCAAGATGGTCTTGGGAAAGGTTGGTAAATAGCGTTCCAGCAAAGGTCACGCCGGCTGTGCGGTGTAGATCTAGAGCGTGAGAGGATACCTCCATGATCGCGAAATCTGTCCCTTCGTCCACCATTTTGGAAAAGAGGCGCTGCAAGTCCAATGATTCGGGGGTGGTCCGCCCAGATTCTAGAGCCCTATCACCAATGATGCTTTGAATCGTACCAATCAGCCCTACTTTATATCCTGCCTGCTCCAAAACGGACTTCACTAGGTAGGTGGTCGTCGTCTTACCATTCGTTCCAGTTACCCCAAGAACCCGCAGTTTCCGATGGGGATGATCGTAGAAGTTGGCGCTAACCAAACCCAGGGCATATCTTGTGTTCTCGGTGACCACCTGTGGTAGATCCAAATTGGAAAAGTGGCGTTCTACCAAGACAGCGCTGGCACCTTTATTGACAGCTTCTTCCACAAAGTCGTGGCCATCCATTTGCATTCCGGATATGGCCACGAATAGGTCTCCTGGTTTGATTGTTCGAGAATCATAACTAATGCCACCAATTTCGGATAGTGACGATCCGGTCAGGCTATAATTGAGTCCCTCTAAAACCCTTCGCAGCTCCAAATGGTCTGCCTCCTTCATGTATCTAGAGTCTGAAAACAACTTCCACTGCTGAACCTTTAAGAATCTTGATCCCTGGGCCCGGCGATTGCTCCTCTGCCACACCGCTACCCACTATGCTGATGCGTAGACCGAGGTCGGACAAGATGGTGGACGCATCGCGCATGCTCGTTCCGATGACGTTGGGAACCTCAACTTCCTCCGCCTGATCCTCTTCATAAAAAAACAGATGGACCGTGGTCTGAACAGGAACTCGTGAGCCAGGTCTTGGCGTTTGGCTTGTCACTAGCGTTCCCTGTCCTTCCATAGTCCATGGGAAATTTCCTTGGGCTAAGCGCGCCTGGGCCTCTTCTCTCGTAAAATTCGATAGATTGGGCACCAAGGCAAAAGGTGTGCGCTGTTGTCCTTCCAGACGCCTTTTCACATCTAGGTACTCCAGGCTCTCCTCCATAATGTCTTTGAATACAGGAGCCGCCAACACTCCACCGTAGGCAGACTCTACTTTAGGATTATAAAGTACAACCAAGATAGCCAAAACAGGCTCATCTACGGGTGCAAAACCCAGAAAAGAAGTAATGCGTTCCTCGCCGTACACTCCTCCTGCAGGTACCTCGGCCGTGCCGGTTTTTCCGGCCACGAAATATCCGGACACCTCGGCTCTGTTCCCATTACCATTGACGACCACCGATCGCAACAACTGGCTTACGGCTCGTGCCGTTTCACTTTCCACGGGATTGCCGAGGATTTTAGGTTGAAACTGTTCAACAAGTTTGCCTTGGGCATCCCTAATCTCTCTTACAAAATAGGGTTTCATCAGATTGCCACCGTTGGCTACAGAACATAGAGCGTTTAGCAGCTGCACTGGCGTGACCGCAATACCTTGCCCAAACCCCGTATTAGCCCACTGCAGAACTTGCCCACTAGACCTGGGCGTGGCCACCATGCCTGTAATCTCTCCAGGGAAATCAACACCTAAGCGATCCCCGAACCCAAAATCACGTATATAGGCGTGAAAGCGTTCCGGGCCCATTTCTGCTGATAACTTGGCAAAGGTGATGTTGTCTGATCGTTCCATGGCCTCGAGAAACGAGATCTTGCCAAAGACACGACCGTCTGAATTGCGGACACGTCCACCGCCCACCTCCCAAAACAAGCCACTGTCAAACGCTCGCTCGTTATGGGTCAAGCCCAAATCAAGGCTTGCTGCGGCGGTTACAAACTTAAACGTAGAACCAGGTTCGTATTGATCGGTAATGGCCACATTTCGCCTGCGTCCCGCGGGAACGTCTTGATAATAATTAGGATCAAAGGTTGGATAGATGGCGTTGGCAAGAATCTCCCCCGAATGGGGATCCATCGCTAGGACCAGGCCCCGGTCGCTGTTGCTCGAGATAACAGCCTCTTGGATTTTGGTTTCGGACACATACTGAATAACGCTGTCAATAGTCAAGACGACATTATGGCCTGCGACAGGAGGGAGGAACTCGCTTTCACCACCTGGTATGCTCCGTTGGGTAGCATCACGCTCAATGGCCTGTCTGCCGGGAATTCCCTTAAGAATTTCATCATAGTAATATTCTATGCCTTCCAGACCTTGATTATCAGAACCTGCAATGCCAATCACATGGGAAGCGAGAGATCCTTGCGGATAGTAGCGCTGAGGGCGCTGAACAACTCGTATTCCAGGTAAGCCCAGCTGGCGAAGGGCCCCAGAGGTCTCTACGCTGAGTCCCCGGGCTAACCAGACACTCGTTGCCGATGTGCTCCCCAAAATGCGAACCAAATCACTTTCACTCACAGGTAAAAAAGGAGCTAATTGTCGCGCTGTCCCTTCCACATCCCGAATACTACCGGGTAGGGCGTACACTGCATCGGCTCCTACACTTATGGCTAGTGTATTATAGTTGCGATCCAAGATATTGCCCCGCTGGGCATCAATGATTTGAGGCCTCATACGCTGAGCAATGGCACGATCAGTCAATTCATCACTCTGGTAGATCTGGAGATACCCCAAACGAACCAGAAGTGCTAAAAATCCAAATGTCCAAAAGAAAAAAATGAATATGGTGCGTCTTACACGAGACCGATTAGCGGTGTAGCGTGCCAGCTTCTACTCCTCCTAACGGCAGGACCTTATTCACCCAAGAGGCCAATGTAGCAAAGATCCCCAAACCCTCACCAGAAGGGGATTGTTCAGCCACCCAGCGGGATTCCACCTCTGCAGCCATGACCGTTGGTCCATTCAGCACTAAGGTCGCTGTATATGTAGGGTCTACCATGCCCAATTCGTGGCGGGCAATTTGCTCAATCTGTTTCAAAGACCGCTGCGATTCCAAACTGAGCATTAAGTGATCATTTCGTTGCTGCATAGCATTTACCTGCTCCTGTACCTGTACTAATTCCATGCTCAGATAGTAGGAAGTGACCTGTTGTTGAAGGTACAAAAGGCCGACTATAACGCAACAAGCAGCCACTAGGCAGATTTTTACCGTAGCGGGAACCCGGTTTTGCTTCTGTGGCCTCCTTTGCTTTGGAAGCGGCGTCTCTTCTGTGTAGTGGGAATACTGGTCAAGCTTTCGAGCCGCAGTCATGAGGTACATCCTCCTTAAAGTTTTTCGACAATCCGCAATTTCGCACTACGGGATCGAGGGTTAGACTCTAATTCTCTTTGCGAGGCCTCTATGGGCTTGCGATTGACTAGACGTATAATTGCTTTATTCTTACAGATGCAAACCGGTAGGCTTGGAGGACAGGTGCACTGTCCGAGCAAAGCTTGAAAATTCTCCTTCACAATGCGATCTTCGAGAGAATGAAACGTAATGACAGCTAAGCGCCCCCCAGTCTCGAGCAAGTCCACCGCCTGCCCTAGGGCCTGTTCTAAGGCCCCCAACTCGTCATTGACCGCGATGCGTAAGGCTTGGAATGTTCGCCTTGCTGGGTGGGGTCCCTTGGCTCTTGCACCTGCTGGAATCGCTTTTTTGATAACTGTCACCAAATCACCGGTGGTGTCAACGGGTTCTTTACTACGTTCTGCTACGATGAACTGGGCAATTCTGGCGGCCCATCGCTCTTCACCATATTCTGCGATGATCTTGGTGAGTTCTTTTTGATCATATGTATTCACAATCGTCCAAGCATCAAGGGCAGAATCTTGATCCATCCGCATGTCAAGACGTGCATCCTGGTGATAACTAAACCCTCGGTCACCATCGTCTAATTGCGGCGAGGAAACGCCTATATCCATCAAAATCCCTGCGACTTGAGGAATGTCCAGACGGTGTAAGATGGACCGTAGATTGCGGAAATTATCTCTGACCAAGGTCACCTGAGTCGCATAAGCGGTGAGCCTATACTTGGCTCTGTCGAGTGCTTCTCCGTCCTGGTCAATACCAATTAGCCTAATGGCGGGATTGCTAGTTAGCATTCCAAGACTATGGCCCGCAGCGCCGAGAGTGCAATCGACATAAATTCCTCCAGACTTGAGGCCCAGGGCTTCAATTGTCTCCTTGAGTAAGACTGGTTCATGGGCAAAGTGCATCTTGATCACCCCTGGCTCAGATTCCTAAATCTACAATGTTCTCCGCAATTTCTTCAAAGGATTCCTCGGCCGTATTAACGTAAGACTCCCATCTCTCTTTGCTCCATATTTCAACTCGGCTGGAAACACCAATCACAACTGCATCTTTTTCAATAGAAGCGAACTCTCTCAAATTGGGAGGGAGGATAATCCGTCCCTGTTTATCCATTTCACACTCTGTGGCGCCAGAAAAGAGGAAACGTACGAACTGACGAGCATCATGTTTGGTTAAGGGTAACGTCTTTAGCTTACCCTCCAAAATCGCCCATTCTTCACGGGGAAACAAAAACAGACAGTTGTCCAACCCCCTTGTAATGACAGCCCCATCGCCTAACTCTTCGCGAAATTTCGCAGGAATTATCAAGCGTCCCTTTGCATCAAGACCGTGTTGATACTCGCCCATGAACATTCCTGCCACCCACTTCCTTAGACAGAATCCCCCACTTTTCCCCACTTGCTACCACTTTATTGACATATTCGGCCACCACTCGCCAATTCCTGCTAGATTTTCAAAAAAATCGCATAAAAAAACCTGGATACTTACGCATCCAGGCGAAAAGTCTAATCTGAGTGAACCGGTAAGCCGAGTTCTGTCGTGGATGATCATCTATCTAGGACTTTAGTTACCTAAAATCTCATGCGGTCAACCCGGAAGTATAACGAGGCGGGCTACCTCTTCTCCCCTATTTGACCTTGCTCCGAATGGGGTTTACCTAGCCGGTTAGTCACCTAACCGCTGGTGAGCTCTTACCTCACCTTTTCAGCCTTACCTTGGTTACAAGGCGGTTTGTTTCTGTGGCACTGGCCTTAGAGTTACCTCCACTGGGCGTTACCCAGCATTCTGCCCTGCGGAGCTCGGACTTTCCTCAAAGGATTTCTCCTTCGCGATCATCTAGTCCACTCAGCTTTCTTAGTATAACATATTTATTCATCATTTAAAAGGAAAAGGGATCGATACTCGTATCTTGCAGAATTTGCATATCGCCATCAAAACGGTCTTGGAGATACTTACCTACGCCTTGGGCTACAACCTTTTCAGTAGCAAAATGTCCGGGATCAAGCACAGCCAAACCTAGGTTTCTAGCATCAATAGCGTCATGGTACGAGACATCGCCCGTCACTAACACATCGGCCCCGGCGGACTTGGCTTGATGAACAAAATTCCCACCAGATCCTCCCACAACCGCCACCTTCGATATAGTCTGATTACCATCGCCCACTATTTTGACGGAAGAGTCCCACAACGCCTCTAGTTGCGTGGCAAATTCTCCGAGACTGCGAGGGGCAATTCTTCCAATACGGCCAAGGCCATGATCTCTGTCAAGTGCAGGAATGAGTACCCTCGCATCTTCCAAACCAATCTCCTTGGCCAACCAATGGTTGAGTCCTAGAGCCGCTTGATCAAGATTGGTGTGGGCCACGTATACGGCTAGATCATGCTTCAAAAGAGCGGCTAGCAAAGTGCCTTCGGGGCTATCGGTCCGGATCTGCCTGAGAGGCTTGAAGATCACAGGATGATGGGTAATGATCAAGTCGACCTCGCTTGCGATGGCTTTTCTGACAATTTCCCTGGTAACGGTAAGGGTCACCAGGACAGAGGACACCTTCTTTGTGGCATCACCAATCTGAAGCCCCACATTGTCCCACTCCATGGCCAACTCCAATGGGGCTAGCTCTTCCATAACCGTACAAAAATCCCGAACTACATATGTCAGATCAATCGACCTCCATTCCAATGTATATCTTGCTAGACTCCTCGTTCAGCCATGAGCAGCTCTACTTCTTTTTCATTGATGCCCACCATGGCCTCACCCAAATCTTCCGACAGCTCTGCCAGTATCCTGGCATCATTATAATGATGAACTGCTTTGACAATCGCCTGAGCTCTCTTAGCAGGATCTCCCGATTTGAAAATTCCTGAGCCAACAAAAACCCCTTCAGCGCCCAGTTGCATCATTAATGCCGCATCTGCCGGGGTGGCTATCCCTCCAGCGGCAAAATTGACAACAGGAAGCTTGCCATTTTTATGAACGTATTCCGCTAGAGTATAGGGCACCTGCAAATCCTTAGCTGCTTGAAAGAGCTCATCCTCTCGGATATTCTGCAAATGACGAATTTGCTGACTGATCCGCCTCATATGACGCACAGCTTGCACGATATCCCCAGTGCCCGGCTCTCCTTTAGTGCGGATCATGGAAGCCCCTTCAGCAACACGCCTTAGAGCTTCTCCAAGATCCCTAGCTCCACAAACGAAGGGGCAAGTAAATCTGG
The DNA here is from genome assembly GCA_002424045.1 of Firmicutes bacterium UBA5493. GTDB lineage: Bacteria > Bacillota > Limnochordia > Darwinibacteriales > Darwinibacteriaceae > UBA5420. Next base: position 141,049 of record DIPH01000016.1, on the reverse strand, counting down.
TCTTGTCAATATGGAATATATCGTCTGCCGGAGAAAGAACCTCGCTTTCGTCAACATAATCAATTCCAATAGCTTCTAGGATCTGTGCCTCAACAAAGTGTCCAATACGTACCTTAGCCATCACCGGAATGGTTACCGCTGCCTGAATATTTTTGATCATTTTCGGATCACTCATGCGGGATACACCACCGGCAACCCTGATATCTGCAGGAATTCTTTCTAGAGCCATGACGGCACAAGCTCCTGCTTCTTGCGCAATTTGCGCCTGTTCTGGAGTGGTCACATCCATAATGACGCCACCTTTTAACTCTTGTGCTACGTTTTTGTTCGACTCATAACGGTTACTCATTTCTCTGTCTCCCATCTTGTTTCATGCTAAACGTCACAGTACACGTTTCTTTACTTTATTATAGTTGATATCTGGTATTATAATAAGTATCAGGAAAGCAAAAGTTAATAGTATCAGATGGAGGTATATGATGTGTTGACGTTTGTGCTGGATGAAGATCAAAAAACTCCCCTCTATGAACAACTGTACTTACTAATCAAGTCGGAGATTCAGTCTGGAAGAATTGCTCGGGAGGCTAGGTTACCCTCCAAGAGAAAGCTGTCTTCCCATTTGCAAATCAGTCAGAATACTGTCCAATCTGCGTATAATCAATTGATGGAAGAGGGTTTTGTTACCTCAATCGAAAGAAGGGGTTTTTATGTAAATGAAATCGATCATCTCGTGCAACTTGATGCCCCCCCAAAAAGGGCCAAGGACGTCATCCAACAAGAAACGGACAGAATCAGATATAACTTTTCCTACCAGGGGGTAGATCCAGAAACCTTTCCCTTTGCCACCTGGCGAAAGATCTCCAAGGATGTGATCAATGAATATGATCCCGAATTGTCGCAGCTGGGAGACCACCAAGGGCATATCAGCCTACGTACCGCTCTGGCATCATACCTCTATCAATCTCGTGGGGTGAATTGCCAACCAGAGCAGGTTATCATTAGTTCTGGAATGGAGTTTCTTTTGCAAATATTGATTCAGATCTTTGATGAAGAAAGTACCTTTGGCATTGAGAACCCCGGATATGAGAAGCTTCATCTCCTTTTCTCTAGCAATGGCACCCAATATCAATCCCTACCTATAGATGAGCAAGGAATCAAGCTTGGAGAACTGAAGAGAAGTCGGGTCAATATTTTATGTATTACGCCTGCACATCAGTTCCCCTCGGGAGAGATCATGTCCATTAACAGAAGGGTGCAACTTCTGAATTGGGCGAATCAAGACCCCAACCGTTATCTTGTCGAGGACGATTATGACAGTGAATTCAAATACAGTGGTAAGCCCATCCCTGCGTTACAAGGATTGGACCATAACGAAAAGGTCATTTACATAGGGGCTTTTTCCAAATCCCTATCCCCCGCCTTACGAGCGAGTTATATGGTCCTACCGAACCATCTTGTTAGGCGACTTAAAGAAAGGCTGCCCTTCATGATCTGCCCAGTGCCTATTATAGATCAAAAGGTCTTAAGCAAATTCATGCAGGATGGGTATTTTGAAAGGCATGTAAACAAGATGCGCACTGTCTATAAAAGAAAACGGGAGGTGTTGGTGCGCGAAATAAAGGCGCTAGATATTCCAGTGGAAATACAAGGCGCTGACACCGGACTGCATCTTCTGCTCAAGGTTCACAACGGAATGACGGAGGAGAGCTTAGAAGCCCAGGCCTTGGAGCATGGAGTTAAGGTCTATGGCCTTTCTAAATATTACTCTGACAAAAGTAGCATGGGCAAGGTTCCCCAAATTCTCATTGGCTTCGCGGCTTTGACAGAAACTGAAATCAGTGCTGCAGTTCAAACGCTCTACCAGGCCTGGTTTCCATCTCGCGGCTGATCTAGAAAAACCACGTGAGATGATTCCATTACGGAAAAACCGGTATTGGTCTGCCGTGATGGCAATGTAACCTGGGTACCAAAAGGATTCCGAAAGTCCTGCCATGAGTCAGAAACCATGGATTTTCAGAGCAAGACATGCTATAATATTCCAGAATGTTCTTTCATAGGAGGTATTATGAAACGAAGCGACGGTGTGCTATTAAAGTCATTAGACCCATTTGTGCAGATTATCCCCTATATAATGGAAAAGCGCAGCGATGCACAGAACTTCTCTAAGCATGTTGTTTGCGCCGATCCGATTGACAGTTATATTCGAGAAAAAAGGGAACAAGGGGTAAAGATCAGTTATTTGCATTTTTTTATTGCAGCTTATGTTAGGCTGATTTCAGAGAGACCTCAGTTGAACCGTTTTATCATCAACAGGAGAATATATCAAAGGAATAATATATGTGTCTCAATGGCCATAAAACGGTCTTTAAGGGATGATGAAGACGAAGAGACCACTGTGAAATTCGAGTTTACAGGGAAGGAAAACATTTTTGAAGTGATTGAAATTATCGATAAGTTGATAGCCGAAGCAAAGGCCTATGACAGCAAGACGGATACAGATAGACTTGTAGCGATGGTAATGTCAATGCCTGGCATAGTAAAAAAGATTCTGGTTAAGATTTTGAAGGGTCTTGATCAAATCAACTTATTACCTCAAACCGTAATAAAAGCGAGTCCCTTTCATACTACTTTGTTTTTCACGTATTTAAAGTCGATCCATACTAACTATATTTATCATCATCTTTATGATTTTGGCACCACAGGTCTTTTTGTTGCCTTGGGAAAAACAGTAAAACTGCCCATGGTTGTTGACGATCAGGTTGTGGTAAAGAAGTGCTGCCAAATCGGATACACCATGGATGAAAGAATTTGTGACGGATTGTATTTTGCCAAGTCATTTAAGCTTCTAGAGAGATATATCGAAAACCCCCATCTCCTTGAGACGGGGGCAAAGGAAAAATCGAGTTAATCCTTGGCTGACCCTGTGACTAGAGTTGAATAGTTGCAGGGTCAGAGTGTTTATAGAGGTTCATCTCCTCTGACGCTTAGCAGAGATCAGGTCGTCATACCGGAATAGCGCCTCAGAGATAATATCCTTCCAGGGCTTAGGGATTGTTTGCCGAGCCGCGGACCCAATTTCTCGTAGCTTCTCAGGGTGATCCAGTGCCCAGGCGATCCGCTCTGCCATATCTGGAGTGGTATCCCGAGCCAAAAGGCCGTTATGGCCATCCCGAATCACCTCGGCAGCACTTGAATCCAGAGCCAAGAGGGACGGCGTACCAACGGCCGCAGCTTCACGAACCACCATCGGTGCATTGTCATATAGCGACGGAAACACAAACAAATCCGCACGGGCATACAATCCCTCCAAGATCCGTGCCTCACTGATGTGCCCTGTATAAACCACTACATGATCCAGTCCCAATGACGAGGACAGGGCGCGGATTTCTTGCTCCGAAGGCCCCTGCCCCGCCATGACAAGCTTCAGCTCGCGCCCCTGCCTAACTAGAGTGTCTACTGCTTCCAAAATCCTTCGGATGTTCTTTTTCCAGTTCATTTGCCCTACAAAAAGAAGCGCCTGCAGCTGTCCAAGACCATAGCGCTCCTCCACCACCCGTGCCGCTTCCACGTTTGGCTCCTTGAGGTCGGTTCCGTTTTCCATAATCTCGATTGAACCTTTATATCCATAGCTACGCAATACCTCAGCCGTGGAACTACTCACAGCCCAAACTTGATCGCATTTGGAAAAAAAGTCAACAACAAATCTAATCCCCAGTTTGGAGAGTGTTTTGCTATGGGTGACTTGATAGAAATCATCATAATACTTGGAATGAAACGTAGCGACCAAGGGTATTCCTTGCCGCCGTGAAACCCGGTAAGCCTCCCGTCCCGCAACAAATGGACTGTGGGCATGAACAATATCCAGCTGAAGATCTGCCAGGTGACGCCGATAACGGCTATCGAGCATGGGAAGACCCACGCGGTATTGACGCATCTTCGGTAGACAAATCCCCCTATAATCAACAATTTCGTAGGCTGCCTCCCCTTGATCAAAATTCGTTTGTCGTGGCGTGATTACATAGCAGGCTTCACAAAGCTCCCCCATGATGTGAGCATAATGACTGACCACCCGACCAACACCATCTACAACTGGAAGAAAGGTGTCAGTAAACTGACCAACCTTCATCAGGCGTTACCTCCTTTTGTCCTTCGCTTTCTTTCGGGCAGACAAATTTTCATTCGATGTTAGAATTCCTCTCAGTATAGTTCGAATCAGTGCTAAAAAATGTGTGGTTAACAGTGGAGGAAAGTGCGTCCAAGGACAAGACCGTATTGACTCGTACGACAAGATTTTTGCCATCTCGTATACTATTCTCAAAAACCCCGAGAGCACTCGCGGCTTCGTATCTCTCATTGGCTAATTCTAGTAGAGTCTATCATCGGGAACGTTGCTATCCTAATTGTTATTGCTATGGGCAGCCGACAAATCATTACCTTGATCACCGTTCACTTAAGAACCTCAAGTAAGCACACCCACTGCCCGAGCTTCATACTCGGCCTTGTCGGCAGCTTTCGACGCCCCCGTCATAAGAGCAAAAAGACCGCCCCAAAGCGCTCCTTCATAGGGGACTTTGGTTGCAGTCTCGATTTTTATTTGGTGGACCCCCAGGGATTTGAACCCTGGACCAACGGATTATGAGTCCGCTGCTCTAACCGCTGAGCTAGGGGTCCAGTACTGATTCATTATATGGGCCATTGCCCCTTTTGTCAAGTGCTGTAACTACAATGACTATTGCTCCAAAAAGTCTTTTAACTTCTTGCTACGACTAGGATGGCGCAGTTTGCGCAGGGCTTTTGCTTCGATCTGACGGATACGCTCCCGGGTCACTCCAAAGACCTGCCCAACCTCTTCTAAGGTACGTCCTCGACCATCATCCAGGCCAAAACGTAATCTCAGTACCTGCTGTTCTCTGGGCGTCAAAGACTCCAAAACTTGTCCCAGCTGTTCCTGTAACATAGTGAAAGCTGCTGCCTCAGCTGGAGCTGTAGCTTCTTGATCTTCGATGAAGTCCCCTAGGTGACTGTCTTCTTCTTCGCCAATGGGAGTTTCCAAGGATACAGGCTCTTGAGCAATCTTCATGATCTCTCGCACGCGTTCCACTGGCAAATCCATTTCCTCCGCAATCTCTTCAGGACTAGGCGCTCGACCCAATTCCTGTAGCAATTGCCTAGAGACGCGTGTAAGTTTGTTTATGGTTTCAACCATGTGCACAGGAATTCGTATAGTACGGGCCTGATCGGCAATGGATCTGGTTATAGCTTGGCGGATCCACCAAGTGGCATAGGTGCTAAACTTAAAACCCTTGCGATAATCAAACTTCTCTACCGCTTTAATCAGACCTAGGTTCCCTTCTTGAATGAGATCCAAAAAATGCATGCCCCGGCCCACATATCGTTTGGCAATGCTCACAACCAAGCGTAAATTCGCCTCAGCGAGCTGACGTTTAGCCTCTTCGCTACCCTGTTCGATGCCCTTGGCCAACTCCACTTCTTCCTCCGCCGTTAAAAGCGGAACTCTCCCAATTTCCTTGAGATACATGCGAACGGGATCATCCAATCCCACACCTTCAGGTACGGAAAGATCATAATCCTCAGCATCATCCACATCATCTGGAGCATCGGTTTCCACATCACTATCGACCGAATCATCGGCATCGTCAGAGCTATCACCACTAGAATGGGGAATCACGTCAACACCCATGGCCGCAAAGCTCTCATAGATCTCATCGATCTGCTCCGGCAAGAGTTCCACATCTTGAAGGCTATCCATGATTTCCCGATAGGTAACCATGCCGCGTTTCTTGGCTTTGGCCATTAGTTCGTTGATTGCTAAACGATGTTCATCAGCAATGTTTGCTTCTTTTTTGTTCAACATGACGACCCCCTTTCCTACGGATGCTATGAAGGTTCTGAAATGAAAATGTCATAGTACTCCTTTAATAACTGATATAATTCCATACGAATATCAAAACCTTTCCTATCATTCTCCAAAAGGGAAAGTTTTTCCTCTATCTTCTGCAATCTTCGTTTCGCTAAAACTGACGAAAATGATCGTAAACAATCTTCCCAGCTAGGCGTAGGACCAGGTAAAGACAAGAGTCGACTGGCAATGGCAGTTCCCTCAGGATCGGAACTATTTTCGCTCAGTGATACAAATACACGGCGATAATCGGAATGATGAAAATCGCTGGCTGTAATACCACACTCCCGCAGATCTTTCAAGTGTCCGGGTCTCTGCAACAAACACCTGATGATTTCCCTTTCCCGGAGTTCTTCCCCTGCCTCTGCTGGTGCTAAATTTACGTTACGCCTATTGTGTACCGGCTTCCCTCTGTCTATTCCCAGTTTTTCCCGAACCTCTTCTGCAAGGGAGCGCTCGAGTACACCTAGACGTTGGGCTGCATAACTAGTATATTCATCTCGCTCTAAAGAGCTATTCAGCTCGGAGAGTACTGTAACAAGTTCTGTAGAGGCACTCAGTTTTCCTTCTCTAGTTTCTACATCGTGTTGGGAAATAATTCTATCAATTTGGTATTCCCTGAAGGGTCTCGCATCGCCGAGCCACTCCCTAACCTTGCCCGCACCAAAGGTTCGCGCAAAACTATCTGGATCCTGGCCGTCCCTAAGAACGGCCACCCTCACCTGCAGCTCCGACTCATGGAGTATTTCCATCCCTCGCAGGGTAGCTCTTTGTCCCGCACTGTCACCGTCAAAAGCAATGATCGCCTGGGAACAAAAGCGCTTCAGCAATGCACCATGGGCTGGAGTAAAGGCCGTGCCCAGCGAAGCCACAACATTACTGGTACCGAGGGCAAAAAGGGAAATGAGATCTGTATAACCTTCCACAATGATCACTTGATCCTGTGCCTTAATTGCGTCCTTGGACCAATTCAAACCGTAGAGAACGTAGCTCTTGTTAAATACCTCAGTCTGCCCGGTATTTAAGTACTTTGGTTGGCCTTCCCTGGTGCTTCGTCCTCCAAAACCTATGAAACGTCCAAGATGATCGCAAATGGGAAACATTAAGCGACTACGAAATCGATCTATATACCCCCTTTTACCCTCAATAATCAGTCCTGCCCCTTGAGCAACCTGTAAATCAAATCCTTCCGACTCGAAAAAACGCACCAAACCATCCCAGGCGTCAGAGGCATATCCAAGATAAAAATCTCGGGCCAGGATATTGTCAATCCCACGCCCCTTCAAATAGGCCCGTGCTCCTTCACCAACAGGCGAACGCAAATTACGATAGTAATAGCGCGCGGCGAGTTCATTGGCCTCGCGAAGCATATCACGCCTGGCTTCCTTTTGTTGTTCTTGGACAGAGACTGCAGGAACAGGAATTCCTTTTTCTTCAGCAAGCTTGGTCACCGCTTCTGGAAAGGAGAGATGTTCGGTTTCCATGACAAAGTTAATCACATTGCCCCCAGTTTGGCACCCAAAGCAATGATAAAATTGTCGTTCAGGGTTGACCGAAAACGAAGGCGTTTTTTCACTGTGAAATGGGCACAACCCCATGTAGTTTTGTCCAGTTTGTTTCAATTCAACACGTCTCCCGATAATCTCTACAATATCTACGGAAGACTTGACATGTTCAATCCATTCATCAGAAAAGCGAGCTATACCCAGCACCTCCCTTACGGTCTATCCAATCGGGTAGGAGGCTACCCATTATTTGAGTAGCCGACCTCCCACAACACCTAGCATACCGTTCGGTACTAGGCGTTTCCAAAGTTTACACGTTAACTGACAGATAACATTCCTTAAAACTGAGATATCCTGAACGCTTGAAAAGTTCGAGGGATAAGGTTCGTAACAAGATTGGGCTATGGGGGCTCCATACTCTGTTTCCGCCCGTCCG
>DIPH01000016.1:19067-133097 GCA_002424045.1 Firmicutes bacterium UBA5493 | reverse complement strand
CGTGAGACCTCCCACGGTAAGACGCGTAACTTTCATCCCATATACCCGCCGTATCTACATCCTCGTGTCCGTGCAGTTTATTGGATTTTGTCTTGTTTGGCAGACTCATCCCACTTTGGATGCCTAATATGATTCGTGTTCCTCAGGAGGAACCTTGCTCATCACGCTTCCTTCAGATTCCACTTCACAGTGGACACCCTTGCGCTTGGCTAACGGTTGGCAACTGCCAGCCCCCGTAGCGGACTTTCACCGCCAAGTTACGCGCCATGCGTGGCGCACCAAAAAGAGAACCCACACTTTATCGTATGGGTTCCCCATATGGGAAGGGTTTTCCTCCCTCCCGGGCATTCCTAACTACCGAGGATTACGGATATTAGCCTGGGCTGCAGCCAAACGAGCGATGGGCACTCGATAAGGAGAGCAGCTTACATAATCCAGTCCAGCGCGGTGGAAGAAATCAATGGAGGCAGGATCTCCGCCGTGTTCACCACAGACCCCAATTTTCAGATTGGGCTTAGTGGCGCGACCCTTGTCAACACCCATTTCTACCAGTGCACCAACACCAACTTGATCGAGAGATTGGAATGGATCTCGAGTTAAAATACCCTTGTCGACGTACTCAGGTAAAAACGTACCCGCGTCATCACGACTATAGCCAAAGGTCATCTGGGTCAAGTCGTTCGTTCCGAAGGAGAAAAACTCTGCTTCACTTGCCACAGCGTCGGCCACAACGCAAGCCCTGGGGATTTCCATCATGGTTCCCACCAAGTACTGGAATTTGACGCCCATCTCCTTCATGACCTGATCCGCTACTTCCACACAGATTTCCTTCATCATCCGCAGTTCTTCAACGGTGCCAATTAAGGGAATCATAATCTCTGGAAGAACCTTGATCCCTTCTTTCGTCAACTCAGCGGCAGCCTCAGAAATGGCCCTGGCCTGCATAGTGTAGATCTCAGGATAGGTAATCCCAAGACGGCAACCGCGGTGTCCGAGCATGGGGTTGATCTCTTCAAGAGCTTCTATGCGAGCTTTTAGCGTATCTACTGTCAGATCCATATCGGATGCGAGTTTCTTAATGGTCTCCTCATCGTGGGGCACGAATTCGTGCAATGGAGGATCCAAGAGACGAACCGTTACGGGCAAGCCTTGCATCGTCTTGAAAATGCCTTTAAAGTCGCCTTTTTGGAAAGGAAGAAGTTTCGCTAAAGCAGCTTCCCGCCCGGCCTTGTCATTAGCAAAAATCATCTGGCGCACCAGAGATGTGCGTTCGCCATCAAAGAACATGTGCTCTGTACGGCAAAGACCGATACCCTCAGCGCCGAAGTCCAAGGCAGTCTGGCTGTCATGGGGCGTATCGGCGTTTGTGCGAATGCCGAGCGCTCTAAATTCATCTGCCCATTCCATAAGAGTGGCAAAATCACCGGCAACTTCCACTTCCACCATGGGCACTTGCCCCACAATAACATCACCGGTTGAACCATTGAGAGTGATCCAGTCGCCTTCTTGAAGAACGGTATCTCCGAATACTAGTGTTTTCTTGGCTTCGTTAATCTGGGCAGCAGAGCAACCAGCTACACAACACTTGCCCATGCCCCGTGCCACTACAGCGGCGTGGGAGGTCATGCCGCCCCGGGCAGTAAGAATACCTTCAGCAACATCCATACCGCCAATGTCTTCTGGTGAGGTTTCGTTACGAATCAGGATCACTTTCTCACCCTGGTTCTTCCACGCTTCAGCCTCTTCAGCTGTAAACACAATGCGGCCTGCCGCAGCGCCAGGAGAGGCTGGTAAGCCTGTGGCGATAACGTCGTACTTGGCCTTTGGATCGATCATTGGATGCAGGAGTTGATCCAATTGCTCCGGTTCAACCCTTAAGACAGCCGTTTTCTTGTCGATGAGACCCTCTGCTACCATTTCTATAGCCATGCGTACCGCTGCAGTGGCCGTACGCTTTCCGGAGCGGGTCTGCAGCATGTACAGTTTGCCCTCTTGGATAGTGAACTCCACGTCTTGCATATCTTTATAGTGGTTTTCTAAGAGCTTATAGATTCGAACCAACTCATCATAGACCGCTGGCATATCTTCTTGTAGATGAGCGATGGGATGTGGTGTACGGATTCCAGCCACCACGTCTTCACCTTGCGCATCCATAAGGTATTCACCGTAAAAAACATTTTCACCGGTGGAAGGGTCACGGGTAAAGGCTACACCTGTACCAGAGTTAGCACCCATGTTACCATAAACCATTGCCTGTACGTTTACTGCCGTACCCCATTCATGGGGAATGTGGTTAATCTGACGATAACGAATGGCACGAGCTGTGTTCCAAGAACGGAATACGGCATCAATGGCCCCGCGTAGCTGTTCAAATGGCTCATTAGGGAACAACTTGCCAGCAGATTTTTGGATGATTGCCTTGTAGTCTGCTACAAGGTCCTTGAGTGCTTCCACAGAGAGTTCATTATCGAGCTCTACGCCATACTTAACGCGCTCTGCAGCCAAGGCCTCTTCAAAGGCATCATGATCAACGCCCATAACAACATCGCCATACATTTGCAGGAAACGGCGATAGGAGTCCCAGGCAAAGCGGGGATTACCCGACTTTTTCGCCAATGCCTCTACCGTCTCATCATTCAAACCTAGATTTAAAACCGTATCCATCATACCAGGCATAGACACCCTAGCACCAGAACGAACGGATAACAACAACGGATTTTCCTTATCACCAAATTTGGCGCCCATGGATTTTTCTAGTCGAGTTACGTTCTCCTTGATTTGCTCTTCTAGACCATCTACCCATGTCTCTCCATTTCTGTAAAACGCCACACAAGCTTCGGTTGTAATGGTGAAACCCGCAGGTACTGGAATACCTAGGTGTACCATCTCGGCTAGGTTAGCACCTTTGCCACCAACCAAATTCTTCTCGTGCTGCTGACCATCTGTCTGCCCATCACCAAAGAAATAAACCCACTTAGTGTTCATTATGTATCCTCCTTCTTGTCTATGTTTCCCCGTCGGGGAGCACATCCAGAATTGCAAACCTCATGGAGTTTCCCAAAGAGATACTCCGAGATGAATGGTAGCAATCGATAGATTGCAGCATCCATCAATCATCAAAAACACCAACAACCATAATTCTGTATAGCCCTCTTTTTTCCTTCTCGTGGCTTGCTTCTTTACTTATTTACAACAATCAGGCGCAAATCTCCACACAAACTATACAAGCCAAGGGACTTGTTTAGCAACGCAAGACGATTTGCTCGAACAGTCGGATCTGAATCCATGATCATGACATCGGCGAAGAAACCATCAACATGGCGGCGGAAACCCGCTAAGGTCTGCAGAATTCCAGCATAGTCGTGCCCATCCAGTCGCTTTTGGCAAGCCTGTTCAAGTTCCTGGAGAGCTTGGTGGAAAGCCCGATCCGCGGGGATGAACCGACTGGGATCCAACGCATCAGTCTCTGCTTTGGCAGCAAGGTTAGCTACCCGCTCAAAGCCTGTGATCAAGTCTTCATAATCATCTCCAGAAACAAACTCCGTTAAGGCGTGCACTTTCTCCAATAGGTTAGTTATACGATCATCGTGGGAAGCCATGACTGCATCAATTACATCGTATGCATAGCCCTGATCGGTAAGCAAAACTCGTAACCTTGCCAAGAAGAAATCCAACAAAGCCTTCCCGTTCTCTTCACCAAGACGTACAGCGCCATAACCTGCTTCTGCCGCCTCTATAAGAGATGTCAACGAAACATCATAGCTGCCCTGCATCAAGATCTGAACTACCCCTTGTGCTTGCCGTCTTAAGGCAAAGGGATCCTGGGACCCGGTGGGAATGCTCCCCACTGCAAAATATCCTACCAAGGTATCGAGTTTGTCCGCTAAACTAACCACAGTTCCTTCTGCCGCACTTGGTAGTGAATCACCAGAAAAGCGAGGCTTATAGTGCTCCCGAATACCTCTGGCTACAGCAGGGTCTTCACCTTGAGCCAGGGCATACGTTTCACCCATGATTCCTTGGAGTTCAGGAAACTCATAAACCATCTGAGAAACAAGATCACATTTTCCAAGGAGCGCTGTGCGGAGCGTGGTCTCTTTGCGATCAACATGCCCCAACTGCTCAACTAGTTTCCCCGCTAACGCTTGAATGCGCCTAACTTTGTCGCCCATGGACCCAAGTTTTTCTTGGAAGACAACCCCCTCAAGCTTTTGGAGATTATCAGCCAGATTAGTCCGGACATCCTCATCGTAGAAGAATTTCGCATCAGAAAGCCGGGCTTCCAAAACCTTTTCGTTACCGCCGATAACATTTTCAAGATGGTTATCTGCTCCATTACGAACACCGATGAACTTAGACACCAAGCTACCTTGTTCATCATGGAGTGGAAAATAACGTTGGTGCTCTTTCATGGAGGTTATGAGCACTTCCGCGGGCAACTCCAAATACTCCTTGGAAAAGCTGCCGCAAAATGCGGTAGGATACTCGATCAGATTAACCACTTCGTCCAGCAAGCGCTGATCTTCCAATACCCGGACTCCCTCTTTGTGCGCTATATCCTGGATTTGCTGCCAGGTCGACATACGCCTTTGGGCGGCGTCCACCGAGACATAGTGATCGTTTAACTGTCCTACATACTCATCCGGCTTGGAAAGAGGTATCGGTCCGGAACTTAGTTGCCTATGACCATAGGTTACCTGGCCTGCCTGGACAGGGCCAATTTGAACAGGAATAACGTCTCTACCTAACAGCGCAACAATCCACCTCAAGGGCCTGGCATAACGGAGATCGTAGTTTCCCCAGCGCATATTCTTGGGGAAATTCAGATGTCCGATGACATCTTCTAATAGGGGCTTTAATAAGTCTTTGGTTCTTTGCCCCTGCACCTCTTTGCGAATATAAATGTAGTCAGCACCTTGAAATTGCTTAACAGTGATGGCGCTTGAATCTACGCCCTGGGAGCGCAAAAATCCTTGCCCGGCCTTCGTCAGATTTCCTTCCTGATCCCGGGCAACATTGAGAGGTGGTCCTTTAACTTCCTCTACCACGTCTTCTTGCTCGGTTTGCAGATCGCGAATCAAAAGAGCTAGGCGGCGGGGAGTGCTCAAGCTCAGCACCTCGCCGAATTTAAGCCTCTCCTGGTCAAGCTTTTTGGCCACACTCTCAGACAATTGCCCTAGGGCCTTTTCCACAAAGCGGGCTGGTAGCTCCTCAAAACCAAGTTCTAGCAAAAAGTCTTGCATTTATACACGCCCCCCTTTGAGCATTGGAAAGCCTAGTTTTTCCCTTTCAGCAAGGTAGCCTTGTGCTGCCATGCGGGCTAATGCCCTCACCCGCCCAATAAAGCGTGTTCTCTCACTGACAGAAATGGCACCACGGGCATCAAGGAGATTAAAGGCATGAGAACACTTCAGGACAAAATCGTAACCGGGCAAGATTAACCCAGATTCCATGAGCCTTTTCGCTTCAGTCTCGTATAAGTCAAATAGGGTAAAGAGCGTATTCGCATCGGAAGCTTCAAAGTTGAACTTAGAAAACTCGACTTCGTTTTGCATAAATACATCGCCATAGGTAACATCGCCGACCCACTTCAAATCAAAAATGCTATCCACACCCTGAATAAACGTAGCTAGCCTTTCAATTCCATAGGTAATCTCCGCGGATACAGGCTTCACATCAATACCACCGACTTGCTGAAAATAGGTGAACTGAGTGATCTCCATTCCATCGAGCCAGACCTCCCAGCCCAAGCCCCAAGCCCCTAATGTAGGGGATTCCCAATCGTCTTCCACAAAGCGGACATCGTGTTTCAATAAATCAATACCTAAAGCCTCCAAACTTCCTAGATAGATCTCCTGAACATTGTCAGGGGAAGGCTTTAGAACAACCTGGTATTGGTAGTAGTGTTGAACTCGATTGGGATTTTGCCCGTAGCGACCATCTGTAGGTCTCCTGCAAGGTTGCACATAGGCCACATTCCAGGGCTCCGGCCCCAAAGCCTTTAAAAAAGTAGCTGGTGACATAGTCCCAGCCCCGACTTCCAAGTCATAGGGCTGATAAATAATGCAATCTTGCGCAGCCCAGTATCCCTGTAATTTTAGAATCATTTCCTGAAGATTCATCGATCCACCCTCGCTTCACGCCCATATGAGAGCCGTAGATTTCATCTGTTAATTTATATCAAATTGACCACCAATTGTCAATCAGCGTTACCTTTAGGGGGTCAGACCTTGTAATGTCTCTAGAAAGTCTAAAGACTTGAGTGGATATTCGAGCCGATAATCCAGATAGCTGCGCATCACACGGCGAAGTTCTGTTTCGTTGCTAGTATCTGGATGCAGCACTGTCAGTCTAGAAAACTCCCACTCTAATAGTCTTTTCATTAACTCCCAGGTTCCATTCGTTAAAGACATACTGCCTGGTACATGTCCCACACACTTCTCACAAAGGGCTCCACCTTGTTCTGTGAAGGAGACGTTGCTTTTGAGTGTTTGGCGACAATGCAAGCATTGATATAACTCTGGTTCATAACCAAGTTCACGCATGAGCCTAATTTCGAAGGCTCGAACCGCTAGCTTAAAACGCCCACCTTCTCCCATAGAAAGGGTGGCCGCCAATAAAGGGAAAATTCGGTCTGTTGGGTCCTCTTCAGCTGTTAGGGCATCCAGTAGTTCGGTGACATAGGAAGCGTAGGCAAACTTCTCCAGATCATCACGTATAGCTTGCCCGCTATGAACAATATCAGCTTGACTCAGATTATGGAGCCCCTTACCTGGGAAAATAAGATAACGACCATGGGTGAACACCTGGGTCGGACTGAGCAGACGATTGCGGATTCTTCGAGCACCCCTGGCCACAGTATTGAGCTTACCCCGTTCCTTTGTGTAAAGAGTAACGATTCGATCCGCTTCCCCTAAATTGCGCACGCGGATCACAATGCCCTCCGTTTTCCACATCACTTAGCGTCACCACCCATTTCCTCAGGGGGAGAGATGCCCAAATACTCATAACCCAAAGAGGTGATGCAGCGCCCTCGGGCCGTGCGCTGTACCAAGCCTAATTGCAACAAGAAGGGTTCATAGACATCTTCAATTGTGTTCGCCTCTTCACCGATGGCTGCAGCGAGACTTTCCACACCCACAGGTCCCCCTCCAAAGACCCTCTGAATCGTGACTAGAATACGCCTGTCCAAATGATCCAGGCCATTATCATCGATTTCGAAAAGACCTAAAGCTTCCGTCGCCACGCCATGGGAAATGTGATTATCCGCCCGAACTTGGGCGTAGTCCCTTACTCGCTTTAACAAACGATTGGCCACCCTCGGCGTTCCCCGGGAGCGTTTAGCGATCTCTCGAGCGCCCCCATCATCAATGGCCACACCAAGGATCTTGGCTGCTCGGGACACGATGGCCTGTAAATCTTCGGCCTCGTAGAGTTCTAGACGGCTGATGACGCCAAAACGATCTCTCAAGGGCGAAGTGAGCATGCCTGCTCTAGTGGTAGCACCAATCAAGGTAAACGGCGGCAGATCGATCCGCACGGACCTCGCACCCGGTCCCTTACCAATGACAATGTCCACAGCAGCATCCTCCATGGCTGGATAGAGCACCTCTTCCACAGAACGGCTCAAGCGATGGATTTCGTCTATAAATAGCACGTCATTAGCCTGCATACTGGTTAAAATGGCCACCAAATCACCTTGACGTTCAATGGCAGGTCCTGATGTTGTATGAATTCCCACGCCCATTTCTGTGGCAATTATATGCGCTAAGCTCGTCTTCCCCAAACCGGGAGGGCCATAGAGTAACACATGATCTAGAGGCTCGCTACGCTGTTTCGCTGCAGTAATAAATAATTTCATATGCTCCTTGACCTTATCTTGCCCAACATACTCTGCAAGAGTACGTGGCCTCAAAGATGTCTCCGCATCCCAATCGTCCGGTCGTTTCCAGGCACTTACTATCCGTTCCGTCTCCAAGTATGCTCACCCCTCTGCTGGCTGTTTTGTGCCAGCGCTACCTTGAGTAATTCCTGCAAATTGTAATTCTCCGTCAGATGTGGTTTGGCGAGATTGACCATACGCTCGGCCTCACTGCCATAGTAGCCCAAAGCCTGCAGAGCTTCTACAGCATCTTCAAAAACGCTGCCTGAAACAACGGGCAAATCGTCATCTTCACCATCACTTTCTAGGACAATATCCTTGAACTTGTCTTTCAATTCCAGCAAAATCCGTTCGCCTGTCTTCTTGCCAATCCCTGGCAAACTGGTCAAGGTCCTGAGATCCTGCCTTTGGACTGCCTGAATGAACTCCCTAGGTGCTATGTTGGACAGAATGCCCACTCCAAGCTTGGGGCCGATGCCAGCCACTCCAATGATCTTGTGAAAGAGGTCTCTCTCTTCTGAGGATGAAAATCCGTACAGGACGAAAGCATCGTCCCTAACCTGCAGATATGTTTGGATTTGTAGTTCCTGACCCTGGTTAGGCATTTTTTTTAGCACCGAATTGGTGACAATGACTTCATAACCAACTCCCTGTACATCAAGGACAATGGTTCTTTCTGTGACTTCCAGTAGCTGTCCTTTTAACGAGACAATCATTCCAATCTCCCCCAGTTGTTAGCATTAAGGCCATGACAGACACAAACCGCCAAGGCATCCGTAACGTCATCGGGCTTGGGAGTTTCCGCAAGTCCCAAAAGCATGCGTATCATATAGGCTACTTGTTCTTTACTGGCCCTGCCATAGCCTGTAACCGCCATTTTCACTTGGAGCGGCGTATACTCTGCAATGGACAGCCCAGCATGGGCCCCAGCTAAAATCGCGACTCCCCTAGCTTGTCCCACCGCTAGTGCGGTAGACACATTCTTGTTGAAAAAAAGTTCTTCAACGGCTAAGCAATCGGGATGGAATTCACTAACAAGTTTCCTTAGCTCAGCATAAATCGTTTCTAGTCGTAAGGGTGTGCTCTGCTTGGCTGTTGTGCGAATAGCGCCATATCCTAAGACGATGTGCCTGTTGTTCTCTAGTTTGACTACCCCGTACCCTGTAATGGCCGTACCAGGGTCAATTCCCATGATGATCATGTTCTTACACCCCACCTCGCCCCTTGTATTCGACACCCATTAAAGCAAGTCCTTGCCTCAGATTCGGTGCAAAGAAAAAGCCTCAATCCTAATTCTTCGATTGAGGCTTAGGCAAGTCCATTGCTACTGTAATCTGCTGGCTAAGCCAGCATGGTAAACAGTTTTTGACTTACAATATAGGCTAGCACAAAAAAGACCAAACCCACCATGAGAAGGACCAATACCCGACGCATAATTCCCCCCTTAAGGAGAGTATGCCCTTGGGCTAGGTGAGTATTCCTAATCTAAGACTCCACCTCATAGTTGGAATAGACGTCTTGGACTTCATCTAATTCTTCGAGGATCTCGATAAGTTTTTCCATGGATTCTACTTTATCCTCGCTGATGGTCATCGTATTTTGCGGTATGAAGCTGATTTCTGCTCCAAGAAACTGAAGACCCTGGGCCTCCAAATCCGCCTTCACCGTCATAAAATCGCTGGGGTCTGTGTGGATTTCAATTACATCACCGTCTGTAATAACGTCCACCGCCCCCGCTTCAAGGGCTAAAAGCATAACTTCGTCTTCGTCAACCTCGCCTCGTTCCACTACCAGGACACCGCGACGTTCAAACATCCAGGCAACGCAGCCACTTTCGCCTAAATTCCCACCATACTTGGAAAACCTATGGCGAACTTCTCCGGCTGTACGATTGCGATTGTCCGTAAGTGTATCAAGCATAATGGCTACGCCACCGGGTCCATAGCCTTCGTAGAGTACCTCCGAATACGAAGCTCCATCAAGACCGCCCACAGCACGTGCAATAGCCCTATCGATAGTATCATTTGGCATGTTTACCGCCCGGGCTTCATCGATGGCTAAGCGCAACTTAACATTAGCCTCTGGATCAGGTCCGCCCTCTTTTGCCGCAACTGTGATTTTGCGCCCAATCTTAGTGAACATCTGACCCCGCTTTGCATCTTCCTTAGACTTTTTGTGCTTAATATTAGCCCACTTGGAATGTCCTGCCATAGTGTCACGCCCTTTCGCTCCCATTTTAGCACAGGAGTCATCCATAGACAAGGATTACCTACCTTGCCAGGATTTAACCGACGTTTGGATGGCCATAAGAAGAATGTATTGCAGACCCAAAATCACCAGTATCAAAACAAGAGGCGAAACCAGACGGGTAATGAGAAGGAAGTCATACAAACCATGGGTGAAGGCCGCTGTGGCTAGTCCTGAGGCTATTTGAGGCAGGGGTCTGCTAGAGAACCTTGCTTTCCCCAGAAAATATCCTGCCAGTCCTGAAAAGGCAATGTGGGCCAAGGTGGCAATCGTTCCCCGCAATGGTGCCACCATCAAACCAAAGGCAGAAATGTATAATGTGTTTTCCACCACTGAAAAGCCTATGGCGGTGGCAATAGCATAGATAATTCCATCTATGGGCTCGTTAAAGTGCTCTGATCTTGCCACCGCCAGGTAGACAGCGACCAATTTGAAGAATTCTTCGCCTAAACCGACAACAAAGAAAGATAGGCCCAATTGAACCGGGAGCGAATTTGAAGCCTTTAGAAGTTGACTAAAAGGTGCTTCCCAGCTCAATGCGGGGATAACTCCCAAGGCCCCAAAGAACATGCAGAGCATAAGCCTACTAACGGGCTCTTTATCCCTAACGTCGTAGCGATTAAAGTACCATAACCAAAAGAGACCCGGGACTAGTGAAGCTAAAAGTACTGTGAGCACCGCATCACCCCTTCGGGATTACTGATCTTGATCATCTTCCCGCACAAGCAGTCTCTCACCGGGCCCCCAATGCACTGCTTGCTCAACTTGGCATGCACCGCAACGGTATAGGTCTGTAAAGGAATGATTTTCCTCAGACTCTACACCCACCATAGGCTGATTGCAAAACGGACATCGTACCATAAAGTCACCACCTTGCTACTAGAGTGTGCTATTCTTCGCCTTTTAATGAAATTTATTGAGCAGGATAAATACACCAAGTCTAGAACCAATCAGTTAGATAATGAAATGCAAAAGGAGGCTTTTTTGTGAAACTAGGTGAAGTACTGCGGAGCGGTGATTGGAAGAGTGAAAAACATGTCCCGGTCATCGATGCTCCTGATCATGTTAAAGCAGACCAGCCAGTAGAAATTGGAGTAAGCATAGGAGCAGACAACCCTCATCCCAATACGGCGGAGCACCATATTCGCTGGATCAAGTTGCTCTTCCAACCCACCGAAGGATTTACTTTTGAGTTGGCCGATATCCAATTCGCAGGCCATGGCGAAGGCCTCAAGGGTGGTCATGAAGGACCAGTCTATACTGACCCCTTTGCCAAGGTTTCGGTAAGGTTGAGGCAGAGCGGAACACTTTACGCCCTCAGTTACTGCAATATTCACGGCCTATGGGAAAACAGCAAGGCGATCACCGTTACAGAGGACTAACGAGAAAGCCAAGGTTCAGGGACTTCCTGGACCTTGGCATCTTTTTTGGCGAACTTTGAATGTTATTTTTTGCCTTCCTTAACCCACCCAGCGACGGTTACGGTCCGTTTAGCTTGGTATTTCACTGCTTCTTTCACATCTTCCACCATCTTACCCTCTTGATCCACACTGACACTAGTGCCATAGGGGTTTCCTCCAGATGCAAAAATCGAAGGATCGGTATATCCAGGGGCTACCACAATTGCACCCCAATGATACATATTGGTGTAGAGTGACAAAATGGTAGCTTCTTGGCCTCCGTGGGCGTTTTGAGCTGAAGTCATGGCGCTAACCACCTTATTGGCCAGCTTCCCATGGAACCATAGTCCACCTGTGGTATCTAGAAACTGACGCATTTGAGCAGCCATGTTGCCAAAACGGGTAGGTACGCTGAACATGTATGCATCAGCCCACTCTAAATCGGCTGGAGTCACTTCTGGAACATCCTTGGTAGCTTCAGCATGAGCCTTCCAGGTGGGATTCGTGTCTATAGCACTCTGGGGTGCTAACTCCGGGACTTTAAGAACCCGTACCTCTGCACCTATCTCTACTGCACCTTCCTGGGCCCATTTGGCTAACTGGTAATTGGTTCCTGTTGAACTATAGTAAATCACTGCTAGTTTGATCGACATTGTCGTCACTCCTATCGCACATGTATTTACTTACTTACTTACCATATAACCATATTTTGTCTCCGTTGGCAACTACTTTCTTCTTGCTGCCTCCTCAAGAATCCTCAGAATATTTTTGGTGCCATCCTTCACTTGTGATTCCTTCATCGTTTTGATGAACTCTTCTTTGTGTTCCTCAAGTCGCGTCAAAGTATCCTGCAAAGACTGTAGATTCAGTTCTTCTTCAGGGATCACTAAGCTAAAGCCCTGCTTCGCAAAGGATTCCGCGTTCAAGATTTGATCACCTCGACTGGCCTGCTTGGAGAGGGGGACTAAGATGTGCGGTTTCGCTAGAGCTAAGAGCTCAAAAATGGAGTTCGCACCTGCCCTAGACAGGACAAAGTCTGCGGTAGCGAATAGATCGGGCAACTCTTCCCTGGCATATTCCATTTGGCAATAGCGGGGATGTCTTATGGTCGTATCAACGTTCCCTTTTCCACAGAGGTGGATGATCTGGTAATCTCTAGTGAGTACCGGAAGATTGTCCCGAATAGTCTGGTTCAGTACGGCCGCCCCCAAGCTTCCACCCATCACGAGAAGGGTTAGGTAACCCTCAGTAAACTTGCAGAGGCGAAGTCCCTTATTTCTTGAGCCCTCGGTCAGTTCGGCGCGAATCGGTGTCCCTGTCACAATACCTTTACCCTTGGTATACTCTAGCGAATCTGGAAATGTTAAACAAAGTTCCCTAGCAAAGGGCAGACTAATCTTATTAGCTAACCCTGGCGTCAAATCCGATTCGTGCAAGATAACGGGAATTCGCAACAACCAGGCGGCAACAGTAACAGGCACCGAAACAAAACCTCCCTTGCTGAAAACCACCCTAGGCTGTAGGTTCCTCAAAACCCGATAGGCCTCAAGAACCCCCTTCAGTACTCGGAAAGGGTCACTGAGATTTTTTAGGTCAAAATACCGTCTGAGTTTGCCTGCGCTAATAGAATAATATGGCAGATGACCCTCTATGAGCTCCCTTTCGATCCCATCCATGGTGCCGATATAGTGAATCTCCCAGCCTCCATTTTTCAGATGAGGTATCAGGGCAAAATGAGGTGTAACGTGCCCGGCCGATCCCCCACCGGTTAGGACTATTTTCTTCATCAAAAGCCTCCTGTTCTGGGCAGGTATTTCATGAGAAAGGTGGAAATAGCTTCTATGAAAACTTGCGAGGTGATTGTATGCATCCAATAGCATTCAGCATTGGTTCCTTAGATATCTACTGGTACGGAATTCTGATGGCTTGCACCTTTGTGTCAGCCTACTTTATTGCTCGTTATTTTGCACGCCTGCACGGAGTTAATGCCGAACTAATTGAGAACCTTTTTTTCATCTCCGCGGTATCTGGTCTCATCGGCAGTCGCCTTGGAGCAGTTATACCTTATTGGAGCTATTTCCTGCAAAATCCGCTAGAAATCTTTTCCCGTGCGGGCATGGCATCCCACGGAGCCATTATCGCGATCATGGTTGTAGGATACTTCTACGTCCATAAACACAGATTAGACTACTGGCAAATAGCGGACTTCGCTGCACCTATTCTACCGGTGGGACACATTTTCATCCGCTTAGGAAATTTTCTTAGCGGCGAGTTATATGGTCCCCCCACAGATCTTCCTTGGGCTATAGAGTTTCCCGACAGCTTAGTGCCGGTGCATCCGTCCCAGCTTTACGAGATCTTGGCTTCTGTGATTATCCTACCATTTGCCTGGCGGTGGGCGAAGAAGCCCCGTTATCCGGGTTATGCCTTCTTGCGTACCCTTTTTGTCCACTCGGTCGTGAGGTTTTTCTTGGACTTCATCCGACAGCATAGTGAGCTGTATGGTCCTTTCGTGCTTAGCCAAATCATTGCCCTGGGAATCTGTGTGGTAACGTTGCCGGCCATTTTAATTCTTGATCGTCGCCATAAGTTGCAGTAACTCAGTGCTCAAAAATGGGGTGAATGGTTGCAGCAATGTAGCGATGACCCTTACTTCTGTTCTTGTGAGAATTGACCTGCCTTTGATGTACCCCATGATGGCCGCCAGTGCTGTGTGGGGTTTTCTTTGCAGTATACGCCTTCGCACCTGAACCCGTAAATCCAAAAGACATGTCGTCTCGGACAACTCACAGCCTGGATCGCCTACGGACTCATAGCCCAGTTCCCAGAATCTACTCAAAAACCGATAGGCGCTGGCAAGACCATGCCACTGAAATACATAATCCCTAGCAGGGGGCCCCATGTACAAAAAGTAGATGCGCAGAGCGTCGGCTCCAAAGTCTGGTAGGAGGTCGCGCATAGATCCGCTCTGCAAGAGGCGTCCACAGATAAAAGTGTCCCTCGCCTCTAGCTTGCCAAAGGCCGCGGCATAATCCCGGGGAATAACGGCTAAGTCATATTCGCCATTTATGGCGCCATTTAGGGCCACAAGACCAAGTTTATTTGTGTCTTTGAGCCAACTCTCTTTGGCACCTAAAATCGAGATAGGAGCCTTTTTTCCCAATTGGACTGAGGAGAAAAAGTCTGTTAAGACCAAAAGCCGAGCGTTCTCCATGCCCAGCTCTCCACTATCACCCGGAACGGGCACCGTACAAACCTGCGCGCTTTCTTGGTCAACCCTTTGGCCCTGTTGCCAAGTTTCCCGCCACTTGCGTTCTATCATTCCATGATTGTAACGTAACATAGACTCTCCACTCACTTTAAAGGGAATTCCAAACGTCCATCGGCGTCCAAGAGATTCTCCTGACCTGCAAAGTACCAGGTGGGTACAGACCCGATGAATACTTCTTCCAAAATGGGAACCTGCGTAGATACGAGAATGTCTTCAGACACTAAAGGAACTGCAATACGCATCAGCACTTGAATATCCAAGAGCACGCGATGCCAGGTCTGGTTAATGCCGGCGCTTGCAAAGCTGGCTACTGGTGTGGTGGTCAATCCGCCTACAGGAATCATGCGAACTGGAATCCCCGGTCCCCATGAGGCCAGGAAGTCTAAACCGGTGAGCTGACCTAAAGGAATTGGGAAGACTTCTTCGCCCATGTTATTGAGTGTCTGCAGGATTTTATGTGTAGCCTGACTACTGACTCGGTTTACTTCACCCATGTCATATTGGATCGCCTGTA
Organism: Firmicutes bacterium UBA5493; assembly: GCA_002424045.1. Lineage (GTDB taxonomy): Bacteria > Bacillota > Limnochordia > Darwinibacteriales > Darwinibacteriaceae > UBA5420. Next base: position 117,783 of record DIPH01000016.1, on the reverse strand, counting down.
AGTTGCCTTCCCCATCGCGGATCAAGTGGGCCATGGTCGTACTACTTAGACTTGCAGCCATCATTTCCTCTACCGCGACATTAATGGCCCTCGTTGCCAAACTCATGGCCCTTGTTTCAGCCCAAGTATGCAGGACAGGGGCTAAACGCCCTTCCGCAATCATCAGGGTTAACACAGAAAACAACACTAGAATAAAAAATACAAGGCCAAGGTAGGTACGCCAAGTAAATTTTATCATGGACTATCACCTCTCACAAGTGTTCACAACTTTGAGGTCAAGGACCCTAGGTGATTCGGACTATTTGGCGAAGTTCTATGTTATAATAAAATCATGAAATATCCCTCGGGGGTGTCAGTGTGAAACGAAAGACCATTCTTATCTATGTTATAGTGATTCTAGGCTCGACCCTACTAGGAGCAGGTGTTGGAGTGCTTTCAGCCTATTTGAGAAGTGCTCCTAGTCTTGACCAGGTCAATATTCATCAGAACTTTACTACTTACATCTATGACATAAATGGTCGATTAATCACGGATCTGTATAAAGAAAACCGAATCCCCGTGGACATAACTGAGCTTCCAGACTATGTGAAAAATGCAGTTGTGGCCATTGAAGACGACCAATTCTATAACCACCATGGAATTAACTTTATCGCCTTCGGCAGGGCGATTTTGGTTAACATTAGGGACTGGAATTTCAGCCAGGGCGGAGGAACCATCACGATGCAGCTCGCCCGCAATGTGTTCTTGACGCAGAAAAAAACTATTATGCGAAAACTCGAGGAATTCTTGTGGGCGGTACAAATTGAACGCAAGTACTCCAAGGATGAAATCCTAGAAGCATATCTTAATGAATTCTACTTAAATCATGGAGCATATGGCATTGAATCGGGAGCACGCACATTCTTTGGAAAATCGGCCAAAGACCTGTCCGTGAGCGAAGCCGCCCTCATTGCAGGGGTAATCCGCTGGCCAACTCGTTATTCGCCCTTTGTGAACCCTGATATCGCCATCGATCGCCGTAATTTTGTGCTGAATCGGATGCAGGAGGTCGGATACTTAACAGAAACCGAAGCCAGCATTGCCAAAGCAGAGCCCCTGGTACTCGCCGAAAGACAAGAACGGGTTGTAGAGGCTAGTTACTTTGTGGATTACGTAATCGCACAGTTGGTTGAGAGATATGGTGAAGCTGCGGTATTCAGTGGCGGTCTGAGGGTATATACCACATTGGACCTTGATATGCAAAGAGCGGCCGAAAAGGCGTTAGCTGAGGGCATACCCGTGGGTTCCTCCGGCGAAGGGTCCCTGACTCAACCCCAAGGAGCAGCATTAGCTCTAGTTCCCCAAACGGGGGAAATCCGAGTTATGGTGGGAGGTCGTGGTCAGGACAGCTTTAACCGCAGTGTTCAAGCACTGCGCTCACCAGGTTCGGCCATTAAAATCTTCCCTTATACAGCTGCCATTGACAATGGCGTCACAGTAGCGGATGTCTATATGGACGAACCCACTGATTTTACAACAATCACAGGCGAAATCTGGAGCCCCCGAAACTACTATGAGACCTTCGCGGGAGAAGTGACTGTGAGGGAAGCTGTGGAGGATTCATTAAACATCATTGCAGCCCAGGTCGTAGACGAACTTGGTCCCCAAACAGTCATTGATTATGCGAAAAAAATGGGAATTACCACCTTCGTAGAACAGGGGCGTGTCAACGATGTGGGGCTAGCCCCCCTGGCCCTAGGAGGCATGACTCGAGGAGTAACCTTACTCGAATTGGCCACGGCCTACGGAGTCCTAGCCAACCAGGGGATAAAGACGAAACCCTTTGCCATCTTGCGAGTTACTGACGCCAATGAAAACATCCTAGAGGAAAACAGTCCGCAGCTGGAAGTTGTATTAAGTGAGCAAACAAGCTACATTATGACAGATCTGCTGCGGGGAGTTATTGAAAGAGGTACTGGGAAAAACGCCAATATCGGTCGCCCTGCCGCAGGCAAGACAGGTACCAATTCAGACTATCAAGATGCGTGGTTTGTGGGCTACACCCCTGAGTTGGTAAGTGTGGTCTGGTTTGGCGAAGACACTCCTAAAGGCATGGTGTACCAAGGAGTACGCTACGGATCTTGGAATGCTGCAACAATCTGGGGTAACTTTATGCGGGAGGCGTTAAGAAATACCCCCATTTCAGATTTCCCGAAACCGAGCGGTTTGGTGGAAGGGGTATTGATTGACACCAAAACCGGACTCTTAGTACCAGATGACTGCACCCTACCCCCAGAAGAAACGCGGCGCGAGATCTTTATTGCAGGCACCGAACCCACAGAGACATCACCTAGGTGCTCGCAGCCCTGGTGGCGGAGTATCCCTTTCCTGCAGCGATAAAAAAAGGAAGCGAAAGCTTCCTTTTTTGCATTAGACCCCACCGATGCGATTCAGGGGCCAGTAGCGAAATATGGCTCTCCCAACGATGTCCTTGACTGGTAAGAAGCCCACTGTTCCCCTACTATCGTCACTTCTCGGCCGATTATCTCCCATTACCCAAACATGACCCTCAGGCACCAGAAGTGGCCCCCAGTTCATTGCCGTCTTGTTATCGACATAGGGTTCACTTAAGGGAACACCATTAACAAAAATTGCACCACCGCGCTCCTGGACTGTATCTCCCCCCACCGCGATGATTCGTTTGATAAATCTGCTGTGCGGCATGTTAAGCACAATGATCTCTCCCCGGCGCGGTTCTCTAAAGCGATATGTAAGCTTATCCACCATGAGCCGCTCTCCGTGAAACAGTGTATTCTCCATGGAAGCTCCATCCACCCTATACGACTGCGCAACAAACACAATGATAAATGCCGCCAGAATCACAGCGCTACCCAGGGGTCGAATCCACTCCCGCCACAACCATGACCAGTTCATCGCTCTCCACCTCGATTCCATTGATGCATTATGGGACACCATTCGAACCTCTTGCTAAAAATCTTGGCACCTCAGGCCCTCCGTTGCTAATTAGGAAGGTGAATGTCCACAACTGTGACCCCATGACCACCCTCATTAGGCGCTCCATAACGGAATGCCTGCACGTGGGGATGTGTGGCCAGATACTGCTGGATCGCATCGCCTAGGGCCCCTGTTCCTTTACCGTGGATCAACTGTACCCTACCTAGGGAAGACAAGAAGGCATCATCTAGATACTTGTCAACTAGGGTCAGCCCCTCTTCCACCGTCTTTCCCCTTAAGTCAATCTCGTTTCGAATGCTACTACTCTTAGCTAGGTGGCTCCTTTGGGATCCCCCGCTTTTGCGAGGTCCCAAAGATTTGGCAGCCTCACTTTGAACACGCTCCACATCCTCTATCTTAACGGTAATCTTCATGATACCAGCCTGAATGAGTACATCATCGCTTGTCGTAGGCGGCTCGAGGACGTATCCCTTCTGCCGTAGACTTTTAATGCGGACTTCTTCACCCGGCTTGAGATTCGTAGGACCCTGCGCCTTTGGCTTTTGCTTGTGCAGTTTGCCTAAGACTTCTGTCCTTGCCGCGATTTCCTCCCGATACTCCTTCACGCTTTCTTCAAGCTCTTCCCGGCCCATGCGGCGAACTCGCCCCAAAATCGTATTCACTTCTGCCTGGGTCTGTTCTAGGAGACGCTTGGCTTCTGCTCTTGCCTCATCCATAAGGTCGTCGCGAGCCTCGTCGAGCTCCCCTAGGGCCTTTTCATACCTGGCCTTCAGTTCCTCGTATTCCAGGCGCAAGCCTTCTGCTGAAACCCGATCACGTTCAGCTTGCCTGCGATTGGTTTCCATCTCTCCAATCATGTCCTCTACCTGCATGTGCTCTGATGACAGCAACTCCTGCGCTTTCTCTACGATGTTGCCCCCAAGACCGAGCCTTCTAGAGATGGCAAAGGCATTACTCTTGCCAGGAATACCAATGGACAGACGATAGGTCGGCCTTAAAGTCTTGAGATCAAATTCGACACTGGCATTTTCCACTCCATCATGGGTATAGGCATAACTCTTCAAGTCAGAATAGTGTGTGGTGGCGATGGTATGAACGTCTAAGCTCCGCAAGTATTCTAAAATAGCGGTAGCCAAAGCTGCTCCCTCCGTGGGATCAGTACCTGCGCCGAGCTCGTCCAACAAAACCAGGGAATTCTCCTGCAGATTCTCCAAAATCCCCACGATGGTAGTCATATGGGAAGAAAAGGTGCTTAGACTCTGCTCAATGCTTTGTTCATCTCCAATGTCAGCGTAGATGCCGTCAAAAACCGCCAACTCACTCCCTGGATCGGCAGGAATATGTAAACCAGATTGGGCCATGAGGGAAAACAGGCCCACAGTCTTGAGGGTTACCGTCTTCCCGCCTGTGTTAGGCCCAGTAATCACTAAGACATGGAAGTCCGTACCTAGCCACACATCAATCGGTACCACATGGCCCTTTAGCAAGGGATGCCGCCCTCGCTTAATCTGAATGCGTCCCTCATCGTTCATCTTGGGCTCCACGCCATCAATAGCACGGCTAAAACGAGCCTTGGCGAAAATGCAATCAAGCTCGGTCACGATCTGTAGATTGTCCAGAAGAAGCAAGCTGTGTTCGGACACCACAGCACTTAAGCGCTTGAGTATTCTTTGTACTTCTGTTTGTTCTTCCTGCTCCGCCACGTTTAGATCATTATTGAGTTCTACAGCAAAGGCCGGTTCCATAAATAAGGTGGCACCGCTCCCAGATTGATCATGAACGATTCCCTGGAACTTGCTGCGGTACTCTGCCTTTACCGGAACCACATAACGTCCATTGCGAAGCGTTATGATGGGGTCCTGGAGAATCTTCTGCATAGCCGCGGAGTGCACCATAGAATCGAGGCGTTCCCGAATGCGATTAGCCAGTGTGCGCATTTTAGTGCGAATTTTGCCAAGTTCGGGCGATGCCGAGTCTTTGACATACCCTTCCCTGTCAATACACCTTTCAATCTCCGCCTTTAAGCTCGGTAGAGGGATCAATGTCCTGGCAAAGTCCGCCAGGGAACCATCTTCATCGCCAAGGTACTTTTTCAATTGGGAAGTGCAGTAGAGAAAATCCCCAATGGGCAAGAGTTGATCGGGATCGAGGATTTCTCCCAGGCGGGCCTTGCCCACGACTTGACGAATGTCGCTAGCGCCTCCAAAGGGCGCCTCCCCGTGCTTCCAAAGTAGCCGCACACCATCGCTCGTCAAGCTTAAGTCCTTGATAACCTCGCTGAGTTTGGTCTTGGGGGTAAGCTCATGGATAAGCTCGCGACTGAGTGAGAAACTCGTCCTTTCAGCGACAAGCTCTCGCACTTTCGGCCATTCCAAAACTCTCAGGCTCTTTTCATTCATATGTAACAACCCCCATTACAAGACGCCACGGAAGTAGTGTCCCTTGGTAAATTCTCCTGGAATCTCCACATTTTCACCAGATAGACCGCGCCTGTAAAGATCCGAGGTACTGCGAACCCAATCCGGATCCTTTGTGCGACCTTCGATCCTTACATAACGAACACCACTGGCTTTCACTTGCTCGAGATGACCAAGCAAAGAGAGTTCTCGAGAGTTAAAGATGTGCATATGACACCATCTGTCAAAATACACCGGAAAGCGATAGCCCTTTTTGTCCACTAACACCAAAGGTCCCTGACTCTGACATTGATACTTGCAGCCTTGGTCCCGATACATACAGTATTTGGTTACCATAGACTCTACAGGTCCATGGACCACGATACTAATGGGGACAGGAGATAGCTGGCAAAGCTCTCGAACCTGACTAAGCTGGAGCTCCAAAGATGCAGTAATCAAGCTTGCTCCCTCGCGAGCTAGAAGTTCCACCGCCCAGGAGTTAAAAACATTGAAGGATAAATCGGCATGAATCGGAACCTCGAACTCCCTTAATAACTCCCAGCTACCGAAATTGCCGACTAAGAGTCCATCAAATTTTTGTTTGTTTAGCGAACCTATGATATCCGGTAGAACATGGGTTTCGGTAATTCTTTCTAGGTGAGCAAACACAGGCACTCCTCGGTCTTGCCCAAGGGCCCAGGCCTTGGGCAGCTCGCCCAAGAGGTCTCGGGGCGCTCTTTTGTACACCTCTCCAGAAAAGTAAAAGAGCTTTGCTCCCCCATCCATGGCAGCCTGGGCAGAGGCTAAATCCGAGACGGTTACTGCCACGGCCAGCTCTGATTCGGCGGCGTTCGCCCCTTCCCCAGTAAGCCTTGGGACTTTCTTCACTATCTCTATCGTACGGCCCCTATAGGGTTCTAGGCGAGTTTGTTCCCACCGGCGGACTAGGTCACGCCTCACCTGGTTGAGTTCACTCACAGGAAGATGCAAGCCTTGCTCCAATTCGCTCTCAAACTCCACAACCTCTAGAGGGTCATTCCCCAGCCGCAAGAGTTTCTCCCTGAGTAGCTCTCGCGTGAGTCCCATACCCTTCGAGGTAGTTGCTTCCATGCTACCACGCATGTTCACGTGGTAACCGTCTTCATCCAAAAGGTTTACCTCCAAAGCATTTCCCAAACGCAGGCTGGCCCAGAGATGAGCTTTGACCTTTCGGAAAGCCTTCGGCGAGCGATACGTTTCCAAGGCGCTACCCACCCGCTCTGCCTTGGTAGGCGGATGATAGGTAATCAAGTCAGGTGCGGCACCGTCCTCGAAATAGGCGGTGGTGAACCCGCGGTTGAAAACCGTACTCAAGTCCTTGGCTTGATACGGTCTGCCGTCTAAGGCTGCCCGATAGGTGCGAACGACTACCCCGACATAGTCAGGACTCTTTAGGCGCCCTTCAATTTTCAGAGAAGCCACACCTGCATCTTCTAATGTATCCAGATGGGAAATGAGAGATAGGTCCTTCGGCGACAGCACATATTCACCGGGAACGATCAAACCCTCTACAGTATAAGGCTGCCTGCAAGGTTGTGCACACTGTCCCCGATTACCACTGCGGCCGCCAATGAGACTGCTCATCAGGCATTGGCCAGAATAGCATAGACAAAGAGCACCATGAACAAAAACCTCCAGTTCCACGGATGTTTGTTCCCGGATGTCTTTGATTGCTGAGGCGCCTAGTTCTCTTGGCAAGACCACTCTAGTTATTCCCAGTCTTTCGATGGCCCTAAAATCTAGGGCGTTGTGTACTGTCATCTGGGTGCTGCTATGGAGCTCAAGCATGGGAACTTCCTCCCGGGCCCTTTGAATAAGCCCCAGGTCCTGCACAATGACTGCATCCACTCCCCAGCAATATAAGTCAGCTAGATAAAGAATAGCTCCCTCTAGTTCATCCTCCCGCAACAAAGTATTGACTGTTACATAGACCCTGACTCCACGAATATGGCAGTAATCTAACGCCGCTTGTAGCTCCTCCCGAGAGAAGTTGACCGCTTGGGCCCTAGCGCTGTAGGATTTGCCACCCAAATAAACTGCATCTGCCCCGTTTTCCACCGCCGCCCGCAGGGCGTCAAAAGAACCGGCTGGAGCCAATAACTCCACAGACTTTCCTCCTTAAAACTCTCCTGCGAAATAGGCATTAATACCGGCCAAGAGTCCAAGTGCGACCTCCCGCCTATAGGCCGGCTTGGCCAGAAGACTTGCTTCTTCAGAATTACTCAGAAATCCAATCTCCACCAAAGCAGCAGGTACGCTGGTATTGCGAAGCACATAGAAGTTGCTTCGCTTTACCCCTAAATCCACCGCCTTCGTCTGACCCACAAGGTGCCTTTGCAGCGTTTCAGCCAGGGCCAGATCCTGGCTCTTGTAGTAATGGACAGAGGTTCCCTTGACCGTAGTGTTATCGTGCCAATCATTGTGTAGCGAAATGTATATTTGACCACGACTACGGTTGCTAGTTGCCACTCGGGCAGCCAATTGTCCATTTCTCTGTCCGTCGAATTGTGTTCCCACAGAAGGATTGGCATCCGATTGCCTGGTCATGATAACCTGGGCGCCAGATCGTTCCAGCATAGTCCTGAGTTCCCAGGTAATCGCCAAAACATTCTCCGCTTCAGTGGTAGGTCCCACGCCAACCGTACCTGGATCTCCTCCTCCATGGCCCGGGTCAAGGACAACGACCTTGCCCTGAAGATGTTGGATTCCCGGTGAGCGATTCGTGCCGCCTCGAAAGGAAATATTGGAGCCAGACAAACTGGAGACAATGAAAAAACCCAGCATAAGAAGTGTGGCCCATATACTCGAATATAGAATAACAGGTTTTCGCAACGGCTTACCCCCTTCCCAGATCTTTTGGGTTCTAGGAAGCAGGTACGATCCCTTTAGGTAAGTCTAGGAGGGGTTCCCATGGAAAGTCAGGATACCCAAGAAAACCCCGCCATTGGCCCGGGGTTTTGTGATGGAAACAGCCACAAGGGCTTCTGCAGTTGTTCTGGCCAGTATTGATCCACATAGTCATAGACAAAGGGTAAGAGAACTCCGATTTGCTGAACCACAACTGATTCATCCAACATGGTATTGACGAAACTGATGTTGGCAGCAGTCAAGAATATTAGTAGAATCAGAACCACTGCCCCCACCTTGGCAACCCCGAAAGCAGCACCGCCAATATGGTCTAGCACTGAAAAAGGGGTATAACTTAAAGCCTTAGACCAGATGTACCCAAAGAACGCACCGAGTAAGCTAATGCCCACGAGCAGAACCACAAAGGAAATGGTCTGAGCCTGCCAGGTAGATAGCTGGTAGTTCTCTAGCAAGACTAAAGCAAGAGTCTGATAACTATGGTAGGCAATGATAATGGCTAAAACAGCCCCCATGAGGCTAAACAGTTCGCGCACCAAGCCTCTCTTGAAACCTTTCAGCAAACCGAGGGCTAGAAATACTAAAATAACGAGGTCGATCCACTTTCCAATCATCAAAAGCCCCCTCTAATTGGCTTCTTCGAGTAGCGCCAATAGGTCTTCATGTTCCGCCGAAAGCTTTTCGAGTTCATTTGCCAGGTTGATGGCGACCAAGATAGCTACCCGATGGCGGGGAAGCAGAGGGCTGTTCTTCTGCACTTCTTCTAAACGACTGTCCACCAAGGCGGCTAAGTTCTCGATGTACTCTTCCGAAGCTTGACCTCTAATGACATGCTCCTCGCCGAAAATCTGAACTCGTACTGAACGCACTTCATGGTCTACACTCATACCCGTCCCTCCCTCGCTTTTTAATTCTACTTTATCTATGCATTTCCTCCTAACGTATTTCTGCACCAAATTTGGAGCTCAATCCCCTGACACAACTGTCCATGATGGGATTAATCTCCTCATCAGTCAACGTGCGGTCCCCTTGAAAACGCAATGAGAATGCTACACTTTTCTTGTCTGCGGGAATAGGTTTCCCCTCATAGACGTCAAATACAGTTATCCCCCTTAAAAGCTCACCACCAAGTTCTCTTAGATGTGCCATTAACTCACCGACAGCTTGCCCCTTGTCTATAACAACGGCTAAGTCGCGATCAACTGCGGGGTATCTTGGGAGACTCTGAAAATGGGGAGTCGTACCATAGAGATCAAGAATTTGCTCAAGCCTAATCTCCGCAGCATAGACCCTACCTAGTACTTTAAAGTTTCGCAGGACAGATGGGTGTACTTCGCCATACGTGACCACTTCCCGCCCATCATACGTAATGCGGCCTTGGCGGCCAGGATGGAAGGACGGGTTCGCGCCTTTTTCCCAGACCAATTCTTGCGCTGGCAAGATCAGCTCTAAAATTCCTTTCAAGTCATAAAAGTCGTAGTCCTCTTCCTTCAAGCCCCAATTCATGGGATGGCGAGTGCCCCAGAGGGCTAGACACAGCTGCATATCCTCTAGGGGTTGCTCTTTAAGGGGTACTGCTCCCACATAATTAGCCCCAATTTCAAATAGTGCTACCCGCGTCTGTTGCCTATTTGCATTGAGACCAATAGCGGTCAATAACCCTGGTAACAGGCTATGACGCAGTGCAACTAAGTCCTCGGAAATTGGATTTTGCACCATAATCATGGGCTGCTCAAAGCGTAGGAGTCGATCATTATTGTCACTACGTCCGAAGCTATAACTTAGTGCCTCCTGCAAACCGGCCCCAACCAAGAGTTCTCTTAGAGCATCGGCTACATCCAAGCGTTTACTCTGTCCGCCAGAGCGCGATGTATCGGCTGGAAGGGTACTCGGAAGATTGTCCAAACCCCAGATACGTACGATTTCTTCAACCAAATCAGCAGCGATCTTAACATCTGTACGGTGCGATGGCACCGTAACCCTCCAACGATCAGGCGTCATTTTTTGCACTTCAAATCCTAATCGCTCTAGGATCTCCTGGCTGGATTTTTCAGGTACGCTAACACCCAGAATCCTTTGTATATCCTCCAGAACAAGCTCAATTACAATAGCCTCTCCATTGCTCGAATCAATGTCAATATGACCGGCAAAAACCTTTGCCTGGGCCAGAGCCTGCAAAAGGTGCAGGGCGCGCTTGCTTGCGAATATGGTACCACTTGCGTCAATCCCCTTTTCAAACCTGGCAGACGACTCCGAGCTGAGTCCTAAGGATCGACTGGTTCTGCGGATACTAAGTGGAGAAAAGCTCGCTGACTCGAGGAGAATTTTCGTTGTATCTTCCGTGACTTCACTATCAAGCCCGCCCATAACGCCGGCAATACACTTGGGTTCACTAGCGTCACAGATCAAAAGCATGTCGGGGGTAAGTTCACGTTTGACGTTATCTAGAGTGTCCATTACTTCACCCCGCCTTGCGGTACGGATGACCAAACGCTTTTCATCTAAGTGCTCGAAGTCAAAAGCATGCAAAGGTTGACCAGTCTCTAACATTACGTAGTTAGTGATATCTACCACATTGTTGATGGGGCGCATTCCAGCTGCCTTCAAGCGCACTTGCATCCAAAGAGGCGATTCTCCTACGCTGACTCCCTCAAGTAAGGCAGCCGTGTAACGTGGACAACGCTCTGTATCTTCCACTGTAACATGCGTCCTCTCAGCGATAGGAGTTTCCAGTTCACTATATTCTATAGAGGGCAGGGTGAGCTCGCCACCTGTGAGAGCAGCCACTTCTCTGGCCACACCTAAGACACTCATACAATCTGGACGATTGGCGTAGACGGAAACATCAAGAATGACATCATCCAAACCGAGGGCTTCTAGTATGGATAAACCTGGCTCTAGACCCTCTGGTAATACCCAAATACCTTCATGATCATCACTTAATCCCAACTCCGACTGTGAGCAAATCATACCATCTGAGATTATCCCACGAATTTCAGTGGGCTTAATCTCCAGTCCCCCAGGGAGTTTAGCTCCCTGAAGTGCCACAGCCACCGTTTGCCCCTTGGCAACATTGGGAGCCCCGCACACGATGGTATATGTTCCTTGCGCCCCCACATCAACGGAGCACACCCTAAGGTTATCTGCGCCTGGATGTTTCGTAGCATCCTTTACGAAGCCGATGTAGACTTTAGGCAAATCTGGGGCGAGTGGCGATAGCCCTTCCACTTCCAGACCCGCCATCGTGAGGCGCCGGGCAAGTTCTTCCGGTTCCCAAGGTATATACACATAATCCTGTAACCATTTATAGCTAATTAACATGAAAGGGTCCCCCTAACTGGTAAATTGTTCTAAAAAGCGAACATCATTCTCGAACAAAAGGCGAATGTCATGAATACCATATTTGAGCATGGCCATACGCTCTACTCCCACCCCAAAGGCAAAACCAGTCACCGCTTGAGGATCGTATCCTACTTGTTGCAGCACATGGGGATGGACCATGCCAGATCCCAAAATCTCCAGCCAACCAGTATCCTTGCAGACGCGGCAGCCGGACCCTGCACAGATTATACACGAAACATCCACTTCGGCACTTGGCTCGGTAAATGGAAAGTAACTAGGTCGCAGACGGATCTTAGTATGGGGGCCAAACATACGCTCTGCAAAGAGCTGCAGTGTTCCCTTTAGGTCAGCAAAGGTAATACCCCTATCTACAACTAGACCCTCGATTTGATGAAACATGGGTGAGTGTGTAATATCCGAATCGGCCCGATATACTTTGCCGGGAGCCAAAATCCGAATCGGTGGCTGCTTACTTTCCATGATATGAATCTGAACAGGCGAAGTCTGACTTCTTAGTAAGAGCTTTTCGGTGATAAAGAAGGTGTCCTGCATATCCCTTGCTGGATGATCTGGTGGGATATTCAGTGCCTCGAAATTGTAGTAATCCCATTCTACTTCAGGTCCTTCTACAATTTCATAACCCATTTGCATAAAAATGGTCTTCGTTTCATTGATAATTCGTGTAATAGGATGAATCGTTCCCCGCTTGACGGTGCGACCTGGTAGCGAAATATCCAGGCTCTCTGCGAGGAGGCGTCTCTGTTCTTCGACATGGAATAACTCCCCTTCCCGCCGATCCCAGGCCAATTCGAGCTCATCGCGTACCTCGTTCACCAATCTTCCAAAGAGAGGTCTTTCCTCACTAGGTAACTGGCCCATGCCTCGTAAGACGAGAGTCAGTTCTCCCTTTTTGCCTAAAAACTTGACTTTGGCTTCGCTGAGCTGTTGCACGTTTTCCGCCTGTTCACATGCTTCTAAGGCACTTTTTCTAATATCTTGGACTTTATCTTGCACAAAAAAACCTCCTTCATTTGTCTACAACCACAAACAAAAAAACTTCTCGCCCCCTAACTAAGCGTTAGGGACGCAAGAAGTACGCGGTACCACCCTATTTGGCACTACTTAAGGAATCTCTAAGTCTGCCCATCTCAAATCCTTTAACGGAGGAATCCGACAAGACCTACTGCAACTTCAGTCTGTAGCTTAGGAGTGAATTCAACCCACTTTTCATCCAAGAAGACTCGCAGCCTATGGTCTTCTCTCTCTGGGGAGGCCATGGATGTACTATTCTCCCTCATCGCCTCTAAATATCCATTAATGCAACACAGTCTTACTAGCTTCCAGAAGCTGCCGGTACAAAAGATAGGCACTTACCGAACCTGTCGACACAAAAATCTGCCAAACAACCTGTGGTGTTAGATTCACGAAAAAACCTCCCACGTGTTCAGTCTAATACAGAGATTATACCACAGAACCGCGGTTGTTACAACGGGGCACTTTAGCCTACCAGAAACCACGCCTCAATCACTGCCGCAATGAACAAGGCGGCACCACCTAGTAGTACTATTGTCTTCTCCACGTTCTCTAATCGCATATCATGAAGTTTGCGCTTTTCGTCCCACGTCTTTGCTGGGAAAGACCTGGCAACCAACAGAGACTTAGGCAAAGTAATGGCACAGGCGATGGCATAGGCGGTGGTCTCCCATAGTCCAATCCGGAGATATTGTAGATTAGCTGCACCCACAGTGGCGAAGGGCACTTCAAACCATTGCTGCCAGCCAGCCTATACTCACCCCTTGCAGGACCAGGATAGCCAGTCCAGGAGTGAACCACCCAAAACGAAATAGGACACTACCAACAACTATGAGAAGGAAGATCACAAGATTGCGCCCAAGAACGTAGACCAATGTTTCTGCGAAGCCGCCTTCCGCCCCAAACTCCGGGGGTACAGGTGCCACATGTTGCCATGCCTCACGATGTGTCAAGAAACCAACCGCAGAAACGCTCCACAGTAGCAGTTGAAATCCAACCAAAATCAGCAACGTACGACGTGCTGAGCTAACGTTGTAGAGATGCACCATTTCCCACACCACTCCCTTGGTTTTTTGACCATGAATATTCTCGGAGCCTTATGGAAATTCCTACCTTACCCCTCGATCTCCGATCGGTGTTGACGTAGGATTTCATAAAGCAAGACCCCTGCGGCCACAGGAGCGTTAAGGGACTCCACAGGGCCTGCTAAAGGAATCTGTACACGCAAAAGGGCTGCATCGCGAAAATCCCGGTGGACACCCCTTGCTTCGTTGCCAATGACTACGGCCACATTGTGGGGGTACCGAACGTCCCAATAGTTGTCCGAGTCTACTAAGTCGGCAATGAGTAAGGTACTGCCATTCTTTCTTGCGAAATCAAGAACCTGAGTACGAGTAACTAACCAATGGGGTAGATGGAAAATCGCCCCCATACTCGAACGCAAGACCTTTGGGTTGTACAAATCCACCGAACCTTCTATCACAAAAAGGCCCTGAACGCCAGATCCTACAGCTGTACGCAATAATGTACCCATATTTCCTGGATCCTGAATTTCATCAGCGATGAGCATAACCCCTGAACAAAAGCTAGGCCAGGCGGGTTTTCTTACCACAGCAACCACCCCCTGGGACTGTACAGTATCGGTCAGCTCCGACAAGACTTCTTCGCTACAGGGCAAGGTATGCACTCTTTGGTTCTTCGCTTTCCTCACCAGTTCTAATCCCCGGGATGTACTTGTGAGCCGCGGAGAATAAAAAACTGTTTCCACAAGGGGCGTTGAAAGAGCCTCTTCTACAACCCGGACACCTTCAAGATAGAACGATCCCCTTTGGTCTCGATACTTTCTTTGCTGCAACTGTTTCGCATCCCGAATGCGCTCATTTTTTCTACTGGTGATGGTCAGTTCCTGATCCATGATACGTCCTCCTAAAAAACAAATACCGGGAGGATTACCCGCCCGGGATTGTTTTCAATTACAAGACTACTGCTTGGCAATGGCAACCAAATCAGCAAAGCCAGATTCATCATGAACGGCAATATCGGCTAAGACCTTGCGATTAACTTCTACGCCATTCTTTTTGAGACCGGAGATGAACGTACTGTAGGACATACCATTCATCCGCGCAGCTGCATTAATGCGGGTGATCCATAATTTCCGAAAATCACGTTTCTTTGCTTTGCGATCACGATAGGCATAGTTCCCTGACTTCATCACGGCCTGATTAGCTACGCGATACTTCTTACTTTTATCACCATAATAACCTTTGGCAAGTTTAAGAACCTTTTTCCGCCGTTGGCGAGTTACCGGTCCACCTTTAACTCTAGACATTGTCTGTTCCTCCTAATTAACCATCTATTTATAGGGCAGAAGCTCGCGTACACGTTTGGTATCGGCCTTGCTTGCCACTTGTCCATGTCTTAGTTGACGTTTACGTTTTGCAGATTTTTTCTCCAAAATATGACTCTTATGGGAACTAAATTTGACCACCTTACCGGTTCCTGTAACTTTAAACCGCTTGGCTGCACCTCTATGGGTTTTCATTTTCGCCATATTGAACACACCTCCTAATTATTTGCTTCCACAGTTTCAGCTTTCGAAGTTTCCGCTTTTTGACTATCGGTTCTAGGGGCTAATACTGCGATCATTTGGCGGCCTTCCAGTTTAGGCGGACGTTCAACTACGGCAACATCCTTGAGTTGAGTCGCTAACTTATCCAGTTTAGTCTTTGCTAAATCAGAATGGACAATCTCTCTTCCCCGAAAACGCACCGAAACTTTCACTTTGTCACCGGATTTTAAGAACCGTTCAGCTGCCTTGAATTTAACATCAAAATCGTGCTCATCGATTTTGGGACTCATGCGAATTTCTTTGATATTCGTGATCTTCTGTTTCTTCTTAGCAGCTTTGTCACGCTTACTTTGCTCATACCTGTGCTTACCATAGTCCATAATTCGACAAACAGGCGGCTTAGCATTTGGTGCAACTTCCACCAAATCGAGTCCTCGATCGCCAGCTACACTCAAAGCGTCACGTGCACTCATAATGCCGAGTTGGTCTCCGTTAGCATCCACAACCCGCACTTCCCGGGCCCGAATTGCATCGTTCACTCTTAATTCTTTGCTAATGGTGTCACCCCTCCAATATAAAATTATGCAAAAAACGGATGGCTTCCGCCACCCGTTCTACCCAAACATCACAATTCATCCGCTCAAAAGCGGAAAAAACAATCAGGGTAACCTTGAAAACACGGAGTTACAAGGTGAGAAGCGGTGGCTTCTGCTTAACGTCTGAAGTATAACATAGTATTTCATCGTCGTCAAGAATAAATTATGGCTAAAAAAACCGTAAATGCTCTAGGGATTGGGGCCGGGTCAGAACAGGCTCAAAGAGGTCACCCTTCTCCTTGACCCAATCTGGGACCGTCCGCAACGTGAAATCCCTTGGCTCATAGTAATCGAGGTCCGCCCAGCGAACCGGCGTCGAGACTGTGGCCTCCGGGGTTGGCCTAGGGCTATAAACGCCGACAATCGTCTTACTCGGGTGATTTTGCATGTAATCCACATAGACCCCATGACGATTCTTAATCAGCCGTTCTAAGGTAACCTTGTTGGGATAGAGGCGCTGTAATGTCAGACCGATTACCCTTATTAACTGGGCAGTAATGGAAAAATCATAACGGCCTTGAAGGGGAATGTAAATGTGAATCCCCGTGGCACCCGACAGCTTTGGATAGCCACGTAATCCCATCTCGCCTAGGATATCACGGCAGTACTTCCCTATCTGAACAGCCTCTGCAAACCCTTGTGGATCTGTTGGATCCAGATCAATAATAGCATAACTAGGAACTTTAGGTCTAGATATCACAAAGGTTGAGGGATGAAATTCGATGGCCGCTGAGTTAGCTAGCCATGAAATCGTAGCAAGATCCCCAGCCACAACATAATTCGTCCCCTCTATTCTATGGGTTGCGACCCAGGAGGGCGAAGACGGGGGGACATTCTTCTGATAAAAAAACTCTTTCTCTACTCCATGGGGATAGCGAGTGACCGTGAGAGCACGACCCTGCCAATGAAGCTGTGTAAGACTGAAAAGACGCGCATGGTAGTCCAGCAAGTCGGCCTTGGTTAAGCCAAGTCTGGGCCAGAGTATCTTGTCCAAGTTGGACAGTTGCAGTGACTTACCCTCCACCTGTATGATTTGTCTAGTCGTCATCGAAGTACACCTCCATGCGGCATTCCTTTGGGTCTTTGTCAAAACGAAACCGCAAAAACACAGGGTGACGCAAGCGTTTACAGGGAGTGAGCTCGAAGTATTCAATCTCCACTACCAGCAAAGGTTGACACCACACCAAGTCGTCCGCATCGGGGGGAGGATTGACGCAAGGACAGTGAGCTAGACCGGATGTTGCCAATAACTCCATGGCCTGCCGCAAGAAATCCAGTTCCTCGTGTCCTAGACCACTTCCTACATTTCCCAAATAGAACAAGGAGCCATCTGCTCTATATGTACCTACCGCCATGGAACGAACCTGTGCTTTTCCCGTCTTTACACCCACTAAAATACAATCCAGACTCTTCCTGATTTTCTGCTTACGCCAAAGCGAAGAGCGAGTTCCAGGTAAATATGGAGAGTTCCTCTGCTTAGAGACAATGCCCTCAAAGTCCTGCTCTGCGGCAAAGGTTAGGCAATCCCGGGCACTACCCGGAAGGAGGGGCGAAAGCATGAGTGCTCCCTCACTCTCGATCAGAGTTTCTAGACGCTCGCGACGCTCGAACCAAGGCTTGGGGCAGAAGTCCTCGCTTTGACAATAGAGGAGGTCAAATACGATATAGCAGATATGCCTGGGGCGGATGCCGCAAGATCGTAGAAGAGAAAAGTCCACACGGCCATCAGCGGTCAATGCCACCACCTCCCCATCTAATATGGCCCGGAGCCTCTTTTGCCTAGCCGACTCCACCAACTGAGGAAAAAGGTGATTGAGGTTTCTTCCATTGCGGCTCTCCAACCGCACATCTCCATCATCAAGATACGCTAGTACCCGGTAGCCATCCCATTTGATTTCATGAATGAAGCCGCTTTCGTCTGCAGGGAGGGGCTTTTCCACAGGAAGCATGGGCTGTAAACGCATCATCAATGCTTTACCTCACCATATTGATGATCCAATTTGTCATGCTGGGCCTGAATGGATGCTTGCAGAGCTGCCAGAAGATCGAGCGGTGCCCTTTCCTCCTCTACTGCGTCTACTAAGACAATCTGCTGACCCTGGATTTTGGCTTCGATTAACTCTTGGAGCCCCAAGCGGCGTTCATCACTGTAATTCTCTGGTTCGAAGGGCTCAGTCAGGCTTTCGATCAAAGAAAGAGCCATCTGCAGTTCCCTTTCTTGAACAGGAACATTGCTACGAGATACCAGTGCTTGGTCCCTAATTTCATCGGGATAAAAAATCGTTTCCAAAGCCAAGAGTCCATGGTATACCCTGACCACCGCCAAAGAGGGTTTCGATCGAATGGTGATCTGAGCTACCGCAATTTTCCTAGAAATCGACAACGCCTCCTGTAAGAGAGCATACGCCTTACCTCCCGTTTCAGACGGTTCGAGATAATAGGTTTTGTCATAATAAATAGGATCGATCTCACTAAGCTCCACAAAGCGCAAGATATCTACCGTTCTCGTGGACTTCTGCGCGAAGTTTTCCCATTCCTCGTCTTGAATGATTACGTAACGACCTGGCTCATATTGATAGCCTCGGACTATTTCATCTCCATCTACGGCCAGCTGACAATTGGGGCATACCTTTTCGTATTTGATGGGAGTATGACAGACAGTGTGTAACTGGTTAAAGCGAAGATCTTTGCCCTGTGTAGCAGCATACATCTTTACCGGAATGTTCACTAAGCCAAAGGAAAGGGACCCATTCCACATACTTCTCATGCTTGCACCCTCTTTTTGCTTAGTTTGATGCACAGCAAACGAAATTACCCTTGCAAATCTTAGAAAATGTGGTATCCTATGAAGGAAGATTTAACAAGGCGCGGCTGCTTTGGTAGACACAAGAACACTAGATTTTAGATTGGAGAGAAGTACATGTCACGTTATACAGGACCAACGTGGAAGGTCAGTCGGCGTTTAGGATTTTCTCTAAGCGAGACTGGAAAAGAACTGCGCAAACGTCCTTACCCACCAGGGCAGCACGGTCAGAACCAGCGCCGCAAGCAGAGCAACTATGGACTGCAGTTACAAGAAAAGCAAAAGCTACGCTTTCTTTACGGATTAAGCGAAAAGCAATTTCGAAACCTCTTCCAAGAGGCTACGAAAATGCAGGGTATCACCGGTGAGAACTTCATGATTCTCCTAGAATCCCGCCTAGACAACCTAGTCTTTCGCCTGGGATTTGCTCGAACTCGAGCAGGTGCAAGACAGCTCGTCACACATGGACACATTACGGTTGATGGCAAAAAGGTTGATATCCCAAGTTACCGAGTGAGCATTGGTGAGATCATTGGTCTTAAAGAGAAGAGCCGTAACCTGGTAGTCGTTGAGGATGCCCTAGAGGTTCGTCCAAACCTTCCTGAATACCTCAGTTTTGACGAAAACGCTCGCACAGGAGAATTCATCCGGCTTCCCCGGAGAGATGAGCTTAACCCAGATATTAACGAAGCTGAAATTGTCGAGTTCTACTCGAAGTAGGCGTAACCGTAAGCAAAGCCACAATGCAAGACCCAGACTTCTAGTCTGGGTCTTTTTGTACGGGCAATAAAAAAACGGCGTGAGCCGTTTTACTATTTTCCGCATGCTTTGCAGACATTAACCTTTTCCTTCTCCCAGAGTAATTTAACTCCGGTTTTTTTGCATGAGGGGCAGGTCCCTCTCCAGCCCAGCGTTTTGATATTCTTACCTCTTTTTGCTTTAGCCATGAATTGACTCCCCCCTTCAACAATTTGCATAAAAATGGAGGCGGCACCCAGATTCGAACCGGGGAATGGAGCTTTTGCAGAGCTCTGCCTTACCACTTGGCTATGCCGCCCCGAGCCACTAAAATATTACCATTCTTACGTGCCTGTGTCAAGAGGTTGTGCCCAAGAGATTTTGATGGGTACGGATTTCACACCCTGCGCCGTCAAACCATAGTATGTCAATGTGAGATAGGAGGTTGTTACTTTGATCTGGATATCCGTGATTCTTCTTGCGGTTGGAGTTAGCTTTGATTCTTTGGCCATGGGTATCACCTATGGCATGAATCGTATTACCATACCCCTATGGTCAAAGATGATCTTAAGTATTGTCTCTGGTCTTTCTGTTCTCATCTCCATGACAGTTGGCTGGTTCCTCGAACAACATATCAATCCAGGTTTAGCCACCACCTTAGGTGGGCTCATTTTTGTCTTTCTTGGGCTATATCATCTTTGGCGCAACTATCGTTCAGCCCGGTCCCGCGTCTTAATCAATTGGCGCATTCCCGTTCTGGGCCTCATCATTCAAGTTTTCCAAGAGCCTCTCCTGGCCGATAGCGATCATTCCCAGACGATTTCTAGCGAGGAAGCTATCATTCTCGGTGGGGCTCTGGCCTTGGATGCCATAGCGGCGGGATTTGGTGCCGCCATGCTTGGACTACCCATATGGCCGACGACCGTGGCTGTTATGGTCGGGAGCTACTTCTTTATCGCTCAAGGCTTAAGGACAGGAGCCACCTTAGCTTCCTCCTCCCTGCGTACGAATCATCTGCGTTGGCTCCCTGGTGCGTTAGTCCTTAGCATCGGTTTGCTAAGAATCATTGCCGGATAAGTATATTTTTCAACTCCAAGCCTCATAATACCAGTAAGGTAGGGCTCGGTTTTGGGGACAGTCCAGCAAACCAAAGGGAAACGACTCAAACGTAGACAAGGCGAAACGCCCATGAAAATGGCTAGAGCTCACCTTCCGTTTCTTCTTTGGTGACCAATAACCATACACTGATGAATGCCTCTGTATTCATCAATGTGCCAATATTTGACGCCAGTTGGGCATGTCTAGAGCCGTCGTTTCCCTAGTCTACGCCAAAAAGAGGAGCAGATTGCTCCTCTTTGCCTTTACATTACATTATCATTCTGACGGCTTGTCCCTGCGAGGAAGAACAAGGTTTAGGATAATTCCTGTCACGGTGGCTAAGGCCATACCCTGAAGAGCCACCCCGCCAATACTCAGCTCAGCGCCCCCAATACCCAGCACCAAAATAACCGAGGATATCACTAGGTTGCGCTTATCACCATAATCAATGCCGCTTTCCACCAGAGTTCTTAAACCTGAAGCGGCAATAACACCGAAGAGCACGATGGACACTCCTCCCATAACTGGAGAAGGGATTGTGGAAATCAATGCCCCCATTTTCTGTACAAAGGATAGGGCCACTGCTATGATGGCTGCTGTTCTTACAACAGATACCCTAAACACGCCAGTAATGGCCAGAACTCCGACGTTCTCACCATAGGTGGTATTAGGAGGTCCCCCCCATAATCCTGCCCAGGATGTGGCGATTCCATCACCCAAGAGCGTACGGTGCAAACCAGGGTTACGGTAAAAGTCATTTCCGGTGATCTTACTTAAGACCATGACATCGCCTAGATGTTCGGTGATAGAGACTAAGGCGACTGGGATAATCATGGCCATGGCGCCAACATTGAATTTTGGTGCAATGAACTGAGGCAAGCCAATCCACGCAGCTTCTCTCACCATGGTAAAGTCTATGATGCCTTGGGTAAGGGCGAAAAGGTAACCAGCGATGATTCCAACTAAAATGGGAATAACGGCGAGAAAGCCCTTAAAGAACATTGTACCTGCAACGGTAACTAAGAGAGTGAACAAAGCTACCCGTACCTCAGGACTCGCCAGTGACCCGCCATCAACAAAGCCCGCCATCCCTACCGCGGTGCCAGCTAAACCCAAACCAATAACGATAATGACGGACCCAATTACAACAGGAGGTAGCACCCGATCAATCCAATTGGTTCCCAATCTCGAAATGATTAAGGCTACGATAATGTACACAAAGCCTACGGCTACGCCCCCGCCTAGAGCGTAAGGCAGTCCATACTGAGCAGTTACAGCAATAATCGGGGCAATAAAAGCAAAGGAGGACCCTAAATAAGCTGGGACCTGGCCCTTGGTGATTAATTGAAATAGTAGCGTACCAGTACCTGATGTAAAAAGAGCTACTGCTGGGTCTAGACCTGTCAGCAGAGGAACTAACACCGTTGCACCAAACATGGCGAACAGATGTTGAAAACCAAGAGCTAAATGCTGTCCCGCACCAATTTGTATCTCATTCTCCACTTTCACGTTCATAATATATCCTCCTTTGAAGTCTCACTGGACTTATTTAAAGGTCCTGTTGTTCTAAAATGAGCACCCGTTCATCTTCATCGGTTTCGTGTAAGCGTACGGCCACAATTTCCTTGTTCGATGTCGGCAAGTTCTTCCCTACATAGTCAGCCCGGATAGGCAGTTCTCGATGGCCTCGATCGATTAGTACAGCTAACTGAACCCGTGCGGGCCTTCCCAGATCCATGACCGCGTCAAGTGCTGCTCTGGCAGTTCTGCCAGTAAAAAGCACATCGTCGACCAAAACTACAATCCTCCCTGTAACATCAACCGGCACTGACGTGTAGTTCAACACCGGTTGTTCTGCCACGGAGGAGAGATCATCGCGATAGAGAGAAATGTCCAAGATTCCCACCGGAACTCGAACACCCTCAATCTCCTCGATAATCTGAGCTAAACGTTCGGCCAAGGGTACTCCTCTTGTGCGGATTCCCGCTAAGAGCAAACCCTCAGTACCCCTATTGCTCTCCACTATTTCGTGACTAATCCTAGTCAACGCTCGCCTGATCTGTGTGCTATCTAGGATTTGCGCCTTTTCCCTAAGGATTTTCTTTCCCTCCCTTCTACAAAAAAAGCTCCTTGCACGTAGTTCGCGGCAAGAAGCATCAATCTCCGTTCCTTGCCAGCCTCACTGTGCTAACTTAAAGGACCATCTTCTGACCAAAGAGTACACCAAAAAAGGACACTTGTCAATTCATATGCCTAGCTTTTTCAACGATCTTTGAAAACTCAACATCTGGTTGGGACTCGAATTCCATAAATCGACCACTAGGGTGCCTAAACTTCAGAAAACTAGCATGAAGAACTTGACTTGTTGCACCAAGGTTATGATGCCTAAAACCATAAAGCACATCCCCCACTACGGGATGATGAATCTTGGCAAAGTGCACGCGAATTTGATGTGTGCGTCCTGTCACTAAACGGCACCTAACGAGAGAGTGCTTAGAAAAATGCTCCTCGACCCTAAAGAGGGTTTGTGCCGGGCGGCCAGAGGAAAGTACGGCCATTTTCTTGCGTTCCTTGGGGTGGCGACCTATCGGCTCGTCAATACATCCTTCGGAGACAGACATTACCCCTTGAACTAAGGCTAAGTAATGGCGCTCAACCAATCGCTCTTTAAGCTGCGCCACCAAGTACGCATAACTTTCGTTGGTTTTCGCTACCATCATTAAGCCACTGGTATCTTTATCGAGCCGATGGACAATACCCGGACGATGTTTTCCCGACCCCTCGGCCAATTCATCTACCTGGGCAAGTAGTGCATTCACTAACGTGCCCTCTAAATTCCCAGCACCGGGATGTACGACTAGACCCTTGGGCTTATTAATGACGACGAGGTCTTCATCCTCATAAATGATCTCCAGGGGAATGAATTCGGGCCTTAAGGTCGGAACCTGGGCCTTAGGAACCACCACGGTGATCTGATCGCCCTTTTGGACAAGGTAGCCAGCCTTCACCGTATTTCCATTCACAGTGACCAAGTGCCGATCAATAAGTCTCTTCAGTTGCGATCGACTCTCTTCTAGGTGATCCGCGAGCCAGATGTCGAGGCGCACATCCCAATCATCCACTACGGTGAAGTGGTGGGTCTCACCTGCTCTTAAGGTCATGGATTAGAACCTCCCAGAATAGTAGCCCAACTCCGAGTACAATGGCAACATCGGCCACATTAAACACAAAAATCCGCATGTCCACAAAGTCAATGACTGCTCCCCATCGCAAACGATCGATGAGGTTACCGATGGCTCCGGCCAAGGCAACAACGACGCCCCAGCGCACGAAGGTACTCTTGGCCATGATTTTGTTCCACTGCGTGGCAATAAAGAGCAGACAGACCACTGCAATAGCCGAGAGCAAAGCTACCTGCCCCTGGAGAAACCCAAAAGCGGCCCCCCTATTTTGCACGTAGGTTATGTACAAAAGAGGAGGGATAAGCGGAATACTCTGCCCTTCAGCCATGTTAGCCATGACCAAGAACTTTGACAGGCGATCAGCCAGTAAAATCAAGCCGGCCACAATTGCATACCTCAATAGCATGGCCCCTTCCCATATCAATTAATGGATGATTCTGCGTCAGGAAGGATATCCCTGCCATCTTCAACGTTTCTCTATATAACTCGAGGTTCCGTAACGGGCTACGGCTTCCCAGGCATCTTCACCATCAAAGATAACACTATCCTCGTCATCGGTGAAAGTACGACCAAATGGTGGAGCGAGCGACTCCTCTTCTACGGGGCGATGATCCGCGTCCCGATCCTCTTGTTCGCGCTTACACTGCACGCAAAGTAGTGTACGCGGCAAGGCCAAGAGCCTCTTTTCGGGGATGGATTGCCCGCAATTGTGGCAATAGCCATAGTTCCCTTCTCCAATAGCCCTTAGGGCCTCCTCGATTTCGGCAATTTGCTGGCGAGTATTCTCAAGTAGTCCTAAATCTTTGCTGCGCTCATACATTTCACTTCCAGAATCGCCAGGATGATTGTCGTAAGCGGAGAGTTCACCCGTTGCATCGGTCATAGATGCTCCTAGACCGTCTGGTCCGGCCAGCCTTGCTTCTACTTCTAGTAGTTCGCTCTTTTCTGCCTCTAATTTTTGGTGTAAATCCTGCAAATGCTGCTTCTTCATGCGTACCTCCTAAGGCCGGATGGCCAACTCATTTTGAACGATGCGGGTGATCTCCGCAATGAATTCACCGACGATGGGCAAATTGAGGGAGGCTATTTTCCCCATGATATACAGAAAAAGCGCTCCCACAATGGTAAAGCCAATGGCTAAACCAAAGCCTCGAGCGATACCGGACAAAAAGCTTATGTATAGCATGCGCCTTGGTTTCTGGTATAATTCTATGTACTCAGCGATGCTCGCTTTTTCCAGCGAATGCGTCAACTTTTCCGTTTTCACCACGAGGTTTTGCAGTAAACTGCTGTTAATGCGATCTGCCACATGCACCCTCCCCTTCTTTCCTTAGAGTATGCAAAACCCCCTCTTGTATACAACAGGGGGTTTTGTTTAGCAGATCTCAACTACATGGCGTCTGAACAACGCTGGCATATCTGTGAATGCTCGGGATCATCACTCATCTCAGAGAAGTACTTCCAGCAGCGTTCACATTTTTCGCCGCTGGCTCTGGATACATCCACTGCAAGACCTTCTTCAGCGTAAAGGGCCTTTTGATCTTCCTCAAGAGGCCTAACTTCCACAGCTGAGACAATAAACAGGAGGCGCAGATCCTCGGCAAATGACTGCAGTACGGTGCTGTGGTGTTCATTGGCATAAATGACCACCTGAGCCTCGTTCGCGGCACCGATCTTCTTGTCTGCCCTAGCGAGTTCCAAACCCTTAGAAACCACTCGACGAATCTCCAAAAATGCATCCCAACGTTCGTCAAGAGCTGGATCCCAGTATTTTTCAGGCAATTCTTGCCAGATCGTGTGATGTACACTTTTTTCAGGGCGTACCGATTCGGGCAGATGAACCCAAATCTCCTCGGCCGTAAAGACCAAAATCGGAGCCAAAAGCTGCGTTAACTCCTTCATGATAATTAAGAACGCAGTTTGAGCGGAACGCCTTTGGGGGCTATCAGCACCATCGCAATACAAGCGATCCTTCAAGACATCTAGATAGAAACCGCCTAAATCAACGGATGCAAACCTGTAGGTAGCGTGATAGGCAATGTGAAAGTCACACTTTTCATAGGCCGCCCGCACCCTGCGGCTCAACTTAGCTAGCTGCATCAAGGCCCAACGATCGATTTCCTCCATGTTTTCATAGGGCACGCTGTGCAAAGCAGGATCAAAGTCATAAAGATTACCAAGCATAAAGCGTGCTGTATTACGGATCCGTCTGTAGGCATCAGAAAGCTGTTTGAGAATATCTTCAGAGATGCGAATGTCACCGCGAAACTCGGCAGAAGCTACCCAAAGTCGCAGTACATCAGCGCCATACTGATTCCATACTTCCTCAGGACCAACGACATTACCAATGGACTTGGACATTTTCTTACCCTCGCCATCTACTACCATGCCATGGGTGAGAACCGCCCGGTACGGCGGCTGACCTGTTGTTGCCACCGATGTTGATAACGAGGATTGGAACCATCCACGGTGCTGGTCACTACCCTCCAAATACAGATCAGCGGGCCATGATAACTGGTCCCGAGTAGTCAGGACCGCCGCATGGGATACTCCCGAATCAAACCATACGTCCATCGTATCCGTTTCTTTCGTGAACTTATTACCGCCACAGGCGGGGCAGGTGTAGCCCGGGGGTAGAAGCTCCGCAGGGGACTTCTTGAACCATGCATTGGAGCCTTCTTCTCCAAATACCACGGCTACACGCTCAATGGTCTCAGGGGAGACGATGGATTCGCCGCAGTCACAGTAAAATACTGGAATGGGAACACCCCAGA
This sequence comes from Firmicutes bacterium UBA5493, assembly GCA_002424045.1. Lineage (GTDB taxonomy): Bacteria > Bacillota > Limnochordia > Darwinibacteriales > Darwinibacteriaceae > UBA5420. The sequence continues at coordinate 91,394 of DIPH01000016.1, read as the reverse complement.
TCCTCTGCCGGGAAATACACCAATCGGCTCTATCGACGACCATACCTCGAATACGGTCAATACCCCAGCTTGGAATCCACTCTACCTCGTCAATAGCTTTGAGCATATCAGCCCGAAACTTATCGACGGAGACAAACCATTGCTCCGTGGAACGATACATCACCGGGTCCTTACAACGCCAGCAATGGGGGTAAGAATGATCCACAAAATCCAGCTTCAAGAGTGCTCCTGCCCCATCGAGATCCTTTACTACCGCCTTGTTGCCCTCATCTAAGGTCAAACCGGCATAAGGTCCCGCCTCGTCAGTGAATTTTCCCTGACCATCCACAGGAGAGAGAATAGGTAGGCTATACTGCAAACCAACCACATAGTCTTCATGACCATGCCCTGGAGCCGTGTGAACACATCCAGTTCCAGCCTCTAAGGTGACGTGATCGCCTAGAATAACCAGAGAATCTCGATTCATGAGGGGATGTGTGCAGACGATACCCTCTAACTGGGCGCCTTTGTATTCAGCAAGAATCTCCCCGAAAGTTAAGCCAAGTTCCTCTAACACGCCTTTGGCCAATTCTTTAGCCAGCACCAATTTGCCCCTTTCGGTTTGGACCAAAACATACTCGTAGTAAGGATGCAGGGCGATGGCCAGGTTAGCAGGGATCGTCCACGGAGTGGTGGTCCAGATGACAAAATAGGTGTCTTCCTCTGCAAGAACACCTTTCCCATCCTTTACTGGGAAGTTAACAAAGATGCTTGGAGAGCGATGGTCACCATATTCAATCTCCGCTTCGGCCAAGGCTGTTTGACAATCAGAGCACCAATATACAGGCTTTAGTGCCTTATAGACATAGCCTTTCTCCACCATTTCCCCAAACATCCGAATCTGCGTTGCCTCATATTCAGGCTTGAGGGTCAAGTACGGGTCATCCCAGTCGCCCCACACACCGAGCCGTTGAAACTGCTTGCGCTGGTTATCGACTTGCCCCATAGCATAAGCGGCGCAATGCTCCCTAAATTCGGCTGCGGACATACCCTCCCGTGCAGTGCCCAAAGAACGCACCACATGCAGCTCAATGGGAAGTCCATGGGTATCCCAACCCGGCACATAGGGAACATGATAGCCAGCCAAGTTACGCGAACGCATCACGATATCCTTCAAAATCTTGTTAAGAGCTGTTCCAATGTGAATATTGCCATTGGCATAAGGAGGACCATCATGCAAAATATAAGTCGGTCTGCCTTGGGCTTTGCTTAACTTCTGAAGCTCACCGTAATAATCCTCTTTCTGCCACTTTTCTAACATAGCGGGTTCCCGAGCGGGCAAATTGCCGCGCATGGGAAAGTCCGTCACAGGCAACTGCAATGTTTGTTGATAGACTGATCCCTTTTCCATTTCGACTCCTCCTCATATCCCCATAACCAATAGAACAAAAAAACTCGCCCCAAAAAAGGGACGAGATAGTCGCGGTACCACCCTAGTTAAGACACAGAAAAACTGCCTTCACTCTGTGGCGATAACGGTACCACCGACTCAGCTTACTGTCGCAATGTCACATTGCGCCTCTCAGCAGGCAACTCCCGGGTGATTTTCCTTCCCTGGTCTTGGCATCCGCTTTCACCTGCCCGGACTCTCTTAAGCCAATCTCAGGTAGTACTGTCCCATTCATCATTTTTCGATATTATCGCTATTATACCTAAGGAAAGTCCGTTAGTCAACTGCAGCAGGCCTCGCCTGCCGCCGCAGAGCTGAAGCAGAATCTGCAGACCGCTTCTGCTGCTTGTATTCCTCAGTTCTTACTCTTGAGCCTCAGACTCTTCTTCCCGAACTTTTGTCGGAGCAATCTCACGATAAGGCCGAGTTGCCTCAGGCTTATCAACATCGTCTATGAGGAGATTCCAGATGGTCTCCATGGTCAAGCGTACCTTTTCTCTAAGTTGACGCTCTGCCCTCTCTGTCTTCTGTAGCCGTTCCTCCGCGTCAGCCAATATATGCTGCGCCTTAAGACGCGCTTCAACCATAATCCGCTCTGCCTCGGACTGGGCCACGTTAACCACGTTATCAGCTTCTTGTCTTGCTACGGTCTTGGCTTCCTGGACCGTTTGCTTTGTCAACGAAATTAGATCCAAAATATCTTGTTCCTGATTCCCATGACCTTCCAATTGTTCCCGCAGCGTCTTAATCTCTTCATGTAACTTACGGTTTTCTTGATACACTGTTTCGTACTTGACCACGATGTTTGCGAGAAAATTGTCCACCTCTTCAGGATCATAGCCCTTAAACGTCCGTCTAAACTCCATATTATGAATGTCCATAGGTTTGAGCATGCCTGTTACCTCCTTAAAAATACCGATGTAACACTATACTAGTGCGGCCTTTACGAGTTGTGCCTCCAACCTCGGAGACAACCACTCGTCCCCGTCCCCGAATGGAAAGAACATCACCTTCAGAAATTGCAATAGCGGGATTGGAGACTGGTTTCCAGTTTAATTTCACCCGCTCACCTTTTATCTCTCGTACCATCTTAGAACGAGACGTTCCATAGCCTTCAGCAGCCACTGCATCTAGGCGTAATGAAGCCACCGTACCTTTAATCTCCTTGATGCGTTCTGGCTCCACAGACAATTGCTCTTCATCAATCTCTTTCAGCATAATCGGGACCTTGCCGACTTGTGTCCAATTGCTCAGCAAATAGTCTACCACCTCAGAGGCAACAACTACCTGACAACCTCCCTGAAGAACGATGATGTCACCAACCTTGCCGCGCCTTAAGCCCGTCCCGAGAACGGACCCCAGATAATCACCATGGCTAACCTCGTGGAACGAGAAGTTGCCTGTAGCTTCAAGGACCCGAAGGGAAGACGGTATAGTCTCCATCAGATAGAAGCCGGGGTAGATGACCAAACGGGCTCGTTCAGCCTTCTTATAACCACCTTGGGTCAAAGACCCCACCTCAGGAATGCTCCCTAAGACACTCTGGGCCACCCTGCGCTCATACGGATCGTAAAAGTCAGTCGTTTGAGGGCGATTTGTCTCCCAGGCCTGACGAGCCAAGTCAAGGATATGCCGACCCAAAATCTGTTCATCATCGCCCCGCAAATGCCCTAACAGTTGCTCCTTATTCACATCGTCAATCCTTCCTTGCCAGTGATTACTAAATGATCATTAAAACCAGCAGCCTTCGGAGTAGAGAATAGGCCATGCGTAAGACCAAAAACATGACCAGGGGAGAAAGATCAATATTCCCCAGGGGAGGAATAATTCCTCTGAAAGGCCGTACCACTATGTCGGTGGCCCTATGAATAAACCGAATAGCCGGGTGCGAATAATCCACATTAGGAATCCAAGACAGCAAGAAGCGGGCTATAAGTATCCATGTATAGAGTTCAAAAAGAAGATCCGCTAAAGCTATGGTTCGCACTTGTTAATCACTCACCTTCGTTCTTGATCATCTCAAAAAAATCGGACTCTAGGTCACCCTCAATGGAAACTGACGCCGGGGTGAAACAGAAGATGGTTTCTCCTAATTTCCGCATATCACCCTCCAGGGCATATGTAGTCCCGCTCATAAAGTCGACAATTCTTTGAGCCTCACGTTTGTCCACCAAGTGAAGGCGCAAAATCAGGGACTTGCGACCCCTTAAGTGGGCAACGTATTCCTTCACATCTTCATAGTTGCGAGGCTCCATAATGTACATTTTATTCTGGTTCACATGCCCTCCTGCGAGGCCAACAAGGGCAGGCTTGCTTTTAGAGGGCGCCTCCGCCTGCTTCTTTCCACGTTCCCGTCTCAAAGGCACCACATCATCTTCTGCTGACCCTTGGATTTTCCCCATATTCTCTTCCTCTTCGTAGTCTTCGGTGACACCCAATAACACCTTCAACTTATGGACAAAATCGCTCATGCTGAATCCTCCTTCGAGAGCAGAGCCGAGCCAATCCTTACTAACGTGGCTCCCTCTTCGATCGCTACTTCAAAATCATTCGTCATACCCATGGATAAGATGTCCCATACCACACCTAGCTCTTGCTGCAATTGATCATACAGACTCTTGGTTTCTCTGAAAAACGGCCTTGTAGCCTCTGCTTCCACAAAAGGTGCCATCGTCATCAAGCCTCGAACACGCACATTCTGGCACTCCTGAAGCACTCTTTTGGCAAAACAGGTAGCCTCTTGGGACGATAAGCCAGTCTTGCTGTCTTCACCCGAAACGTTCACCTGAATCAGCACATCCTGGATCTTCCCCCATTGTTTGGCTCTCTTGTCTACTTCTTTCGCCAGACTCCAACGATCAAGGGAATGGATCAGGTGAAACTGTTCGCAATATCGCACCTTGTTTGTCTGGAGCCTCCCGATGAAGTGCCACTGCGCTTCAGGGAAGCGCTCTAAGCGGTCTTGGGCATTTTGCACCCTGTTCTCACCTAAGGCCGTCAAACCTTCACCTATGAGTTCCCGCACTTCCTCATCTGATGCATACTTTGTGACTCCCAACAGTTGAACCTCTGACTCCAGGCGGCCACTTGTGTTGGCTGCTTGCCTGATGCGAGCTTGTACATTTTTCAAATTCTCTCTAATACTCATTATTTCCACCTTATCATTCTTTTTCCTGCCACCTAAACTATATGCAGGATTATGACTACAGCCCCAATTATCCAGGTATAGTAGGAAAACCATACTAATTTACCCTTTTTTACCAAATCTAGTAAGAAGTGAATAGCCATATAGCCTGTGAGAGCTGCTGCAATGAAACCAGCGCCTAGTACCCCAGTACCAATCATGGCTGTACCTGCAAACAGATCATCAAGGGAAAAGACCAACGCTCCTAGAATCGCTGGTATAGCCAGCAAGAATGAAAACCGCGCCGCGCTTTCCCGATCAAGGCCCCTGAATAATCCCATGGCAATGGTAGTTCCGGATCTGGAAAGTCCTGGAATTATCGCAAGCGCTTGACCACAACCAATCACTAGGGCATCCCTAGGAGAAGCCTTCCCAAGCTCCTTACTCTTCACTCTATGGCGATCCGTCATATACAAAATCGTGCCGGTCATGATCAGCATGAATCCAACAAAAAGACTGCTGCTGAATAAATGTTTTATTTGTTCTTTCAAGACCAGGGCTACCACCACTGTCGGTAGAGTGCCAACCACAATAGCCAAGAGAAGACGACAGCCTGGATCTTCTGTCACGAGACTTTTCGCTTCTTTGGGGTTTCCCAGAAGCTTGAAGAACGACACAATCAATAACCAGACTTCCCTGCGAAAAGCAACCAACACTGCAAGTAGGGTTCCGACATGAACCATAACTTCAAAGACTAGCGATGATTCTTGAACATTAAAAAGTTGCGAAAATAAAACGAGGTGCCCCGAAGAGCTCACGGGTAAGAACTCTGTGAGACCCTGAATGATGCCCAAAACAATGGCTTGAATCGTGGTCACGTCTCCACTCCTTCCAAGTATTCTTATTTATTCTTGTCTCGCGGCCGGATTCCTGCCAACACCCAAGCTAGACTGGCCAGATAATCCAAGAGGGGCAACACGACAAGGGCCGTGATCGCATTGAAAAACGTATGGGCATGGGCTACCTGACGAGCCGGATTATGGGAGAAGAATTGAATCAAGCGCAGGAACAAGGGATAAATAGGCAAAATCAACAAGACTCCCCCCAGATTAAAGAGGAAGTCGCCATATGCAGTAGCCCTGCTCGCTTTGCTCCTTCCTAGGCTCGCCAACAGCGTTGTAACATCTGTTCCCACATTGCTGCCTAATGCTATGCCAATAGCCGCTGGAAGAGCCAGAAGATTGTGGCCAGCTAGGCTTACCACCAATCCTGTCACGGCACTGCTAGATTGTACAAGACCCGTGAGGATCACACCTACGAGACAGGCTTGCAGAGGAGTCCCCGTCAACTCAACAAGGGTTCTCTGGACTACAGGAATGCTCAAGAACGGTCTCAGCACATGGGTGGTAAAGGTCAGCCCAAAAAAGATCGCACCCAAACTGAAAACGGCTGAACCTAGAGGTCGGCGTTTTATCACATAGATGAGGAAAATCCCCCCGAAGAGAAGTGGAATGGAGGCTTTCTCTACAGGTAACGCTGCAATTTGCGCTGTGATGGTTGTACCTATGTTTGCCCCAAGCATAACTCCAAGGGCTTGGCGTATGCTAAGGACGTCGCTATCCACTAAAACCACCATCGTCGAATTCACTACACTACTGCTTTGCACCAAGCTCGTGGTGACAAAACCTGTGAGGAGACTCCTTCCCTTCGTGAAGGTAAACCGGGTCAAGAAGGCGCGTAGACGAAAGCCTAGAATACTGCTAAGGGTATCTCCGAGCAGTCTTAGGCCTAGCAAGAAAATGGTGATACCTAGGGTCAAATTCATGACAAACAAAAAGATTCTCATACGTGACCCTATGAGAATCTTTTTTCTTTTAGAATTCGCCTAAGTGAATTATCGACCCTGGCTGACAGTGAGCTACTAAATAGTACTCTGGATCGGTGCTATGTAAGCGGACGACCCGGGCTTGGAATCCCTCTAATTGCTCTACTTCCAAAGTTAAGCCATTGAGGCTCAGCATCATGGTTGGGGTTGGTTCTTCGTCAATTCCCTCTAGAACATCCTCCAGAGGAAGCACAGTGTACAGTATCATTACTGGATACCTCCCCCATTCTCTGGCTGAACTAACTGCGATAGGCGCGCTAGGGCGGAGGCCAGTCCACCAACCTCATTAATGAGGCCCACTCGCACAGCCTCCTCACCCACCAAGACTGTGCCCACATCACGAACCAATTCACCAGTTCGGAACATCATATCCCTAAGCGCCTCTTTCTCGATTCGGGAGTGCTGCACAATAAACCGGATCACGCGATCTTGCATTTTATCTAAGTATTCATAAGTCTGTGGCACACCGATCACTAAACCACTTAAGCGAATGGGATGAATGGTCATAGTGGCAGTTTCAGAAATAAGGGAGTAGTCCGCTGCTACTGCAATAGGAGCTCCAATGGAGTGACCTCCGCCTAAGACCAATGAAACTGTGGGAGTCTGCATCGTCTTCAGCATTTCAGCAATGGCCAAGCCAGCCTCTATGTCACCTCCTACAGTGTTTAGAACCACCAGCAAACCCTTGATCTTCGGATTTTGCTCGATAGCCACCAGCTGCGGAATAACATGCTCGTACTTCGTTGTCTTGTTACGTGGTGGCAAAACCATATGACCCTCAATCTGCCCAATGATGCTTAGACAATGAAACGGTTGGGCCTCAAACTCTGGAGCCTGTGGCGGAGCAATCTGGCCAAGTTCCTTGATAGTCTCCATTGTGACCTTTTCTGGCGATGCTGGCTCATCCGGATCTGCCGGTTCATAATCCTCAAACATAAAGCTCCCTCCTTCCCTACCAACTAGTATGGTAAGAAAAGAGGGACCTTAAACCTCATAGAATTAGATTTCCATAATAATCGGCAGAATCATGGGCCTGCGCTTAGTCTTTTCCCACAAATATCGATTCAGACTATCACGGACTGCACCCTTAAGTGCTCCCCAATCTGTATTACTCTGAGCGAGACAAGTGTCCAAAGCCTCCTTGGCTTTTTCACGTGCTTCATCCATAAGTGCCTCTGATTCACGAACATACACAAATCCCCTAGACACAACGTCTGGCCCAGCCACAACCTTACCGGTTTTCCTACTCATGGTGACAACGACAATCAAGATTCCATCCGTTGAAAGCTGGCGCCTATCTCTGAGGACAATGTTGCCCACATCACCAACGCCTAAACCATCCACGAACACTTGGCCAGAGACTACTCGTTCTCTTATGTGTACTCCTTCGGCGGTGAACTCCACTGGCAAACCTATTTCGCCAATGACGATATTCTCCTTAGAAATCCCAGTAGCTTCAGCCAACTCTGCGTGTTTAAGGAGCATGCGGTGCTCACCATGAATGGGGATAAAATAGCGTGGCTTACAGAGATTCAATAGCAGCTTCAGTTCCTCCTGCTGGGCATGGCCCGAAGTGTGAACCCCCAAATGCGGCTCATAGACAACTTTAGCCCCTTCTTTGAACAACTGATTGATGATGCGGCCAACCGCTTTTTCATTCCCCGGAATCGGTGAGGCAGAAATGATTACGGTATCACCAGGTGAAATCGAGATGCGGTTATGTTCTGCCATAGCCATACGACTCAAGGCAGACATAGGTTCACCTTGACTTCCCGTAGTTATAATCACCGATTTCTCTCTGGGGAGCTTATCCAACTTATCCAAATCAACCAAGATACCCTCGGGGACATCCAGATAACCAAGTTCAGTAGCTACCTCCACAACTCTGATCATGCTGCGTCCTGTAACACTAACGTGGCGGCCTTCACGGGCAGCAGCATCGAAGATCTGCTGAATGCGATGGACGTTCGAGGCAAAGGTGGCGACTAGGATTCGCCCTTCAGCATTACTGAAAATATGCCTAAAGGTCTCCCCCACCTTCTTCTCAGAGGCCGTATACCCCGGCCGCTCCGCATTCGTAGAATCCGAAAGGAGACAAAGGACCCCTTGTTTGCCCAGGTTGGCAAAGGCATATAAATCAGCCACTTTTCCATCGTAGGGGGTTTGATCAAATTTAAAGTCGCTGCAATAGACTATGGCTCCAAACGCAGTGTGAAACGCCAAGGCGACAACATCAGCAATGCTGTGGTTTACATGGATAAATTCTACATCAATATTCCCAATTTGAGTTCTATCTCCAGCCTTGATCTCCCTCAGGTCTGTACTTCGCTCAAGACCATGTTCAATAAGCTTGACCCTTAAAAGAGCTAGCGTTAACTTGGTACCGTACACAGGCACATTCAACTGGCGCAGAACATAGGGTACGCCTCCAATGTGATCCTCGTGCCCATGCGTCAAGAAGATACCCTTCACGCGACTGGCGTTCTCCACGAGGTACGTGGTATCCGGAATCACCAAGTCAACACCTGGCATATCGTCCTCCGGGAACATTACACCGGCATCTACGATGGCTAGATCCCCGCCGATCTCCACCACAGTCATGTTCTTGCCGATTTCGCCAAGACCGCCTAAGGGCAGTATGCGTATTTTGTTTTTATCGATCATGCAGTATAAAACACCTCCAATTAATTATGACTTCTTTGATTAAGCATAAAGGATGACCACCGCTTCCGCCCTGTGGGTGGTCGCATTTCACTAAACCGAACAAGTCATGCATTCTTATATTATACACAGAGTGGAAGAAATAATCAAACCGCTCGCAAATTTAAAACCCCCAACTGGTGAACTCCACCGTGTTGGGGGTATCGACTTTTCTTTGTTTACGAGCCTAGACCCATTTTGGAAAGAACTTCCTTGATCGTCTGAGCCTCTTGTTCGGTGAGATCTACTAACGGCAGGCGCAGAGGACCAGTTTCAAAACCCATGAACTCCAAGGCCCGTTTCACAGGTACGGGATTGGTCGTCAAGAACATTGCCTTAAATAGCGGCATGAGCTGCAAATGAATCTCCATAGCCTCTTCTGCTTTGCCGGTCCCGAACGCTGCAATCATGGCTTTAATCTCTCGACCCACAAGGTGACTCACCACGCTCACCACCCCTGCCCCTCCAACGGCCAGTATGGGCAATGTGAGAGCATCGTCCCCGGAATAAATGAGAAAGTCTTCTGGCACCAATGTCTTCAATACACTCACTTGTTCCAAGTTGCCACTGGCCTCTTTGACGGCCACAATGTTATCGATCTTGGCAAGCTGAGCTATCGTCTCAGGGAGAATATTAGTATTAGTCCGTCCTGGAACATTATAGATCATAATCGGCAGAGACGTTTGAAGAGCCACGGCCTTAAAGTGCTCGTATAGTCCTTGTTGAGAAGGCTTATTGTAGTACGGTGTAACGAGCATAATCCCGTCAACCCCCGCGTTTTCGGCAGCCTTGGTAAGAGTAATGGTATCCTCAGTGCTATTTGACCCTGTTCCGGCAATAATCTCCACCTGACCACCTAAGGCGTCTGTTACTTCGGAAAACAACTTCACCTTTTCGTCAAAACTCAGCGTAGGACTCTCACCTGTGGTGCCACTGAGTACCACTCCGTCTGAACCATTTTCACCTAAACGCCGTGCTAAGTCCACTGCTGCTCTGTAGTTTACCGAACGATCTTTGTTCATAGGTGTGATCATGGCTGTAAAAAGTTGACCTGACTTCATGAGCTGAACCTCCTAAATACGATCGAGTTGAAATTCCCTGTACAATGCATGTACAGCCCTTGATACATGTTCCTCTAAAACCAAACAAGAAATATTGGCGTGGGAGTCGGTGGTTTGGTAAATGGAAATTCCTTCGCCTTCCAAGCAGTTCACCACTCGGGCCATAACCCCTGGGACTCCATGCATACCCGCACCGACCACAGATACCTTGGCAAAGCCTGCTCTAATCTTAACATTTAATCCCAAGGGCGTCAAAACACTGTGTGCCATACTCACCTTGGCTTGATCAATCACAAAAGCAATCAGATCTGGTGACAAGTAAATCAGGTCAACACTAACGCCTGCTTCAGCCAAGATTTGGAAAACCTTGGTCCCAACACCCGAACTGTGGAAGTCACTGGCTCCCTCGATTCGTACCTGGGCCCGCTTGCCAAGATGGGCAATGCCTGTGACAACCCGATCCGTAATTTCTTCTGCTCCGAAAGCCGTTTTTGGCTTGAATCCACGGCCAACGGTGGTTCCTCCTTTGGAGTGCACCACAGAGCGAATCTGCAAAGGAATGCCTTCTTCCATGGTAATCTCCGCCGCTCGAGGATGCAGGACCTTTGCCCCCATATGCCCCATTTCAACGACCTCGCGGTAGGACATCACCTTCAATGTGGGTGCGTCGGGGATCAGTCTTGGATCAGCGGTCTTAATTCCGTCCACATCGGTAAAGATCTCAACCCGCTCTGCTTTGAGCACCACCCCAAGTACTGCAGCCGTGGTATCGCTCCCTCCCCGTCCGAGTGTTGTCACCTTACCTGTCTCCGTTACCCCTTGAAAACCTGCCACTACAGGTATTTTCCCGGCGCCCAGCAATTCAAACAGTTTCTCACTTTGCACACCGGTAACCCTTGCACCAAGGTGCACATCATCTGTGGTTATTCCGCACTGCCAGCCAGTAAGGGCCACAGCGGGCAAGCCCAGTTTCTGTAGGCCCTCGGCGAATATGCTTGCCGAAATAATCTCTCCACAGGATAGGAGTAAATCTACATTGGCCCCTTTTGCACCGGGATTGGCCTCATAGACTAAGTCTAAGAGCGTATCGGTTGCATAAGGGTCACCTGCACGACCGATGGCCGAAACTACAACAACAGGGAAGAGGCCTGCTTCTGCCGTTTCAACAACCCTTTGCAGAGCCTCACTGCGCATCGCAGAGGTAGCTAATGAGCTCCCTCCAAACTTTTGCACAACAACTTTCATTCCCCCACACACCTCACCTCTTAGTAAAGGCACCCATTTTGTGAGCATACTCCGCAATCTGCACAGCATTTAATGCCGCGCCTTTTCGAATTTGGTCACCAACAACCCAGAGATTCAGGCCGTTCTCCACAGTACGGTCCCGCCTAATGCGCCCCACGAAAATCTGATCCTGTCCCGATGAAAACAAGGGCATGGGATATTCCTGCACCTCAGGTTCGTCCATGACCTCGATTCCAGGCGTCTTTCGAAGAAGCTCGCGGCACTGATCGGGCGAGAGGGGAGAAACTGTCTCTACATTTATACTCTCACTATGGGAACGCATGACTGGAACTCGAATTGCTGTGGGAGAAACCTTTAGATCAGGGTCTTTAAACAGCTTTCGAGCCTCCCGAACCATCTTCCATTCTTCCTTGGTATATCCATCCTCGTCGAAGACATCAATTTGGGGAATGACATTAAAAGCGATGGGATAGTGCTTTTGAGAACTAGCCACTGGAAGAATAGCCGCCTCCAGTTCTCGACCGGCCACATAGTCCTCGGTTTGGCGGCGTAGTTCATCCATGCCCCGTCCGCCAGCACCAGAAACCGCCTGGTACGTGGAAACAACAACCCGTTTGATACCGGCCCTATCTAGGATTGGCTTGAGCACGATGGCCATGATGATGGTAGAACAATTAGGATTAGAAATAATGCCCTTAGACTTAAGAATCTCCTCCGAATTCACCTCCGGAACAACCAAGGGGACATCGTCCCTCAAGCGAAAAGCACTCGTGTTGTCAATAACTAGGGCTCCTGCCTCTACCGCAGGTGTGACCCATTCTTGGCTCACCTGACCACCAGCGGCAAAGAAAGCAACATCCACACCTTGAAAGGCCTCAGGCGTAGCCTGTTCAACGGCATATTCCTTACCTCCAACCAAAACTCTGCTCCCAGCTGATCGGGCTGAAGACAAGAGTGTTAGGTTTTTCATGGGAAACTCTCTTTCCACCAGAAGATCAAGAAGTTCCTGGCCAACCATCCCTGTTGCACCTAATATTGCCACATGTAGAGCGTTCATCAAAATCTCTCCTTACGTTATCGGACTGCTCTAAGCTTCCTTTCTATTAGAACAGGCTGTAATTGTCTATTTTGTAAAGCGCAGTCTATTGTTGGGATAATCAAGTCCATATCGGCCACAAGCGATCTCGGCTTAGCTTCGGGATTATCTTGGCCGAAGGGGACAAAGAAAACGTTTTGAACGCTCAAAAGCGTTCCAATATTTCTGGCGTTAAGCCCTAGGGCATCATTGGTCGAAATCGCTAAGACCAAGGGTTTCCCATTTCTGAGTTGAGTCTTGGTAGCCATCAATACTGCTGTATCCGTAACGCCATTAGCGAGTTTTGCCAGACTGTTGCCCGTGCAAGGTGCAACCACCAGACAATCAAGTATTTTAGAGGGACCCAAGGGTTCTGCTGCGACGATGGTAGTAATCACTGGTCTACCCGTCAACTCGGCAAAGTGTGCGATGATTTCCTCGCCAACACCAAAACGAGTGGTGGTTTCAGCCACAGTCTGCGAGGCAATGGGGTGGACCTCAGCTCCCGCATCTTTGAGCTTTTTCACCTGCGGCCAGATATCTTCGTACGTGCAATGACTACCCGTCAGGGCAAATCCGATGTTCTTACCTCTTATAGTCATCATGACGCTCCTCTCCTAGCAGTTTTTCAAGCAGGTGAGGAATCGTCTTGATCAAGATTTCCGCAGCAGTCTTAGGGGCTACTTTTCCGGGAAGCGATAAAGCGTGAATGGCTTGAATTCCTAGCTCCTCTGCGGCAGAGAAATCCGTGCCTCCAAGACCGGAGGCAATATCCACAATCACAGTCGTAGACTCAAGAAGCCGCAAATAGGAACGTGGTAACACCATAGCTGGAATTGTGTTGAAAATAATCTGAAAATCCGCCCTCCATGGCAGAGCGCTCAAAGGCAATGGTTCGCAGTTCAGAGCAACTGCTCGGGCCAAATCCATGGGCGAGCGCGAACTTGCCGTGACATGGGCTCCAAGACCGACGAGAGATTGCGCCAACGTAGTTCCACAGCGCCCCAGGCCAAGGACGAGGCAACGGGATTTATGAATCGTAATCGCAGTGTTTTCCATTGCCACCTGAATGGCACCTTCAGCCGTAGGTATGGAATTTAGCACCGCTATCTCATCAATCTCAGCCATTTCAACTAGCACCAGCCCATATTGGGTGGCCAACCCTCGAATCAAGGGTTTAGCAACCCCAATCAGCAGTGGTGTTTGACTTGGAATCAAAGGAATAACCTGAGCCAAATGAATCGGCATGTCCTTTGTTCCTATGTTTGCTGTGATCCATCCCTCAGCATCAGTGTTGCTCATGGGGGCAATTACTGCCCGCGTGCCGCGAACCGCTTCTGCGGGTTCTTCAAAATGTAAAGCCCTTTTTAGGGAACCAGCCCTAGGAAAACCCACGAGGCGTAGGTCTACACCCAGGTCAACTAAGGCTTCAGCCAGACCAACTTCGCGTTCATCACAACCGAGCATTGTCAGGGGTATACCTGCAAGTTGACTAGCCATGACAAACCCTCCTCACCGAACTCACTAGTACTATATGTCGGTGAAAAGAATGTGTTCTAGTCCTATGACGACTCCCCTAATGTTGGGAAGTTGCCGAATAGCCAGTAAAACCCCTGGCATAAAGCTTTCGCGATTGTTAGAGTCATGACGAATCGTGAGTGTCTGCCCGGGTAACCCTAAAATTACCTCCTGATGCGCTACCAATCCGGGCAACCGCACGCTATGAATGGGGATCTCCTTGTCATGCACTTCCAGCATAAGTCTTCGGGTTCGCAAGGCTGTTCCTGAGGGGGCGTCCAGTTTTTGTGCATGATGGTATTCAATAATCTCGGCATGTTCAAAAAACGCCACTGCCTCTTGGGCGTATTTCATCATGAGAACGGCACCAATGGCGAAATTAGGCGCAATAATGGCCTTCCAATTTTCCTGAAGAGCCCTGACCTGCCACTCCTTCATTTCTGTAGCACTGAGACCTGTCGTACCGATAACCATGGGAACATTGTGTGCCAGACATGTCTCCATGCTCAGACGAACAACTTCGGGAGTGGTAAAATCAACCACAACATCAGTAGAGGTGATCTCTAGTGCTTCCTCAAGATCTGTAAAAGTTCTTACACCTGTTAACAGCCCTCGCCCCGTGGGATCCACGCCCCCCACCAAATGCAGGTCAGGGGAGCTGTGTACCGCTTTGCACACTTCGCTTCCCATTTTGCCAGCCGCTCCATTTACCACAACTCGCATGCATTTCCCCTCCTTCGCCATTGCAGTCCATTCGATATCGACTTCAGACATTCCTGCCAAGGTGCAGACAAGAAAAAAGGCCACCTCCTTGGTAGCCTCTTCAGATAGATCTAGTTGGTACTCTCTCCTCCGCCATGGGATTCCACATCTTTAGCCCCATTTTGCCGGAGAATAGAACTGGCGTCGTTTACCTTATCCTCGCTCGTCTCAATGACTGCAAGTATACCGCCTTGTTTCAGATTTTGCTCGTATTGGCGTCCTCTCTCCTCAGGGATACCGAGGTCGATTAATCCTCCCGCTACCCCCCCCGTAACGGCTCCAGATAACACTCCAGCCAGTGGACCTGCGGCCACAATGGGACCTATTCCCGGTATGGCCAATGCCCCAACCCCGGCTAAAAGCCCTGCTACTCCACCTAGTGCCCCGCCCCATGTGGTTCCATCAGCAATGGAATCGGCGCCGCCGAAGTCCGAGCCAGTTTCCATATCTCGAGACATACCCTGACGCTGACCCTTACCCTGACCCTGGCTGTCTTTAGCTAGGATGGAGATTTCGTTATCTCTAAACCCTTTATTTCTCAGAGCCTTCACTGCGTCTTCGGCAGTATTAATGTCACGAAAAACACCAATGACAGTCGACAAAAGAATTCCCCCTTTCATTTCTTGAAACTAGCTTACCCAATAAAAGGGGGCTTATTCCCACGAAGAAGACGGTTGAAAAAAGTACCTTGCCTCTTGGATTCGGAGGGCAGGTTTACTGCTCCAAACCTAGAAAAACGACATTCTCCGCGGTTTCTCCTCGATTTTTTTCATCACATCCGCGTAATCTTTAGCCGTGGTTAAATCAACGATAATCAAATCTCGCCCTATCTTTTTGATGCCCCGCCAAGGAATCACAATGAGCTTGGGCTTAAACCAGCGATGACCATAGGGAATCACGATGGACTCTACTTCGCCGCTACGCAGATTAATGATCAGATCCGTATGATCCACCACTCCAAGCCTGATCCCTTGGTCAATGCAGATGATCTCTTTGCCCGACAACTCTGAATAACGCATACTTCTACCCCACCTCACTCCACCTCGGCTCAACATATGTGGCAACAAGAGCCACTAGAACTTCCATGCCCATGATATGCAGAAGCTTCCTGGATTGTTAAAACCCGCGTTCATATTACCCCGATCATACTGACCGATCTCCAACTGAAGGTGGTGGGCTGTGTCCCCACCACTATGCCGAATGAGAATAGAATAATGTGAACGGTGAAGTAGAAAATCGTATTTTGTGATTACGCGCCACTCTAGAACTCGCCCAAACCTACACTCCAAACGGGCAATAGAGCGCGCTGCGTCCAGTCTGAAACTTACAGCCGTATCCCAAACCTTCAAGTCAGTACGGAGAGTACTGTTTAAAGCATCTAGCTGGAAGAGACTACCTCCCCTGTCATAGCTGATGATAAAAGCAGGCGTTGGTTGAATGCGCCACTCTACCCTAGTATGCTTGTCTTTAGCATCGAGTTTCCAGGAAAGTTGCTTGTAATCTCTGGTTCCCTCCACATTTTTATGCCGTCTGATATTGAAACCAAGTTGAAGCCCATTATGCTCAGTGAGTAATTCAAGCTTCCACCCCTGACGATCGGGAGTGTATCTATTAGTCATGGCCAAGGGGCTAAGAAAACCAGGGTCAATCCGCTGGACAACGAAACACCCCGTGGGCCCATCGCCCTCCTTCTTTAGCTCAAAGACCCACCCTTGACTCTCTTCGCCCTTGGAATCGCTTTGCCATCCCCTAGCTCCCACCACATCAAAGGCACCGAGTCTTCCTTCGCCCTGAAAAACGTCCGCGGTTCCACTTTCCGAAATACCTGCAAACCGCATCTGCATACCTGTTAAAGAAAGGCCACCTATGTTGAGGTTACTCTGGGCAAATACGGCATCCACAACATCCCTGTTTCTGAAAAGGATCTGTCTTAAGAAGCCGACTCTAAGCTGTTCGGTTTGGAACGAGGTAGAATAGCTTTCCGCGGTGTAGTTGTTCTTGTTGATGATCCGAAAGATATCCGATGAAGTGAAGTGGTCCTGGTTGTGATTCAACAGGACCTGAACCTTTGAGGTGACTGGAAGTGCAACTTCCCAGCGTGTAGCGATATTGGTCCGCAGAGAGCTAGACATTCCAATGTCCGCGTCGAATCCCCATTTCAAGCGACACCAGGACAGATCCTTCGCCAGGTCGAAGGTTAGGGCTGAACTAGCTCCATCCATTCCTACTGTGGCGGTGAGCTCGCCACCGAAGTGGGCTGCCTGGACCGAGCTGGAACAGAAAAGCAACCAAACAAGGACAGAAAAAACCCCGCGCATGTACAAAAAGAACATCTCCTTTGGACATCTCCCTGGGCGCGGAGTATTTAGATTATATCACAACCGACTATTTCTTCCAAGCATACCCTTCCCTGTCAGTTGCACCTTCTTGACGAGCGAAGTTCTCCCGGTTCTTACGAATGTAAGCCTGATAGAGCTCCTCAGGGCCTATGCCTGCTTTTATACACATGCTCACGAAAAAATGCAATACATCGACAATTTCCTCCGTGAGCTTCTCGTGATTTATCTCTTTGGGGTCCTTCCACCATTTGAAGTTCACTTCATCTAAAATTTCACTCAACTCGGAAATGATGGCTAGCACTTCCTTTTGAATCCATACATCGGGACTGTAATCAAGACCCCTGTGTGTGGCTACAGCGTCATCAAACTGTTTCTGTAAGCGGAATATCTCCCTCAACATCTCCTCTGCCATACCTTTCCTCCTTAATCAGATTCCTTGGCCCAAGCCCTACCCAACTCCAGTTCTGGGGATTGTATACAAGCCTGGCCAATTCCATCAAGTCTTCATACTTCACTTGATCGATGTGGCTCATGGTCTCCTCGGTAGTGGTAATCCCTCCTTCGTCCATCTCGCCCTTGACCAAGCGCGTCATGCGATTGCTGGTACTCTCTAAGGATAACACCAAGCTACCCTTCATTTGACCCTTAGCTCTTTCTAACATCTCAGGCGTGATCAGCTTGGGGATCCCCTGAAATAGTTTATAGAGCACGTCCCACACCTGGGCCCAGTTCTGGGGGCCAAAACCGGCATACACACCATAAGCACCAGCGTCATCGAAGAGAGAGGTGAACGAATAGGTGTTATAGACCAAACCCCGTTCTTCTCGAAGCTCCTGGAAAAGCAGGGAGCTCACGCCTCCACCGATCATAGTATCTAAGAGGGAGAGGGCATAGCGTCGCTGGTCATGACGGCATAGGGCCGGTCCCCCAAGACATAGATGAACCTGCTCTATATCCTTGTCCTGGAAACACCCCTGTTGCGACCGGTGATTTGCCTTGGCTAGCTGGGGCATGGACCCTTGTGGTAAAAAATCAAAGGCGGCTCCGAAGGTGTCTACCACCTGTTTGTGGCTGATATTACCAGCACTAGCAATGACCAAGCGATCACCAGTATAGTGCTTTTTCATATACTCCCTGATCATCTCGGGAGTAAACCCGCTAATCGTTTCATGGGACCCTATTATGTTTCGACCCAGGGGATCCTCGGGCCACAGGATATTAGCAAAGAGATCATGGACCAGCTCTTCAGGAGAGTCTTCGTACATGCGAAGCTCCTCGAGAACTACATTCTTTTCTTTGGCCACATCTGCAGGGGAAAATAAAGAGTACAGTAGCATTTGCTGCAAAAGCTCAGATGCAGTGCCATAATGCTCATCTAAGACCTTGAAGTAATAGCAGGTTTGTTCCTTGCCGGTAAAAGCATTGAGGTAGCCTCCCCGCTTATCCATGACTTCAGCGATATCCCGGGCGGAATAATTTCGTGTACCTTTAAACATCATATGCTCAATAAAGTGGGAAATCCCCCATTCATGCTGTGTTTCATGACGGCTTCCCACCTCAAACCATGCTCCGAGGGTGACTGAGCGTATATAGGGAATATATTCTGTAATGATTCTTATTCCGTTAGGCAAGACGGTTCGTTGATACATTCTATCCTCCAATACGACTGGGCAAATGGACCAAGACGTACTTTTCTTTCCACTGATTTTTCCATATCAATATGATACCATAGATTCATCAGACCAGAAAGGGGGGATCCATGTGAACCAAGGCATCATTGCAGCAATATTGTCCATTCTATTCTATCTCACGAATCTACTAAGCGGAGCTCAGGGACAGCCAATTCATCCCATAGATCCGCCCATGACGCAACAATCTTACGTGGTCCTAGGGCAGACAGGCACGGTTACAGCTGACCGAGTGACTGTCCGTCACAGTCCTGCATCCGATGGAAAGCCACTAGGAACGGTAACCAGGAATACTACGATTACCATTTTGGACCAAGTAGAGAACTGGTATAAGATTCGTCCCCGCATAGGCATTGAAGGTTGGATCCCTGAGTATGCCGTCTCCATCGAACGTGTTGAGCGCAAAGAGGTTGAACATACGTTCCTTGGGTTTTATCCCGGTGGAGAGCAAGCCTATGAGAGCCTCCTCGAAAATGGAACGAAACTCACTAGTATGGCTCCCTTAGGCTGGAAGCTCGATAGTTACGGGGGACTTATCGCTGACTTTGACCCAGAAGAAATGGGTCGCAGCCTGTATTTTGCTGGCAATCAAGAGATGGATACCTACGCCCACGTCCATGTAGGTT
The DNA here is from genome assembly GCA_002424045.1 of Firmicutes bacterium UBA5493. Lineage (GTDB taxonomy): Bacteria > Bacillota > Limnochordia > Darwinibacteriales > Darwinibacteriaceae > UBA5420. The sequence continues at coordinate 71,942 of DIPH01000016.1, read as the reverse complement.
CTAGCCCGTCACGTCTTTTAAGTACGTCCTATCTTCAGGCGAACAGTCTTAGCCAATTGCAAGACACCTTAGAAGAATGGGGTCTAAAGGGGGTCTTAGTCGATATAGACTATGTTCCCGGTGAAGAACAACCCCAGCTCTTTGAGTTTCTGGGACAATTAGCAACTCGACTGCGCCAAAAAGGACTAAAAACAATGGTCGCTCTCCCCTGGGATGCAACCATTGAGTACAAAGCCGCCGCACGTGCGGTGGACTATATCGTATTGGAAAGTGCTAGAGCATCTACAGACCAACAATCTGGGCCTCTGACATCCATCGCCGAGATGGAAGCCATGCTCCAAGAGATTACCCATCTTGTGCATCCCGACAAGATCATTCTTGCTGTCTCCACAGGCGGTCTCCACTGGTCTAGAACTGGCATCCCTTCGGCCCTTTCCCATCAAGAGGTCCTAGAACTAGCAGCCCGAGAAGGTGCCAGTGTCAAGTGGGATACAAACTCCAAAGCACCATATTTTCAATATGGTGCTGGACGCGAAGTGTGGTTTGAAAATCGCTACAGTGTGAAGTACAAGCTAGACTTGGTCAAAGAGTACAACCTAGGGGGCCTGGCCCTACGAGACCTAGGACAGGAAGACTCTGATATCTGGACACTCTTTTAGGCCACTAATCAGCGAGAAGCTCTGTCACGGTCACGCTTTGGAATCCCCTTTGCACAAGGTAGTCCAAAATGACCGGAAGTGCTTCTAAAGTGGGCTTTGTGGGATGCATCAGGACAAGGGCTCCATTGACTATCTTCGCCTTGACCCGATCTATGATCACTGTGGGAGCAGGTCTCTGCCAATCCACCGTATCCACTGTCCACAGCACTGTTTTGTAGCCTAACTCGGCCGCTACAGCCACGGTCTGTTGGTTGAAATCTCCTGAGGGAGGTGCGAAGACCTGCGGGCGTTGACCTGTGGCTTCTAGAATTAAGTCTTCTCCTTCCTGAATGAGCCTGGCGGTTTCCGTCCGGCTCATTCCGCTGGCCGAACCATGCCAACCTCCATGATTTCCAATTTCATGGCCCGCCTGGGCAATCGTCTTGGCTAAGCTAGGCGACGCCTTAGCCCAGCGACCGGTAGGAAACCAAGTCGCACTCACCCCATAGTGGGCAAAAACCTCGAGCATTCCTGGGATAAACTCATCCCCCCAGTCCACATTGATCATAAGGGCTACCCTAGGCTCCGTAGTGGGACCCCGATAAATGGCTTCAAAGTGAGCACTGGTTATGGAGGGTAGGATAAGGACGGTGACTAAGTCCACTTTAGATTGGGCAGGAGCAGCCAAAAGCGCATCCACCGTGCCCTTCACATCCACCAGTTGTCCTACGATCTCGGCTGTAATCTCCCCGGTTTGCCAATTGCAGCTTGCATTGCTAGCCTCCACATAGGATGCTTCTGCTAAGCTGGCTACCACATCATACAATTCCTGCTCCAAAAGGCCTTGGACTAACTGGCCTTCTAAGGTGACTCCAGTCTTCACACCATACAGGGTGCGCTGGGCCGTTTTATACAATCCTGGCCCTAAGAGCCCCAGGGCAAAAATTAGGAAGACAAGTGCAATCAGAACAATTCCCCGCTTTGTAATAATCACGCTCAACTACCCCCTTTTCTAGGATACTGGGTTCCAGCATGGTCAATATAAAAGTCTCCTTTGTGCAGCAAATGAGAGATGGGAAGAATTTCATAGCCCTGGGCTAATAAGTCCGGGATCAGACGGCGAATAGCCCCGGGGGTTCCAGGGGCTGCATTGTGAAAAAGCACGATGGCTCCAGGTTTGACCTGTCCCATCACGCGATCATAGATCTGGTTACTCGTGAGGTTCTTCCAGTCCAGCGAGTCCACGGACCACTGGATGGTGTGGTATCCTAGGGCAGATGCCACTGATATCACTTGGTTATTATACTCTCCAAAAGGCGGGCGAAAGAGGGAGGTGCACTGACCGGTTAAGTCCCTGATTAAGTCTGCGTTTTTCTGCAATTCATAGCTAATACCCTGTTCGCTCAGTGTGTTCATATGGGGATGAGAGTAGCTATGATTGCCGATTTCATGACCAGCCTCTGCAATTTTCACTACATAGTCCGGATGTTTCTCTACCCAATATCCTGCTAAAAAGAAAGTTGTCGTTATCCCATGGCTATCTAAGATGTCCAGAATCTCATCGGTTAGTTCCGTACCCCAGGTAGCATCAAAGGAGATGGCGACCCTATTTGCTGACGTCTTCACGCTGTAAATGGGAACCAGCCGGCCTCGGGACGTGACACTGACAATGAGTGGTTCTCGCACCTGCGGTACAAGGCTCACGAAACCTAACACGAGTAGCATGAACACGTACCACCATTTGATCCTGATAACGAAAACCCGCATAACATCACCCCTGGTAATTCTATTACCTAGAGTGTGAAGTTATGATTCCCGATCTTTTTGATCACCGGCTTCGTAGCCCAATAATCTGCAGCCTGTGTCGCTTGAGGATTGTAGAAGAACAAAGCTCCACCGGTGGGGTCTTCGCCATGCAGAGCTCTTTCCACGGCCTCGGCGCAAGTATCGCCGACGGTCTGTGGCAGGTCATTTCTTTCGATGGGTGTAAACTGTCCCGGTTGGTGCATGACCTCCCACACGGTATCGGGGAACCTGCTACTTTGCACTCTGTTTAAGATTACCGCGGCCACCGCTATCTGCCCTTCCAAAGACTCGCCCCTCGCCTCCGCGGACACTAAGCGAATCAATATCTCCTTTTCTTTGGCAGTGATGTTGACGATGGTCTCATCGGAACGCAGAATCTGCGGTTGGGCATGGGCAGGCAACCGCAATTGGGTACCCACCTGCATGGTAGCGGGATCTTTAATCTTGTTTAAATCCGCCAGTTCCTTCCAGGAAATACCATGGTCCAGGGAAATCTCATAGAGGGTATCCCCAGGCTTGACGGTATAGGTTGGAAGGGAGTTCGCCCTGCCGATGGAAAAAAACAAAAGCAAAGCCCCCAAGACTAAGAGTATGTTACGCATTATCCTTCTCCCCGATTGTATTGTGCTTCATTATTCCACAACGAACTCACTTTTCCTTCAGCGTCCAAGTTGATCTAGGTAGCGCAAAAACCGGTTGGACTCAATCACTCTGGAAAAGGAAACCTTTTCTGAGAGGGCATTTAGAACTACAAGGATGAGAACCAGAATTACCTTGCCATGAAGAGGAAACAAGATGACGCTAGCAAGGCCGAGGACTGCTCCTAAGGAATTTGATCCCACATCGCCCATCATAACAACACGTCTGAGATCCCAGGACAAAAACCCCCCCACTGCCCACAGTAGACCAAAGAGGGGACCTAAGACTTGTGGTTCTAAAAGAAAAAATACAAACCCGAGGATCAGGAAAGTCTTCCCTGCACGTCCCGGACGCAGGTCCAATAAGTTCAGTAGATTTGCTAGGAGGGCTATAATAGCACCATTAAGAAGAAGCTGAAACCAATCGGTACTGAGCTGCCAAACTATGGCTAGAGAGGCCGCCATGCCTCCCCAGGCTTTGAGGGCCCCTGTGGATGCATTTCTGCTTCCTAAATGGCCTCGAAAACCCTTTCTTGAGTGCTCACCATAGGCATCGTCCATAAGTCCCAGTAATGCGAAAGATAACAGCACTAGGGCGAAAAGGGTTGCATACTCCTCCGTTCCCGAGCGGGCTACCATAACCAAAGCACTTGGTAGGACGAAGGCTACGCCAAGACCCGTGGGAACCGCTTCTCCTAGATAGTTTTTTCGAAGCTGACCTGCGAAGATGGGCAGCAGAAGTGGTACTGCCCCATAAGACAGAAACCCTGATATAGCCCACCACATCATAAGTGCCATCCCCTTCTCCAACAATGCCATAGGGCACTAAGTACTTGTATGAATTGGCGTCCTCTATGCCATAGACCCCCGAGACCTCGACCAAGGGCTCGGTGTTTCATGGCCAAAGGAATCTCAGTGAGCCTAAAACCGTGATGCAACGCCCCTACCGTTAGCGCCACCTCCACTCCAAATCCTTCAAAGAAATCTCCTACAGCTTCGAGAACTTCAGCTGTCATCACTCGCTGTCCAGAGAGTGGATTAAGAACCTCATGACCCGTTAGTAGTCTCACACCAAGACTTGCCGTGCGGCGAACGATACCAAATCCCATTTTCCTACTCGATGAACTCTGCTTCGTACCTAAGTGTGCTATCGTCATGTCCGCTTCCTCCGTTAAAATCGGTTCCAAAAGCGCTCCAGCTAAAATGGCTGTGGGGCCCAAATCAGCATCTAATAACAGATAGGCATCGCCCGAGGCATTTAGCCGTCCATAGTTTAGAGCGCCTCCCTTACCCCGATTTGCCTTTAAACGCAGGACTGTCACTTTCTTGCCCAAAGAACAACCTGAGGCTAGGACGAAGGTATCATCTGTAGACCCATCATCAATTACAACGATCTCGTCCACAAGCTGTAAGTCCGCAACTGCAGCAAGGGTTTGCACGATAGTCTCTGCCTCGTTGAAAGCTGGAATCAATGCTACAACCCTCATGGAAAAAGCCCCTGGGCATCCTTTTGTCTCCCATAGTGACCTTGACTTCCTCGGGCTAATCCTATGATGAATGCCAGTTGTCCCATTGGTGTATCTATGCTATCCACCATAAGACTCGGGGGAAGATCGCTCAGGGCGGGCTTACTTTTCATGTCCCAAATAAAGGCCAAGCTGGCGCTAGCTGTCGCTAGTTCACCCAAGACCATGAACATCTCTTCTGAGAGTGTATCTTCCACCAATGGAAACACGAAAACAACATCTTCTCTAGATGTGACCTCAGACAAATAGGCTGCCCCTACCTCCTGCACTTCTGCTCCCGCGAACTTGAGGAGCTGGGCTAGGGGCGCGACTCGCGTTTTATCCACGTCCACGAAGACAACAGTCCTCGCCTCTAGCATGTCCTTGGAAATAGTATCCAATACTTGCCCCCAGGCCTGGTTCGACACATCCAATTCACCTTGAACCTGGGCAAGATTTGCGTGGACCTCTCGAAAACGTTCCTCAAGTTCACTAATGAGCGTTGCCTGTTCGTCCACTAAGATATGGTCAGGAAATAGGGCGCCACCGATTAAGATCCCTAGGATCAAAGAGAAAAAAACAGCTACTAAGGAGGCAACGTGGTATCGAAAACCAAAATTCATCTAGAGCCACCCCGCTATAAGACGTAATTGCAGCCAGAAAAGGCGTAAGTAGTGCCGCCAAGGCGAAGCCAAACCCATGAAAATCAAGATAGGAATGAGGGCTACCAAGATAACCGGTACGATATTCAGGGGACTACTCGAGCGATACAGCTCGCTTACCTTCTTGGCGTCAAGAAGAATAGGCCCTATCTTGAGACGCGTCAAGAAAGTTGATGCCATTCCGGGGCGCCCCTTTTCGAGAAAATCTATCATGTTGGAATGGGAACCAACTAAGACAATGAGCTCTGCCCCTTGAGCATGAGCCAAGAGGAGCCCCAAGTCTTCACTTGTACCTGGCGCGGGGACCACGTGAAACGGGACACCCAAACGTTCAAGACGTTCTCGGCTTGGGCATCGCCCATCAGGGTAGGCATGGGCGATGAGTTGGGCGCCTGAACGGAGAGCGGTATCACTTACGCTATCCATATCACCGATGATGATGTGGGGTCTATAACCTGAGGATAAGAGGGCGTCTGCCCCGCCATCTACTCCAACTAAGATTGGTCTGCCCTCTTGAATGAAGGCACCGAGTACGCGCAAGTCTTCCCTATAGCCAATACCACGCACCACGACCACCACAGGCTTTCCACGCAAATCCCATGCCATGTCAGGAAAGGCAATGTCTCCCAGAATCACTGCTTTTTCCTTTACGGCATGATCAAGGGTATTGGTGACGAAACGATCTAACTCATTGGCCAAATTTAGTTTGGCGAATCTTTCCCGTTCCACAATAACATAGTCAGTAACGACCGTGCCCACGGCAACAACCTCCCCGTCCCGCAACACTTTCCGTCCCTGGATTTCTACAACATCGCCGTCCTTTAGGATATGGAAGATTTCGTCCCCGACATTATCCAAGAGGGGCAGTTTGTGTTCAGAAAGCAACCTGGGTCCCAAATTGGGGTAGCGACAAGTAAGGGAACAACAGGCATTAATGACAGCTAGGGCCCCGGCCTCAATGAGACCAGCAGCACCTACAGCGTCCAGATCTTCGTGGGCGATCACTGCAATTTCCCGAGGCTGCAATACTATAGCCAGTTCTTTTGTGCGCTTTCCCAATCTGACTTTACCCTGCATACCGGAGCCCCCCTAGGTCAAGCAAAAAGAGACGGTAGTTACCGTCTCTTCTAGTATGCCTTGTTGGGGGTACATTTAGCCACCTCGGCTGGCTTCTAAACTAACCAAATCAACCATTTTGGCAATGAAAGCGGAATTGGTCGGTTTACCCTTATTCTCGCTAACATAAGGGAAGAAATTGTAGAGCTGTTCCACATTTCCCTTCTCCCAAGTTACATCAAGGGCGTAACGCATAGCACGCTCCACCTGGGAGCCATTCACTTCAAAATGTTGGCCGATAGCTGGATACAAAGTCTGCGTAACAGAACTCAGCCAGGAGAGATGCAATGATGCAAGCCATATTCCTTCCATGAGATAGCGATATCCCTTGTAATGGGGAGGTACGCCCATTCGGTCAAAGTAGCGTGTGCAAATCTCCTGAACTTGCCGCCGAGTCAACTCCCCAGACGGCCCGGGCTCAGGATACTTCACCAACTGCCTAATCCTCTTCTCCAAGACAACTAAATCCACAGGCCGCTGGATAAAATAATCCGCCCCCAAACGGACCGTATGGCTTAAGGCTTGCTCAGACGCTGCCTCGGTAGCTAGCACAATCACTTTAACCTCATCCGATGAGAACCTTACCCGAATCCTCTCTAGAACCGCTAGGCCTCCCTTAGGCTGTAGATCGATGTCCAATAAAATAACATCAGGCACCTCCCCGCCGAAGGACTGCAGAAAGGCTGTTGCGCTTGCGACCCCTTGATAGTCAACATCACTGAGCCTGCTACAGTAATCGTCCATGGCCTGAAGAAACAAAGCATCACCATCAAGTTGAAGGATGCGTATCATGACGTCAACCTACCCGACCAGCTAACAAAAAGGTCTTTGTGATCGGTGAGTAGTGAAAATTCTTCTCCAAGCGGAATCGTTCAATCTTCCCTGTAGATGACATGTGAATCCTTGGCCCCGTGCATTCCAGTCTTTCCTGGCCCATGAGGATTGTCTGATCGTTGTAGGCACTGATAGGTATATCCTGATCAATATAGTCCAAGACACGCCGTTCCACTTCAGCAAGATCTACTTCTGGTTTGCGTGTAAACTCAATCACAAAACCGCGCCGGACATCACTATGGAATGTAGGGGGTTCAAAACCCATCTGTTCAAAGACAATACCAGTGAGATCTTCGGCGCTATGGGCCATCTTGCGGTAAACCAGGGATTGGTATGCTTCTTCAGCTATCTCCGATGGAAAAGGTCCAAACAGGGTTGGAACTGTAACCACCACTTCTTCCCCAATTCCAATGAGCAGTTCAGCATTGATGTTCAGAAGTGGATACAAGAGCTCGAAATGCTCCACCACTACGCGACGCCCTGCAGAAACCGCCTTTTTTACAGCGTCAGCCAGTTCCCACAGTTGGGTAAAGGCCATCTCAAAACGCACGTCTAGATGATACGTGTGTGTTCGAAAAAACTCATTTTCTGCATCATCCAAGACAGGAAGGGGACGAACATTGACGCCGTCATCATCGTTGGTGAGGACTAAGCCCGGAAACATGCCCCGAATAATGAGGGACTTACCCGCTCCTGCATCACCCATAATACCAATCAATCGATCCTCTGCATGCAAGTATCTCTGGGAAATGAGCATACCCAGATGCATCAGACGGTGCCTGCCCCTAGGAGCATAATACGATGCCTTTACCAACGTAGTGTAATACATTAGAGAATCGCCTCCACATGCCGTGCCACATGACAGTTGATGTTGACTGCCACTGGCAACCCCGCAATGTGTGTGGGGTAGGTGTCAACAAACAAGGCCAGGGCTGTTTGAGTGCCTCCAAAGCCTTGTGGCCCTACCCCTGTCTTATTCACCAATTCCAAGAGTTCTGCCTCGAGCTGAGCCACATGTGGTTTAGGATGCTCGGAACCAATCTCACGGAGCACTGCTCGTTTTGCCAACAGAGCTGCTTTTTCCATGGTCCCTCCGATTCCAACCCCAATAATGATGGGTGGGCACGGGTTGCCCCCGGCTTCACTGACCGCTTTCACCACAAATTCCTTGATCCCCTGAACACCTTGGGCTGGTTTCAGCATTGCTAGGCGAGACATGTTCTCACTGCCGAAGCCCTTAGGTGCCACGATGAGACGGAGTTTGTCTCCTGCCACTAAAGAAACATGGAGTACAGCAGGGGTATTGTCTTTCGTGTTCACACGCTCAAGGGGATCTCCCACCACACTCATGCGAAAATAGCCTTCTTTGTACGCCTGTCTCACCCCTTCGTCTACGGCGTCACTGAGTAATCCCCCTTGAATATGCACATCTTGGCCTACCTCGGCAAAGACAACGACCATACCAGTGTCTTGACACAGAGGCATACGCTTTTCTCTGGCTATTTGGGCATTCTCAAGAATTGTGTCCAGAACATTTCGCCCAAGGGGTGATGCTTCGTCCTTTTGAGCCTTGACTAGGGCTTCCCAGACATCTAGCGGTAAATTACAGTTTGCGTCTAAACAAAGCGCCTTAATCTGGGTAACAATATCTGCGTACTGAATGACCCTCAAAATCCATCCCCTACCTTATTTTCTTTTCAGTAAAGCGACAACACGATTCATCTCATTTGTGCAAATGGACAGACCCTCATCCACACCCATTCCGGGTTTCGAGAGGATTTGCCGTGGTCTTGTAGCAAGCGCTACTTGTACCGTAATTTGTGCAGACCGTTCTGTCTCATTACAGGTACCGCCTAAATAGGGAATCGTGCCATTTTCTTGACAATACAGCACGGCTTCCACGGAGTTATTAATTCCTCCAAGATCCGGGGCCTTAATTTGGATCATATGACCCGCTTTAGCATCGGTGAATTCTTTGATGTCAGCCAATGTGTTACACCATTCATCGGCCACAAATTTACAGGGAATATTTCTTTCATCCACATAAGAAGTTAATTCAGCCATGAGCTTAATTTGCTCCGCTTTGGAGTCACAGTCAACTGGACCTTCAATAGCCAGAGCATGGGGTGCTACCAGCTCGGTCAGTTCCCTGACATATTCACCCATTTTCTCCACATCATTATTGAAAGCCTGGCCGATGGTACCGTAGACGTCAACATGAAAGTCGGGTAGATAGTTAGGGTCTACTCTTACCTCCGCGACTCTGCCTTTGAGCCACAACAGGTATTCTTTCAGCAGTTCGCCGTTCTTGCCCAGCTTATTTACATTATTAAAAAGACCATGCGGTAAGACATCAACGTGTTTAATAATCATGCGATCGGCATTAAGTTTGCGGTCATCGCCGGTCTGTGCAAAGATCAAGACAGGTTCTGGAATGAGTTCCAACTCATATTCGTTGACAATAACTTCCACCATTGTTAGATGCTGAGCACGGGCCACGGCATCAAGAATGGCCTGGGTAACACCGTAGCGAATAGCAGTATGTAGAGGTTTTCCATGTTCGTCTTTGATTTGGTCAACCTCTTCTGCCAAAGAGCGGAACGATGAAAGCTCTTTACCGGTTAAAACAGGTACAACGTATTTCTCGATCAGAGGAATATAGTCATCCGCTAAGAAAAGTGGATCTCTTCCACCGGCCCCTGAATACTGTACGGCTGCACAATCACCGTAGGCCACCTGGCCGTCCCCTAAGATCAACTGAACAGATACACTCTCTCCTGCTTGACGAATTTTAGTAAAACCTGGCGTCATGGGTTCTCCATCATAGCCCAAACCATTTTCTACATAGTCTCCTTGGCGAATGGCCTTTTGGTCATCAAAGTAAAAACCTGTAAGCCCTTTTGACAATACAACATCCTTAATCCTCAATTTGCACACTCCTTAATTAATATGTTAATTCGAATAGTGGTGTATGTTGTTGTGCACCATAAACATCTGTTTCTCCCAAGTTACCAGAAGGGCGAGGACGTACAATCGTAATCTTCACCGCATAGGCCGGGGCAAAATGGATGATGGACAACACTTGACTCTCATCAATGCGATACAATGCAGCGATCTTTTCTGCGGTTATGCTGTTTCTAACCTCATTGTAGATATCTGCGTCTGGAAACATTAAGTCGAAGGTCAACTCATAGGGACCGGCGTTCTTGCTACGAACTACCAAAGCAACATCTTTCACATATCTCATAGTCCGCTCCTCCCCATCTTCACTGGAAATAGACTCTTTGGATCATCTACCTTCAGTAGATGGTAGACACTGAATTTATAAACGGCTCCAGCTGACACATCGGAAGGCGAATAGGGAAACGCCAAATTACCTGCAGTGGATTTACGGCCAGGATACCCGTAGTGGAGCATCGTAGAACGGGCGAAGCTACAGATTGTGTCTGCAATCTCCTGGGTCGAGGCCACGGCCTCAATGACCAAACCTAACTCATGGGCTGGCACAGGATGTGGCTCTAGCAAGCCCATCACTCCATTCTTGCCATAACAGTGCACATGTAACTGATAGTCCTTAAGCTCTTGGAAGTTATCAGCGACCCTTTCCTTGACCCTTGCGATTACCTCGTCAATTTGACTGATCATGATGGGATCTCTAACACCGGCGATACTAATCGTACGGTAACCAATGAGACTTGCTCCCTCGAGTTTCAAGAAATAGCCCTCTGTGGGAACATACTTGGTCCCCGCAACCTTAACCCTTCCACCTGGTAATTGCTCAAATGTGGTCTGGTGTAGATCCAAGCCGCCACCGGGTCCTGGTAGAGAATAGGGATTGCTTTTTTCATAGAGAGTGTGGGCAGCCACAGAAAGCCTTGTGCACTCCCGTTCAGGATTCAGTGCTTCTAGTATAAACGAGTCCTTGGTTAAGGTCCCCATGAGGCAATCGCTCCCACTACCGGGGTTGGCGGCAATGGCGGCACACTCCAAAATCTTACCCATGTGCAAGGCCAAAGCCATATCGTAGCCCTTGAGAACTGGCAAAGCGGCAAAAACAGTGGGGTCATAGGCCCGCCCTGCCAAAATGATCTCAGCCCCATCTTCGAGGGCTTGCATAATGGGTTCCAAACCCATTTGAGCCACAAGATGGGTTGAAGCCAAGATATCTTCCTCTGTCAAGTCATCTACCGGTCCTAGGGATTCAACCCGCCCACGTTTCAGCTCCTCGATCAGAAAGTCACGATCAATGTCGCTGTAAATAACCCCGAGCTGAGCTGTTAGTTTGAGCTCGGAAAGGATCTCTTCAACGATGGCCAGATTCCAATCCACATGGGGTTTGGCACCACTGCCACCGGCCGTACCGATGATTAGGGGGATCTTGCGTGTCAAAGCTGCGTCAATTAGATATCGCAGATCCCTCTTTACCGCAGAACGCTGTGTAAAAGACTTCCCTGCCCCCAGATAATAGGGTCCTGGATCAGTGGAACCCGCATCCACTGCAATCACGTGGGGGTCACGGTCTAACCCAGCCTGAAAGGATGACAGGGGAAAACCATACCCCAAAATCGCAGTGGGGGACAAAATTCTAAGTTCGGTCAAACTCATCATCTCCTATCCTAACGAGGACGGCCAATCAATCTGCCTTGACCAATGGCGTAAATATCATCGATGACCATCTGAAAATTCGGGGTCCGCTCCTCTGCTTTACCCCGTTCTGCTAGTTTGGCACGGTGAAAGTCTTGAATGTCCTTGGTAAAGGGCAGGTTGCCCCAGGACAAGAAACGCACGGCGCCTTCATTATCACGGGCAGGCATGGTTCGTCCTGCATTGAACGAACTCGGTGCGAAGGGCACGTCAATCACTCCCGCCGCAAAGGCTCGAACCGCCCCTTGTGCCCAGTCGCCCTCCCCTAGTTCTAGAGTCCTATCTAGAATCAGGCGGGTTTCCTGGAGAATGATCTCCCGTTCTTCAGCCAAGAGGGGATTTTCGGGGTAGACTTGGTCCGAAAGCATGTTAAGAACCTGCTTCGTGGCCCGAATACCTTGAGCGTTAGCCTCCTTGGTTGGAATCCCTAAGGCTTCATGGGTCGTCTTGACAATCACTTTCGTTGCCTTGCCCAAGGCAGCCGTCATGCCCCCAAGAGAAATAACACCAAAGGCCTTGGCTTCGTCAGCTGGAAAACCTCCCATCCATTGATGGAAGACAGTGGTAATCTCCACATCGTAGAAGTTCTCCGACCGCAGGTATTCCTCGGCTAACATGGTCAGTGTCTGTAAAGCCGCCACATCCTGGGTTAAGTTCCCACATTGACCATAACCAACGGTAATATTTCTTACACCTTGCTTTGCTGCCAATATTGCCTCAATAACCGCTACACTATGGGAAATACAGGGGGATACCAGAGTTCCAGTTAACGGACCAAAGGGTTCACGGTTGATGGTGATACCGCGTTCTTGGTAGTACCCTACGAGTCGATCCACATATTGCCAATCGAGAATACTCTGTTCGAGGGGTACCCGCTTAGCATAGGGAATATTATACGAAAGCCCGCCTCCCTCGTAAGCGGTAAAGCCTGCAGCCAGAGTGATTTCTGCCAACAGACGAGCATCTGGGGTACCGTGACGTACCTGGACCGGAACAGAGAGATCCTCCACAAGGCGGCGACAATTGGCCACACCATGGTTTACAGCGGGAAAGCCGTTGAGTAACGATCGACCCTCTAGAACGCTCTCGGCTAATCCTTTTTCTGCTTCTTCATAGCGGTTTTGCCTGGTGTAGGAATCAATGGTGGTAGGTAGTAAGTCTGCGCCACCCTCTTCCTGCAGGAAAAGCAACAGTTCTCGATGACTGTTTAAGTCGGCCACACCCGCTCGCGGCTGGGCTAAAGTTTGACCTTGTTCCTTAGCTTGGACAAGACGCGTACCGAAGTTCAGCTCTTGTGGTAGCCTGCTGTGAAACTGAACCGCTTCGTCCAAATCTACGTCCTGGCCTGTAGGCCAGCCGGCTAATACCGCCTTCCTTTCTTCCTGTAACTCGTTCCAATCCAACATGTCGTGCGTAATCTGCTCCGCCAACTATTTGTCCCTCCTTGTAAGCTCGTGTTCGCTTAGAGAATTCTTCAACACAGTCAAAGCCACCTCGGGGTGCTCCTGGGCGAGTAATCCCATGGCAGCTAGAATATACTCCCCGTCCAAGAAGTAATTTGGGCTTTCTGGCCTAAGTTCCAAAACGGACGTCCCTTCCTGCCTTGCTCCTTCAAGCATGACCAATGGATCACCGCTGTTAATTAAAACTCCACCCGTGCCAATGACCCTCTTCAACTTAGAGAGGTCCTTGCCATCTTGAATCCAGACGAGTCCAGAAGGGGTATAGAGTTCCGATAGGCGCCCCACATGTCTACCCACACCAAGTTTCACAGCCTGATGTCCTAGGACTTGGTCGAATAACACTTCTTCTGGGTTTTGAGGTAGTGTCTCTGGCTGATCGTTCAGAGCTCGAATTCTGCTTTCAACCCGCTCCTCAGACCACCCCGTATCTTGAGCTAGAACCCGTGAGCTCACCGCTTCCATTAACGAAACCACGCTAACCCGCACTCCTAAATCCCCTTCTACGGTACGCTTGGCAAAAGGTTCTGGCAATCCCCGCATCACCACACCGGCCTTGGTGGGCATGCCATCTCCAAGAGAATGAACATCCGTTGTCGCTCCGCCCACATCAACGATGAGGCAATCACCCCACCCTTTGGTGATAGTAGTTCCCTCACTCAATAACTGACCGGCGCGCAAAACTGCTGCCGGAGTGGGCATAAAAATCCCATCAATCAGACGACTGGCCTTGGTCAATCCTTTGGCGTAGATGATCTTCTCCATAAACACTTGTCGAATTGCTTCTCGGGCAGGTTCAACCTGGAGTTTACCGATCTGGGGCATAACATTCGCTGCGATGTATGTACTAAAAGATTCAGGAAAGCTCTGCGCGACCTCCTGAGCGACGGAGCGATTACCGGCGACGACTACGGGAACTGGCTTTGGTAATGATGCTAACACCTTAGCGTTATGGAGAATATTTTCTGCATTACCACCATCGGTGCCGCCTGCTAGAAGAATGATGTCAGGATTCAGATGGGTTATCTCGGCTCGGTCTTCCTCCGTCAACTGAAACGAAAAAGTTTTCAGAACCCTGGCACCAGCCCCTAACGCTGCTTGTTTGGCGGCTTTGGCCGTTAGGTCTTCAACCAAACCGATGGCCACCATGCGCAGTCCCCCTGCAGCGCTGGAACAAGCCAGTACCTGGGCTGGTTTCAACGCCCCACTGGTCAATTTCAGCCCTTCGAGGGCGTTCTGCAGACCTACACTCACGTCTGTAGGTGTTGTGGGTGCGCTCGATTGGGATTGGATTTCCCGCTTTTCAATATCCACTGCTGTTACCTTCGTGAACGTACTACCGATGTCAACTAGGACCTTAACGTCTTTCATCGAACCCCCCCATTACATACCGAGATCGTCCTTCAAAGCTGGAATGAAGTCTTCTGGTAATGTACTTGGAGGATAGACTCGGTCAAATCCCAATTGCTTGAATTTCGTCTCAACTTCAGACCACTCTTGGCTTCCTACAACTAAGTAACCACCGATATACATCAAAATATCGCCGATCCCGGCCTCAATCAAGGCTTCTCTAAGTCCCCTCACATCGATTTCACCATGTCCGTACAAAGAGGACACCATGATTGCATCTGCGTTGGTCTCCACAGCGGCTTCCACAAATTCTTTCTGCGAAACCAATACCCCTAAATTGACCACAGTAAACCCTGCTTCTTTAAAGGAAATCTCCAAGATCTTATTACCGACCGCATGCACATCAGATCCGATGACTCCTAGAACAAGCGTTCTTGCTTCCATTAATCTCCCCACCTCACCACAATCTTTTCTAAGCTATACTATCAGCTATCGTAATAAAGTCTTTCTCTACATGTAAAAAAAAACCTTCCCGCGAAACCGATTGTTTCGCGGGAATTTCCTGAACCTGCCCCAGCCCTGCCTCATAGACCATCCATTGGGCAAAGCTGCCATATCCTTTTGTGGGGTTATTGACAAATACATGGGTTATAGCACCCACCAACATGCCATTTTGCAAAATAGGGCTACCTGACATCCCCTGGATAATTCCGCCTGTTTCCCTCAGAAGACGTTCATCGGTGACCTCAATCACCATGCCTTTTTCTCCAGGCCTCGTTTGATTTGCCACCTTGACAATCTCTACAGCAAAGCGCTCGATGCGGCTTCCTTGTAGCACAGTATAGATTTCGGCAGGCCCTAGCCTCACTTGATGGGCAAAGGCAACGGGTACCGGCTCTGCAAAGGCGCTCTGGGGAACCGTCCCTTCCAGTTGACCGAAAATTCCAAAACTGGTATTGGAATCAATGATGCCCATTACATCTTGATCGCCGTTGAAAAACCCCACTTTTTCTCCGGGAGACCCTTTGCTACCGTAACGAATGCTATCAATTGTAGCCTCTACAATGCTCCCCTTAGCGATGGTCATTGGTCGTCCCCTACTATCTGTGATCATATGGCCCAAGGCACCAAAACGTCCCGTATCTTTATCGTAAAAGCTCATGGTCCCAACGCCCGCGGCAGGATCTTCTAAGTAAATACCTAGCAAGTACGTTGGAGTCTGTTGCCCGAAGATGCTTGACGCAATTGGTTCAACCTTCAGGGTGAGAGTACGATTACTACGGAGCACGACAACTTCCAATACTCTTTTCTCTTCAGCGAGAGAATTGATGAGTTGACTTACGTGTTCTGGTCGGCGCAAGGTATATCCTTCTATAGAAAGGAGAATATCCCCTGGTTGAATCCCGGCGTCCCTAGCCGGATAATGCTCTACCCCGTCAAAGTCCACTACGGCGCCTAGTTCGGCAATCATCAACCCCTCTGCGCTCAGCAAAACCCCAATGGACTGCCCTCCCGGGAAGACCCGCACCAGAGGTACAACATCGACGATGACCTCCGTCAGAGGCAACCACCCGAATAGATTTACTCTGTAAACGCTAGTTCCTAAGTTCTCCGTATCAAAAAGTCCAGTCACCTCGAAGCCTGCTTGGTCCTTGATCCTAAAGGGCGGTTTTAGGTCTAGGGAGAGCTCCATCCCTGGAAACACCTTCAGTTCTCCGGGAATCCCCACTGCTTGAACCCAATACGGAACTGTAGCCAAAGCTAAGAGACATACTAAAATAAGTGTCAGCCCCACACGGAGCAAGACTTTCCTCACAAAGCCACCTACCCCCTCACATTTGCTTCATGAGTGTAGGTTACCCTGTGAACTGTTATGATATTGAAGGAACTAGCTGGCAGAATAACAGACCTACGACGATGCGAAACCCGTTCTTTTCAGTAGTTCCCGGGCATGTTCAAAGGTGACGGGCTGATCGGTTGACCCACCAAGCATGCGACTTAATTCTTCCACCCGTTCATCTTGCTGGAGTAAGTGCACACTTACTACTGTACGCTCCCCCTGGGAATGCTTTTGAACAGAATAGTGGTGGGTACCAAAACTAGCAACGACCGGCAAGTGTGTGACACAGAGCACCTGACGAACCTCACTGAGAGAACGCAGTTTCTCGCCTAGGCTTACCGCCGTTCGTCCCCCAATTCCAGCATCGATTTCGTCAAAAATCACTGTGGGCGTGTGCTCGGCTTCGATCAGAATGGCCTTCACTGCCAGCATCACTCGGGATAGTTCTCCGCCAGAAGCAATTTTTGCCAAAGGTTTTAACTCCTCGCCCACATTCGGCGCCATCATGAATTCAAGCTCTTCCTGTCCGCCAGGTACTGCAGATTCGGTGGTCTTAGGTGTAAAACGCACCTTGAATTTTGTTTTTCCCATAGACAAATCGGCTAGTTCTCGTTCAATCTGCTTTTCCAGGCTAAGGCTCACTCTGTTCCGACTCTCGGTGAGGGCCGCTGCCTCTTGAAGCCACATTTCATAAAGCTTCCGGCTCTCGTCTTCTAAGCCATCTGCCCGCATTGTGGCATTTTCCAGCGCGGCCAGTTCTTGTTCTGCTTCCTTAAGGTACACGTGAATCTCTTCTACGGTGCTACCATACTTGCGTTTGAGACCGTCAATGAGGTTCAAACGCGACTCTATCTCATTGAGTCGTCCAGAGTCCGCGGGGAGGCCATCCAGATAGTCGCGGAATTCTCCATAGACATCGTGAAGCTCCAAAGAAAGCGCAGTGTAGCGCTGGGTTAATGGTTGAAGGGCCGAATCTAGGACTGAGGCACGGCGAAGCTCCGCCTCCATCGTCGATAAGCTGTGTAACAGGGACTCTCGCTCGTCATAGGTCTCCCCCATCACATCCAAGACATAGTGGAGAGCTTGGCGAATTCGATCCAAGTTTGCCAGGCGAGATCGCTCTACTGTCAAATTCTCATCTTCTTCTGGTTGCAAAGCCGCCTTTTTGATCTCCTCCACTTGGAAGGAGAGAAGATCGATGCGGCGATTTCTCTCCCGCTCATCTCTATGAAGTCGATTCAGCTCGGATCGCAGGTCAGACCACTGGGTGGCAAGTTCATTGACCTTGCTTAGCAAGGCTAGATGCTCTGGTCCCCCATAGATATCCAGGAGTGTAGCATGCCCGTGGGGATCCAGCAGACTTTGGCTGTCGTGCTGCCCGACAATATCCACGAGGCAGGACCCAAGCTCCGCTAATTGACCCACGGTAGCGAGGCGTCCGTTAATCCAGCATTTGTTGCGCCCACTTAGATTTATCTCCCGGATGATGATGAGTTCGTCCCCTTCGAGCATCCCCCATTCCGTCACTAGGCGTCTAGAGATCCTGTTGTGCGAGAAGCTACCTGAAACTCGAGTACTATCTGCACCGGTTCGAATCATCTCCGAGGAAGCCCTCGCCCCAAGAAGCAGACTGAGAGCATCAATAATGATGGACTTCCCAGCTCCTGTCTCACCACTTAGGACGCTAAATCCAGAATAGAACGACAATTCTAACTCCTCGATTAGCGCAAAATTGCGTATCTGCAACTCATTCAGCACAGGCTCACCCCTTTATCAAATCTTGAATTCTAGCAAAAAGCGCCCCTGTGGGACCAGTGGGTTTGCTTGGTTTGGGATCTTTTGCGTAGGTTAAAATCAAGATGGAGTCGTCGCCAGCAATACTGCCAATCATCTCTGGCCAATCCAGTTCATCTATGATCGCAGCCACAGCATGTGCACCTCCAGGATAGGTCTTGATCATGATCAACGGACCGCTGAAATCCACACTACGCACATAGTCCTCGAAAATGCGCCTCGCCCGGCGGATTAAATCGCCCCGTGTAACATTGGTTTGGATTGAGTATTTAGCGCCACCCTGACCATCGGGAACCTTCACCAATCGCAATTCTTTGATATCCCTCGAAATGGTAGCCTGTGTCACTTGATGCCCCTCAAGCTGCAGAAGATCCATCAACTCTTCCTGGGTCTCCACGTCTTGTTCAGCAACAATAGCCAAAATCTTACTCTGCCTGCTATTCTTCATGATTACCACCCCACGTCTGAGGCATGCTTAGCCTACTATGTAATACCTGAAAAAACCCTCGCCCACTGAGTTTCACAAAGGCGGCTGGTTTCGCGGCTTTGTTTATCGTAACATGGTCCCCGGTTTTGAGGGGAAACCCATGTTGACCATCAATGGTGAACATGACTTCCTCGCTGACTCCATTCAAGTGCACGCTAACTTCAGCCTCAGCACTAGTCACAACAGATCGCGCCGCCAGCGAATGGGCGCAAATGGGAGTGATACAAACGCACTCCAACAACGGTTCAATAATGGGTCCGCCGGCGCTGAGCGAATAAGCTGTGGATCCTGTGGGAGTTGAAACGATGACCCCGTCTGCCGAATAATCCGTAACATGTTGCTCATCCACGAAAATGCTAAGATCAATAATGCGAGCAAATGTACCTCTGGTTATCACAAAATCATTTAGGGCTACATAGCGGCCGATCTCCTCGCCACTACGATTAACAGAAGCAGTGATGAGCATTCTTTCTTCAAGACTGTACTCACCTGCCAAGAGTTTCTCCATGGCAGGAAAAAGACCCTCTGTCTCCACCTCTGTCAAAAAGCCTAGATGACCTACGTTGACCCCAAAAACTGGCACCTGGACTTGGCTAGTAAGGCGAGCCGCATTCAACAGTGTTCCATCGCCTCCTAAGACGATGACAATGTCAAACTCAGACACATTGTCCAAAGAAGGGGAAGTGACCACTTTATAGCCCACGCCACGCTTGTCGAGAAAGTTGACCAACTCCTCCGTAAGGTCCATGGCTACAGGCTTGCCGGTGTGTGGTATGATGCCAATATTCATAATCCACCCTTCCTTTCTAATACTACCCATTCCAGAAATTCCGAATGACGCTTGCGACCAAATCCCCGGCGTCATAGGTTTGGGTACCTAGTCGAAAATGGGCCAAGTACTCAATATTCCCTTTTCCACCACGAATTGGGGAGACGTCAAAACCCAAAAGACCAAAATTATCTCCCTGTAATTGGTTAATTAAGGGAGGTAGATACGTCAAATGGACGCGTTGGTCTTGAATTATTCCGTGCTTATTTAAGCCCACGCCTTCCGTTTCAAACTGGGGCTTCACTAAGGCTACCACCTCGCCTATGGCGGTAAGCAAAGCGTGGACAGCTGGCAACACCTTGGTTAGAGATATGAAGGATACATCCACTGTAGCTAAGTCAGCCAATGAAGGCACTTGACTGGAGGTCAGGTCCCGAATGTTCGTTTTTTCGAAGACCTTGACTCTAGGGTCACATCTCAGCTCCTCAACCAACTGGTCCTGCCCCACATCTACAGCGATAACCAGCCGCGCTCCCGCCTTCAGCAGGCAGCTGGTGAAGCCCCCTGTTGATGCACCCACATCAAGGGCCACCTTATCCTTCACATCGATGTCAAAGACCTTCAGCGCCCTTTCCAACTTCAGTCCCGCCCTACTAGGATAGGCGAAAGGCAAGCCCAAAACTTGGATTGTCGCCTCAGAAGGTACACTTGCACTGGGTTTTATACTTTGTTCCCCATCCACAATGACCTGTCCTTGACAAATGAGCTCCTTAGCACGCTGTCTGGAAGGGGCAAGACCTCGCTCCACCAAGACTCGATCTAGACGCATGATTCTTATTGTTCCTCTCTGGCTACAGCCTTTAGGGGGCGTCCAGGTAGGAGCTTTCTGATGGTCCGCACCACATGCTGTACACTCAAACCATATTCCTCATGGAGGCGCTCAATGCTTCCCTGAGGTACAAAGGCATCAGGATAGCCAATACACTCGATTTTCACTTCCGACTCCTCGCGAAGAAGTTCGAGAACACTGCTGCCAAACCCTCCCGCGAGGACATGATCTTCCATGGTGAGCACACATTTCTTGCCACTAGCTAGGCGTCGCAATAGGCTGTCATCCAAAGGCTTTATGGAACGGATATTAACGACCCCGCAACTTAACTCCGGTTCCAGAAGGCGCGCTGCCTCTAGGGCTATGTCGACCATAGGGCCAAGAGCGAAAATAACCGCGTCCTGGCCATTCTTTACAATGGAAGCGGGAATAGGTACTCGTGGGTCAAAGGCGGGCCCTTGATAGCACGTGCCTGCATCACCCCTAGGGTAGCGAATAGCCACCGGATTAGACTGCTCTAACGCCCAGGTTAGCATGGATGTAAGCTCGCTCCCCGTCCGAGGTGCTAGAATTGTCATGTTTGGGATAGCACGCAGGAAGCTAATGTCAAAAGCCCCATGATGTGTGGGACCATCGTCCCCAACGACACCAGCCCTATCTACACCAATCACAACAGGAAGATTCTGGAGCGCCAAATCATGGATGATCTGATCATAACCTCGCTGCAAGAACGTGGAGTAGATAGCCACAACCGGGCGCAATCCTTCTCTTGCCATTCCTCCTGCTAAAGTAAGGGCATGTTGTTCTGCAATTCCCACATCGAAAAATCGGTTTGGAAAGCGTTTGGCGAATCCACCCAATCCAGTTCCATCAGCCATAGCGGCCGTTATGGCCACGATCTTCTCGTTGTCTTCCGCCAAAGCTGAGACCGTCTTTCCAAAAGCTTCGCTGAAGGACAATGTCGTCCGCTTGCTGTTACTAACAACCCTAAGGGGACCCACACCGTGATAACGCTGGGGATTCTCTTCTGCTAAGGCATGTCCCCGTCCTTTTTGGGTATAGACATGAAGAAGGACTGGTCCGCCTCGTTCAACACCTGCGCGAATTGCCTTCTGCAAGCGGGAGATATCATGTCCGTCAAAGGGCCCCAAATAGGCAAAACCAAGATCTTCAAACAGCTGACCAGGCAACATGTTCTTGAGCGTAATCTTGAATTTATGGGCTACGTGGGCTAGAGGCTTACCCACAAGGGGTACTTTGCGCAGAAAGAGCGCGAGGTCCTCCCGGGCCTTATATAAAGTGCTATCAGAACGAATGCGGCCGAGGTAATCACTTAAGGCGCCAACATTGTTGGTGATGGACATGGCATTGTCATTTAGGATCACCACAAGGTCCTTGCCCAAGGAACCAATGTGGCACAGAGCCTCAAAAGCCATTCCACCTGTGAGGGCTCCATCGCCGATCACCGCTACAACCCTATGGTCCTCCCCTTTTAGATCCCGGGCAATGGCCATACCAGCTGCCGCGGAAATAGAGGTAGAACTATGTCCTACCCCGAAGTGATCATACTCGCTCTCTTGTGGAAGGGGAAATCCTGAAAGGCCTTCCCACTGGCGGAGCGTATGGAACTGCTCCTTGCGCCCAGTTATGAGTTTATGCGTATAGCACTGGTGACCTACATCCCAGATGATCTTGTCCCTCGGCGTCGAAAGCACAGAATGCAGGGCCAGAGTCAATTCCACGACTCCCAAGTTAGCGCCAAGATGCCCACCGGTTTCCTCCACGGTGGAAATAATACGAGTTCGTATCTCTTTGGCTAAAAGCTCAAGGCTATGTACATCAAGTTTTCTTATATCCTCTGGCGAATTAATACGATCAAGCCAATTACCACGCATTATATTTACCTCTTTTTATTTTTTGCCGTAGTGGAGCCAAACCGGATACCAATTCGCTCCATGGAATACAGAAGACGCCCTACGATAATCAAAATTGCTGTGGAATTCGAGATGGCAAAATTCTTACCCATGGATTTTCCACCTACTGTCAGAGCGGCAATTAATGCTACCATAAAAGTATTGGCTAACGTCTCCCCAAGTCCTGCCGAAAGACTTCCCAAGTTAAAGACAATGGCTACGCCAACGGCACCACTTAAAGTGCCCGCCACGTCCCCAATGAGATCATTACAGAAGGTGGAGACGGAGTCGGCATTACGCACAAGCCAAATTGCCTGTTTTGCGCCTGGTACACGATTGGAGGCCATCGCGTGAAAGGGGGCCTCCTCGCCCGCTGTGGCCGATACTCCCACAATATCAAAGATGACTCCGACTGAGATAATAAAAAGTAGTAACACCAAGCCTAATGTCACAGGCACAAACGACAATACGCTGTTACTACCCAAATTAAACGCCAACGATACCAAAAATGTAGCAATGGTTAGTGTAAATACTTTCCTCCAACGTCTCTGCATGAGCTCTTTAATCTGCTCCCTTTCGTGGTGGATGTTTGACGAAAACTCCAAGCTGAATACGAAGTATACCGAAGTATTCAGCAGAATACCGAAGTATTCAGCAAAATACCGAGGAAAATGGCAGTGAAGTGAGTAAAGATTGTGGCTTAGGTCCAGCAGGTTTTCCCAAGGATCGACCAGTCCGTCACCGACACTGGCGGTTTCCCTTTTCGATCCCTTCGCTTGTCACCACAGCCGAGGCTGGATTACCACTTAGACCACACCGTAATCCCCACTCCACCATCTCAAATAAGAAACAGTCTAGGGGTTTTCCCCAACACCAATCCTGATTCTTTAGTCTCTTTTGCAGTGAAGGTTTCAAGGGTTCCCCATTTGTTGAAATGGGACAACAACACTCCCTGGCCAAGAGAATATTGCCTAGAAACCACTATCCCCCGAACACCACTCAAGACAGGCTACACTGCACCCAACACTGATGTACAATTTGGCTTCAAATACGTATCGCGTGCAGGTTTAATCCCAAGCCGTAAAAACACGTTCTCCATGTTTCCACAGTTATGGGTCTCCGTGGATAGAGGGTCAACGCCTACATGCCCTTGCAGATCGCCCCCCATCCTTAACCCTCAGCAGCAACCCCCGACTGGGCGTCGAAAGCCACCACCAAAGACTTCATCGATGTGCCCTTAACGGATTTTTAGGCCCGTTTTCAAGAACAAGGTTGACGACTAGAATACTGCGCCATTCCCCTTTAGGTTGGCTTTATTATATCATAGGTGCTTAATTGTGTGCAAGTAACCTAATGGTCGCGCTGGATGATAAAGGTTGCTAATTCCCTTAATAATCCAGCTTGGTCAGAAAAACTACGCAGCGCTTCGTGACACTCCTTAACGCAGCGCTCTGCCATCTCCCGCGACTTGTCTAGACCATAGAGACGTGGATAGGTCTGTTTTCCTAGACGCTGATCTGTCCTGACAGCTTTACCGAGTTGTTCGGCTTGACCTGTTTCATCAAGGATGTCGTCGGTGATCTGGAAGGCCAAGCCAAAATTCTCCGCAAACCGAGTGATCTGGCTTAGTTGTTCCTCGTTGGCACCACCTAGGAGGGCACCTCCCCTGAGGGCTGCTTTGAAAAGGGCGCCTGTTTTATGATCATGAATGTAACGCAGGGTGTGTTCATCGAGTTCCCGGTATTGACCGGAAATGTCCACAACTTGTCCCCCCACCATGCCTTGGGATCCTGCTCCCTCAGCTACTTCCAGAATGACGGCAACAGTTATCTCATGTGAAACACCATACTTCTCAGGCATTCTGGCCAATTCTGCAAAGGCTTCGGTTAAAAGTGCATCTCCAGCGAGTACTGCTACCGCCTCGCCATAGACAATGTGGTTCGTGAGTTTCCCGCGTCTCAGATCGTCATCATCCATGCAGGGTAAATCATCATGAATCAGAGAATAGGCATGAATCATTTCTATTGCGGCCACAAGGCCAGAGGTATTTCTCAAATCGCCACCCACTGCCGCGCAGGCTGCCATGGCTAGTAAGGCCCTGAGACGCTTACCGCCGCCAAGGGTGGAATAACGCATGGATTCATGGAGTATTTCAGGAACTGCCCTGGCAGGTGGGAGCGCCTGTTCTAAGATTGCTTCGACTTCCAGGACCAACTTCTTCACGATTCCTTCACCTCGAATGTCTCGATCTGACCATCATTCATCATGACCTCAATCTTGGCTTCAGCTTGATCAAGCTTTTCGTTACAGAATCGAGCCAGTTTCACACCTTCTTCGAAGAGAACCAAGGCTTCGTCCAAGACCGCCTCACCTTGTTCGAGGCTGCGTACAATTTCCTCCAAACGAGCTAGGGCCTCCTCAAATTTAAGTTCACTCATGTGTGTCTCCCTTCTACCATGCAGGTTAAGGACCCTTCGTGCAATGTAATATGAACCGCTTCACCAGGCGAAACATCGTGGGCCTGGCGAAGGATCTCACCTTTCCCATTCTGGCAGATGGCATAACCACGGGCCAGTGTCTGGAGGGGACTTAAGGTTTCAAGCTTGCCCGCCACACTTCCAAGTTTCCCTCGTTTCAACACTACAACGTGACGATGATAGCGTCCAAGGCCTGTCCACAGCTCATCGAGGCGCTGCCTCAGCTGATGAACATGATGCTCGGGCGTCTGCAAAATAGGGCTTTGGCTCAACCGCTTCAAGTAACGGCGATCCGATTGGATTTTCCGCTCTAAGGAGCCGACCATCCGGTTTTGTAGTGAGGATACAGTCCTCAACAAGTCTTCTTGCAGAGGTACCACCATCTCCGCTGCCGCCGAGGGCGTAGGAGCCCTTAAATCAGCCACGAAATCGGCAATTGTAAAGTCTGTCTCATGGCCACAAGCAGAGACGACGGGTACTGAGGATTGGGCAATGGCCCGAGCTAGAGCTTCGTCGTTAAAAGCTGAGAGTTCCTCGAAGGAACCGCCCCCCCTACCCATAATCAAAACGTCCACATCGGTCTGCTGAGCCAGGGATAGAGCCTCAAGCAAGCTTGCTGGTGCGCCCTCACCCTGCACCAGGGCAGGAAAGACCAAGACTCGCACTCCCGGATAGCGCCGAATAAGAACGTTTAGAATATCTCGAAGAGCTGCGCCTGAAGGGGATGTAATCACTCCAACTCTTTCGGGTAAGGCAGGCAACGCACGTTTTCTTGTGGCGTCAAAAAGACCTTCTCGTTCAAGTTTCTCCTTCAATTGTTCAAAGGCCAGATGTAGATCGCCGATTCCCTGGGGAAGGAGCAAATCTACATAGAGCTGGTATTCGCCGTTTGGTTCATAGACTCCCAGGGAACCCACTGCAATTAGGGTGTCTCCATTCTTGGGAAGAAAGCCCAAGCGCTGGTTGCGGCCTCGAAACATGACCGCCTTGATTCTGCTGTGGGCATCCTTCAAGGAGAAATACATGTGCCCCGAACGGTGGTGAACAAAGTTAGAAATTTCTCCTTCCACGGCGATACTCTGAAATTCGGGGCTGGAAAGGGCAAAGTTGATCTGTTTCGTTAGTTCACTGACAGAAATGGGTTGTATCAAAGTGATCCGCCTCCTTGGCTTATCCCTTGGGATAAAAATCCAGAAGCCAGGGCACTAAAAAAAGCAGCCCCATAGGCGTTATCCACGCTATAGACAGGTGCGGCAAAGTAGAGCTTCCAGTTGGGCAATCCTTGCCGCAAGGCCTGGCGAATAATCTGGTTAGCCGCCACCCCGCCCACCACCAGAAGCTCGCGGCTGGCGCCTTTTTTCTCGGCCCATCGAATCCACTTCACCAAGGTGCGAGCAATACTCGTAAAACAAGCCCGTGCGGCAACCTCAGGCCGCACATTTGCCATCATTTTCTCTAAGGCTGTTAAGGGTCCAGAAAAGCTCACCATTCCGTCACGATGAAATGTTGGCACCGGTAGACTCTCGGTGGACAAGTGTGCTAGTTTCTCTAAAGAAGGGCCAGCTGGAAACGGTAAGCCCATCTTGACGCCAAGACGATCGACAAACTGTCCCGCGTGGAGGTCCAGGGTACCGCCTAAGAGCTCAATTTCAAGGCGATTGGTGATCAAATCGCGCCTGACCGCGGTCAGTTCTGTGGTACCTCCCGATAAGTGAATGGCCAAGAAATCTGGGGCTCCCGGGCCTTTGGCACTGGCAATCCCGCTCCAGATGTGGCTTTCCTGGTGCGAGAGTTTGTGGCAGGGTATAGCAAGCAAATGGCCTAAGGCCTCTGCTAAGCAAGACCCGGGCAGAAAGACTGGCATGTAGGAATCCTCCTGCGGACGCGGTTTTTCCGAAACACCAATAGACACAAGTTCATGTCCCTCCAAGGGGAGAGTCAGTTTTGAGGTGATAGACGGGATATTCTGGATATGTTGAAATAAGGCTTCCGATTGTCGCAAACCCCGCGAACCAGAAGCCACCTGCAAGATTTTTCGCTCATCAGCTTTAATGTTTCCATCCTCGCCAAGGAGACACATTGACGTAGTATAGCTACTCGTATCGATACCGAAAAATACCTTCATCGAAATTCCCCATCTCGAACCACCGTGCCCAAAAGACCGTTAATGAACCTAGGAGATTCATCGTCGCCAAACTCTTTAGCCAACTCCACAGCCTCATTAACAGCTACCCCTACTGGGATCTCGTCCATGAACACAATCTCGTAGATGGCTAGCCTAAGGATACTGCGATCAATAAAACCGAGGCGATGTACCTCCCATGCCTTAGAAATCGTGCCAATTTGCGAGTCTAAGGCAGCAATCTGCTGATGGACCCCTCGTACCACGGTTTTCACATAGACCTCGTTCTCGGGGCTCAAGGCAACATCCTCGAGCCTCTGTGCCAAGGCCGATTCCATATCACTCTTGCCTAAATCAATTTGAAAAAGAGTCTGAAAAGCAACCTGACGTGCTAGTCTTCTACTCAACCAAGATCACCTCGAAAATCGACTGGTAAAATCGCCACCACTTCCTGGCGAATCCAGGTATGAACCTAGGAGAAACCCTATTACAATGCAAAGCACCACAAAAAGACCTTTGAGTATGCCAAAAGCGATGATGATCCAACCCACTAGGAGACCCATGATGGAACCGAGAATTTTCCCTAAATGAGCACTGAGTATCTCCAGCAGCTTTTCCTTCATACTAGCACCCCACCTCTTTAGACTAGTTGATCAAGATTAGCGTCAGTCTCCGCGGAATTCTTGTTGATTCCATCGACAAACACTTGAACTTCCTGAATTACGATCCCAACAGTTTTTTCCACATAGGCTCTGACACTCTCCTGCAACTCTTCGGACAGCTGGGAAAGATTGTAGTCAGGGTAGACAACTACTCTAAGAGTCACTTTAGGGCCCACCACATCGGTAAATAAAGCCCGAACTTCTGCTAACCCAGGAATTTGCTCCGCGGCTTCCACAATAAGGCTTTCTACACAGGCGGTGCTGATCTTCACTTCCCCTAGTTCCCTGGGGTAGACGATGAATTTTTTCCTTTCGTACCTGGTGATGAGCACTACGATGTAAATGGCTAAGAGCACTAGAATCAATACTACAATACTACCGTCAACGGGCAGACTCGCTGATCCCAGCCAAGTAACCACAAAGGTACTGCCCCAAATGGTCGATAATAAGAATCCTGCAAGAACAGCCAAAACCAAGGCAGTAATTCCCAGCAAGATGCGGTCAAGTAGGATCATGTTATTTCCCCCTAGGTGCGGGCACTGGCGTCTCTTCACCCTTTTTCTCTTGAGGAAATTGCACACCCAACACATGTAGGTTGACTTCCATTACATCGAGGCCTGTCATGACTTCAATCGTCCTCTTTACGTTCTCTTGAATCTGTTGAGCTACTTCAGGGATACTGTAGCCGTATTCAATGATCAAAAATAAATCGACAACACATTCGTGTTCTCCTACGTCGACCTTAACGCCTTTCGATAAGTTGCGGTGTCCAAGCATTTCGGCGATACCACCTGCTATTCCTCCGCTCATTCCGGCTACGCCCGGAACTTCAACGGCGGCCAAGCCAGCGATAATTCCCACAACATCATTGGCAATTTTCAGTTCGCCTAATTCGCTACGTCGTTCGGTTTCCGACATCTTTCTAACACCTCCTGAGGGTATTATACCAAACTATTCCTTGTTCGACAATTCCGTTTGGTTCAACCACCGTTCAAGAAAGTCGGTAGAAAACTGTGCCTCACGAAATTGAGCATCCCGTATCATCACTCGATGAAAGGGAATAGACGTGTCGATTCCCTCCACGGTCAGTTCGTCCAGGGCTCGTTTCATGCGTTCAATAGCCTCATCCCGATCCGCTCCCCAGGCAATGAGTTTAGCGAACATGGAGTCATAAAAAGGAGGGATTGTGTAACCTTGATAGACATGGCTATCCCAGCGAATCCCGTATCCACCTGGAACAAACAGCTTGCGAATCAGGCCAGGTGATGGCCTGGAGTTCACCTGCACCGCTTCGGCATTGATACGGCACTCTATGGCGTGTCCCATTGGACTAATGTCCGTTTGGTCATATCCCAGGAACTCTCCTGACGCCACGCGAATCTGCTCCTTAATCAGATCTATTCCATAGACCATTTCTGTCACCGGGTGCTCTACCTGAATGCGTGTGTTCATCTCCATGAAGTAGAAGTTACCAGATGCATCCAACAAGAATTCCATAGTACCCGCGTTACGATAATTGACAGCCGCGGCCCCCAAGACGGCCACACGACCCATTTCAGCCCGCAACCTATCGTCAACTACAGCGGAAGGGCTTTCCTCAATGAGCTTCTGGTGACGTCGCTGCAAGGAGCACTCCCTTTCACCAAAATGGACTATGTTGCCAAAGTTATCTCCAAAAAGCTGTATCTCTATGTGCCTAGGAGCTTCAACAAACTTCTCTAGATAGATGGCGTCGTTGTTGAACGCTGCCGCCGCTTCGGCTCGGGCGGTGTCATAACCTTTGAGCAGCTCTCCCCGATCCCGGGCCAGACGCATACCCTTACCGCCCCCTCCCGCGCTAGCTTTAATCATGACAGGGTAGCCAACCTCTTCAGCGATTCGCACCAATTCTGTTTCATCACGAATAGAACCTCGGCTCCCAGGAACAACTGGCACCCCGGCCTCCCTCATGGTGGCTTTAGCCCTGGCTTTATCGCCCAAAAGTTCAATATGTTCTGCAGAGGGACCAATAAAAACAAGATTATGCGCCTCGCACATCTCTGCAAAAAGGGGGCTCTCACTTAAGTAACCATAACCGGGATGAACAGCGTCCGCGCCGTGGGTGATGGCCGCAGCCAAAATATTCTGGGCGTTAAGATAGCTTCTTTGGGAAGCTGCGGGACCAATGCAGACAGCCCTATCAGCCCACTTCGTATGGAGAGACTCTCGATCTGCTTCGGAATAAACGGCAATGGTCTCGATATTTAACTCGCGACAGGCCCGGATGATGCGCAAGGCTATTTCTCCCCTGTTCGCGACGAGTATTCTACGCAACATAGGGCACCTCCTAGGCCTTCGGATCAATCAACAACAGGGGCTGTCCATATTCCACCGGTTCACCGTTTTCCACCAGGATTTGTTTGACAACTCCCTTTACTTCAGACTCTATTTCGTTCATCATTTTCATAGCCTCGATGATGTACAGGATCTGGCCTTGGGTAATTGCTTCTCCCACTTGGACAAAGGGTTCAGCATCTGGTGCCGGAGAGCGGTAAAATGTGCCGACCATAGGGGCGGTTACTGCCACCAAGCCTTCATACGTTTCAACTACCTGCTCAGGGGTTGATACCACTGGCTCTAAGGTCAGCTGTTCCACGCGCTGACTGGGCACAGGATTCGTCTCTTTCCGTTCTTTACGGATGCGGATGCGACAACCCTTATTTTCTATTTCGAAATCCGTAATGTCGGTAGAATCGACTAGCGAGATTAAGTCCTTGATCTGCTGAAATTCCATGACTGATAGTACACCTCTTTCTTATCGCATCTAGATTAGTTCGCTAGTTCCGATTTTTCTCCTCCAAAAAATAAGCCTCAGACTGCTGAGGCTTACAAAAGAGCTACACACCGATGGTTTCATCCACGATGGTTATTCTCTCAAGTCTTACTCCTGTTAGGCGATGTACCAACTCACCAATACGAGCCGCTTCTTCCCTCACTAATGTTACAGGAACGACTACAGTGATGGCCTCCTGGTCTAGAAGTACTAATGCATCCAAGTAACCCTGGGCTTTTAACAGGTTCTCAATCTCAGTCTCCCGACTAATTTTCTTAATAAACGCCTGCAAATCTACTTGGGCCTGTTCTTTGCGTTCTCTTTCACTGTGACCGTCATAGGCCAGGTTTTGCAGGAGTTCCACTTGCCTACTACGCATGCGCTCCCGCTCCAACTTGTATTCGGAAAACTTAGTGGGAATGGTGCGAACTGTTACAGGTTCCACCAACACGACCTGACCGAAGCCACTGTCTCCATCAATTGTGACTTCCTGATCAGAGTTCAATCCATCATCTACTCTAAAGATATAGACTAAAGCCATAATCACCATCACAATGATCAGTAGATTCCAAAGAACCTTTCTTCCGCGTAACACGTAAAACTTAGCCATTTTCACCATCCTCCCTATTGTGTGAACAAAACCTCAATTCGATACATGGGTATTTGTAAGGCCGTGGCAACCGCTTGAGAAATGGTCAGACGTGTGTTGGTATGAGGTTCTTGATCGACGACGACCAAGACTCCCCGAACAATTGGCTCAATCTCCTCAAGAACCAGCGGAACCTCCTTCCGTTCAGCATCATTGCGCATTAATACCGGATTCGATGTCCAGCGTCTTTCGCTCAATCCCGCGGCTCCAATGCGCTCCTCTTCTGTGAGATCGTAGGCGATCTCAAGCTTTGGGCCTCGCTCCATGGTCAAGAATACCTCCGTACGTCTTCCGCCTAGCATGGTGCTTAATATGGACGCTAGCTCCTTTTGCAGGCGTTCTTGGACTGAATCTAAATTTCTCATCGCAACAGGGAGGCCCCCCGGAAGACTTGTTGGGACATCTTCAGGTGTCGATGGCTGTAGTATGAGAATTCCCACACCTATAATCAAGACGACAGCCAGCCAACTAAGGAGCTTCTTCTGCCGTTCGTTCAGTCGGCTCCATACTTCTCCCATACTTTACCTCCTTTATTCCCTCCAGCGCTCTACTGAAATTTGGTTGACAGGGACGTTCAGCATGGAGGCCACAATTTCTCCAACCGTCTTTTTGCGGCTTTCCCCGAAGGGCTGCAGAAAAATGTGGATTAGGGCGTCGCTTTGCCCGGTGCTTTCAATATGCACCTTGACATTCTCCACGTATTCTAGGCCCAAAAGCACGGTCTCGATCTGGGTCGCGAACGTGACTTCATCCTGCTTCAAAAATGGTGTGGTGGCCGCTAGTTGTACCCTTTCTGCTAGGACTTGCACTTGGGGCTCTGATGAAATTGAGCTGATCCAAGTCAAATCCATGTTTTGAAGGTCCTGATTCAACAAGATGGTGAGCGGCTGCAAGATGGCAAGCATAAGCGCCAAACCCAGCACTAGTTTGGAGTATTTGGCCAATTCGCCGGAGGGTAAGAGCATTTCAACGATGCCCAGAAGTATAACTAAGCTCAGCAAAGTCTGAAGCCATTCCCTCCAATACATACTTCTCACCTCATGAATACGGCTAAGTTACCTATACCGACCAAGATGGTTATGGCCAAAAATAGCATCAAGGCCACAGTTGCCAAGGCGATTAGGACTAAAGCCAAGGATGACTCCATAGTACCAAGGACCTGCACAATTCTTTTGTCACAAATGGGCTCTAAGAGTGCGCCCACAATTTTGTACACAACAATCATCGCCCAGACCTTCAGTAATGGAGTCGCGACCATAAACATAATCATTACAAGGCCGAAAACACCAACTGCGTTTTTGATCAGGAGTGAACCTCCCACAACAACCTCAAGGGTATCTGCAAACATTCCGCCAGCTATAGGTATAAATGTTTTCGTCAAGTACTTGGCTGTGCGCAAAGATATTCCATCAGCCACAGGAGCAATGGCTCCCCTTACGACCATGAAGCCGGAAAAGACGATGAAAAAGATGCCTAGCAAGGTAATCACTCCTTGCCTGAGGAGACTCCCTAGTTTTGGAAAAGCTAGGTCCGTACTAAAGTGGGCCACCAAAGAAAAGGCTGTACTAAACAATATCATAGGAAAAAGCAACTTCTGGACCAGGCTGGCAATGGTTCCCACCAGTGCCCACAGCAAGGGGTGGAACACGGCCGCCGATGTCACACCTCCCACGGCCACCAAAAGGGAGGATAGCATGGGTATGAGGGAGTACATGAACCCGACCATCTGCTTGGTGGCATCTATGGCCACATTGGAGGCAATTTGGAAGCTCTGCAATCCGAGAATGACCAGAACTAAGAAGCATACTGCGAAGGCCAAATCCACTATAGCTTTGGTACCAAAGGAACGACTCAAACGCTCCAGCAAAGCGGCCAAGATGCCTATGACCACCAGTTGGCGAAGGATGTGCAAGCTTAGGTACAGTTCGCGCAAGAAGTTCCGAAGTATCAGGAGCAAGAGCCCTGTAGGAGGCGGAGATTGATCTGCACCTCCTAGCAAATCCTGTAAAGTGAGTCCAGGCAGATAGTCCTGATACTCCTTTTCTAAGAGCTCGCCGAAACCCAATAGGTGTCCCAAGTCAAGGGCTTCTAGTTGGGCCTCGATGGATTCTTGAAAGGGTTGCCCATCCAAGATGCTCTGTCCCTGGCACAAAGGGGCCAAGACTACTAGGCTAACCAATACGCTTAAGGCCACCAGCCACTGTTTCATCTATATCACCCTAAAAACCCAATATGCCGAACAAAGTGTACAAAATGGCCTGCAGAAGGGGTAGAGCAATCAGCAGGATTACAAGTTTTCCCGCCAATTCGATCATGCCCGAGATGGCCTCCTCACCAGCTTCACGACTAATCTGCACTCCAAATGAAGTGAGATAGGCTACCCCAATGGTTTTAAGAACAGGATTCAAGTAAATTGAACTCACTTGGGCTTCCCGAGCGAGGGCAGTTAACGCCCCAAAGGAGCTAGTGAATTGAGGGATCAAAGCTAAGAAAACCACCACTACAAAGGAGATACCTACTAGAACGGCCCAAGGGGGTTGCTCCTCCCTGAGATGAGCTTGAAATATAGTTAAGACGACGCCTAATCCAATCACCAGGGGAAGCCATAGCAACAATCTCACCACCTAAAAACAGCTTCGACATCGGAGAAAAGTTGTCCCACCATTTGGACCAACCATAAAAGGACAATGATTACCCCTGCCAAGCTGAGCATTTGCGCTTGTTCTTTCCGATCAGCCTGCACGAGAAAAATGTTGAGGACTGCTACCAAAATCCCTAGTCCTGCTATGCGATAAATCGGAGATAAGTCCGTCACTTTAATCCCTCCTACAGCAAGAGTAAGACGATGAGTAGTCCCGCAGAGAAACCCAAGTATTGCCATAAACGAGTCTGCTTTTCCCGCTCCTCTTGGGCAATTTGGAGAGCTTGTTCCAAGCGATGCAAAAGTACTTTAAGATGTTTGACCTGTTCTGTAACGTCGGTCGTGCCCAAGACATCACCGAGACTATGCAAGTCCTCCAGCGCAGATTTGGGCAAGCCGTTGGATGCAAGATTCTGGATGCCCTCCTCCCATATTGTCCCAAAACGTTCGCCCGTGCCTGCCTTGAGCCTTGTGCTCAAGATGTTCAGAAACCTCCCCATGTCTCCAGAATACTGCGTAGCTTGAACCGTGATGACATTTGGCAGTGTCGTTCTGGCAAACTGGATTTCCGATTCCAACACTTGGATAAAGGTAATGAGTTCCCTCAGATTCTGGACTCGCCGGGAGAAACTTTTTGCAAGAGTTAAGCCCATGGCTCCAGTAGAAAAGAAAATAAGACCAGCAGCAACACCCTTAACAAGCAATCCATCTCACCCCTGTCCTCATCATTTTATGTACTGTTTCCAACTCTTAGAACCGATTCTATGGTACCTGGCCCCTGACGCCGCGACAATATGACCACCAACTCAAACATCTCCAAGCTCTGCTTTGCCCAGCTCCGTCCTTTTAGTTGCTCCCAGGAGTCTCCATGGCAGGTAGCGATGACTTTGACTCCGCTCCGTGCAAGCTCTGAAAGGATCACCGCATCGCCGCCATGTCCAATTTCGTCTGTCACCACAACCTGTGGGCTTAAGCCTCGCAGGGCATGGTAGACGCCGATCTCCTTGAGGTATCCATCCAAGACATCGGTTTGCACGCCGACGTCCAGTTGAGGCACGCCCAAGTGGCAGGAAGCGATTTCGGAGCGTTCATCAATAACCACTACCTGTAGACCGCAATTGGCCACCTGCCGAGTGAGATCACGTAGCAATGTGGTTTTCCCGCAACCGGGAGGAGACACAATGAGAGTGGAGCGGATATGACCTCCTTGAGTAACAACTCGGCCAACAATAGGGTCGGCAGCCCCAACCACTGCTCTGGCCTGACGGAAGTTGAGGGATGAGATGTTCTTAATCGTTTTCAAATGGCCGTCACTGTATACCGCCTGTCCTCCTATACCCACTCGATGGCCACCAGGCAATGTCAAGTAACCGCCTTGGATCTCCTGTTCCCAGGCATACCAAGAGTTTTCGGTCACGAGCTGCAATGTCCGGTCCAAGTCATCTTTGGTTACCATGTAGCTATGCTGTGGTATGGAGGGTAGTCCCTTCGCAGACAGAAAAAGAAATCCACTCCCATCTTTGACCATGAGGGGACGATTTAGACGAATCCGCACCTCTTCGAGCAGAGATAATGCAGCTTGATTAACGATGCCCCTTAAGACGGGCGAAAGATATCTCAACATAGAAAAGTCCACCCTTTGCAACACTATATGCATGGAGAGGACAAGGTATGACCAAAAAAAGTTGCCCCCTTAGGGGCAACCTGTCTAGTCTGGACTTCTATTCAAAACTAGTCTTCATCATGTTCTTCTAGCACAGCATCTTCTTCAAAAAGATCTTCAAGTTCCTCAAAGTCAGAGGTCTCAAATACGACTGCGTCACAACGGGGGCACCGAATTTGCACACCTTGGTCAAACAGGAAATCCTCATCGAAGGTAACGATGTCTTCACATTCTGGACATTCCACCTCTACTAGTGAGCCATCAGAGGAGTCATCCCACTCATCATAATCGTCACAGTCACAGTCACAGTCATGATCATCCTCGTCAATGAAAAACTCGTCCTCCAAATAGGCAAGATCAAAATCTACTTCCTGCAAGTACTCGTCTAGCTCATCCTGGACCTGTGCTAGCTCATCCACTTCATGGGCCAGCTCTTCCAGAACGTGCAGAATTTTGGTAAACAAAAAGCCGTTTCGCCCTTCCGTCATGGAAGGATCCCCGTCAACGATCCCGCGTAAATAGGCAATCTTCTCTCTAATGGTCTCCACCAAGTCCACCTCCTGATTTATCTGTCCGTCTAGGCCCGTGAGAGATACTCTCCGCTCCTCGTGTCTATCTTCACCATCTCACCTTGCTCCACAAACAACGGTACTTGGACTGTAATGCCAGTCTGCAGCGTAGCCGGTTTGGTCGCTCCCTGTGCTGTGTCGCCCTTAAATCCGGGCTCTGTCTGGGTTACCTGCAAAATCACAGTCGTGGGCAAATCGACACCCACAGCCTGGTTTTCGTAGAACTGAATTCCAATGGCCATATTCTCCAAAAGGTATTTTGGCGCATCCCCCAGATCACCTTCGTTCAAAGCAATCTGATCATAGGTTTCCATATCCATGAAGAAATACTCCCCGTCAGCGTTGTACATGTATTGCATTTGCCTTGACTCAATGTGGGCCCTAGCAATGCGTTCTCCCGCTCTAAACGTACGCTCAACGCTTGCTCCTGTACGGATATTCTTCAACTTGGTTCGGACAAAGGCTGCTCCTTTGCCGGGTTTAACGTGAAGAAAATCAACCACACTATAGATGTCCCCCTCGAGTTCAACGGTTACTCCTGTACGCAAATCATTTACCGAAATCATTGATTTCCCCCTTATCCTACTACATACAGTTCTTTAAAAGTAGAGGACAAGACCTCTGCGCCATCCTCAGTTACCAAGACCAGATCTTCGATTCGCACGCCGCCAAAGTCTGGTAAATAGACTCCTGGCTCCACGGTGACAATCATACCAGGCTGCAGAACTGTTTGATCTGTTTTCGAAAGCCGCGGACTCTCGTGTACTTCTAAGCCAAGACTATGTCCTAAGCCATGGCCAAAATACTCACCATAGCCCATATTGCTTATGATATCCCGGGCAATGGCGTCAATTTCTACACCGGTTTTTCCGGGGCCCACAGCTTCTAGAGACTTCACCTGCGCCTCTAGTACCAAATCGTAGATGAGCAAGTGCTTCTCTTCCGGTTCACCGATGACAATGGTCCGAGTCATGTCGGAGCAGTACCCATTAACAATACAACCGAAGTCAAAGACCACAAAATCACCAACGCTGAAAATGCGTTCTCCCGGCCTAGCATGGGGTAGGGCACTTCTCGGACCTGAAGCCACAATCGGATCAAAGGACATGCCACTCGCTCCGGCTTTGCGCATCAAGAATTCGAGCTCTAGGGCCACCTCCCGTTCTGTTACTCCCGAACGGATAGTGGAAAGAAGCTTGGCAAATGCCTCATCGGCAATGTGTGCAGCCTTTCTGATGTTTTCGATTTCCTCTTTGCTCTTAATCATGCGGAGCTCTTCTACCCAACCTGTGATCCCTATGAACTGCGACGATAGCTTCTCTTGCCAGTCCTCCATTTGTTTCACGGTGACATAGTCTTTTTCAAAAACAATCGTTTGGACTTTATCCTCTTCTATAAGTGTTTTTAGGGACTCAACGTAGCTCTCAATCCTTATTAGTTCCCAACCGGGGCATTCCGCTTTCACCTGTTCAAGATACCGAAAATCCGTCAAAATAGCCTGCCTCGTGTTGGAGATCCACACCAAACCTGCGGAACCGGTAAAACCAGTTAGATAACGTCTGTTCACAGGATTAGAAACTAAGAATACATCTGCCCCCTCAGCTTGCAGACGCTCTCGAATCCGGGTTATTCGCTTCATATTCGACCTCCTAAATTCTGTTATAAGTCTTTTCTCTTTGTTCTATGGAAACTCCTGCCTATCCTCTTTATCATCAAAAGAAAAACCCCGTGTGTGGGGTTAGGGCTGGAAAAATAGGGTCACGTTTACGGTTGCTTTTCTCTTTTTCACGCTCACATTCGCCAAAGAACAATGGCGTAGTTTGGGATGGGAGCTCTTGAGCTGGCTCACCGTTTGGCGGATTTCCAAAAGTAGCTTGTTACTGGACTCATAGTCCAAGTCTGTCTCATAAACGAATAATGACATGGTTCATCCTCCCTGACACTGTGGATGTTTCGTGAAATGTTTCGTATAACGAAACTCGAAACTCCAAGGTGATTGCTTTGCAATCAACAGTTGATATTTATAGTATGTGCAAGGAGGACGAGCTTTATTCATGAATTTTCATTTTTCTTTTCAATTTTTTGGACCAAGGAGATTCGGGCGAATCGTGTACTCGGCCCCCTTGGGAATGTGAACACGCAACTTATAGGGGGACTTTCGGGACGAAACCCATCCCAAACCACTGATCGATAAATCCTCCCTAGGCTCAAGCTGAACAAGACGGTCTTCCCACATCGTGATGGGAGCCTGCTCGTTGCTCTTTTGTAAGCATTTGACCAACTGCTTACTGGAGGATTTTTGCCACTGGACACCTGAACCAGTAAATCCCAAGAGCAAGCCTTGGCCGTTACTGGATAGACACTCCACGGCACACAGGCCCTTGATAAAAACAACATCTCCTGACTGGACAGGATAAAGATGGGAGGATAGACTCTTGTGGGGGATGATCTTCTGGGCTAATTCTGGTGTTACAAAGTCACTAATCCTGCCCTTGGGAACAAAACCCGGCGAATCGGCCAAAACTAAACCTCCAGGGCACGACCAACGTGATACACTGACTGTTGTACCAGGGTAGGCCGATATTGTGGGCTCGATACGTTTCCGCTTCCCTCCTCCAATGCGCATGTGTAGTATGCGCTGCAACACACTGGATTTTCCCACATTGGTGATCCCTACAAAAAGAACTTGCTTGCCAAGGGCAGTTAAGTGATCCGCTAAGTCCGGAAATCCGTAGCCATTCGCTGCACTCACTAAAACGACCTTTACCCCAGGCAGACCATAGTAGTCCAGGCGCGACTTCACCCAGCTTTCCAGCTCTTTGCGGGGCGTCTTTTTGGGAATCAAGTCCACTTTATTCACGGCTACCATAAGCCCCTTTCCTCGAATGAGGCCTAGGAGCTCAGGGGGAAGTCCCGATTCAAAATCTAGTAAATCTATCACGAGGCATACACCTGTCGACCAATCCATGCCAGCGCGAATGGATTCTAAAGAATCACCGGCCGCAACAGGACCCATTTCATTGCGACCGTAATGGTTGATGCGAAAACAACGTTGACAAAGGATCTGATCCTGGTCTAGTAAGTGGACCGGAACAAAGCCGAAACAATCCGGTTC
The DNA here is from genome assembly GCA_002424045.1 of Firmicutes bacterium UBA5493. Classification (GTDB taxonomy): domain Bacteria; phylum Bacillota; class Limnochordia; order Darwinibacteriales; family Darwinibacteriaceae; genus UBA5420. The sequence continues at coordinate 32,947 of DIPH01000016.1, read as the reverse complement.
TGTACTTTGGATTTTGGCACCACAGCCTTGACAGTATCTGTCGTTCATTCTACTCTCTCCCTTGTCGGATTTGGGCATGCTTAGCGCTTATGTGTCCCAGCTTCACCATCTTGCCCAAGATCCTTTGTTCAATCCTACGCAAGATCTTGGTTGAGTCAAGCTCATTTGTGCTTAGGGGGTTAATCAAAATGGTGTAGATACCTAGGCGGTTGCCCCCGAAAACGTCGGTGAACAATTGGTCTCCCACAACCGCTACTTCACGGGGTCCAAGATTAAGTAGGGCCATGCCTCTTCGAAAGGCGCGCCCAAGTGGTTTTAGAGCCAGACCGACGGCGGGAATGTCCAGAAGGGTAGCAAAGTTCTCAGCGCGAGGCTTTTTTGCGTTAGAGACTAGACAGACCTTAAAGCCTTTTTGTTTAACCTCTTTCACCCAGGCAACAAAGGCTCCTTCCATCTCTGGCTCGCCCCAGGGTACTAAGGTGTTATCGATATCAACTAACAAACCGGAAATATCCCGCTTTTTTAGCTTGTCTAAATCAATGGCAAACACACTCTCACAAATCACATCGGGAATCAACTTTTTCATCTCTTAAGCTCTACTTTCCATAATGTCCCTCAATTATAACACAGATTCTGCCACTAATGTACCATATGAAAAAGCGCCCGCAGCGGGGCGCCCATCCTAACACGGACCCATTTCATTAAGTAGTTTTCCCAAGGCTCTTTTTTCAATGCGAGAAACATAGGACCTAGAGATTCCCAATTGGCGACCAATCTGCCGTTGTGTCAATCGTTCCTGCTGCCCAAGGCCGAAGCGTAGTTCCAGCACTGTCTGTTCCCGCTTTGATAAGCAACCAAAACGCTCAGCCAGTAAGCCACGGTCAATATTCAAAACCACTGCATCTAATACTTCGTCTTCATCTGAACGCAGGATGTCCATGAGACTTATTTCATTCCCTTCCCGATCTGCCCCGATCGGATCGTAGAGCATTATTTCTTGACGGATGCGTTTTGTTGTGCGTAGATGCATTAAGATCTCGAATTAACTGACAGAGAGGACAAAATCAACTGAGTTTTGTCAAATGTCTCTGGCTCTATAATGGGTGGACAAGGAATGAAGATCCACTCTTCCCTGGGACGAAGGCGCACTGTGTTGTTGGAGGTGTCCCATTTATTCTGATAAAACTCCCCTACATAGGTTCGGTTACTAAGGATTTGCCTCACGACCTGACGGTGCCAGCGGCTCGCTCCCCTCTTGGTAGGTACACCGGCCTTGGTCAATGCTTGAGCAATCCCTGAGATGCCTCGAATTCCAGGGGGAGGAGCGATTAGCCACCCATAGACTTGCTGCACAATCGCTGCTTCTTCGGGATTGACCACTAACTGCTCGCTTCTTGGATCAAAGTCATAGCCATAGATCTGAAAATCCCGTAAAACACGGCCTTGCCTGGCCTTTTCCAAACGCCCCCTACACATCCGTTCGGTAATCTTAGCTTTCTCAAACTCCGAAATAGCCCCCCTGAGCGCATAAAACAGATTTCCTTCTGGTGTTTTGCTGTAATCACCATTCACAAAGTGTAAGCACACCCCCTGCCTTTCCCATTCTTCGGTGAGCAGCAATTGATGCAAGAGTTTACGGGACAGGCGATCAGGATCTAAGCAATAAACGCTGTTAACCTCATTCTTGTGGATCTTTTGTCTAAGTTCCTCTAAGGCGGGACGTTGAAGGGTTTCTCCCGATACGCCCTCATCGGCAAATACAAGGGCTGAAGCTGCTCCAATGCGGTCTTGACATTCTCTAATCTGTGCTGGAATACTGAAACCGTGCTTCGCCTGCTCCTCCGTGCTGACCCGGGCATAAATGGCAATCAGTTACCTCACCTCCCTTTTTCTACCTAGACTATGTTGAGAGCGACATAATCATGATATAATGGTTCGGAGGAGGTATGCCCATGGACTTAAGGCTCGCAATTTTCGACCTAGATGGGGTGATTGTGGATACCGCTAGGTACCACTACTTGGCTTGGAAACGTCTGGGGGACGAGATGGGAATTGAGTTTACCAGAAAAGACAACGAGCGACTCAAAGGCGTGAGTAGAATGCGCTCCCTAGATATCCTGCTTGAAATCGGTCAGCAAGAGAAACGATATGGGGAAAAAGAGCAATTGGCCGCCAAGAAAAACGCCTGGTATGTGGAGTACATTAACCAAATGGATACTTCGGAAATTCTCCCTGGAGTATTGCCTTTCTTAGATGAACTGCGCGCAGCGGGCATAAAGATCGCCCTCGGTTCAGCAAGCAAGAATGCCCGCATCATTCTAGAACGAGTGGCACTTACTGATTACTTTGACGTCATTGTCGATGGCAATCTGGTCTCGAAGGCCAAACCAAATCCAGAGGTATTTGCTTTAAGTGCCTCATTACTAAACACTGCTCCACAAAACGCAGTGGTCTTTGAAGACGCCCAAGCTGGTATCGAAGCAGCACTGCGGGCAGAGATGACAGCTATTGGCGTTGGCGACCCGCATATATTAGCTGCAGCACACCACGTAATTCCTGGCTTTACCGCGTTCAATTTAGATAAACTGCTTTACGTCTTGGCAAACTGAATGGGACTCTATTCTATGTTTTTTTGGACTCCTGTGCAAACGATTGCCAAGTTCTGCAAAGTAGGTTATGATGAGTTCAGATATGTTGACAGGAGGGGGTTTTTTGAAACTACTGTTGGGAACCGAGGAATGGAACATTGTTGAGAACGGATTTCATCCCGACCGCAATCGCATCGTGGAGAGCATTACCTCTCTAGGTAATGGTTACATGGGCATGCGAGGAAACTTTGAAGAAAAATACTCCGGTGACAGTCTGCAGGGCACTTACATAGCTGGGGTTTATTATCCCGATCGCACCGTCGTGGGCTGGTGGAAAGTTGGATATCCTGAGTACTTCGCTAAAGTCTTAAATGCAGTGAACTTCATCGGCATCCACGTAACCCTAGGGCAGAACCCTCTAGACCTTCACACCTGGAAGCCAGCGGAATTTTGTCGTACTCTAGATATGCAAAAAGGCGAGCTCTCTCGCCGTTTTAAGGTTCAAGATCATGATGGCTGCAGATTTTCGGTCCACACCAGGCGCTTTGTAAGCAAGGAGCACCGAAACCTCGCAGCCATTAGCTATAGCATCACCTTAGAAGAAGATCCTACGCAAGAAGGATCAGAAATTATATTTGTCCCCTATTTGGATGGAAATGTTGTGAATGAGGATGCCAACTATGGTGAGGACTTCTGGCTCGGAGTGACCGAGTCGAGTAAGCCAGGCATGCAATTAGTCACTATGCAGACGAAGAAGTCCAACTTTACTGTAGCAGCCGCAAGTTCATTTCGCCTCTACCGCGATGGTGTGGAACTCGCCAACCTTAAGCCCCGATGCACCGCTTCTTCCCGTTATGCTGAAGCCGAAATTAAGGTGTCTCTCAAGGCCGGAGAGACTCTGACCTTAGAAAAAACGGTTGCAGTGATCACTAACCGCGATTTTCCTTCAGAGACGGTATCGGAACAGGCCATGGCCACCCTTTCCGAGCACAGCGCAAAGGACTATGCAGAGCTATTCGATGGTCATGCTAATGCATGGGCTCTGGTATGGCGCGATAGCGATATCACAATTGAAGGTGATGCAGCAGCCCAGCAAGGAATCCGTTTCAATATATTCCACCTGCACCAGACCTACACCGGCGAAGACCCTGGGCTGAACATAGGACCGAAGGGCTTTACAGGCGAAAAGTACGGTGGAAGCACCTACTGGGATACCGAGGCCTATTGTCTTCCCTTTTACTTAAGCACAAGCGATCCTGCCATCGCTCGCAATCTATTGATTTATCGGCATCGTCATCTCAAAAAAGCAAAGGAAAACGCGGCAAAACTGGGCCTCAAAGGGGCACTCTACCCCATGGTGACCATGACCGGTGAGGAGTGCCACAACGAGTGGGAAATCACCTTTGAAGAAATCCACCGCAATGGGGCCATCGCCTACGCCATTTTCAACTACGTGCGCTACACCGGTGACCAAGAGTATCTGCGGGAGTACGGCTTGGAAGTCTTGGTAGAGATCTGTCGTTTCTGGGCAAGTAGGGTGAGTTACCAGCCCAGGAGAGATCTGTACATGATTTTAGGGGTCACGGGCCCTAATGAATATGAGAATAATGTGAATAATAACTGGTATACCAATCGCATCGCGGCGTGGAGCCTTGAATACACCATTGATATGCTTGAAGAGCTGCGCCTGAAAAGATCAGGGGACTTTGAAGGCCTTGCATCCCGCTTGGGCTTAGATAGTGATGAAATGAAAGGCTGGCAGGATATTGTGGAGAAAATGTACTACCCGGTAGTCGCAGACCTCGGCGTCTTTGAACAGCAAGATGGTTTCATGGATAAAGAACTTCTAACGGTCGATCAAATACCCCCCCATGAGCTTCCGCTAAACCAAAACTGGTCCTGGGATCGCATTTTGCGCTCGTGCTTTATCAAACAAGCAGATGTACTCCAAGGCCTATTCTTCTTGGGCGACCGCTATGATCTGGAAACAAAAAAGCGCAACTTCGATTTCTACGAACCCATGACAGTTCACGAATCGTCGTTATCGCCCTGTGTTTATTCGATCATCGCGGCAGAAATAGGGTATCAGAGAAAAGCATACGAGCTCTACTTGCGAACAGCGCGCCTGGATTTGGACAACTACAATAACGACACCGATGACGGCCTTCACATAACCAGTATGGCTGGTACATGGATGTCGATTGTATACGGTTTTGGCGGACTGCGGATTGAAAATGGTCGTCTTTCACTCAAACCTTTTGCGCCGCGGGAATGGAGGAACTATTCCTTTAGGCTCCGCTTTCGTCAGCACCGCTTGGAAGTCCACGTAGACGCTGAAAATGTGGTGATCAAGCAAGAAGGCGGCTCTTACTTGAGCTTATGCGTCCACGACCAAGACTATAGCATTGCAAAAAACGGAGAAATTAGGATTCGGATTCCCATGTGACAGTGAATTCTCATTCTCAATGCACCTAGCAGCATAAGTAGCCAAACGAGTGTTCTTGTGGGGATTAAAGGTGTTGATAGCTTTGATAAGTCCAATCACCCCGATAGAGATTAAATCCTCACTATCTTCACCAGTGTTATCGAATTTTTTTACAATATGTGCCACAAGACGAAGGTTCCGTTCAATTAAGATATTGCGGGCGCCTTCGTCTCCTGCTTCTTTTTTCATTAATAGTTCCCGTTCTTCTTCGGGTCGAAGAGGTTTCGGGAACGCAGTTCCACTAGTGACAAAACCGGTCAAAAACCCTATCCCTTCAACCAACCACACACCTAGCGCGTTCAGTAACGAGGGAAACACCAGTCAGACCCCCTTTCTGCCAAAGCTCAAGCTTTTTATTCTATGAGCAGTCAGGGAAAAATGTGCCTGTTCCCTCTTATAAACTGAGATATTTCCGGATAGGTCGCCATAAGATTAGACTCAACACTACGCTGACGCCTCCCTGCAGTAAGTCTCCTGGTAACGAAGCTACAGCTATGCCCATGCCATAGAGAACCGTACTTGCCACGAAGTATCCTAGTACCATAACAACTACTGCAACAGAAGCTCCTAGGGCTGCACCTGATGTTGTGGCCTTTTGCATACGCCCGACCAGCCATCCAGCCAAGAATCCCTCCAAACCTTTAATGACAAAGGTCCATGGTGCCCAATAGGCGTATCCAAGCAGAAGATCAGCTAGACTTGAACCGAGTGCACCTGCGGCTGCACCCACCGCTGGACCAAAAACAAGACCTGCCACGAGCACCACTGTGTCTCCAATGTTGATGTAACCCCTAACAAAGGGAATATTCACCACCATAGTGGTCACCGTCACTAGTGCAATCAACAGCGCGGTTAGAATCATTTTCCTTGAGTTCATCTGTCAAGCTCCCTGCCCCTCGTCCTCAAACCAATGGTTTGCCTTTGAGTTTGAAAATTTCTTCCCTGAGCCATTGATTTTCGCGCAACAACGCACGATATCCCCACTCCAACTCCTTGTTTTTCTGGGTCAGCTCCTGGTTCTCGCGTACATTGTTATGAATCTTCGTCTCGTAGTCATGAACCAACTGGCCTAACGTCAATAACTCTTGCTCCAAGCGGGCCTTGCCTGCTTCCAACTCTTCTAGGCGTGTATCCTGTTCAAAAGCGGTCAATCCTGCCTGCCAAACGAGCTCAACTGCCTTCCACAATGACGGAGCTTTAGTTATCTCTCTTAAATTCCTCACATAAAGCCCCCTTTTTTAGACTCTATTGGACGCGTTGATTGATTTTCTTCAAAAGATGTATGGCCCCCGCTTCTTGGGCCAACCCCTTGGAGAGATCGTAGCAATAATTCGCTAGCTGCTCATCTCCACGTTGCAGATATTCATCCCCTAATCTAAGAAAGGCTTTGATCTTTTTACGCGGTTCCGTAGGGATACGCCACAAGAGCCTCAATTTCAGAGTATGCCACCGTCTAGGCGGGTCTATGTCCATACAAAAATTCACACTCCACTAAATCATAATTTAAATTATCATAGCACAAAAGACAAAACCCTGCAATCTCAGAAGATTTGGTGGAGCCCTGTGCTAAACAGCAGGGCTCCCTTTGTCTAGTAGTTCGCTCCCCGGCGATAAGACTGGTAGGCCCGGTTAATCCAAAATACTGCAATCGTATATATGGGTAGGGTTACCAGACGGGCCAAAAGCCGCATAGGCAGAATTACGAAAAAGCCCTGACCGTAGAGGATTGTCAGCCAGAGGGTATTCATCAATACTCCCGCAATCAAGTCTGTGACAAGCACTGTTGCACCAACTTGCCACAATCTTAAAGATCCCCGGTGTCTAAACAAAATCCAGCCTGGTATGAAGCCTGTCAAGGCTGCACTCAATGAGAATCCAGGGAAAAACGCTCCACCATGGGAATTGATCATATAGCCAATCAAATCAGACGCTAAACCTGTGAGTACCCCTCCGGCAGGTCCAAATAGAACACCGGCCAGAATGATGGGGATTTCTCCAAAACTCAGGCGCAGCGCACCTACACCGGCCACCGGTACAATGAAACCAAAAATCCGTGTCAACACAATAGACACCGCAGTCAAAAGACCTAGGTTAGCCGCGTGCCTAGTTGTCAAACGCATCGCCTCAGCCTCCTACATTCCTGCAATAGATAGATGACGAATGAGTAGCGTTGGGGAGCCAACATGGCCTCGAGAGCCTGGGCTACCAAATTCCAAGTCAGAACCGATCTCTTCAACCGTTTCCAACACCTCAAAGAAGTTGCCCGCCACCGTAATTTGTTCAACGGGACCAACGATCTGGCCATTTTCCACAAGGTATCCATAAGCGCCTAAGGAAAAATCACCAGAAACGGGGTTCGCACCAGAATGAAGACCTTGTACATCAATGATAATGATGCCATCACCCATTTTTGTGACCAATTCATCGTAGGTCAACGTCCCCGGTTCAATGAAGAAGTTTGTGGGCGAAATGCCTACGGGGGATTTAAACGAAGGTCTGGAAGCATTGCCCGTAGATTCCATTCCATCCTTCTTAGCGGTCTTAAGGTTATGTAAGAACGTCGTGAGTTGTCCGGCCTCAATAACTTTCTTGGTACGAGTAGCCACCCCTTCTCCGTCAAAGGATGCAGAAGCACCACCGTTTTTGAGCAGGGGATCGTCAACTAACGTCAACCGTGGGCTAGCAATTTGCTGTCCCAACCTACCTTCTAAAAGAGACAGGCCCTTTTGCACGGCTTCAGCCGAGAAGACCGAAGCAAAAGTAGACAAAAGGTCACGGGCCACATCATGGCGCAGCAATACGGGGTAATTACCAGATGGTACGCTCTTGGCACCTAACAGGGACGTTGCCTCCCTTACCGCGTCTTGGGCAAGCCTTTCAGCATCAAATTCCCCCCAGTTATTCCCAAACATCATACGCATACCGGTTTTAATCTGTTCGCCTTCCCGTACAACCGCCGAGACGAAGCTTACGGCCCCGTTTCTCTCAAAGGACTGCTCCAATCCCTTGGTGTTGGCCATGTATACTTCCGTTTCGCTGTATCCAGTGACTGCGTAATTCACCATAGAAACGCGCTCATCGGTAGCGAACGCTTCGGATTCTAAAGCCTTCGCAAACTCTATTTTCTCCTCCGCCGAAATAGCCTCGAGACTCCGGTTATAGGCAATAACCTCAGGATAACGGGGAGATCCTTCAAAAAACTCAATCTCATCGTCGGACTCAATAATCTGGGCATTGGCTTTGGCGCCACTTATCAAAAGGTCCACCGAATCTTGATCAAGGATCTCTACATAAGCATAACCGACTTTCCCCGAAAAACGTGCCCGAAAGCCCACACCCTGCTCCACACTTACCGTATAGTCGTCGACTTCTTTATGGAAAACACAAGTAGAAAAGGTTTTCGACTTAGAAACGTAGATCTCCATATCTTCCAAGCCAGCAGCTTGACCAGCAGCAAAAACTCTATCCTTAAATTCTTGAATCTCCATCAGTTTGCCCCCTTTCGTCCGCCCACTGTGATTTCGCTCACCCGAATCGTCGGTTGACCCACGTCGGTAGGTATGGAACCACTGCGTGAACCGCACATGCCTTGACCACTAGCTAGGTTAGAGGCTACCATGTCTATTTTTTGCAGAATCTGAGACCCCTGGCCGATTAAGGTGCCACCCCGTACTGGCTTTTCTATTTTGCCATTACGCACAATATAGCCTTCGGCTACAGCAAAATTGAACTCACCAGTGGCTGGATTCACAGACCCACCACCCATGTGCTTGGCAAAAAGGGCGTACTCCGTGTTACTGATGATCTCCTCTTTGGTGGACTGCCCTGCACAGATAAAGGTGTTAGTCATGCGGGAAGTAGGTGCAAACTTATACGATTGGCGCCTCGAGCTACCTGTAGGTTCCATTTCCATACGACGGCCATTCAATTTGTCAATCATATAGCCTTTCAGAATTCCGTTTTCAATCAACACATTTCGCCTCGTCTTGGTACCTTCATCGTCAATGTTCTGAGAACCCCAGGCATTGGGAATCGTTCCGTCGTCAACGGCAGTAACGAGTGAGTTTGCCACTTGTTGACCTAATTTGCCACTAAATACCGAGGCACCCTTAGCTACACTGGTAGCTTCGAGCCCGTGACCACATGCTTCGTGGAAGATGACTCCCCCAAACTCATTATCGATAATCACTGGATACTTGCCACTGGGAGCATAGTCTGCATTGACCATGGTCACAGCACTGCGAGCGGCATCTTTAGCAATCTCTTCTACATCAATGTGCTCAAACAACTCAAAGCCCATGTGACGACCTGGTCCGCGAAAGGCCGATTGCTTTTCATTGCCCTTGGATGCCACAGCATTAATGCCTAAACGGGTGCGAATTCTGCGATCCTGGACCAATAATCCCTCTGAATTGGCGATGAGCACATGCTGATCTGTGTCTAAGTACGTGATGGCCACTTGGGTGATTTGCTTGTCATAACCCGCTGCCGCTAGGTTGGCCCTTTTCATAATACCTACTTTATCGCTATGGGGGACATCCTGTGGTTCAAGACGCACAGGATTAAAGCGATCCACAACTAAGCGCTGCAACACAATATTGGTGAGCTGGGGACCTCCACTGAGAGCAGCCGCTGCCTCGAGGGCCACTTTCAACAGATTTTCTCTGTTAGTATCATTGGTGTATGCGTAGACACTACGAAACCCTTGGAAAATTCGAATACCTACTCCGTAGTCACGTCCGCTAACCCCCTCTTCTACAGAGCCATTAAGCATGCGAATATTCGTTCGTCGAGTATCCTCCATGAAAATCTCGGCAAAATCGCCGCCTGTAGACAAAGCAGCCAGTATAACATCTGTTACCAAACTTTCAGCGAGCAAATAAAACCCTCCTTCGTTTCTGTGGTATAATTGTTGAATGCTAAGCATTCATCCATCCAGGACTTTCGCTACGCGAAACATCCATGGTGGGTAAAAGATGATGAAAGGACGTGGACCTATGAAACCAAGTGACATTATCTGGCGATTAATGGACCGGCTCGGCGAATTACAGAGACTCTGCGACGAAAGTATTCAAGATCTCCATCCTAAACAGAACGCCGATCTGATCTCCAGCATCGAAGAGTGCGAAAGGCTGTGCCGTACCCAAATTAACACAATGAACCGTATCGCGAAGAAGTACTAGTCTGGCATCTAGGAACAGCAAGGGGGACAAGTAGGAAATGGGAGCCACAAAGGCAATCGGAAGACCCAAAACCCGGTACAGGAGGTAATGTTCCCGGGATTTTGAGCAACTCCTGAGCAAGTCTACACTCGGAGGCTTTGGGATGATCAAAAAACAAGGCTGCACCTAAAAAGTCGGCCTTGGCCCGGAAATGATCAATATGCCAATGGAGCTTCTTCTCTAGACGGCGGTGCCGGGCAATTCTTTGTTCCATATTGCGTTGAGCACTTCCGACATAGGCGTAGACCCCCTGTTCAAAAGGAAAGGTCCCCAACCTACCAATGGTAATAGGCATCGTTTGGGGAAGGTATAGCCATAACACATAAACGCCTTTGTTGCTCATTTTGGCTAACACTCCTCCTCCCTGAGAATTATTCTAGGTTATGCAGGTTTTTCCTTCGCTCAGCGAGAAATAATAGATGGAAACTGCTGGTGATTGCTACGCAATCACCTTGGAGTTTGACTTCGTCAAACATCCACAAAGGAGGGAAATAGGTGGAAATAAAGCAAGTCTTTCGAACCCTGAGTGAAGCCTCAGGGGTGTCCGGTTACGAGCAGAGTCTGACATCGCTCCTTCAGGAAAGCTGTCCATGGGCTGAAGAGATTAGGACTGACAAGCTGGGCAATGTGATCATGTTGAAAAAAGGCAACGGCATTGGTCCCAGACCAAAAGTCATGTTGGCCGGTCATATGGATGAAATTGGCCTTATTATTACCAAAATTGAAAAGGACGGCTTTCTACGGTTTGGTACCATCGGTGGTTTTGATCAACGGGTTTTGTTAGCCCAAGAAGTGGTAGTTCACGGCCGAAAATCTCTAACGGGTATCATTGGAGCAAAACCTCCCCATATTCAAGCACCAGGGGAACAGAGTAAAGCTGTCAGCATGGAAGATCTCTTTATTGATGTGGGCTTTGACCATCAAGAACAGGCTGAAGAGCAGGTTCGTATTGGAGATATCGTCACCATGAAAAGGGATGTTCTCGATCTACAAGGTTCCTTCATGGCTGGCAAGTCCTTCGATGACAGGGCTGGAGTCGCAGCAATCTTAGAGTGCTTCAAAGTCCTCTCTCAAATGTCGCATGAAGCCGATGTCTATGGAGTAGCCACGGTACAAGAAGAAGTGGGCCTTAGAGGCGCTATCACCAGTACCTATGGCATTGTACCTGATATCGGCATTGCCATTGATGTAGGCTTTGGTGACTCGCCAGGTTTACCCGAAAGCGATACCATCAAACTCAGTCAAGGTCCTGGCGTTGCCATTGGACCACATGTCCACCCTGAGGTACATGCACGTATGGTGGAAACTGCCAAAGAGTGGAACATTAGCTTTTCGTCTGATCCCTCACCTCACCCCGGGGGAACTGATGCCTACGCAATTCAAGTGGCTAGAGCAGGGGTAGCCACAATTTTGCTGTCTATCCCCCTGCGTTACATGCATACACCAATCGAAACCCTGGACTATGAGGATGTGAAACGGACTGGCCGCTTGATGGCCATGTTTATCGCAGGCGTGGACAATGAATTTGTGGAGGGATTAACATGCTTTTAGCCCGATTAACTGAAGCAAATGGCGCACCAGGACAAGAGGGCGAAGTGCGTGACTTAATCCGTGCAGAAATCGAGCCCCATGTCCATGAAATCAAAACCGATGCCCTGGGTAATCTCATTGCTATCAAGAATCCTGATGCCCAAGGACCAAAGGTAATGTTGGCAGCCCATATGGACGAAGTTGCCCTGATGATTGTAGGTATTGAAGGTAATGGCTTTCTAAAGTTCCGCCCCATTGGCGGCGTGGATCCTAGGGTCTTAGTAGCTAAGTCCGTTTTAGTGGGTTCTAAGAAGATTCCTGGAGTCATCGGAAGCAAACCGATTCACCTCCAGAAGCCTCCCGAGAGAGAACGGGCATTTACCATGCAAGAACTGCTCATTGATATCGGTGCCAAAAACAAAGAAGAAGCTGAACGCCTAGTGAAACTGGGCGAGTGTGCCTATTTCACTACGAAGTACGAAGAGCTTGGAAACAGCAAAGTTAAAGCCAAGGCTCTAGACGATCGGGTTGGTTGTGCTCTCGCCATTCGTTTACTCCAGGAGGAAGTCTCCTTTCCCCTTATTGTGGCTTTTACTGTACAAGAAGAAGTGGGCCTTAGAGGCGCTGGAGTTGCAACCTACCAGATTAGGCCAGATTTGGCATTAGTCTTAGAGGGCACCACGGCTTCCGATGTTCCGGGTACAGATGAACATAAGCATGCCACAACCGTAGGTGAAGGTCCTTGCATTACCGTCATAGATCGTGTTTCAATCCCCCATCCTCCGCTGGTCCAAGAGCTCTTTGCCGTAGCTTCCGAAGAAGGGATTAAGGTGCAAGTTCGCCGTAATACAGCAGGCGGTACCGATGCAGGTCAAATCCAACTATCAGAAGAAGGTGTCAAGGTGGCAACCATTGCCGTACCTTGCCGTTATATCCATTCGCCAGTATCGGTGATGAGCAAAAACGATTATGAGGGAGCGTATAAACTCGTAAAAAGCTATCTTAAGAGGCTCCAAGAAAGGGAGGCAAGCAAATGAAAACAGTAATCAAACAATTAACTGAGGCCTTTGGCCCTTCTGGCTATGAAACTGAGGTTACTGGGTTAATTAAGACTATGGTCGAAGAGTATGTCGATGAAATCAAGACTGATGTGCTTGGAAACCTTTTTGCCATCAAGAAAGGTTCACAAGACGGACGTACCATCATGTTTGCCGCCCACACCGACGAAATTGGTATAGTGGTAACCCACATCGATGATAAGGGGTTTTTGCGTTTTGGGAATGTCGGTGGCGTAGGTATTTCCACTTTAGTTGGTAACCGAGTCCGCTTTGCAGGCGGTGCCGTTGGGGCGATATATCAGGAAAAAGGTAGCTGGAAAGAGCTGACCATTGATAAACTGTATATTGATATTGGTGCCGAAAACAAGGAAGAGGCCCTACAGAAAGTCAAATTGGGGGAATTCGGTATTTTCCACCGAGAGTTTGAAGACTTGGGGGACCGCCTGATTGCCAAGAGCATGGATGACCGCGTTGGTTGTGCCGTTCTCATTGACGCCTTAAAGAAGATTCGAAATCCCAAGAACACCCTCTACTTCGTCTTTACGTCCCAAGAAGAAGTGGGTCTCCGGGGCGCTCGCACCGCAGCCTACGGCCTTGAACCTGATTTAGGGATTGCCCTCGATGTGACCTTAACTGGTGACATGCCTGAAGCTCGAAGAATGGAGGTATCCCTGGGCAAAGGAGCTGCCATAAAGGTGAAAGACTCCTCTTTGATTACCCATCCGAAAGTAAAGGATCTCTTAGTGAATCTAGCTGAGGAGAACAAAATCCCCTACCAGATGGAAGTCTTAGAAGCTGGTGGCACTGACGCAGGAGCCATCCACGTAACGAAGGCAGGGGTTCCTTCAGGAGCCATTTCCATTCCAACCCGTTATGTACATTCTCCGTCGGAGATGGTGGACATTCGAGACGTAAAAGCTTGTGTAGACCTCGTGGTCGCTTTGGCTAACAAAGACCTAACGAGCATCTAGATAGTCTGCCATTAGGAAAGGGCGGG
>DIPH01000016.1:0-18945 GCA_002424045.1 Firmicutes bacterium UBA5493 | reverse complement strand
TTTCATCAAAGCCGCCCTTTTGTATCCTTTTATAGCCTTGCAGCCCCTATTCTTTGTAAAGATCAAGGATACGCATAACTAACATATTCACTTCAGTGATCGCTTCTTGCACCTTTGCGGCAGCCTCAGTAGAACCTACAGATAGATTGCGTATCTCCTGGGCCACAATCTCAAAGCCGCGACCGTGCTCCCCTGCACGTGCTGCCTCAATGGAGGCGTTTAAGGCTACTAGATTCGTTTGTTTTGCGATATTGGCAATAGAATTCATCAAATGGGCGATTTTTTTCGGAATCACCGCCAGATCTTCCACCATCTTTTGAGAAAGCTCCTGTTCGGCATGGATCTTCTCATATGCAGCCTTTACATCTAGTTCAAGACGCTTCTCCTCATTAATGTTCCTCCAAACCACTACATTGGCCACATGCTTACCGTCTGGATTCGTGACTGCAGACGCGGTCAAGCGGGCATAGAAGTCTCCTATCTGCACATAACCTGTATGGGGGAGTCTCTTGGGATCGCTTAAAATAGCGCCAACTCTAGCGAAGTTCGAGTGGTATCGACCTATAGTCGCACCGACCATTCGCTCTGGGTCTACCCTGGTCACAGAGCTCATTTCCGCAAACAACTCTCTCGCCCCTGGGCTCATCCAAATCATCCTATGTTGCAAATCCGAGATCATAACATTCTCACCTAGAGCCGCTAGGATCCAATCACTTTCAATGCCAAGATTCTCCAGATGCGAATTCAGTGCCATTCTTTACCCTCCTTGCTTACATCGACGCCTACTGCAAACTCTGCACTCTCCCAGGGACATTAGTAATAATGCTATCAACCTTGGCAAGGGTCACGCGTTCAATATCGACCGCTTCGTCCACAGTCCAAACATTCACCATCATACCGTTCTGCTGGGCTGCCTGAACGAGTTCGGCGATGGCTGTCTTATGGTGCGCATGCAAAGCAGAGGCGCCGATACTCTTGGCATAGACCCAGGGATTGACCAAAGCGCAATTATAAAGAATACCAGTGCGGGCCTGTGGCCTGATTGCCTTGATATGCACTAAGGCGTAGTGATTAAAAGAAGAGATGATGGTCTTCTCCCACATAGCATATTCATCTAAAAGTGGAGCTAGCTTTTCATTGAGCTGTTCAAATCCTAAAGCCGCTTTTGTCTCCACATTGAGCAGGACATTGTGATCCTTGATCAGCTCCAGAACCTCCCGCAAGGTCGGTAGCTTCGCTCCCCTAAACTCAGGCGAAAACCAGGATCCTGCATCAAGTTCTTTAAGCTCGGCCATGGTGAAACTCTCCACGGGTCCCTTGCCGTCGGTTGTCCGATCGAGAGTATGATCGTGAATCACCACAACTTCGCCATCTTTCGTCAAGTGAACATCAAGCTCTATACCGCCTGAGCCAGCCTCCAAAGCCAGTTCAAACGCGGGCATGGTATTTTCTGGTGCCTTACTAGAATACCCCCGGTGTGCCATAACGATCATAATTTACGCTCCCTTTCTAGCCTTGAAATTTCAATGCGACCTGAAAAAACCCGTACTGCTGGTCCGACCATGTGCACGTGGTTGTCAGGTCCCCCACAGATAGCGAGATCCCCTCCTGGCAGCGAAACCTGGATAGCGCCTGCCGTAAGTTTCTGGGTCAGCCCTCGCCTGGCGGCCATGGCCGCAGCCGCACAAGCCCCGGTTCCACAGGCCAATGTGGGGCCAGCTCCCCGCTCCCATACCTTTACCTTTAGATGATTAGCACTCAGGACTTGCGTAAACTCAACATTCGCTCCCTGTGGCCATATCTTAGCCGTCTCTAAACGGGGTCCCCAGATTTCAAAATCGAGACCACCCAAGTCGTCCACGAATACTACAGCGTGAGGATTTCCCATAGATACCGGATACGCGCTCCAGCTCAAATCATGGGAGATAATTTCCACCGCTTCCCCTTGGGAGAATGAAAAATCAGGTTCGCCCATATCCACCGCGTACAGATCATCCACAACGCGAATCTCTTTCACGCCGCTAAGGGTGCCAATTTGGATGACGGGACCTGTGGTCAACCCCTCCACGAGCAGGTAGTCCGCCATACAGCGAACGGCATTACCACACATCTCAGCCTCTGTGCCATCAGCATTGAAAATCCGCATGGTGTAGAAGTCGGCTTCCTTTGTTATGAAGACCAATCCATCAGCACCAATGCCAAATTGACGATGACACAAAGCTGTAGCAAGCATTTCTCCTCTAGGTAACAGGATTCCTCCAATGTCCTCCATAAAAATAAAGTCATTACCCAACCCATGGTACTTTGTAAATTGCACAGTCACAGCCATCCTCTCCCTCATCTTGCCAGATTACAGCAGGTGGGTGGCGACCTTCGCTACTGCATCTAAAATGTCGTCAATATCCTCATCCGCAACTAAATGGTTAAGATGAATCTGCACGGCCCGACTCAAAAGAGCTAGCGTCTTGGGGCAAGTTCCTGCGGAGTATTCAATTTCCCTTTCTGGAGCTAGACTCCAAGGATAATGGCCACCCCAGGGATCGCGCTTAGCTAAGAGAAATTCCCAGTTCACGTAGATGTGTTGATCATTTGCCACGCCATCGTATACCTGAAAGGCCTGTATCCCTTCTGCTGTCAATGCCTCAGCAACGTCACGGGCCTTCTTACCATCTGCGACGTAGAAAATGAGACTCACCCCTAGATCGTGCTCGGTGCCAAAGACTGGCGCCAAATGGATTTTGGGCTGCTTTTGCAGACCCTTGATAATCTTTTCTTTATTGCGATGAGTTTGCCTCAAAATGGAAGGCATCTTCTCAAGTTGGCCTAAAGACAAGGCGGCTTGCAGTTCAGTGAGGCGATAGTTCTGCCCTGGAAAAGCAGGGATTTTCCTGTCCGTGAATCGAAATTGGTAGCCCGCCCCATCATGGTAAAGTACAGCACGCTGCCAAAGCTCTTCGGAGTCAGTAACAAGCATGCCCCCTTCGCCAGTTGTAATCACTTTCGATTGCTGAAGACTAAAGCAGCCAACGTCACCGATGGATCCCAACATGCGTCCCTTATAGGTTCCGCCATTTGCCTGAGCTGCATCCTCAATCACTCTAATCCCGTGCTGCTTCGTCACTGCCAGGATCTCATCCATGGCAGCCGATATTCCACGCATATGCACCACAATGAGGGCTTTCGTCCTCTTGGTTATCCTCTTGGCCATATCCACCGGATCCAGGGTCAAACTTGCGTCGATCTCACAAAGTACAGGCACTGCCCCAACCATGGTCACCGCGGCGGCCGTTGCTACCCATGTATAGGCAGGAATAATGACTTCGTCTCCCGGTCCAACTCCGCAGGCAACCAAGGCACAAATCAAGGCTGATGTACCGGAGTTGACGGCTAGAGCATACTTAGTTCCCAGAAAGCTCTTATATTCGTCTTCCAGCGCACTGCACTCGGAAGCCTCAAGGCCGTCAGGGAGATAGCGAAAAATGCGCTTTTTGTCCAGTACATCCAAAACCCTGGCCTTCTCCGCGGCTCCTAACTCTTCACTTCCCATGTATTTTGACACCCACGGTTTCGTGCGCACAGGTCTGCCACCGTGGAGAGCAAGTTTATCCATAGCGTTCATCCCCAATCTCTATTACATTTCTTACTTGTTCTTGATCATTTGACAAATTCCTGTCATCGATCCCTTATTGCATTGATATGTAAAACCGGGAGAATTCTCCCCCGGTCTACTTAGCCCTTACACGATTCCACACGGCAGGATCTAAAGGGCGATCGAGATTTCTCAAGCCGGCTAAAGTGAAACCTTGCTTCTTGGCGAGCTGGCGCATCATCTCCAGTTGCTCTAAGTTGAGATCTGCCCCCAGGCTGGCATGCTCATAACGCTGTTCCAGGGCCAGCATAATTGTCTCTGACATGCAGGCAAAGCCTGTTCCCTTTTCAAAACCAAAATTCCACCCCAAGTCAGGAGCGCTTGGCATGGCAATGATCCCCCCATCGATCACTAACACGTCAGGGCGCTTTTCCAGAACATCTTCGCTTACATTGCTAGGCCGAGACATGTCGCAAATAACCGCCCCCTGCTTGAGAGAGTCCGGGGTAATCAGCCTCTCCAGACTGCTTGTAGCAACCATGAGTACATCGGCCAACGGGAGATGCTCCTTCAGATCCACTGTAATGGTTATTGGTGCTCCCTCACCCATGAGGTTTCGAACATACTCTATCCAGACGGTCAGGCTGTCACTATCTGCAGGAAGATCCTGCAGACTTTCTACATAAGCACCAAGGCTATTGGCTGCAAAAGACACCCCGCCCTCGGCAAGGTCCCTTAGATGCTGGATTATCTCTACCACAACCTTAAGCATGCGATGCTCGCTTTTTTGCCGGCGGAGTGGGTTGCCTACGAGTATTAGACGGTGGATCTGTTCTGATAAAAGCAAGGCAAGGGCCTTACCAATTGCACCACCTGCGCCAACCACCACTCCAGTCGCACTATCCAGATCAATGCCCAAACGTTCCGAGGCGGCAACGACGGCCTGTACTCCTGACACAACGGTGTAACTGTTTCCGGTGGTTAGGGCCACATCAGTATGGGGCAAGAGTTGCCGCCCTCCCATGGTCACAACGGAGGTATAGGCTCCTAGCCCCACGATCTTTGCCCCTCGGTCGACAGCCATTTGCACCGCGGAGGAGATCTCTTCAAGAGCTTGACTGGGATTAGCCAAGAGCTGGTCAGCTGTTCTTGGAACACAAATAAAGTCACCATAGGCGCTCTGGCCGGTTTGAGCCACGATCCTAGCACCGCTGATTACAAAGGGCTTTACCAGATCATTCCATCTTGAACTGAGATCCCTGAGCTGTTCTTCGTTTAAGTTGGCGAGGCTCTCGTCAAAATCGCTGTAATTTTGCACGTCAACTGGATGGACCAAGAACGCGAACCTGCCATCTTCGGGCCTGGGCTCAATTGGCCGGTCTTCAGAAAGCTCCACCCGATGTTCGTGGGCCGAAGTGGAGGCGTAGTTAATCAAATGTCCAAGGAAGGCAGCGGTGTTCTGCTGCGCTAACATTCTGATTGTCCTTTCTACCGCACAAATCACCCGGTCGATCTGGGCATCACTGATGATTAACGCTGGTTCGATGCGGATCACACTGGCCCCATTGAGAGTAGGTGCTACGCGCACCTTTTCTACATTTAACAGATACGACGCCACCATCGGCGTCAGGAGCTCCTGTTCAGCCATGACACCTAGTAGGCTGTGGGGATAGGAGTTCTTAGAACTGACGAACTCGATGCCTAGCATCAATCCCTGTCCCCTGATTTTCTTGACGATCTTGGGATAGAGCCGCGCTACTTCCTCTAGACCAGCCTTTAGTTTAGCACCCTTGCGGCTGACCTCTCTGAGCAGCAAATGATCATTGCGAGTCAAGATGTCAAGGACGGCCAAACCTGCCCGACAACCCAAAGAATTTCCGGCAAAGGTTGAGGAATGTTTATGCCCGAAATCTTCGGTGTAGACATCCTCCTTACAGAGAGCTGCCCCTATGGGTATTAAGCCCCCTCCCAATGCCTTGGCAATGAGTAGAACATCAGGAGTTACTCCATCTCTCTCACAGGCAAACATCGTACCAGTTCGACCCAGTCCCGACTGAATCTCATCGAAGATGGTTAGTACATCGTACTTAGCGCAGAGTTCTTGTACCTGCCTCAGGTAACCATTCGGAGGCTCCACAATACCGCCCTCACCTTGAATGGGCTCTACGATAAAGGCGGCCGTATCATGTGCTGATTCGGTTAAGTATCTTTCTAGAGCACCTATATCGCCATAGGCTATATGACGGAAGCCCTGGGTGGGTGCTCCAAAGGCCTTCTGATAGTCCTCATTTCCCGTTGCGGATAGGGCACCAAGTGTTTTACCATGAAAGCTGTTAATCGTGGACAGAATCGTCAGCTTACCTGTTCTTGCTCTGCAGAGTTTGAAAGCTACTTCTACAGCTTCGGCACCACTATTCGTAAACGTCACATATTTTAATCCCGAAGGGGACACTTCGATGAGCTTAGCTGCAAGTTCCCCTGCAACCTCCAAGAGGGAGGGTTGAATAAAACTAGGCTCCTGAGCAGATGCGACCTTCTGGAGCGCCTGCCAGATTTCGGGAGGATTATAACCAAAAGGCAAGGCCCCATAGGCTGCAATGCAGTCTAGATACTCTTCTTGCGCTTCATCACTCAAGTACACACCAGTCCCTCGCAAAAAGCGTTTGTTCAGGCCAATTTCCGTCAGCAGTCTCCCCAAATGGGGGTTAACAAATTCTATGTATGGATGCATCCTTGACCTCCCCGAAATATTGAGCACACTTTGTGCACATTGTTTATTATAGCAATTCTAGGCAGGTATTTCAATAGAAAAGACAAAACATAAAGGTTAGGATCATCGGAGGAGGTTCACCATTGCTCGCTATCTATAGAGAATTGCAGCAAAACGAATTTTCACAGGCTATGAAGATTAGGCTTGAGGTTTTTGTGGAAGAACAGCGGGTACCCCTTGAGGAGGAGCACGATAGCCATGATCTCACCGCCAAACACTTTGGCGTGTTTCTAGAGGGTTCCCTGGTGGGCACTGGACGATTAATGCTCCACGAGCGTACCGCAGCAATTGGCAGAGTGGCCATTTTGAGTGAGTTTAGGGGTCTTGGTCTAGGAAGTGGGCTGATTCGTGCCATGATAGAGCAGGCCAAGGGCGCAGGCGTTGAAGAGTTCGTATTGGGAGCCCAGATTCAGGCTCTGTGTTTTTATGAAAAGCTGGGTTTTAGAGCCCAAGGTCCAATATTCCAAGATGGTGGTATTCCCCACCGCATTATGCGCTACCATGTAGGCGGCGTCAAGGAGATGGAGTAATGAGAAAAGGTCTACTTGCAGTTATTCTGCTACTTCTATTAGGGGGAGCGGTCGACGCTGAGGTACAAGTCTTATTCCTACCTGACAGTGGGTTTTTGCGGGTGCATGGTGAAGTTGTTATGGAACCGATCACCTCTTCACCATCCTTCATGCTCTTTCCCACCGCACAAATCACAGAACTCTGGGCAGACGAGTTAATGGAGTATACTACCGAGCGCGGAGCTCATGGTACAATGGTCTCTTTGTCTTTACGAGAGGTGCGGTCTCAGACCTTGAGCTTTGCCTATGAAGGATTTCTCGACCTTAATGGCACAGAGCTGTTCCTAGACCGTGACAGTCTGTGGTTTCCCGAATTTTCATTCCCCATCGATGGCAGCCAGGTTAACATGGAACTTCCCAGTGACTGGTTTGTGGAGTGGCAGAGCCATCCCCCCTTGTATCCAACCTTGACAGTCCGTGATACCAGGGACGTTTCCATCGAAGAAGAAATACACAATGCCCCCGTGGTGGACGAATTCGCATCCAGACTTCAGATGCAGATGTCCAGGCTGATCAATGCCATCAATCACAGAAATGCTACGGAGATAGAAGCACTTCTCAGCCCTGCCCTTAGGGAAACGAGCTTAGCAGGATACCTGGCAAGCCTTCCGCTCTCTCATGGCCAGATGACCGGCGAATTGCGGGACCAGTTTACGATCATCTTATCTACAGAGCGCGGCTTTAGGTACCAAGCCTCCGTAATCTGGCAAGAACGCTTTGGGAGGCTGGAATTGCAGAGTTTTCAACTGAAACCCCACGGGCCGCAAATTCCCGAAGAACTGCTCGGCTCCGCGAGAGAGTTTGTACAAGCATTACGCGAGACTGTGCAGACAGAAAATGGAGAGCAACTCCTTATGTTCTTGGACCCAGGCATTGCCCAGGGCCAAGTTGAGGTTTTAAAGTTCCTGCTGAGTCTGAATGCTCGTATACCTTGGTCTGTGGAATATGCGGTTTTGGATCCCTTTACGATCACCGTCTTTGTGCCCCACGCGGAGAGCACAAACACAAAATTACTCTTGCATATGGGCCTAACCCCAGGTGAACACCATTGGTTAATCCATCGCCTTGAGGTTATCCCCGTTGGCTAATTCAACGTTTGGCGTGCGTTTACCACATAGGACATGACATAAGCCAATATAAGTCGAGGAGTAAGGAGAAGTAACAAAGGTGCTCCAAGAACCCAGAAAATGATCGTATCCTCAATCAAGGCGTGGGCTATGGCCATGAAGGTCCCAATCACCCGGGCTTCTTTAGGTGTTACCTTCCCCGCACGTACGTGATTTATGATCACACCCGATCCGTAGGTAATGCCAAACACCACGGCCACGACGACAGGAAATGCTCCGTCTTCACCGAGGCCGATCACCCGAAAAGGTTTGGCCAGAAGGCGATTTAGTTTCTGGAGCAAGCCATTGCTCTCGGCAATTTCCAACACAATCATCAGGGGAATCACCACACAAGCAACGGTCCAAAGACCTCCCATACCCTGCAAGAATCCTTCCCAAAGAATGTTCATGGTAAGATCACCCCCAGGAGCCAGCCCACAGCTAGAGAACAACCCAGCCGGATGATAAAGATATAGCCCAGGGGGCTGCCGGCTTTTTGACTGATGGGCAATTCGACTAAGAGAGAATGGCAAAAGCCCAGCATAACGGCGCAGATCGTGATTTCGCTGATCGTGAGATTCAAAGCCATAATGCTACCGGCTGCTGCGTAGAGGTTCACAAAATAGCCGCTAAATAGAACTACCGCGGCTTCGCCCGAAAGACCGAAAAACCCCATATATGGAGCGAAAAGCGCAGTCAGAGTATCTAAAAAACCACTAGCCCTAAAAATCGCCACAATCACGGCTGTGGGTACTACCACTTTCGCCAGCTCCCACGTTGTCAATAGGCCTGTCTTAGTGCCTTTCCAAACCATTTTCCCAGTCACTTCAAACATCAGTTACTGCTCCTTCCAGGACTTTCTCCACAAATTAAGCATCTCTTTTGGTATGGGGGAAGTTACGACATGTCTTTGTTCCGTTCTTGGATGGACAAACTCTAGTCTCCACGCATGCAATGCTTGACCTGGTATCCCTGGTAGAGCTTCACTGTATAGTGGGTCACCTAAAACCGGATGACCGAGGTCCGCAAAATGCACGCGAATCTGATGGGTGCGGCCGCTCTCTAAGCGAGCTCTTAGTAATGTTGCCTTGGGACTAGCACGGAGCACTTTGTAAACCGTCCTGGCTTCCTTGCCCCCTTCTTTGACCGCCCTTTTGACTCCATGGTCCATGGACCGCCCTATGGCCATCGTAAGCACACCTTGCTGGCTCGTCATTTCACCTTCTACAATGGCTAGATACTCCCTGACCAACTCCTGACGACTCAACTGCTGTAAGAGTCTTTGCAGGGTAAAGGGTTCTTTGGCAACCAAGATGAGACCCGATGTGTCCTTATCGATGCGATGCACCAAACGCACCTTGGTGTTCAGACCAATCTTGCGCCAATAATAGGCTATGGCATTGGCCAGGGTTCCCTCCTGGTAAGCGCCAGTTGGATGCACAGGCATCCCTGCATCCTTATTTATAATTAGCAGATACTCATCTTCATACACAATGTCAAAAGGGATGTCTTGGGGCTTCATGGTTGTCTTCTCGTCAAAAAAGACAATTTGGATGGTGTCACCTGCCGTAACCCGCCTAGTTAAATAATCCCTCTGTCCGTTGAGATAGACGCCTCCGCCCCTTTTCATGCGACGTAACAAACCACGGCTGAGTTCTAAGCGGCCATAGACAATGTCCTTGACCATAACACCCTCTTCTTCCGCCTTTACTGTGGTGGTAAGGACATGGGGGTGATCTAGCATACAATCCCCTCCTAATCTATGCCCCTCGCAGTTTCTGGATTCCCAAGATAAGCCCAAATAAGGCTGTGGCTACTAAGACAACTGTCGCTCCAGGAGGAGCACCGTAAAAGTAGGAGATGTAAAGTCCCAGGAAGGACGACAAGAGACCAAATGCAGACGACAGTAGAACAAGAATTTTCAAGCGCTTTGTGATTAAGCTTGCGGTCGCTGCTGGCGTAATCAAAAGGGCCACAACCAGGACAACACCTACTGCTTGGATGGAAACTACAATTGCCACTG
This sequence comes from Firmicutes bacterium UBA5493, assembly GCA_002424045.1. Lineage (GTDB taxonomy): Bacteria > Bacillota > Limnochordia > Darwinibacteriales > Darwinibacteriaceae > UBA5420. The sequence continues at coordinate 8,888 of DIPH01000016.1, read as the reverse complement.
CAATAATTATCAAAAGCATGCCCTGGAAGAACGCCACGGGAAAGCCCGCAGCCTCTGCTCCAACTGGATCAAAAGAAACCAAAACAAAGCGCCGAAAAAAGAGGGCCATGACAACACCCAGAACCAGGGCTACAGAGGCCACGAGCATAAGCTCCTTGGCTTGGATCGCCATGACAGACCCCAGGAGAAGGCTATTTAGATCCCCGGAAAAACCTGGAGTTCCCGACAACAGCACTATGCCTAGTGCAAAGATGCCCGTAAATAAAATAGCCAGGGCGGTATCGTTGTTCACCTTCGAAATCCTGGTCAAAAAAACAACACCCAGGGCGGTCAAGACGGCAAAAAACAGAGCTCCCACATAAACGCTAATGCCCAGAATCAAAGCAAGGGCAATCCCAGTGAAAGCAGTGTGGGAAATGGCATCACCCATAAAAGCTAGACCTTTAAGAACTACAAAGGTACCAACCGCGGCAGCGATAATAGAAACCAGTCCTGTACCTACAAAGGCTCTAACCATGAAACCATATTGAAATGGTTCGAGAATAAGCTCAATGCTCATGGAGCATTACCTCCCCGCGCGAACCCACTTTGGGAAAGTGCCTCGCAAAAAGCTTCACCATATTAGCCTCGGTTAGCACCTCATCCGGTTTTCCTTCAACCAAGACACGGCCGTCAAGGGCTAGTACATGATCAAAGCATTCGGTCAGGCAATTCAGATCATGGGTTGCAGCAACGATGGTCTTCCCGCCTTGACTTAGGGTCAAAAAAAGGTCTGCCAACTCGTGCTGTGCTTTGGCATCCAGACCTGTAGAAGGCTCATCGAGAAGAATGAGATCCGCCTCTTGGACCAGTGCCCGAGCCAAAAATACCCTTTGCCTTTGCCCTCCACTGAGGGAACCAACTTGCGTATGTTTGTACCTTTCTAGGCCAAAAAAAGCAAGAGCTTCATGGCTGGAATCGTAATCTTCCTTGGAATACCGTCCCCAAAGTCCTTGTCTCACCAACCTCCCCTGCAACACCACATCTAAGACAGTGATGGGAAAGTTCCAGTCGACTTCCTCTTGCTGGGGCAAATACGCCACTTGCTTGCGCCCAGTTCTTGGAGGATGCCCCAAAAGCTCCATGATTTTGTACTCAAATGGCGGCAATAACCCCACCGCAGTTTTGAGCAAGGTGGACTTGCCTCCACCATTAGGGCCTATAATCGCGGCCAGGGTTCCTTTCTTTACCTGCCAGGATACATCTTTGAGTACAACATTATCTGGATATCCTGCAGTAAGGTTCTTGATGTTTAAGGCTAAATCAGCCGAATAGACATGCGACATTATTCTAAGGCCTCCACTAGAGTTCGCGTATTGTATTTCATCATCTCCACATAGGTAGAAATCTCTGTGCTTAGGCTGTCGCTATAGAGTGTGTAAAGCTCTCCCCCAACTTCCTTTGCTAAAGCCTGCATATAACGGGTGCCGCTTGTCAGCTGTGGTTCGGCGAAGAGAACCCGCTTGTTCATGCCACCAAGGAGATCCACCAGACGCGCCAAATCTCGAGGTGAGGGCTCCGCTTCGGGGTTTGTCACCAAAAACTCCGCTACTTCAAATCCATAGCCCTCAGCCAAGTAGCTAAAGGCATTGTGATAGGTGACAATCACTCTGTTTTCACGAGGAATCTTTTCGCATTCCCCCACAATCCACTCGTCAAGCTCCACCAATTCCTCGATGTACGCTCTAGAGCGCTCCTGAAAGTAGGATGCATCGTCTGGGGAGGCGGTGACTAGGCCCTGGGTAATTTGATCAACATAGAAGATGGAGTTGGGGACGTTTAACCAGAAGTGTGGATCGCCATGGTGATGGTTGTGATCATCTCCCTCGCCATGTGCGTGTCCATGTTCAAGGGCCTCAAGGCCTTGTGAGGCAAACACCAAAAGGCTGTCAACTTTCGCAGCGTTTTTCATTAGGCCAAGTAACCAATCATCAAAACCTCCACCATTGGCAATAAGAAGTTCGGCCTGAGCAACCATTCTCGCTTCTCTAGGAGTAGGTTCCCAGCTATGGGGATCTGAACCTCGGGGTACCAACGAATTCACTATTACCCGGTCTCCTCCAACTTGCTGGACAAGATCCTCCAAGATGGAGAAAGTTGTTACTACCTGAAGTTCATGACCAGATACCGGACTAACTACAACCACAATGGCAACAAGAACCAGGCTAATTACCATTCTTTTCATCGCACTTCTACTCCCTTCCAGGATTTATGAGTCCCTTGTGAGCCTTGGGAATGGTGAAGATAAAAACGGACACGGCCGCAAAGGTGCCTAGGCGACCGCCTATACCCACTAGAACGTTTTGTCCAAAGAACACCAACAAGGCACAAATACAACTGACGGTGAGAGTTTCCCACAACTTCTCAAGGCGATGTGAACTCGACATCGTAACATAGGAAACCGCCGTGCCGATCAACGCATACAAGTAGCCACCCTTGAACACTCGAGGCAACACAATGGCTGCAAGTAAGGTTAGCCAGGCTGATACTGCCACCAGAGATAACTTCGTCTTTTGCCGCAGAGTGTGCCCCAGAAAACCCCATAATAAGCCTAGACTTATCCCCAGAAAGAGAGACACTACAGACCACCTCCTAGAGTGAGCAGTACAACCAAGACTGCTGTGGCGGCCACGGTGCCGAGTCTCCCTCCAACTCCGTTCCAGGTTTCGTTCAGCACTTCCCAGAGAACGCCTCCCACTAAGCCTGCTGCAATCAGAAGCGTTAAGGAGGGAAAGCGGGCATCAGAGCTCATGCCCACAAAAGCACCCAAGTACAATACAAGCTGGTGACGTTCTTTGAAAAATGACGTTCCCGCCAACCCCACCACGGCCGATGCCACCAAGGGACCTAGGTTAAGGTAATTTGCAAGAAGAAAGGTGGCCAGAGCTCCCGCGGCACTGATCAGGGCGGAAGGAAGTACCCTTTGCCAATCCCTAAACCCACACCTCTTTGGGGCAATAACAAAAACCACGAATATCAGCGTCAAACAGACTAAGCTTCCTCCATGATTGAAGAGCGGGCTGAGCAACTCTAAGGCTGCCACAATCAGTGGTAAAAGGATCAAGGCATGTCGACACATGGACACTCACTCCAATTTCGCACTCGTACTATAAAGCACCACACCCTCAGAGCTTAGCGTACAAGGGTCTAGGGAAGCCGGGAGCAAACATGACTGTCCCGGGGCTAACCTGGTGGTGCCTCCAGCCCACATAATATCGGCGTGAGCTCCAAAGCTTGTGAGAATCTGAAATCCGGTGTGGGAATTTACGGCATAGCCTTGGGGATTTTCCAGAACGTTCATTTGAAAATGCTCCCTACAGCGGGACAATTGATAGGCAGGATCCAGGACTTCTGGGGAAAAGTCAATTGTGTCTAGAGCCTGCTCCACATGGAGCTCCCTTGATTGTCCCGAATCATCCAGTCGATCCCAGTCATAGACCCTAAAGGTAGTGTCAGAGTTCTGTTGGATTTCAGCCACAACAATGCCAGCACCTAAAGCATGGACCAATCCCGCGGAAATTGGATACAGCTCACCGGCTTTGACTCGGACTTTATTGAGGCAATCCAGGATTGCGGTTCCTCCCTGTTTCACGGCCCGTGCAAACTCCTTTTTTGTCACGCCCGATCGCAGACCCCAAACAATCCAGGCTCCAGGTTCGCTGTGCACGATGTACCACATTTCGCTCTTTCCCCAAAGTTCGTTGGTATAGTTCTTCACATAGGCGTCATCAGGATGCACCTGAACCGAGAGATCCTGCGCGGCATCGATGAGTTTAAGCAAGAGGGGAAACCTTGCTCCCCCTGCCAAATCCTCGCCATAGTCATTCACTAATTCGGTTAGGCTTCTTCCTGCTAAGGGTCCTTCTGCCACCACGCTTGTTCCGTTACTGTGCGCTGCCACATCCCAACTTTCACCGATTAGGCCAGGGGGCAACTGGCGACCTAGAAGATCCTGCAATCGTCTTCCACCCCAGATTCTCTCCTTGTAGATGGGATGAAACGTTAATGGATAAAGGCGTTGTTCCATAAGAGTCCTCCTACTTTAGTCGTTCCTGTAGCTGCTTTTGCCGTGCCTCAAACCCTGGTTTGCCTAACAAAGCAAACATATTTGTTTTGTAGGCCTCGACACCAGGCTGGTCAAAGGGGTTAACCCCCAAAAGGTAACCACTAATGGCACAAGCCTTCTCAAAGAAGTATACCAGAGCACCAAAGTAGAAGGGGTTCATACTCGCAACTTCAACCACAAGATTGGCCACTCCCCCATCGGTATGGGCCAAAATAGTACCCTGAAAGGCATTGCGATTAACATGGCTCAGTGTTTTACCGGCCAGGTAATTGAGGCCGTCACCATCGTCTAGGCTTGGGGATATTTCATACTCTTTTTTCGTTTCGTGCACCCACAATGTAGTGGCGAAAATATTGCGCGCTCCGTCCTGCATAAACTGTCCCATGGAATGTAAATCCGTAGTGAAATTTACACTGGCTGGGAAAATCCCCTTTTGATCCTTCCCCTCGCTCTCACCATAGAGCTGTTTCCACCATTCGTTGAAGTACTGCAGAGATGGTTCATAGTTTACCAAAATTTCAATAATTTTCCCCTTGCGATAGAGAATATTCCTGAGGGCAGCATATTGATACGCAGCATTGTCAACCAACCGAGGCGTTTGGTACCACTCTAGGGCAGCTCTTGCCCCGTTCATCACTTCTTCAATATTGATACCCGCCACTGCCATGGGCAAGAGCCCCGATGGTGTTAAGACGGAAAAGCGACCCCCCACATCATCGGGAATAACGAAGGTGGTATACCCTTGCTCCGTTGCCATGGCTTTCAGGGCACCTACCTTGGCATCTGTGGTGGCATAGATCCTTCGTCTGGCACCTTCCACCCCATACTTCCTCTCCAAAAGCGCCTTAAAAGCTCGAAAAGCTATGGCAGGCTCCGTGGTTGTGCCTGACTTGGAAATGACATTAACAGAGAAGTCCAGATCCTCTACAAGATCCATAAGGTCCTGCAGATAGGTGCCGCTAATGGCATGTCCCACAAAGAAAATCCGAGGAGTTTTTCGTCTTTGGTGGTCCAGCATGTTGTAAAAGGAGTGTGTGAGCATTTCAATGGCCGCCCGGGCCCCTAAGTACGAACCGCCGATCCCGATAACGATCAGGACATCGGAGTTCTCCTGAATACGTTTGGCAGCCTCTTGTACCTGGGCCAACTCTTCTCGATTGTAGTTCATGGGGTGGTCAAGCCATCCTAAAAAGTCGCTGCCGGCTCCTCTACCACTGTGGAGTTGCTGATGGGCGAGTTTGATGGCTGGTGCTAAGTAGTCGATCTCTGCTTCAGCCACAAAAGGCGTGGCGTATTTGTGGTTCAAGGTCAATTGCTTCATATGTTGAACATCTCCTTTTTCAAGACAAAAGTCACTATGTAAGAATACGACAGTGCATTCTTGTTACCTTCCCTCAAAACCTCCTTTGTGGTAAACTGAACAGGAGGTGAGATACGTGGAAGAACGCATTGCGATCATTGGAGCTATGGATGAAGAAGTGGAGGCTCTAGGTCATGCTTTAACATCGGTAACACAAGTACAATCGCCCCTTCGAAACCTCCCCATTGTTCAAGGTGGGCTTGGGGGTAAGGAAGTTGTCGTCGTGCGCTGCGGGATTGGAAAAGTCAATGCGGCCCTGGCTACTCAATATGTGATTGATCATTTCAAGCCGACAGGTATCATCAACAGCGGCATAGCAGGCGCCCTGAGCCCAAAGGTACGGATTGGTGATCTAGTCCTCGGAACCAATTCTCTCCATCATGACTTTGATTTGCGGGAATTCGGTTATGCCATGAGTTACATTCCCTCCCTAGGGAGCAGTACCTTTACGGCCGACTCCCGTTTGCTGGTTGCTGCTACACAAGCTGCAAAAGAAGAACTCACTAGCGACCGCATTCACCAGGGTTTGATTGTATCGGGAGATCAGTTTATCAGCTCTACAGAACAGAAACAACACATTTCGAGGATGTTCCCTGAGGCCATGTGTGCCGAAATGGAGGGGGCCGCCATCGCTCAAGTGGCAAGTGTAAATCGAATCCCCCATTTAATTATGCGGGCGATCTCCGATCAGGCAGATAGCACTGCTCCCCACGATTTCGACCAATATCTCCTGGATGTTATACCCGTCTTAAACACGGTTATTCAGAAGCTCTTAGCTTTGCTTAATGGCTAAATTCACTCTGTTCACTGTCGCGCCAATCCATAAATCGTAAAATGCCAGCGCAAAGAGCATGTGCTACATTCGTGCGAAACATAGGATCCCCCAGCTTCTGCAAATCAGTGGGGTTAGACATGAACCCTATTTCGACTAACAATACCGGTGGCTTTGCTTTAGGCAATAAGAGTGTGCTTCGCGGAAGGGGACGAGGTTCATTCAACACCTGTACTTTTTCCAACTCTTCTAAAACGATTTGGGCATAGATATGATCGATATACTGATCCTTCATGTAAAAGACGATCGCTCCAGACTCACCCTGATCTTTCGTAGCATTGGCATGAACACTCATTCCTAGGTGCGCTTGATTCATGAGTTTGAAACGTCCTAGTAGGTCTCTGCGATGCCGTGTTCCTTCACTAACTAGATGACTAACGTCGCGATCCGTATCGCGGGTTAATCCCACCTTCAGCCCGTGGGAGCTTAGAACGTCAGCCATTTGTAGCACGATATCCAACACGTAATGTTTCTCGTAGATATCACCTGCTCCAATCGCCCCTGGATCAATACCCCCATGTCCGGGGTCAAGCATGATATCGTAGATGATCTCTTGGTTAACTAAGCTGATAGTATAGATCCCAAGGGGATAGGAGTGATAAACAGCCAACACTGCTATCAAGGCTAAGGCAAACAACACATACCTAATTAGTCTCTTTGGTATCACCAGAATATTCCAACGGGACATTTTTCGCCCCCCTTTCCTCCCATGTATATTCAAGAAGGGGTTGGCCTAAACCAGTGTACACAAGACCATAAAGGAGGAGTTACAAATGAAACGAACCATGATTGCGATCTTGGCAGTCAGTCTATTCATCGCGACCCCCGTCACTGCCACAAAGGCACCACAGACGCTTTTGGCCGATGCAGTATCGGCACTGCAAGAGATCGCAGAACAACCAGACTCAGAACACTTCCATCGAATGCTACAAAATGCCCACGGGGTGGCTATTTTCCCCTCGCTGATCAAAGCCGGGTTGGGCTTAGGAGGCCGCTATGGTGAAGGCGTCATTTTAGAATACGATGCTTCCACAGAAACCTGGTATGGCCCTTATTTCGTCCAGATGAAGGGAATCTCCTACGGATTCCAGCTCGGCGTACAAACCACGTCACTAGTCTTGGTGGTGGCAGCCGAAGAAGGCATGAGAAGCCTTCAGGAAGGCAAGATTACCCTGGGAGGCAATCTCTCAGTAGCTATAGGACCTCTAGGCCGCTCTGCAGAAGCCGGGACGAACTTAGAGCTCGATGCCGTCATGTACAGCTATTCCATCAGTAAAGGAGCTTTTATCGGAGCTTCCCTCGAAGGAGCTTCCATTGATAATAGCGTGAACGCCAATCGAGTCTACTGGAATAGAGAACTTACCCCTGAGGAGATGCTGAAGCGAAAAGCGTCGAGCCGAGAAATCAAAGAGCTTATCGAAGCATTAAACCGCATCATCAAGAAAGAAGTGGAGGCGGCTTGATGGTCACAATAAAGGTTGAGAGTTTCTCGCTAGACCATAGAACCGTTGTTGCACCACATGTGCGCCAGGCTGAGTTCTTTGAGACCCCCGGGGGCGATGTGATTACCAAGTACGATCTGCGCTTTACCCAGCCGAATGCGAACATCATGCCCACAGCTGCTGTGCACGCTTTGGAGCATCTTTTGGCCGGATATCTCAGGGAAGAACTCTCTGGAGTCATCGATCTTTCGCCGATGGGTTGCCGCACAGGGTTTTACCTCATCCGCCTTGGCAAAGCACCTGAAGCAGAAATAGCCAGGGCGCTTGTACGCGCCTTAGAGAAAGTGTTGCAGGCCGATACGGTTCCAGCCCGCAACGCCACACAATGCGGGAACTATCGCGACATCTCTCTTTTTGGAGCACAGGAATACGCCAAAGACGTCAGGCAGGGTCTGATACACAAATACGCCTAGGCGCTAGGTAATTAATCTAGCGTCTTCGCTTTCGCAGAACGGTGCGCTAGACTGCCTGAAAATCATTCAACCCTGGCACTACACAACATGGCAATCGCACTTTGCGTCATATTACTAATTAGCGAGTGACATATACCGTTTATCCACGAGGAAAAAGGCCCTTTTCAACAGACTGAAAAGGGCCCTTTTTGGCAATCTCTGGCTCCTGATATTGGATAGTCTCCTATCCAATTTGGGATTTGTCGAACTACATGTTACACGTAGTGCTTAGCTTGCGATTAGCATAGAAACCTCATGGTTGGATGGACTAAAACCGCATTTGGTACATGGGGTACCTGAGTGCGGCTCGTAACTAACTTCGAATATTGTATCTCCACAGCTAGCGCACTCCCCATTCCGCTCAACACGATGGTGAGTGTCTGAATCAACGTAGTACCTGACTATCGAGAGGTAACCACATGGCCAGTCAAAACGAGTGTACCCTGTACTTGAACATTCCGGGCACACTTTCCATAATGTCACCTCATGCGTTCCATCGCCATTCGAATTATATGTTTCGTGGCTAGATTCTCTAGGGATATTACAGTTTAGACAAAAGGCATAGACGTCAAAAGAGACAAGCAACATACAGAGAAGCACTGTAATCATCATAAATTGCAAAGCATCACTTTAATAT
>DIPH01000036.1:6199-22420 GCA_002424045.1 Firmicutes bacterium UBA5493 | reverse complement strand
GCATCAACCTATGATTGCGAGGTCATTTACGAAGATTCATTCCAATGCTTCGTTATGAGTGGGCGGGAATCCAGGGTACTTGTACGGGGCTTTTTTGTATTGCTGCAACTAAACGTTAACATTATTTGTAAGGAACAGTTGGTTTTATTCTCGTTTGACCTTGTGTATTATGGTGTTAGGAGGTATGAAAAACATGAATAATCCAAGAAATAATATTGCCTCTAACCTTCGCTTTTTACGGAGTCAAAACCGTATGTCCCAGGAAGAAGTGGCCGAGAAGATCGGCGTTACGCGGCAAGCTGTAGCAAAATGGGAAAATGGAGACTCACTCCCTGACATCCTCAATTGCGAAGCCTTGGCAGAGTTGTATGACGTTTCCCTCAATGACCTGGTGCAATACGATCCAGAAGATGAGGGTATGCCTATCCCCCCAAAGAACAAACATCTCTTTGGCGTGGTCACACTAGGCGAACGAGGGCAAATTGTGTTACCCAAGAAGGCTCGAGACATTTTTAAGCTCCAACCAGGAGATACCCTTGTAGTCCTTGGAGATACCAATCCCGCGACTCCTGGGATGGCTTTGGTGGACAGCCAGTCCTTTTTACGAATGACTGGGCATGCAGTGGAGAGTATCTTCAGGGAAAAAGGAGACAACTGATATGAAGGTTTTGTCCGTAGACGGGCTCACTAAGCGTTATGAGAATTTTGCTCTTGAAGGTGTCAGCTTCTCTGTGAAGCAGGGAAGAATTATGGGGCTGATTGGCAAAAATGGCGCCGGAAAGACCACAACACTGAAGTCTATCCTCAATTTGGTGACGCCTGATGCCGGAAAAGTAGAGATGTTCGGGCGTGATTTTCGGGCTAATGAGACGGTTTGCAAACAAGATATTGGCGTGGTCCTTGGTGGCATTGACTTCTATAATCACAAGAGGTTATCCGACATCACTGCTGTAACCAAGCGCTTTTACACCAACTGGGACGAGGATGCATATCAAAAGTATCTGAAGACCTTTGAGCTTGTTCCCTCAAAACGGGTGAAGCAACTCTCTTCAGGAATGAAGGTTAAGTACATGCTGGCCTTGGCCCTATCCCACAAGGCAAGACTACTAATTCTTGATGAGCCTACGAGCGGATTGGATCCAGTCTCCCGGGACGACCTTTTGGGTTTATTTCGTCAGTTAGTGAAAGACGGGGAGAGAAGCATCCTTTATTCCACGCACATTACATCTGACTTAGAAAAGTGTGCTGATGCTATCACCTACATCAAAGACGGTAAGCTTCTGAAAAGCGCCGAAACAACTGCGTTCATCGAAGCCTTTCAACATTTGAGAATACCCACTGACAAGGTTAGGCTCTCCCTGGAGGAGATTATGATCCGGACCGAAAGGAGTAGTTACGATGTCTGCTCTACTATACAAAGAGCTACGACTTGCGGCGCACCCACAACTGTTCGTCTTCACATTCCTCGGTATTTTGGTAATAGTTCCCGCCTACCCCTATGGCATGGTATTCTTGTTTGGGTGCCTGGGGCCATTCATCACGTTCATGTACGGTCGCGAGACCAATGACATCTATTACACAGCTTTGCTTCCTGTGAAGAAACGAGACATCGTGAAGTCCAAATGCGCCTTAGTTGTACTGGCCCAGGTGGCGCAGTTGCTGATTTCTCTACCTTTTGCTCTGCTTCGCGTGGGTTTGTTGCCTGGGGGAAATCCTGCAGGCATTGAAGCTACTACGGATTTGGTCTCATCATTTACACAATTTTCAACATGTTCTTCTTGACCCACTTTTTCAAGAGCGGGCACAACGTCGGAACGGCGTTTTTACTAGCAATTATCCCAGCGACCCTTGGAGTATTGGCTATGGAGATCATGATCCACGTTCCGAAACTCGCATGGCTCGATAGCGTTGAACCGGCTATGATGCTACGGCAGCTGCCCATTTTGTTCATGGGCTTGGCTACGTATGTTCTTGGTACGGTGGCTACGTACAAGATCGCAGTTAATCGCTTCGATCAAGTAGACTTGTAAAAGGACTTCTAGCCCCGTAGAGTTTTCTCTGCGGGGCATTTTTTCGCCTCAAATCACTCTTTGTTTGGTTTTTCACAAACATCTTAACGAAGTACGGTGAAATCTTTACAAAATCGGCAATGGCTGATATAGTGTGTTTACCTATAATTTTGATCGGGGCTTTTTTGATGTGGACAAGAATAAGGGTTTTTCTTGCACTCTTTGCCTTTTGGATAGTGATCAGCGAAGGATGGCAGTGGGATAGTCTCCTTGTGGGAGCACTATGTTCCGCTACTGTAGTTATGCTAATAGCGATCTATTTTGGGGAAAAGGCGACTTGCCTCGGTTTACTTTGCGTCGCACCTGGATTATGATTCAGCTTCTGGGCATTTTGCTTGTTGAGGTCGTCAAGGCCAATATTGATGTTTTGAAAATCGTACTCGGCCCACAAATTGAATGCCGTCAAGGGGTTGTTGTCTATTGTCCCACCCTAAAACATAAGTGGTTACGGGTGATGCTAGCCAACTTCATCACGCTTACACCAGGCACCATGACCCTCGATGTGGAAGGGGATTGTTTCAATGTGCACTTGTTGGACATGCGTTCTGCAGACTCTGTTGTCTTTGTTCGTGCTTCTAGTTAGTAGTCTCTTGAATGGCTTCTATTATTTGCCAATCGTGATTGCGGGTTTTTTCAAAAAGAGAACAGTGGATGTGGAGAAGCAGACCATTCCTATGGGAGCTCAGATATCCTTAATTCTCTTATTGGAGCCACGTTTTTCTTCGGCCTGTTCTCAGATGTCCCCGTTAATTATATAACCCCAACGGTTCAAGGGCTGTTTGGCATGTTTGGAGGGGGGGAGCTAAGTCTTATGCCTGATGCAATCAGTCGGATACCATTAGTTCTGGTTTTGCTCCCCATGGTGGGAGCTCTTGGAGTTGTGGGGGCCTCTAAATTTCGAGATCATTGGCGGAGCAGAATGATCAATGCCATAACCTTTGCTACGTTGGTAATGGCCTTGTGGCAATTTTACCTCGTTCAGCAGGGAAAGGTCCTTGTCTATGTTCTAGAAGGATTTATGGGATTTGGCCTCCGCTGGAGAGTGGACCATGTCAGTGCCATTTTCTCCGTGGTTGTGGCTGCAGTTTGGTTTTTGGCTACTATTTTTGCCCGTGAATACATGGCCCATGAACACAGTCAGATACGATTTTTTGGCTTCTGGACCTTCACTTTTGGGGCAACGCTCGGCGTTTTTGTTGCAGGAGATTTGTTTAGCCTGTTTCTGTTTTTTGAGGCCATGACCTTTGCTGCCTATGTATTGGTCATCCACGAGCAGGATCGGGAGTCCCTGCGGGCTGGCAACATCTACTTGTATATGAGTGTCGCTGGCGGGTTAGCGCTTTTGGGTGTGATCTTTTTACTGCAATTTGTCGTGGGTGCAACGGGCTTTCAGCCGGCGCTGCATTTGATTGTTGCACAGGGAATCAACCCGTGGTTGGTGGTAGTCATGCTGATTGGTGGCTTTGGCGTCAAGGCTGGCATGATTCCCCTGCATATCTGGCTTCCCAAAGCCCACCCTGTAGCTCCAGCCCCGGCATCAGCTGTGTTGTCGGCAATCATGATTAAAACGGGGGCTTATGGCTTTTTGCGAGTTTTGTTTGTGGTCCTTAGTGTGCCCGATGGCGATCCTTTATTTGCCTTTCAGCAGGATTTTGGTTATTTGTTTGTCTGGATTGGGGCCATTACCATGTTTGCTGGAGCCATCATGGGTATTTTGAATGACTCCATGAAAAAGGTCCTGGCTTATTCTAGCATTAGCCAAATGGGGTATATCCTCTTTGCGGTTGGTTCAGGTGTTTTGCTGGGATCACGGGGAGCCTTTGGTTTTGCCGGTGCCTGGATGCACATGATTAACCATGCATTTTTCAAATCCTTTCTCTTCCTTTTAGCTGGAGCAGTCTTCTTGCACACTGGCGAGCTAGACTTAAATAAGCTCGGTGGTCTGCGCAAACAGATGCCCATTGCCATGGGGTTTTTCTTCATAGCTGCAGCATCAATCACGGGGATTCCAGGGTTTAATGGTTATGTCAGTAAGATAATCATTCATGAAGCGATTCTAGAAGCATACCACCTCCTGGAATGGCCCTCCTTATTGTGGTTAGAACGCATCTTTGTTGTAACCGGTGGCTTGACAGCGGCGTATATATCAAAGATCTGGATTAAAACGTTCTTTGGTAAGGCCCGAAGTGACTGGTCACAAGTGAAAGACTTAAGCGCTTCTCATATTCGAGTTTTCGGGACCTACACCATCATTGTTGCCGCAATTGGGGTCTTTGCCCAGCAGGCTGTTGATCGATTGGTTATTCCGGCCGCGACCATGTTGCCATTTGAACAGGGTGACCTAGGCCATTTGGGACATATTCCCTTTTGGGGCAGCCACGAACTGACGAGCCCCGTAATCTCTTATGCAATTGCCGCGGCAGTGTTGCTCTTGCTCTGGAAGTTTGGAAGGCACATCGTAGTGCCTCGCTGGCTTAGTGTGGAATACTTGGTTTATCAGCAGCTTTACAAGGGCTCGTTAGGTGCGATTCGATTCTTGATTTATCTGAGTGAAGACTGGCTTCCCAAGAGCGTGTTGGCGGGAAGGAAGATATGGCGTCGGGTAGATCGGGCGACCCAGGAGACCAAGGTAAAGATTCGACGGTGGAAGCCGCCCAAATGGGAGCCCCCAAGGTGGGAATCACCAGTCAAGCCTATTACAAAGGCTGATCTAATGAAGAAAATCGAGGCTACTCGTGCGAGAGAAAGGGAACGAGTGCAGCTATGGCGCACGAAAGCGGGAGAAATAACCAAGTGGATTAAAAAGACACGGCGGGATTGGCAAGAAAAAGAAAAGCGCTTTGGCGAGCGCATACATGAAGCGGTGGTAGGGGTCGCTAGAAAGAAGTCTAATCCCTATTGGAATACGAAGAACTTAGGCTTTGACACCTGGATTGTGGCACTCGTCATTGTGTTAATCCTCTTTGTATTTCTGCTTGCACGCTAGGTAGCTAAAAGCTCAAGGGGTTCATCCACTCCATACACTGTACGGAAAATCTGTGCTGTGAGTTCCTCTTGCCTATTTTCTGCAATGGGTTCAGGGTGACTCATGACCATGAGGGGTACATCGGGAGCATTCTCTCGCATTGGGGGTTGCAGATAGTTGATGTCATTTAAAGTGAACCCTAGACGCTCATAAAACTTGATGCGACGCTTTGCAATCGGCGTATCGTACGATTCGACCTCTAGAATTAAGGGCTGTGACGTGTCCTTCAAATAGAGCTTTAGGGCGGCAGATCCGAGGCCCAAACCGCGCATATTCTTACGTATGGCAAACAGCTCCATGAAATTGAATGTTGGGAAATCCCAAATCACCAAAAACCCGCCTATTTTTCTCTCTTCACTTTTCACTACATGGATATTGAACTGGGGATCATCCAGCAGGGCCCTAGCTTCCTCGTATGGTCGAGTTTCACTAGGTGGAAACGCTTCTTTCGCAATATCGTATACCTTTGGAAAATCCTTGGGATCTAAAATTTCTAGATCTAAATCCATTGTTAAGAACTCCTCCTCTTTCTCACTCTTCCAGTATACAATACACTTTGTGAGCTGGCAAATGGTTGAATGTCTGTAAAGGTTTCTAGTGACTGAATTGTAGCGATTATTGCGTTTTTTGGCAGCATACCTCCTTTCTGCTATAATCAATCGGGGTATAGCGAAGTAGGCATGGAAAGTAGGAGTTTGGCGAGTTACCTCACGTCGAGTATGTGTGGGCGGTTACAAGGATTTGACGTGGATATTTCGTTAGAGATCGCCAATCGCCTAGGTGTAGAGGCAGAATTAGTGACAACAGCCTTTGACACCATCGTTGGAGGATTGCAGGCTAAGCGCTACGATACCATTTTAGGTAGTCTGGCCATTACAGCAGAGCGTACTTTATGAGGGCGAAGAACAGACTTTACAGGATCTGCAGATTGGTCGTGTTGATGGCGTCATCACAGATCGACTCATTGGGCAAGTTGGCTCTCCAGACCAAATCTTCGATGATCCCAAGGAGGCGCGCACCCAGGAGTTTCTGCGTCGGATTCTCTAGTTGATAGTAGTATTACCCACTCCTTGCTCTGCAGGGATTTCGTGAAATCTAGAGAAATGTACACTCGTATCTAATCTAAGAAAGAGAGGAGTGATTCCATGTTCGAAGAGTTTAAAAAGTTCGCCATGCGGGGTAATGTCATCGACCTTGCTATCGGTGTGATTATTGGCGGCGCTTTTGGCAAAATAACTACATCTTTAGTGAACGACGTGATCACACCACTTTTGGGTCTGGTTCTTGGTCGAGTGGATTTAACGTCGCTGAAACTTGTCTTGCGGGAGGCCGGTGACACTACCACCGAATTAGCGGTCACCTACGGTGTCTTTTTGCAAAATATCCTAGATTTTCTCCTTATTTCCTTTAGCATTTTTATGGTGATCCGTTTCATCAATCGTTTTAAGAAGAAGGAAGAAGAGGCTCCTCCGGCACCACCAGCACCACCCGAACCATCCAGCGAAGAAAAGCTGCTGGCAGAAATCCGCGATTTGCTCAAAGAGCAAAATGTGGAGCGCTCAGCTTAGCGACTTAACACGAGACGTTTTTTGAGACCGATTTGGTAGATTTATCCCAGATCGGTCTTTCCATAATCTCTGCATACGCATTCATCGTATTTTTTTTGATGCACTTATGATACAATGTGGAGTGAATATTGTTTTGCAGAATGCCCTTTCTGCAATCCTTGGAGGAACATCGAAGTTGAAAATTGGAATTATTGGCAGGCCCCAGTCCGGCAAGAGCACATTGTTTGAACTCTTAACCAATCACCAGGCCGGTTCTGGAAATAAAACACAAGTTGCTGTAGGCAAAGTTCCTGATCCGCGCATCGAAGAATTGACCGAAATGCACCATCCCCGTAAAGTAACGTACGCAACCATTGATTTTTGGGACGTTCCAGGTTTTTTGCCCGGCCAGAATACGGGAGGTTTTCTGCAGTCTGTCAGTGATGTGGATGCTTTGGTGGTAGTGGTTAGGGCCTTTGAATCGGATATTGTTCCTAGTTACAACGGGATTCAGCCCTACGGGGACTTTAACGATATCCAGCAGGAACTGCTTGTGGCAGACTGGAGTCTCCTGGAGACTCGTTTGGAGAGAATTGCCAAACAGAGGATGAAAAATCCCCAGGCCGCGGAAGAACTCGGTCTTTTGGAAAAGTGTCAGGCCACGTTAGAACAAGACGTGCCACTTCGCCAGTTGGATCTGGATGAAGAGGAAGAAAAGCGTCTGCGGACCTACGATTTTTTGACTCGAAAGCCCCTCATTGTGGCAGTTAATCTTGATGAAGAGCAGATGCGCAGTAACTCTTATCCCCAGCAAGAGGAGCTCCAAAGTGAACTGGCCAGACTCAATTTGCCCTTGATCAAGGTGAGTGCTCAGATTGAAAATGAAATCAAGGAGCTCGATGAGGACGATGCCCACCTCTTCCTCGAAGAATTGGGTCTTATAGATACCGGAATTGCCCGTCTCGCCCGTACCGTGTATGAACATCTGGGTCTCATGTCCTTTTTTACCGTGGGAGAAGATGAAGTCAGGGCGTGGACCATCAAAATAGGAACCGCAGCCAGGAAGGCGGCGGGAAAAATTCACTCCGATATTGAACGGGGTTTTATTCGGGCAGAAGTGGTCTCCTATGAGGATTTACTAGAGTGCGGAAACAGCCAGGCTGTGAAGGAAAAAGGCCGCTTTCGTTTAGAAGGCAAGGAGTATATTGTCCAGGATGGGGATATCATTTCCTTTCGATTTAACGTGTAGGACGCAAATAAAAATCAATTTGCGTTGGCAAATGCAATTGCATTTGCGAGTATAGGAGGTTGTGTTATGGACGTACAGAAAAAAGCACAGGAATTAGCTGAAGCTATTGCTAATAGCAGCGAATACCACAGGATGATGACAGCCCGAGATGGTGTGAACAAACACCAGGCGGCTAAGGTGATGCTCCGTGATTTCCAGGAACAGCAGTTGAAGCTGCAGCAACAGCAAATGGGCGGGGAAGCAGTAACCCCTGAACAAGAAGAACAATTGCAGCGGCTCTTTGGAGTTATTTCGGTGAACCCCTACATTCGAGAACTCTTTGAAGCGGAATTTGCCTTCAGTGGGCTGATGATGCAGGTTAATGATGCCCTGTCTCAAGTCTTGGATCTCAAAGAAGACGACGAAGATGCCGAGGAAGAGCCTAGACTAGAGATTCCCAAGAAGAAAATCCTCATTCCGGGGCAAGATGGATAAACTTAGAATCGGTACCGCGGGTATCCCCGACTCCACAAAACCTAGGAGCACGGCTAATGCCGTAAAGCGCTTGGCAGAACTAGGTCTACGGCATATGGAAATTGAGTTTGTACGAGGGGTCAGGATGGGCGAGGACACGGCCAGGGAGATTAGGGCCTTAGCGGAGAAGCATGATATTTCCCTCACCGTTCACGCTCCTTATTACGTGAATCTCAATTCCGCTGAGCCGGAGAAAATAACTGCGAGCATGGACCGCATCATTCAGGCGGCCCGGGCCGGAGCATGGGCGGGAGCAACGAGCGTCACCTTTCATGCAGCCTATTACCACGATGACGATCCTGAGGTAGTCTATGGACGTGTGAAGCACTGCATGGAGGAGATGTTGGAGCGCCTCGGTAAAGAGGGGATTGCGATCCGTCTTAGCCCCGAGACAACAGGGGGACCCTCGCAATTTGGCACCTTAGAAGAACTGGTGCGTTTGGGAGTGGATGTACCGGGGGTGTATCCCTGTGTAGACTTTTCCCATCTTTTCGCACGGAGCCTAGGTGAGTTTAACACCTATGAGCACTTTTCGGGTGCTTTGGGGCTAATTAGAGATAACCTAGGGGAACAAGCCCTAAAGGAGCAACACATCCATTTGTCGGGGATTGAATATGGACCCAAGGGGGAAAAACGGCATCTACCCCTGGAAGAAACGGAGCTCAAGTATGGGGACGTACTTCAGGCTCTGGTAGATTATGAAGTGGGGGGCTGGCTCACATGTGAGAGCCCCATCTTAGAAGAGGATGCCCTGATTCTACAAGGGCTGTACAACGAGCTAAAAAGTACATAGAGTGGGAGGAAAACGGATGGAACGCGTGTATCTCAAACACATTGGCGAACATGTAGGAAAAGAAGTGGAAATTAGAGGTTGGCTTTATAACAAGCGCTCTAGCGGAAAGATTCAGTTTCTCATCATCCGGGATGGCACCGATTTGATCCAGGGCGTGCTTGTGAAAGCAGAGGTTTCGGAGGAGATCTTTGAAGCAGCCAAGACTCTCACCCAAGAATCTTCCCTGGTCGTAAGGGGTATTGTCCGGGAAGAACCAAGGTCGGTGGGCGGTTATGAGCTTTCAGTTACCGATCTGGAGATTCTGCAGATTTCAGAGGAATATCCCATTACCCCCAAAGAACACGGGGTGGAATACCTCATGGACCGCAGGCATCTGTGGCTCAGAAGCCAAAAACAGCATGCCATTATGCTGATTAGAAATGAAATCATTAAAGCATCTCGGCAATTCTTCGATGATCGGGATTTTGTGCTCATCGATGCGCCGATCTTAACACCTGCTTCTGTGGAGGGAACATCAACTCTCTTTGAGACAGATTATTTTGATGATAAAGCGTACTTGTCCCAAAGCGGGCAGCTTTATATGGAAGCTGGGGCCATGGCCTTTGGCAAGGTCTATTGCTTTGGGCCCACCTTTAGGGCAGAAAAGTCTAAGACTCGTCGTCATCTTATGGAGTTTTGGATGATTGAGCCGGAAGTTGCCTTCTTGGACGTGGATGGGAACATGGATCTTCAAGAAGAGTACGTCTGTTACATTGTCCAACAAGTTCTTCAAAACCGCCGTAAAGAACTGGAGATTATTGAGCGTGATCTAAGCAAACTCGAAACCATTGTAGCACCTTTCCCTCGGATTTCTTATGATGAAGCAGTGGAGATTCTGCAGAAAAACGGAGTCGAATTCAAGTGGGGTGACGATTTCGGTGGGGGCGATGAAACCATTATTGCCAGCCAATTTGATCGCCCGGTCTTTGTTCATCGTTATCCAACGGAGATTAAAGCCTTTTACATGCAGCCAGACCCCAAAAGACCAGAAGTTGTTTTGGGCAGTGATCTCTTGGCCCCTGAAGGCTATGGGGAGATCATCGGAGGCGGTGAGAGGATATATGATCTGGACCTAATTCAACAAAGGATCAAGGAGCATAATTTGCCCGAAGAGCAATACGCATGGTATGTGGACTTGAGGCGTTATGGTACTGTTCCCCATTCCGGATTTGGACTGGGTTTAGAGCGTACGGTAGCCTGGATTTGCGGGCTTCCACACTTGAGAGAAGCAGTACCCTTTGCCCGCTTGATGAACCGGATCTATCCGTAAGGCTATCTCGTTCCCAAAAAAATCAAGAAGACTCCCAGAGCGGTTAGAACCAGCCTGGACCAGGACAGTTCACTACTTAGGCCAATCAAGCCAACGGCACCCACGAGCGTTAGAATAATGGGTCCAATCAGACCGAGCATGGAGTTGATCTTCAGTGCCATCTGCACGCGTCCGAGTTTTAGCATCAAGAGACCGGCGCTGATCTCAATAGTTCCCGCGATGAGGCGGAGCAAGGCCATGGTCAAGACAGCCCGCATTTCTGTGGTCATGAAATCACTCCGTTTCAAGAAAATAATCCAAAAATGAAAGAGGGGAAGCAATGTTTGAACACTTGAGGACGTCAGATTCAGAGATTTTACAGGTCATAAGACAAGAGACCAATCGTCAAAACCGCAACCTGGAGTTAATTGCCTCTGAGAACTTTGTAAGCATGGCAGTTTTGGAGGCATTGGGAAGTCAACTCACCAATAAATATGCGGAAGGCTATCCTGGTAGACGTTATTATGGCGGTTGTGAATTTGTGGACGTGGCCGAAAATCTAGCACGTGACAGAGCCAAAGAACTTTTCGGAGCTGACCATGCCAATGTCCAGCCAAATTCGGGATCCCAGGCGAACCAAGCTGTGTTTTTTGCAGCACTTAAGCCAGGGGATACCATCTTAGGTATGGATCTTACCCATGGGGGACATCTCACCCATGGCAGTCCGGTGAATCAGTCGGGTAAATGGTTCAATGTGGTGCATTATGGTGTGCGGGCCGAAGATGAGCGCATTGACTACGATATGGTTAGAGACATGGCTTTAAAGCATCGCCCTAAACTGATTATTGCCGGCGCTTCTGCTTATCCTAGGATTATTGATTTTGCTAAATTCCGAGAAATTGCCGACGAGGCCGGTGCTCTATTCATGGTAGATATGGCCCATATTGCAGGCTTAGTGGCTGCCGGATTACATCCAAGTCCTATTCCCTACGCTGACTTTGTCACCACAACAACCCATAAAACTCTCAGGGGACCTAGAGGTGGCATGATCCTTACCACAAAAGAACACGCCAAAGACATTGATAAAGCCATTTTCCCTGGAATTCAGGGTGGTCCCTTAATGCATGTAATTGCTGCTAAGGCTGTAGCCTTTTTTGAGGCACTCCAACCAGAGTTTAAAGAGTACCAAAAGAGTGTTTTGGCCAATGCCAAGGCTCTTGGCGAAACCCTTCAGGGCCATGGATTCCCACTGGTATCGGGCGGCACAGATAATCACCTCTTGCTTGTTAACGTCAAGGCCAAAGGCTTGACCGGTAAAGAAGCCGAGGAGAAGCTCGACAAGGTTGGGATTACCGTCAATAAGAACACCATCCCCTTTGAAACAGAGAGTCCCTTTGTCACCAGCGGCATTCGGATCGGTACCCCTGCCCTTACCACAAGGCGTATGGGTGTAGACGCAATGCGCACCATTGGCGATTTAATTGCCGCAACACTAGAACCTGATCGTAAGGACTTTGCTACGATCCGTCAGACCATCAAGGAGCTCGCAGAAAAGCATCCGCTCTATCCAGAAATTAACTAGGAGAGGATTCATCTTGATCTCTGGTTCCGCTGTAACGAAAGACACAAAGAAAGCCATGGAGTTAAATACGGTGGAAGGGGCCTTTGCGGTGGCTGCCGATAATCTGGCAGCCCCCTACCTTGGCCTTTTTGCGTTGGCCCTAGGTGCCACACCATCACAAATCGGGATGCTCACCGCTTTTCCCAACTTCATGGGTAATATCTTGCAGATCCCTTCGGCCTTACTTGCAGAAAGGCTGAAAGATAAGCGTCAACTCATTATTGCGGGCGGTATTTTGAACCGATCCTCCTGGATTCTCATGGCCTTTTTGCCGTTTTTGTTTGCGCACGAGCGCAGGGTGAGCATTGTCATTTTGCTCGCTACCTTTCGCATTATGGCAGCAAATCTTGGTGTCCCTGCGTGGACTGCGCTGCAGGCGACTTTGATCCCCAAATCTATACGGGGGAAGTATTACGCCAACCGCAATATGGTCTTGAATACCTGTGCGGTCTTGGCCACCTTACTTGCGAACTTCTTGCTCCGCCTGGAATTTCCCACGAGCTATCGGGTTCTCTTCTTGTTGACGACAATTTTGGGACTTCTGTCTGTTTATCTCTTTAGCAAGATCGTTTTCGATCAGACTCCGCCCAAGGCTAAGACTGCTTCGACGGACTCCTATGTGGAAAAGATAAGAGCCTTTACCAAAGAAATAGGGAGTCAGAAGGATTTTAGTAGTTATGTGGTGAGCGCCATTGTCTGGAGTTTCGGCATACAGATGGCTAGCCCCCTCTTTGTTGTCTATTTTGTGGAAGACTTGGGAGGACCCGCCGGCCACTGGGCTCTCTTTGCCGCGGTTAACCTGGCATCTATGGTGCTCATTCAGCGCTATTGGGGGAGGCTGGCGGATTTCTTTGGGCAAAAGAGCGTGATGATGGTCTCCGGTCTTGGCATCATTACACTTCCTTTGTGGTGGGTATTTTCGCCCAATACCTGGTTTCCTTTTATTATCCACATTGTGAATGGTGTTTTTTGGGGAGGTTACAACCTCGCGGCCTTCAACTTGCTTCTGGAGGTAACCCCCGACCAAGATCGCAGTGTCTATGTTGGTGTGTATAACACGATGATGGGTGTAGCCACAGCAGTAGGACCTCTTGTAGGAGGCTTCGCGGCAGAAGTGGTAGGCTTACGGCCGATCTTCGTGGCCTCAGCAGTGGTGAGGGCTTTAGCCCTTTATCTCTTTTATCGTAATGTCACCGATACCAGCGGACGGCGGATGCGTGCGAGGGACTTGGTTCCAGGTCAGAGAGGAAGAAGATCTTTGCCAGGTGCTTGATCTCGGTCGAAAAATAGATTATAATGATGGTTAATCCAAGAGGTGATGAGGGAGCCTACTAAGTGCCACATGGACAAAGAGAGCTGGTGGTTGGTGTAAACCAGCCTGTGCCTTAGGATCCAACTCCTGAGCTAGGAGACAATTGATCAATTGAGGTGAATTGTGCCCAGCTGCGGCGGGCGCGGTTAAGCAGGGTGGCAACGCGGGATACATTCTCGTCCCTGAGCTTTCGAGTTCAGAGGCGGGTTTTTTTATTATCAAAGAGGGGGATATGGAAATGTTGGATCTGAAGATGATTCGCCAAAATCCAAATAAGGTTCGGGAAGGACTAGCCAAGAAAGGTGAAGGGGCACACTATTTAGATGAGCTTCTGGCTCTAGATGAACGTCGTCGCGGTATACTAACGGATGTTGAAAAACTAAAAGCTGAACGCAACCAGGTATCGGATCAAGTGGCACACCTCAAACGCGAAAAAAAGGATGCCCAGTCCCTCATTGAACAGATGCGTGTGGTTTCCCAGAACATCAAGGATTTCGATGAGGAGCTCAGAACGGTCGATGGAAAGATCCAGGATCTTCTCCTTAGGATTCCTAATCTTCCCCATGAATCTGTGCTTTTTGGCACCACCGAAGAGGATAATAGTGAAATTCGTCGCTGGGGCGAGGCGACCAAATTCGATTTTGAGCCCCTGCCCCATTGGGAGCTCGGAGTTAATTTGGATATCCTTGATTTTGAACGGGCAGGCAAGGTCACAGGGAGTCGCTTCTACTTCTTAAAGGGGGCGGGAGCCCGTCTAGAACGTGCTTTGATGAATTTCATGCTAGATTTGCATACTACAGAGCATGGGTACCGTGAGATCTTTCCTCCCTTCATCGTCAATCAGGCCAGCGCTACCGGTACAGGCCAACTTCCTAAATTCGGCGAGGATATGTTTAAGCTCGAGGGTTTAGATTATTACCTGATACCCACAGCTGAAGTTCCTGTGACGAACTTATATCGGGATGAGATTCTAAGCATGGAAGATCTACCCATCTACCATACGGCCTATTCTGCAAGCTTCCGCTCAGAAGCAGGGTCCGCAGGGCGTGATACAAGGGGTCTAGTGCGGGTACACCAGTTTAACAAGGTGGAGCTCGTAAAGTTCGTGCTCCCTGAGACCTCCTATGATGAGTTAGAGAAATTGACGAATAATGCGGAAGCAATCCTGCAAAAGCTAGGCCTTCCTTATCGGGTCACCGAGATTTGCACCGCCGATCTAGGCTTTACTGCAGCTAAGAAGTATGATCCAGAGGTGTGGATGCCAAGTTACCAAAGGTATGTGGAGATTTCCTCCTGCAGTAATTTTGAAGACTTCCAGGCCCGCAGGGCAAATATTCGTTTTAGGCGCGATAAAGGGGCCAAGCCAGAGTTTGTCCATACTCTCAATGGCTCGGGGTTAGCTGTGGGACGCTGCTTGGCTGCCATTATAGAGAATTATCAGCAAGAAGACGGGTCCATCGTGGTTCCTGAAGTCTTGCGTCCTTACATGGGCGGTCTTGAGCGCGTGACACCAGGCTCCTAGGGCCCTTGAACAGGGTTTCCCGAAATACCCACTTGTTATTAGCAAAAAGTTGCGATATAATGTATCAAGTTGGGGAAGGGTGCCAGAGTGGACGAATGGAGCGGTCTTGAAAACCGTCGAGGGTTTGCGCCCTCCGTGGGTTCAAATCCCACCCCTTCCGCCATTTTTGGAGTGTTATCAATGAAATCGAAAGCGAAAGTAAGAGGAGATTTCATTCTAATTGTCGTAGTAACACTATTAGGGCTAGGTACCCTTGCTTACAACCGGCTTATTGTACCGAAGCAAGGTATAGGTACAAAGGTCGTTGTGGAGATCGAAGGGCAAAAAGTTAAGGAATTCGATCTTTCCTTGGATTTGGAACCTCTACGAATTGAAACCAAGCATGGATTTAATGTGGTTGAAATTTCTGAGGGACAAGTTAGAGTGTCTGAAGCCGACTGCCCCGACCTTCTATGCGTGCACACAGGTTGGCGACAGCATGCTGGGCAGGTTATCGTTTGCTTACCCCACTACTTTGTAGTACGAATTGTTGGTGAACAGGAAGACCAGGGGAGTTTGGATGGCTTTACCTATTAAGTGATAAAGGTGATGATGATGGTAAAACAAAAAGTACTTATCGTGGATGACGAAGTCTCTATTCAGGAGTTGATCCGCTTCAATCTTGATCAAGCAGGGTTCGACACCGAGGTGGCCAGCGATGGGTTGGAGGCCGTTGAGATGTATGAATCCTACAAACCCGATCTCATTGTTCTAGACCTCATGCTTCCGGGCAAGGATGGCTACGATGTGTGTAAAGAGATCAGGCGTACTAGCAATGTACCTATCATTATGCTCACCGCCAAAGAGACCGAACTTGAAAGGGTACTGGGCTTAGAGCTCGGGGCTGACGATTATATGACCAAGCCCTTTAGTCCCTTAGAGCTGGTGGCACGAATTAAGGCGGTGCTACGCCGTGCTAGCGGTCAAGAAACCCAAGACGAGAATGAGTACAAGGTGGGCAACATTTTCCTGCAGGTTGATACCAGGGAAGTGAAGGTCCATGATGAACCGATCGATTTAACCCGAAAAGAGTTTGACCTCTTGCACATCTTTATGCAAAACATGGGGAAAGTCTTAACCCGTGAGGTCCTACTGCAAAAGGTTTGGGGCTATGAGTACGAGGGCGAAACCCGCACCGTCGACGTGCACATTCGTCATCTACGTCGTAAATTGGGCCCTGAAGGCGAAACTCGCATCGAGACCATTCATGGGGTAGGGTACAAATTAAGGGGGAACTAACTTG
>DIPH01000036.1:0-6045 GCA_002424045.1 Firmicutes bacterium UBA5493 | reverse complement strand
CTTTCTGTTGGGGTTACCACGTTTTTTGTCGCGTGTTATGCTAGAAACACCCTGGAAGGGAGAACTAGGGCAGACCTTTTGACTGACGCCCAGATTATTCGCCTGGCCCTCCAAGAGGACGCAAGGGACCTTGAACAAAGGATCATCGCAATGTCTAAGAGCAGCGAACGCATGATGCAAATTGTAGATGCCTCGGGTAGGATCCTTGTGAATACCGTCCCTGAGGAGATAAGTCCTAGCGACTTGATCACAGTTCAGCTGCGTCTAGAGGATCAAAATATACTCCGGGTGTCTATACGGGCGGACGAAATCAATAGGATCTACCTAAGCTTGGTACGGGGCTCGATTTTGATCGGGTTTCTTGTGGCCGCAGCGGCTTTTTGGGTAGCGTATCTCCTAAATAGGGCTATCACCAAGCCTCTCCAGGATCTCTTAGTTGCCGTACGTCGTCTGCAAGAAAGGGAATTTGGACGCAAGGTCTTGGTACAGAGTACCGATGAGATTGGTCAATTGGGCAAGGCATTCAATGAGCTTTCCGAGACCTTGGAAGAGCTCTTTTTTCAGATTATTGATCGTGAAGGTACCCTGGATACTGTATTATCCAGTATGGATGATGGTGTGGTGGCGGTGAACATGCGCCGGGAGGTCATTTTGGCTAACAGGGCAGCTACAGATCTTTTCCATCATGATGGGGAAGGTATGATTGGAAAAAACCAGTTTGAAGCCACCCGCAATGAAGAGTTGTCCCGCCTCCTGGAGAAAACCATGGACGGCAAAGATTCCTTTACCCAAGAAATGCGTCTGCGTCCCCGAAGCGAACGGACCATTGCCGTTACCTCAAGTCCCCTAGAGGATCAACACGGAAAAATCCAAGGAGCCGTGGCGGTAATGCGTGATGTGACCTCCCTTCGCCATCTAGAGCAGATGCGCCAGGAGTTTGTGTCCAACGTGTCCCATGAACTGCGTACCCCCCTTACTTCTATCAAGGGTTTTGCTGAGACCCTTCTCAACAGTGATTTCGAGGATCGGGCCCTCTCTGAACGCTTTTTGACCATTATTAACAACGAAACAGACCGTATGATTTCCCTCATCAACGACCTTCTTGACCTTTCTCGCATCGAAAGCGGAAAGCAACCCCTCAAGAAGAGTGCCGTAGATATGAAACAGGTTTTTGAGGATACCGTCTTGATGTTGAAAAACAAGGCCGATGCTAAAGGGGTTACCATTGAAAACAATATTTACACCTCCGTTATGGTAGAAGGGGATGAAAAACTCCTCAAGCAGGTGGCGTTGAACTTGGTGGATAATGGCGTGAAATACAACTCGGAAGGCGGAAAGGTATGGATCGAGGCCGAGCAGGGCCTAGACAGCGTGGAGTTCATTGTGGGTGATACCGGCCTTGGAATCGCCACAGAGCATCTTGATCGCATTTTTGAACGCTTTTACCGGGTAGACAAGGGTAGGGCCCGCCATATGGGTGGAACGGGATTAGGACTTGCCATCACCAAGCATATCATTGATAAACACAAAGGAACCATCGCCATAGAGAGTAGAGTGGGAAAGGGAACAAAGATACGTATCACACTAAAGAAGGTCACCTAGACCTCGTGTGGATTAGTGCTTCTCCTAATGCAAGGTAGCCTTGCATGGGGGGAGCATTTTCTATCTGTTTTGCAAAATAGGAGTTGACAAGAAGCTTAGTTGGTTGTATGGTTAGTTACAGGGGTAACCAACCGACTAAGGGAGGGATGACATGATCGTAAACTTCGATAGCGGGCAGCCCATCTACATTCAGTTGGCCGAAGCTATAGAGGATGACATTCTAAAGGGGATTATGCAGGAAGAAACGCAGGTTCCCTCTACTACGGAGATCTCTGTGGCACTGAAGATCAACCCTGCAACAGCCCGCAAGGGAGTTAACATGCTGGTAGATGAGGGGATCCTTTATAAAAGAAGAGGTGTAGGTATGTTTGTCTCTGTTGGGGCTAGGGAGAAAGTTATGCGTAAGCGCAGAGCTGAGTTCTATGAGTCTTTTGTCGTAACGCTTCTAGATGAAGCGGAGAAACTGAACATCTCACAAGAAGAGTTGGTTGAGATGATTGAAAGGGGTCTACCCAATGAATAGGATTGAAGTAAAAGAGCTTACGAAAAGGTACGGCGAAACCTTGGCCCTGGATAATATTAGCCTGTTTTTAGAGGAAGACAAAATCTACGGCCTCTTGGGGCGAAATGGTGCAGGCAAGACCACTCTCTTAAACCTGATGACAAACAAGATTTTTCCCACAAATGGACAGATTTTCATTGGTGGAGCACCAGTTCACGAAAACAATTGGGCTCTTAGCAGAATTTTCTACATGTCCGAACAGAACCTATATCCTCCGTCTTCGAGGGTGATGAATATGTTCAAATGGACTGGGGAGTTTTACCGGGGCTTTGATCTTGATTATGCCCTAAGACTAGCAGAGCGTTTTGAGCTTAATACCCGGAAAAAAATGAAGGAACTGTCCACGGGTTATGCATCCATCTTCAAGGCCATTCTGACTCTTGCCAGCGGTGCAGAAATTCTACTCTTTGATGAACCGATCTTAGGCTTGGATCCAATTCATCGGGATATGCTCTACAAAGAGATTCTTGCTAATTATATCGAACATCCCAAGACCATAATTCTCTCCACACACTTGATTGATGAAATAGCAGATATCTTGGAAGAAGTCATGATCATAAAAAATGGAAAGCTCATTATCAAACAGCCTACGGAGGAGTTGTTAGCTTCGGCCTACATGGTTTCGGGTGAGGTTGCCAAGGTAGACCAATACATCAAAGGCAAAAATTGCGTTGGTGAAGAGACTTTGCATAATTCCAAGTCAATAATCGTATTGGCCGGTGAGAGAGACGATTCTTTGGCAAGATCATTGGACTTGACGCTAGGAAAAGTGGAGCTGCAAAAACTCTTTATTGGACTTACGAGTGCTTAAAAGGAGGAACAGGAAAATGGAACACGTCTATCGATTTGCTAAATATCAGTTAACGCGCTTCTATGCACCAGTGCTCAGCTTCTATGTAACGGTGGTTGCCATAGCGATAGCCACCAGTGTCGCGGGTGCCAGCGGCGAAATCAATGGCGGGAGCGCATTGGTGATCTTTATTGTGGGCTTGAACTGTTTCAAAACTAGTTATCTATTCTCCCAAGCTAACAATCTGTCGCGGCGCTCTTTTTATTTTGCCACACTACTGGCTATTTTGATTCTGGCTGTCGCCATATCCCTAGTTGATCTAGTGGTTTATGGGGTGCTTCGACCTATGATTGAATATCAAACCCTTCCATTTGCGAATGTGTACCAAATGACGGGTTTTACCCGACTCTTCTGGGCAGCTGCAGTTCTCACTTTGTGCGCAAGCGTTGGCTGGATGATCACCATGCTTTATTATCGTGCTAACCCTATTGTGAAAGTGCTCATTTCTCTGTCTCCCTTTGCGGTCGCGTCCGCTTTTAGGTACTTCAACATACTCACAGCGGGTAGGCTGGCCACAACCCTTAGCAGGTTTGCTGTTAACGCCCTTGGCCTTGCAGGGGGAATGCCAAATCCCCATACGGCAATGTTGAGTTTTTCTCTGGCATCGGTAGTAATCCTGGCCTTAAACTATCTGCTCATGTACAAAACACCTGTTAAATCACAATAGAAAGAGGGTTGTGCCCATGGAGAAGATGATGGATGTACATGGTTTGGTGAAGTCATATGGAGATGTTCAAGCGGTTCGCGGGATCGACTTTTATGTGGAAAGGGGTAAGCTCTTTGCTTTTTTAGGCCCCAACGGTGCTGGTAAATCCACAACAATAGAGATCTTAAGTACCGCGTTGAAGGCGGATCAAGGAAGTGCCACAATCAACGGGTATACCTTGGGGAAAGAGGACAGTAAGATACGTTCTTCCATTGGTGTTGTCTTTCAAGGACACCACCTTGATGACCTCTTGACGGTGAAGGAAAATCTCCTAACCCGGGCCAGTTTCTATGGCCTCAAGGGAACGGATCTAAAAGAGGCGGTAGAGCAGGCTGCTAGAGACGCTGAGGTAACCGATTTTCTCAATCGCCCCTATGGAAAGCTTTCGGGGGGCCAAAGGCGCCGTGCTGATATAGCTAGGGCTTTGGTCAATCGGCCCAAGATTCTCTTCTTGGATGAGCCTACCACGGGTCTTGATGCCCAGACTCGCAGAAATGTATGGGAGCGTATCCATCAGCTCCAAACGGAAAAGGGGATGACGATCTTCTTAACCACCCATTATATGGAGGAGGCGGCGGGTGCTGATTATGTCATTGTCATTGATCATGGAAAAATAGCAGCGAAGGGAACTCCGGCCCAGCTTAAGCAGGAGTATGCACATGACCAGTTAAGAGTATGGGCGGCGGATCCTGAGCCGCTCTGCAGGCTTGTTCAAGAGATGTCTTTGAGCTATGAGCAGCACGCTGATGTCATTACGATTTCCATTCCTTCAACCCTAGAAGCTCTGCCCATTGTGGAGAACCTTAAGGGTCACATTTCAGGTTTTGAAGTGTTGCAGGGTACCATGGATGATGCCTTTATTGGAATCACTGGGAGGGAGATGCGATCATGACGACATTTGCCATGCGTAATTTGAAACTTTTCTTTCGGGATCGAGCTGCGGTTTTTTTCTCCCTCCTGGCTGTATTTGTCATTATTGGCCTCTATGTCTTGTTCTTAGGTGATATGGTTATGGGTGATTTAGAGGGAGTCTCTGGCGGAAGGTTTCTTATGGACAGTTGGATTATGGCAGGTCTTATGGCCGTCACTTCTGTAACCACAACCATGGGGGCTGTGGGCGTAGTTGTGGATGACAAGGCTAAGGGAATTACCAAGGACTTTCATACCTCACCATTGAAGCGCACTACTTTGGTGGGCGGGTACCTAGTCAGTACAATTGTTGTGGGAATGATTATGAGCGTGGTGGCTTTGGTCCTGGCCGAGCTGTATATCGTGGGAAGCGGCGGAGAGTTCTTGCCGTGGGGAAATCTACTTAAGGTTCTAGGTCTGATTTTCCTTTCTACCATGACCAGTGGATCTATGATGTTTTTAATGGTTTCGTTCTTTAATACGCAAAACGCCTTTGGCGTCGCTAGCACTGTCCTTGGGACCCTTATTGGCTTTTTAATGGGAATCTATGTGCCAATCGGCGTACTTCCCAGTTCGGTACAGACAGTGATCAAGATCTTCCCCATTTCTCACGCGGCTGCCCTTTTTAGGCAGGTATTTATGGAGGTTCCCATGGCGAGTTCCTTTGCAGGGGCGCCTCCTGAGATGGTGGAAGGGTTTCAGACAGCTGTGGGGGTTATCTACCAGATTGGCGATGGTACCGTGAGTTTTCTAGGGAGCATGATGTTCTTGGTGGCAACAACTGTACTCTTTTTCGGACTTGGAGTCTGGAGAATGCTTGTGCCACCAAAACGCTAATTCTAGACATTCTTTGCAAATGGAAGGCCTGGGTGCGAGTCTTGACGCTGTTTTGATCACTGGATCTCACGCGGCTGCAGGGACACAAAAGGGAGTTTTAGATCACTCCTGGGTTGGCTCCATGGGAATAACCCCCTCTCCATGGAAGTCGACTTCCACAAAACGGACATGGCCGATGCAGCAGAGCTCGTTCTTGGTGCGAAACGTCTGGGGCCAAGAACAATTGGCTTCGCCGTGGATCTAGAGACTTTTTTTAAGGTTCAAGAGTTGATCTTTATGCGTTTACGCTACGAGTGAGAACAGGGAAAAGAGGGTTAAAAACGGGTGAAAACGGAAATTTTGATTTCATCCCGATCTCTTGACATTTCTCCTATTCATGTGATAAACTATCATTTGTCGGTAAGGCGATTGGGAAGGGTGCTTGAGTGGCCGAAAAGAGCCGCCTGCTAAGCGGTTGAGGGCTTTGCCGCCCTCCGAGGGTTCAAATCCCTCCCCTTCCGCCAGTTATATAACGTGCGCCCGTAGCTCAGCTGGATAGAGGGTCTGACTACGAATCAGAAGGCCATAGGTTCGAATCCT
>DIPH01000027.1:57255-61841 GCA_002424045.1 Firmicutes bacterium UBA5493 | reverse complement strand
ATATTAAAGTGATGCTTTGCACCCAAAACTAAAAAGAACCTGTAGGCAGAAGGTGAGACATGTCAAAGATAGAAAGACCGTGACAATACGTACAGGCGTGAACTATTCCCTGACACTTGATCTCAGCGATAGACAGTGGTTTGTTGATGATGGTTGTGGCGATTTTCCCGCGGGCGAAATCTATATTGCCCCTAGGGAAGAGGGTAGTAACGGAGACTTGTTGGTGTCTTCGTTCAATTTTCAAGGACAAATCTACAAGGATGTGGAAATGACCTTCGAACATGGCAAACTTACGAGATCATCCTGCAAAGAACTGGATGACTTTCTTACTCAACGACCCGACAACTTCAGTGTTTTGTGTGAGTTCGGAATTGGGCTAAACCCTCGAGTCAAAGGATTGACTGGATATACGCCCATTGATGAAAAAGCGCTAGGGACCTACCACATTGCACTGGGCATGAATCATCTCTTCGGGGGAGAAAATGAATGTCCCTTCCACCTAGATTTTGTATTCTATGCAGATGACATTGTATTTTCCTAAGGCTTCTGGCAAACTTATCGCGGTTTCCAACTCACCGGAGACCGCCTGCTGGCTTTCAGGTCACCCTCCCGAATTAAGACCGATTTGTCAATGACTGCGCGGCAAGATTTCCCTTTGCCCTCCGCAGACTAACACGCTATAATGAGATGCGATTAACGATTGTTATTACTATGGAGGTTATTATGAATCGAGCAATCACTATTGGTCTACTTGGACTCATGCTCTTTTTGGGAATCCAACAGGGCCAGCAAGATGCGACTGTAGAAGAAATGGTAGACTATCTAAGCTTCACCGGGACTATCACAGAAGTTAGAGAAGATGAGATTTTGGTGCAGGAAAAGACTAACGAAGATAATTTTATAGTGTTCAAAACTGTTGAGAACGTCCTACTTTTAGATGATGGGACGAAAGATCCAATCGAGACCGATTCCCTGGACGTGGGACGAGAAGTAACGGCCTATTATCCAGAAGACAGGCCCATGGCCCTGAGTTTCCCTGCGATTATGACCCCTGATGTCTTGGTGCTCCATTCTTGTGAAGATGTCGGTTTCGTCCACGTGGCCACCTTCGACGATACTCTTACAAGCAGCGATGGTCTACTCAAGATTACTTTGGGCAGTGGCATGACCCTAGTGGATCGCCAAGGACAGCCCGTCACAAGTCTCTCCAATCAGACTCTAGTAGTCTTCTACAGCACATCTACCCGCAGTATTCCTGCTCAAGCAAAGCCAGAGAAGATCATTGTCCTCTAAATGCAAGCAACGGTTAGGCAAAGGCCTAACCGTTTTTCTGTCTAGCTGTCTCTCAAGGCTTCCACCGGTGGCATCTTAGCCCCTTGAAGGGCTGGGTAAAACCCAAAAACTTGCCCCATAGCCACCGCCACACCGAAGGATATCACTGCCGCTAAAGGATGCAAACCTCCCAGGTCCGTGAGTTTTGGATAGGTTATTTCTTGCACTAGAAGATTAATCAACACGTCGGCCGTGAAATAGGCCGCAAGCAGACCACTGAGGCCACCTAATGCCGAAAAGACAAAAGACTCATTTAGGATCTGCCTAATAACGACACCTTTCGAAGCCCCCAGTGCTTTCCTCAAACCAATCTCCTTCGTCCGTTCCACCACACTAACAAGCATGATACTTAAAATGCCGATGGCACTAATGAGGATGGAAATGAAGGCAAAGGCGCCTAAAAAGAGCGTGACCATACGAATCTGTTCACTGAAAAAACGAGTAGAATCACGAAAATACTCGCCTTGAACCTCCATCTCATCCATAGAACGATCGGCCAGCAAGACCCTTGCATCAGCCACTGCCTCATAAACCTGGTTAGGCTTTGCTTTGATGAAGATTTCTTGATACAAAAGCTCATAGCCCTCCCTTGCCGTCCATGCGGGCTGTGCAGCTCCTAAAGGAAAAATGAGATTGGCCTGGGGAACAAAAAACTCCAAGAGCGGCGATTGGACCTTATAAACGCCAATAACCTCATAGTCCACTAAGGATTCGCCATAGTCACCAAGTTGAATGATCTGTCCTAGGGCTGACTGATTCGGGAAGAGCTGGTTGGCGATAACCTCAGCAAGCAGGACAACCTTACTGCCCTGCTTTTGGTCTGCTACAGTGAAAAACTGACCTTCCACAAGTTCAAGACCCATGGCTCGAGCATAATCCGCCGTTGCCTCTGCAGGGTTTAGTACCCGGTATGCAACACCCTCTACCACGATGTTGCGCTCCCACTGATTTTGGACGATAAAGGACGACTCGATGTATGCACTTTCTTCAAGCCTTGCTAAATCGCTAAAACGCAGATTGCTAGTGGAACTCACCATCATCCCTCCGTCGGAAAACTCCTCATACTGCGAAACAGAAATTTTCGCCAAGGAATCGCCTAAACTCTGGTTAACACCTTCAAGGGTTCCGGTGGCCTGAAAGTTGAGCGATAGAATAATGGCCACAATCCAAACGCCTAGTCCCATCTGGAGAATTGTCAGAAGGGAGCGTAGAGGCCTTTTGCGCATTATTCGCGCCGTAAACATAAGCGTTTCCATGGAAATCACTCCCTTAATCAGTGCGTAAAGCGTCCACTGGATTTGTTTGAGAACCTAGGTATGCTGGATATACTCCAAAAAAGAGGCTGACGACAAACCCTATGGCTATGCCCAAAAGCACCCGTGTTCCCCACATATCGGTCAAAAGAAAGGCACCAAGTGTCCTCTCTAAGATCCTCACTAGGCCAAAGGATAACAAGATACCAAGAAGGGACCCGACAACTCCAAGGGTGATCGCTTCCATGATAAACTGCTTGAACACCATGGTCCGAGAACTACCGAGGGCCATGGACAAACCAATAGACTTGGTGCGCTTGAGAATTCTAGCGAGCATCAGATTTAAGATATTGATCACTGCAATAACAAGCCCCACAGAAGCCAAGATCCCAATTAAAAGGGCGTAGCGCTGCATCTGCTTCTGCGATTCTCGGTATTCCTCCAAGGAGCTGCGTACACTAATAGAATCGGCCCAAATAAGGTGGGCTTCACTCTGCGCTCGCTCTGCAGCAAGGGCAATTTCCACACCTGCATCGACACCAACGGATACATTGCGAAAGAGCATCTGATCCACACCTTCCCACCCATAAGGCGAGGTAGTGATGGGGGCATAGACCATACGAGTATCTGCAAAGCCAGAGAATCTCCCTTCCTGTTCTGGAAGTTCGAGGACTCCGATGACAGTGTAATCCATGGCCTCTCCTTCACCAAAGGTGATCAGTGGAATCACTTGCCCAAGGGGATCACGGTCGCCAAATAAATCAGTAGCCAGGCTATCTGGAATCACCAACACTCGGTTTGCGTTCTGCACGTCCTCAGCCAGAAAGAAGTTGCCCCTCTGAAGTGAAGCCCCATTAAAGGCAAAATATTCAGGCAACGTTCCCATAATAAAGACTTGGTTGGGATCGTAATACCATCGAGACTCGGAGTTCTCTTCAGAACTATCCTCCTCGGGAAGTAAAGGAGTCTTCGCCGACCAATGCAACTCAACATATGCATGCATGGTGGAGGGTAAATGTTTTTGAAACTCTTCTATTTCCTCCAGTGTTGCGCTCCAGTCTGCCCAGTTCTCCCCATCTGGGCCTAGTAGAGTTAAAGGAGCTCCGTCTCTCCTGGAAGCTTCATTTTTACCCATTAGTTCCAGGATTCGAAAGTGCTGGGCCTGTTCAATGTCGCGATTCTGCTGGCTAACGGACAAGAACATGCCCAAGACAGTAATGATCACACCCACTCCCAAGGCAATAGCGGTGACTACCAGTAACGACTCTAAGATCTGTTTCTTGGAATGTCGAAACGACCATTTGACCTGATCCCACAGTGACAAGCGAGTACCTCCTAGTTTATGACATCATAAACGACGC
This sequence comes from Firmicutes bacterium UBA5493, assembly GCA_002424045.1. Classification (GTDB taxonomy): domain Bacteria; phylum Bacillota; class Limnochordia; order Darwinibacteriales; family Darwinibacteriaceae; genus UBA5420. The sequence continues at coordinate 57,895 of DIPH01000027.1, read as the reverse complement.
TTTGCAGATCCCGGTTACATAAGCTCCAGAGACTAAGGATACTCTGGGCATAATGCATCGTTTCATGTTCATAATCGACCTTGGCCTTCTGCAAAGTTAAGGCAGTATCTTGCACTTGAAGCTTCGTGACTAGGCCTGCCGCATACTGCCTTTGACGAAAATCCAAGTCATCCTGGGCTTCCCCAAGATGCTCAGCCTTCAACTGCACCTGCTCAAAGGAGGCCTTCACCCTTTGAATTGCTCCACGCAGTTCCCCACTTAAGGCTTTTTCCTGCGTTTCCAGATCACTTTCCGCTTGAGCAACGGCTAACTCTAGTTCCTCTAGAATGATGTTCCAGGGGTACAGAATCTTCGTGGCCGAAAGGCCCACATCCCAACTCCAAGGTCCTGACTCTACGGATTCTGTTTGTTGTGATCCTGCAGAAACATTGCCGTGTAGCCCCCCACTAACCTGCACATCCCAGCCTCTGGTCTTCCGTTCTAATTCCAATTCATCTTGGGCCCGCGACAAGTTTGCCCGAGCCCGTCGCAAAGTATCATTGGAAGCAAAGAGTTCTTCTCGGAGCTGCTCTTCAGTCAATGCTACGCTACGATCCTCGACGATTAAAACAGGATCATAGCCTGCCTTTGAGGCGGTACC
>DIPH01000027.1:54022-57063 GCA_002424045.1 Firmicutes bacterium UBA5493 | reverse complement strand
TAATTTGGGGTGAGGCGTGCTGCCTCAAGGGATGCCTCTAGATATCTCAGGCGCTCTTCTTCATAGTCTCTCAGATCAATTTGCTGCCGCACCTGAACAAGTAGGTCAACAGTCTGGAGTATTAAGCTGTTCGCCTGCCTTTGCCTCTTCTCTTCAGCGGTGAGTTCACCGCCGGCTTTTTCTGGGAGAGTAAAGAGTCCATAGTCCAGATTCAGACTCCCAGATGGCTTTAACGAAACCCCTTCTTTATCGAGGCCAAGCATCACTGTGCCCCTCAGATCAAGGTTTTCGCCTAGGGGCATCGTCATGGTTAAACTACCCGTTGGCCCTTGGAACTGACCATCAATTATCCTCACGGGATTCGTGTTTGCCGTTATTTTCGGGTGCTTCTCCAGCGTCTCTTTTTTTTCCGAGAGTTCCTGCTCCCGCAAAAACAGCGCATGCCTAGTATTTTGCTGAAAGGCAAGCTCGAGGGCCTCTTCAAGGGTGATCGATGTTAGCTCTTCCGCCCACACAGCTTGGAAAGGGAAAAACATGACTAAAACCAGAAAAACCCCCAGCCCCTTAAGGGACCTAGTCTTCATAATCCTCACCTAATTCCTCGTACCGGCCGATAGCTTGTAGGAGCTTAATCCGTGCCTGAGAATACAGGGATAGATCAGCACTATATTGCTCTTCCAAATTGGCCAGTTTTTCTTGTTGCGCCACGATCTGGGCGTTACTTAAAACGCCGGCGGCGTACTTGCTCTCTTCAGCAAGTAGGGTTTGCCGCTCCAGTTTTATATTCCGCTCAGCCATTTCCAGACTATGGGCTTGGTTCACGAGTGCGTAATAGTCTCCCCGAATCCGAAAATAGAGAGATTGCTGGGCCTGGCTAAGTCCAATTTCTGCCTTTTCCTCATTCATGAGGGCTTGCTCTAGCTCCACCCGTGGTGTGAAGGGGCTTTGGGCTATAAGCACCGCTTCTTTAGCGTTCTGCAGGTTTTCCTTGGCAGTTAGTATCGCCGAATCCAGCTCAAGAGCAAAACCATAACAGTCCTCCAGACTCATAGTGAAGGGAACAAAACTAAGGAGTAATGACTCTGTTAGGACAACCTCCTCATCAAGGGGTAAGCCTAGAATTTCATTGAACTTCATCCGTTGTGTATCCAAGTCAATGATGGCTCGTTCGTGACGATGCTGGGCATCAAAAAGGCTGTTTTGAGCCCGTTCAATATCTAGTGAAGACAAAAGTCCCGCCTTATACTTGTTTTCATCCATGGCGAGTTGGCTCTGGGCACGCTCTTTGGCTGTCTTGGCATTTTCCACCATCGTCTCGCTTTCCAGTAATTGTTGATAGCTGGTGCGCACTAGATCCCTGAGCTCCTGGCGTTTTTCTCCGTAGACTTCCTGGGCTTTTTCCCACTCTTTTTCTGCTTCTGTCAACATTTCTTCATCGCCCACGATCTGCGCCCTCTCTAGTTTGGCCTGAGCTGCTTGCCAATCTAGCGTAGCAATCTGGTAGTTCAGATTATGTTCAAAGGCGATTCGTACCGCGTCCTCTACTGTGAGTTCCCGCACCGGTGAGCTTGCCTGGGCAGAAAATCCCAAGGTCAGGCAGAGAAGCAAAGCAACTACGATAGTTGACTTTATGTTCCTAGGCATCTCGGTTCCTCCTTCTTAAGCGTCCTTTACAATCTCAGACAGAGCCTGGTCTTCTACAATAGCCCCATCCCGAAGCTTGACCAGACGCTTTCCGTAGGTACTGATGCTAGGGTCATGGGTGACGATGACTATGGTGGTCCCTTGTGCATTCAGTTTTTGTAGAATACCCATTATTTCCGATCCCTGATCGGTGGCAAGATTACCTGTGGGCTCGTCAGCTAGAATTAAGGTAGGATTGTTGGCTAATGCCCGAGCGATGGCTACCCTTTGCTGTTCTCCACCAGAAAGCTGTGTCGGAAGATGTCGTAAACGATGGCCCATGCCCACATTACTCAAGAGCTCTTCGGCTCGTTCTAGCCTTTCGGTCCTTGGTTTACCTGCGTACATAAGAGGTACCATCACATTTTCTAGGGCACTCAATTCGGGAAACAGGTTATAACTTTGAAAGATGAAGCCGAAGTGGCGATTGCGAATCTGGGCTAGTTCTTTATCTCGCAGGCGCGTGATATCCACGTCCTCCAAATAGTAGGCGCCAGAGCTGGGCTGGTCTAAAACTCCCAAGATATTTAGCAGGGTGGACTTACCTGAACCAGAGGGCCCCATGATCGATAAAAATTCCCCTCTCTGGACACTGAGGTGAATGTTGTCAAGAGCCCTAATCTCCACATCACCCATGAAGTATTCCTTACTGATTCCCTCTAACCTAATCACAACGCATGCCCTCCTTCAGGCAAGATTTGGATTTTGTCTAAGTGTCTAAACGCGTCGTAAGAGCTGATGATCACCTCTTCACCTAGTTCGAGGCCTCGCACGATCTGTACCGCATTCCCTTGCAAAAGACCAAACTGCACATCTCGTTTGCGGGCCTGATCACCATCAATTACATACACAAAAAGTTGCTGCCCGCTTGTTAAATAGGCTCCCCGGGGAAGGAAAAGGCTGTCTTGGTGCAGTTGCAAATGGATATTAGCCGTCACTTGACTATTGGGCCTAAGGTGTGAAACTTCATCTAAAAAGTCTACCCTCACCAAAACCGTGGGCCCATCTGTCCCCTGTTTGGCTTGGGGGGCAATATACGAGACTTCACCTTGGTATTCTGCTTGCCCCAAATTAAGATCTACCTTGGTACCAATACCAAAACGCTCTGTTTGGCCAGGGGCAACCTGAAGTTCCACCACTTGGCTTGTTAAATCAGCCAGTTCACCGAGGTCTTGATGGGCTGTGACAATGCGATTCGCAGGAATCTTCAGGGAAAGAATCCTCCCCGTGAAGTTTGCTGTCACAGTGAAGCTATCAATCTTCTCCTGGGCCTTAGCAAGCTTTTCTTCGTTAATGGCGATCGTTTTAATGATTGCTGCTTGATCCGCCTCATGTTTTCGACTCAAGAGCTCTAGTTC
>DIPH01000027.1:13429-53762 GCA_002424045.1 Firmicutes bacterium UBA5493 | reverse complement strand
ACACGCTCCGCTTCCATCTCCAGCTCGTGGTCAATTCCCAGTTGAGCAAGTTTTGTTCTGGCCTCTCCAAGTTCCGTTTCGGCAGCGTTTCTCTCAGCGATGGCTTCCTCAGAATACAGGCGCAAAAGAGGCTGTCCTTCCTCCACATCCTGTCCCTCTTGAACCAGCACTTCTTCGATTGTCCCTGCAATCTTGGGTTCAATCAACACTACCTGTTTGGGAATGATCGTACCTCTCACCGAGAGGGTCTCTAAAAAGTCCTGCGTCCCAACGGGGGCATAGGTGTAAAAATTAAGAATGAAGCTCTCTTGTTTGGGCATGAAGAAATAATAGGCTCCATAGGCAATGAGACCAATCGCTATTATTGTGAAGATAATGAGACTCAGTTGTTTTTTGGCCCCAGATGATCTATGCTTTTTCTGCTGCTTCCGAAGCCGTTCTGGCACAATAGGTTCGTTCATTTTTTTGACCCCCTTGGTACACGCCGTTGCGAGGTGGCATTCCACCCCGCCTAAATGTTTTCTCTAAAAGGCTGGCCTTTCCTGTTGTGAATTGCTGGGTACTAAAAGGCCTATCGTTGACTAATCTTCCATGGGCTTGTGATGTTTCCTGCACAACTCCCCGTTTTACAACTCTCTTAACGCTTCAATGGGGGGAATTTTGCTTCCCTTATGAGCCGGATACAGGCTGATCAAAAGGGTAGCAGCACTCGCCAAAAGTAGGGCATAAAACCCAGCTCGCCAAGGAAAATGCCAGGTGCCTTCTTGTGCTAGTGATAAGAGCTCCGTAATAAAGGGCATTCCCATAGGCTTAAAGCTTGATGCAGCTACAGGAATCCCTAGCAAAGCTCCAAGGACTGTGTATAGCAAAGATTCACCCAAGATGTCTTTGACGACCGAGCGCCTTGATGCCCCTAACGCCATACGCAGCCCGATCTCCCTGGTGCGCTCAAGCACACTTACCAGTAGAATGCAAAAAACTCCAATGGCACTCACCAAGAGGGCGATAAAGGCAAAAATCGCTAAAAATGCAGAAAGGTTATTAAGCTGCGCCGCTTGCCTTTGTAACTGCTCTTCCAGAGTCGTCACTTGCATCTCCACTCCATCTTGCAGGTGGGATGATAAAACTATCCTGGCGTCTGAAATCGCTGCAGGCAATTGATCCTGATTGGCTTGGATAAAAAGATCGTATTCTCCTTCGCCCAAGGAAGATGCCACCCGCGGGGTGATAACAAAGGTTTCATCCAGAAGGCCTTTCGCTCCAGATGCAAGCCCTTCATAGACCCCGATGACCTGGAATTTTTCTACAGCACCGGTTCGTTTCGGCATGCTTACCGTCTTTCCCAGGGCTGATTGATTGGGAAAGAGATAATCTGCAATAGTCTTCGACAATAGAACTACATTACTAGACTGTTCTTCGTCTAAGGGGGTGAAAAACTCACCTTCCACAAGTTCTAATTGAACAGCTTCAGCAAAGGAGGCACTCACCCGAGCCAATGTCCGCACCCGATAGGGACGATCCACATGATAAAGGAGGGCTGAAAAAGCCGGTTGGTAGAAAAACGCCGCCTCGATCGCTTCGCTTTCGTCTACGAGTGCGCCAAGGTCCCGATTGGTCATAGTCGCCACTGGTTTATATATGGTGCGGTTAGGCTGGCGCTCTACCTGAATCAAACGAAGCTGGGCGTAGGAGGCACCAAATGTCGGCGCTGATGCGGCCAACTCCGACATTCCAACCAAGTAAACGGAAAAAAGTGTGGTGACCAGCCAAATTCCTATTGTTAACTGTAGAATAGTCAAGAGGGAACGTAGAGGTTTACGGAATATGCGCCTTAAAGTAAATCGCAGAGTATCCATTTTTAAGAACCTCCTACATCTGTTCGTAGTGCTTGAACCAGGTCCATCTGCATAATCTGGCTGGCAGGATAGAAGCCGAAAAGGAGACTGGCAATCCCTCCGATCCCGACGCTGACCAAAAAGCGCAGTGCCACGGAAACCTGGTAAACAGCTATACTCCATGTATTCTGCAACCAGAGCTCAGCCATGTAAGAGATGGCCATACCAAAAAGTGCGCTAATCAAACCTAGAATGAGTGCCTCACCGAGAAACTGAAGAAAGACCTCTAGGCGAGAACTTCCTAAAGCCATAGAAATACCTGCTTGTTTCACTCGACGCAAAATTCGTGCTAACATAAGATTGAGAATGTTAATCACCGCAATTACCAAGCCCATAGAAGCAAACAAGCCTATATTTCGCAAGATGGGCCTCATCATGGCTAGCTCTTCTTGTAGCTGCGTCAAATTGTTTTGAACATAAGCACCATCTCCTAGGTGCAAGTGCACTAGGCCTTGAATTTCTTCTAGTGCTTGCACGAGATTTCGTTCACCATTAATGCCCACAAAAAACGAGTGAAGATGCGTACCAGGAAAAAGTGGGCTACCTAGGGGGACGTAGACCGTATGGTACTCTCCGGCGCCAGCCTCTAAAACACCGATTACGGTATAAGCATGGGAAATCCCGCGGTTTTCAAAGGAGATTGTTTGTCCCAGGGCATTTTCAACGCCGAACAAATCATTCGCTAACTCTGCACTGACGATCAGGACAGGCGTACCCTTTTCTAGATCTTCGTCGACGAACCATTCGCCAACCAGAAGAGGAAACCGGTAGAATTCATAAAATCCGGTGCTAGTGCCAGTCACAGTTAGAGCTAGTTCTCGGGGGAGGTGCAAATTGAACCTCGCCGACTGCGTGTGAAATGCAAACATCCCCCTGGGAAGACTATTTTGAATTTCCTCAAGATCCGTAAGATTGAGATCAAGGCTCGGATCTTCCCCCGCAGCATCGGGGCTGATGGGCGGTGCAGAGCGAAGAGAAAGTTCATTTTGGATACCACGGCTAGTTACCGAAAACAAACGGTAATGATCGTTTTGCAGATATTCATGCAACTGTTGATTAAGACCCAAATAACTCACCAACACCGTGGTTAGAACCGCAATACCCACGCTTAAAGCTAAGACAATCATCAGGGACTCCAGAGCTTGCTTTTTTAGGTATATAAAGATGAAGTACAAACGAACTTCCACACCATACCACCTCCAAATTCTGTTATTTTAACAGATCCCAGATAGGATCGAATAAGCTCGATTCCTCATTTCCTCGCAGGCCCAATTGCTCCCAGAGCAGCCTGTGATCTTTAGAGTAGAGACGAAGCGTTGGAAAGCCCTTGATGTTCTCAGATGCGATGTATTCTTGATTGCCTAGAAATACCGGAAAATCCATTTGAGCAGCATAGGCTGCAATGCTATCGGCACGGGGCCAAACAACCATTACAACAGTTACCCCTTTGGCTTCAGCTTCTCTTTTCAGCCCGGGCAATACGCTCTCTTCGAAATACCTGCTTACAGTGCTAGCAGGTGTCGTAAAGTAGATGAATACTGCCTCTAATTCATCTGCAGGCACTGCATTTAACCTTGGCAGTTGCCAAAGGTCACTGTTTAGCTCTTGACCCACCCTAGTATTGTCCACTAGGCGCAAAACGGAATACTCCACGAGATGGGCAACCCTGTTGTCTTGCGGCCTCAAAACCTGGTCAAGCTCTTGTAGCCACTTTGGCCATTCATTCCGCCAATGGAGAGTATTGATTATGCTATAGCCTGGAAGAGAGCCTGGACGCGACTTACTAACTCGATCGATACCCCACGGTGTAACCTGCCCACCCCGATAACCAACCAGAAAATAGACATCGTACCTTTCACCTTCGTACCCCATCCGGGCAATGATCTGCCCCGACGTAAAACCTCCTCTCAGAGAAAAGTTCCAAGCTGACGCGGATGTATGTCTTATGGTTATCCCTTCTTGTTGAAGCATTTCTAAGCTTTGTAAAAAAGCTTGTGAGCGCTCAGAATCATCGAAGTATTCTGCTGCTAAGGTGTAGTCATCATCTTTAAGTGCATCAAAGGCACGATTTACGTATCCTGATGCCGTAAATGATGTGAAGGTAACACCCTGTCCCCGCAAGGCGTTGAATCCAAAATAAACGGGTATAGCCAAAACTGCCAACACTAAGACAACTAGAAGGGTGCGGGTAACATAGAACCGCTTGATCCTTAAGAAAGGTTTCTTTACGTCTGGTAGGGTGACTGTTTCGATTTTCACTTCAGCACCCATAGCTTCATATTGCCGCCTGCACTCATCGCAATTGCGCAGATGCTCTTCAATGATTTTGGAGGAGTCCTCTCCCACCAAACCGTCTACATAAAGTGGAAGTAAGTCCCTTACTAAACTGCAAGTCTCACGCACCGTCATCACCCTCCCGTAGTTTTGTTTTGGCCCGATAAAATGTTACCCGAGCCCAGTTTTCTGTTTGACCTAGTAACTCTCCGATTTCCCGAAAGCTTAAATCTACGCTGGCCCGCAAAAATACCACTTCTTGCTGTTTTTTTGTTAAATTCTCAATTTGGTGATTCAAAGCTCCTAGACGTTCCTTAAGAGCTAAAGCCTCCTCTGGTAAATCAAATATACTTGCTGCAGGTTCCTGCTCTAAACGTTCCCAATTGACCGAGCGATGAAAGCGTTTCTCACGCTTGAGATGGTCAAAATATAAATGTTTGCCAATTTGGCAAAGCCAGACAAACAATTTGCAACGTCCATTGTAGCGATGAATGGATTTTGTAGCTTGGTAAAAGGTCTCCTGTGTCAGCTCCTCAGCCAAGCTGGGGTCAGCGGTCATGCTACATAGAAAACGATAGACTGATGATGCGTGTGAGCGGTAGATTTCGTCCATGTCTCTCACATAACTCACCTTCCCCCTTCTACGGATGAATGCAAAGCATTCATTCGAGTTTCGTTCACGAAACATCCATCTATACATAGAAATAGAAAGCCATTCGTTACAGATTTAGCCATTTTTCCTGCACTAAATAATTCGACCTTCTATTTGTTTATGCCTTGCCCAAATTATCTGAATAGTCCCTCTGTTAATGTTGCTTTGATTGTGCTCCTGTGGTAAAATTAATGCAAGGTTGTTGACAACCCGCTCCCCCTGTCCAGGGAAGATGAAAGGACGTAATTTTGAAACTTAGACTGATGAACGATGTGGCTTTCCATTTTGTATTCGGACGAGAAAGTCGCAAGTATAACTTATTAAATCTACTTAATGCCATATTAGCTAAGACGGAACAAACACCCATCCAAGATTTAACGCTGGAGGAGATCGAACTTAAGGCCGAAACACTGGGTCTTAAGAGTTGTCGCCTCGACATTCGAGCTCTTACTTCACATAATCATCACATCAATATTGAAGTTCAACTCCTAAACCAAGGAAACATGGAAAAACGTTCTCTCTACTACTGGAGTAAGCTGTATACTGAACAATTAAGCGAGGGTCAAGACTACAGTGAGTTGCACAAAACCATTGCCATTAATATTTTAGATTTTCCATACCTAACGAACGACAAAGTTCACAGCATCTATAGGGTTTTAGAAACCGAAACACTAACAGAGTTATCCGATATGTTAGAGATCCACTTTCTCGAATTGCCGCGCCTTAACGAACGGCCCTATGATCTTGATTGTCCCCTAACCCGTTGGTTGTTGTTTTTGAGTGACCAAACTAGCCAAGAGCTTAAGGAGGCGATTTTAGTGCGAGATGAAAACATCAGGCATGCCTATGAAGATCTAGAGAAGCTAGCTGCTGACAAAAATGCGCGTCGTCAATATGAACTACGGGAAAAGGCCGCTCTCGATTACCGTAGCAGCATGTACACCGCCCGAAAGGAAGGCCGAGAGGAAGGCCGTGAAGAAGGGGCTCATCTAGAGAGGATACGTCTAGTCAAGAAGATGCTGGCAGGAGGACTAGGTGAAGACTTTATTAAAGAGACAGTTGGGCTAACCCAAGCAGAGCTCGATGAGATCAAGAGGACCTAAGCGCACAAAAAGAGACAGGGCATATACGACGACCTGTCTCTTTTTTTACAGTCTCGAATCTAATTTCGCAAAGCCTCCACCGCTGACATTTTCGCCACCAGACGGGCGGGATAAAGACTAAAAAGCTGTCCAGTGACAACGGCCAAGGCGAAAGAAATGAAAGCAGCCTGCCAATGTAGGCCCCAATTTCCGGCCAGTTCACTGTACGACGTATACCCGACAAACAGCTCCAAGAGCGGAGACGTTGAAAAGTAAGCTGCAATGAGACCTAATATAGCACCTGCAACAGAAAAAACCAAGGCTACATTTAAAACCTGCCCCATCACAGTCGTTTTTGTGGCACCAAGGGCCCGCCGCAACCCCATCTCTCTCGTCCTTTCCACCACACTAACCATATTGATGCACAGAAAACCAGTTCCACTAATTACGATAGAGACAAAGGCGAAGGCACCCAAATAGAGAGTCATGTTGAAAACCCATTGCTTTGCATAAAAGTTTGAATCGCTGAAATACTCGGGCCGAAATTCGACCTCACGGTTCACTGTATTCGTCAATAAAGCTTGGGCATCAGCGACAGCTTGAAAAACTTGTCCTGGCTTAGATTGTATATAGATCTGATGATAACGCGGCCTAAGAAGAGGTGGTAAACCCTCAAACACAGTAGACTCTAGAGGTACGATCAAGTGGCTTTCGGGTAAAAAAGAATCCCACAAAGACGATTGCAACTTATAAATGCCTATGACCTCATAGGATTCACCTTCCTGAACAGATCGCCCGCCCAAACCGACGGTCTTTCCTACGGCAGATTGATTTGGGAAAAGCTGTTTGCTAATGATTTCAGAAAGGAGTATGACCTTGTTTCTTTGTTTTTGATCTACTTCTGTGAAGAACTGGCCTTCTGCCAATCTTGGCTGCATCATCCTCCCGTACCCGGCGCTAGCCTCAATGGCAGAGGAAACATCGTAGGTCAAACCATGGACGAATATTCTCGGGTTGTTCAATTGTTTGAGAATAAAAGTTGCCGCGATATGCCCACTGCCCTGCAATTTAGCCAAATCTTCCGGAAGGAAGTGAGCAATACGTACATTTGATTCGGTCTGGTTGACAGCGGAAATTTTAGCTAGGCTATCACCAAGAATTCCGTCAGCTTCATGGAGAGCTTCTGTAGCCTGCAGATTAAGGGATAAAATAGTGGCAACAATCCACACCCCTAAACCTACATGGAGAATTGTCAAAAGCGAACGAAGGGGCCATTTTTTCATCAGCCTGGCTGTAAATTTTAGTGCCTCCCACATGCTCCATCACCTCGCCTAATCTACGCGTAACGCATTGACTGGATCGATTCGGGACCCAAGATAAGCTGGATACGTACCAAAAAAGAGACTCATCGCCAAGCCGATAAGAACTCCTAGAGTCGTTTGAAAAACCGTTGCCCCTGGTATCGAAATTCCCAAAGTTCTGCGCATAAGCGCACTCAAGGCCAAGGATAGCAGGACGCCGAAGATAGAACCCAATAGTCCTAGAGAGAGTGCTTCGATCATAAACTGCATAAAAATCATTCCGCGAGAGGCACCAAGGGCCATGGAAAGGCCGACAAGCTGTGTTCGTTTCAGTACTCTAGCCAGCATTAGATTGAGAATGCTCATAACGGCAATCATAAGGCCAATCGAGGCAAAGATGCTTAGGAGCAATGACAATTGTCGATCTCGGTCTTGTACCTCCCGAGCCTGTTCCAAAGAACTCTCCACCACAACCCGGTCTCCCCAGAACTGATAAGCTTCGCCTTGAACCCTCTCTAGGGCTTGGTATAAGTCTGCCTCAGCACTGATTCCTACAGAAATTTGGTAGAGCGGCTGCCTGACATGTGAACTTTGAATATACGCCGCTGCGCTAAAAGGGGTATAGGCTTGATTCGTTTCTAAAAATGACGATCCCAAAACGCCAATCACAGTGTAAACAAGGGGCTCCCATCTGTTGTTCATATCGCTCACTCGTACTTGTTGCCCTAGAGGATCTTCTTCATTAAAGAGGTTTTCACCTAAGTCAGACGAGAGAACCAGAACGCGATTTTGATTATGCACATCAAAGAGTGAAAACCAGCTGCCCATTTCAGATGTGAAACCCCTGAATCTAGCATATTCGGGCGTAGTAGCAGTAAGGCTAACACTGTGAGAAGTTCCTAGTGAGGAAAATGCCACGGCGTTCTCCGACGCGTAATTTGGGATAGGCTCGATACTTACAACCATCGATGACGTTACAAAGGCATGCATCGTTGAAGGAAGGCGGTTTTGAAATTCTTCTAGCTGCTCTAGGTCGAATTCCCACCTGTTCTCCTCAAAACCTTGCCTGACAAGGCTTAGGGGAGGCCTGGCAATGCCAGGTCCACCCTTCATCTTCACCCATATGATGCGGAACTGGTCCTGGTCTTCCAGTCGCTGTATTTGTCTTGTTGTGGTAATATATAGAGAGAGCTGAGTAATAATTACGCCGATCCCCAGAGCAATCACCATCACTACCAGAAAAGACTCGAGAAAACGCCTTGTTGACTGCCGCAATGACCATATCAGCTGATCAATGATTGACACGCAGAGACCCCCCGTAGAAAGAGCTTCCCACACCCAGAACGGCCAGAATGGTTAATTCATATACAAGGAACATGCAGTACACTGATAACCAGTTGGGATAGGGCTCCAGTCGTGCCCATAAGAAACTGGTGAGCCGATGCTCCCATCGGTCTCGCCACACGCGAACCGCGTGCAGTATTTATCTATTACTATGGTCTCTTTATAGCAATATGAGTATGTCTTAGGCGATGGCCAGTCGATAAATGAAATCACCTCTATATGCCAATCATGTCCGTAGAGCAAGCACAAAGGGTTCGCGCTTTGGGGTTCTTCAACAAAACCAAAAAGCGTAGTTTGAGAAAGACTTGAGGCACTGACAATTGGTACCGATAAGAAACATATCACAACGAGCAAGACGGACACTAAAACGTTTTGACAGCCAGTACTAACTCTCATCACAACAACCTCCTAGTTTTTATTGCCCTCTAATTTACCATTATATAGAAGTAATAGAAGTCCTCCCCAAAATATGTAATCTGTCACTGAAAAAGACAAGTTTTTGACGAGAACTTGATCAAAAAGGTTGCTGAGATAACCCAAGCAGAGCTCGATGAGATTAAGAGGGCCTAAGCGCACCAAAAAAGAGACAGGCCACATATCACGACCTGTCTCCTTTTCTTTCACCTAGGATAAAATCTGTTCAATTTTTTCTAGAGTATCTTGACTCAAACTGATGGCTACTGCCTTACAATTCGCCTCAATCTGTTCAGGACGGGAAGCTCCAACTAGGGCACTAGCCACATTGGGTTGGCGCAAGATCCAGGCCAAGGCCATCTCAGCGAGAGGCATTCCTACTTCACCCGCCAAATCCTCTAAGGAGTCCACTTTTGTGATAACTCCCGAGGCTATCAAATCTTGTACTTGTTTGTTGATTGCAGGATTGGAGGCCCTGGTTCCTTCAGGGATGCGTCCACCACGATACTTACCCGTTAACACTCCTTGAGCTAAGGGTGAAAAGACAATCTGACCTATCCCGTACGTTTCACTCACAGGAATAATCTCAGGTTCAATGTACCGGTTAATCATATTGTACACAGGCTGATTCACCACAATGCGATCGAGCAGATAACGATCGGCCACGGCGACCGCCTCTTCAATTTGCGCCGCCGTCCATTCACTCACTCCCGCATAGAGTACCTTGCCTTGACGAATCATGTCATCAATCGTACGCAAGGTCTCTTCCACTGGGGTCTCTGTATCATAGCGATGGCAATAGAAAATGTCCACATAATCAAGCTCCATCCGTTTTAGGCTGGCATGGAGCTGCTCAAATACATGCTTACGGGATAGACCACGATCGTTTACACCATGTCCCATGGGCCAGAAAGCCTTGGTCGTAATGATGTAGGATTCTCGCGGAAACGTGCGCAACGCCTTGGCCATAGCCTTCTCTCCCTCACCCCGCTCATAGACATTCGCGGAGTCGAATGAGTTGATCCCCAATTCATATGCGCGGCGAATGGTTCTTGTGGCCGTGTCATCTTCCACCGACTTTCCATAGGTCAACCAGCTACCTAATGAGATTTCACTAACTTTGAGGCCCGATCGGCCTATTCTACGGTATTTCACAATATCATCTCCTTTGTTTAAGTCTCGGCAAAAGCAGAGGACAGCATGAGTTTTATTCTGTTCAATTGGTTAACTTCGCTAGCTCCAGGATCGTAGTCAATAGGAATAATATTGCTATCGGGGTAGACCTTTTTCAACCCTCTGAGCATACCCTTACCCACCACGTGGTTTGGCAAACAGGCGAAGGGTTGCATACAAACGATGTTCTTAACTCCACTTTCGATGAGCTCCACCATCTCGCCCGTGAGAAACCAACCTTCCCCAGTTTGGTGTCCCAAAGAAATGACCTTGGAGGCATTTTTCGCGACCTCTCTAATGAATTTTGGCGGGCTAAACCTCTCGCTGGCCGCCAAGGCGGCCCTATAGGTCCTGCGGTAGAGCTCCATAATTTCAATTACAGCATTGCAGGCCATTTTTTCTAGGCGACTACCTGACAAGTATCTGTACTTAAAATCAAAACCCAACAGGGAATACAAGAAGAAGTCCACGAGCTCAGGGACAACCGCTTCAGCACCTTCCGCTTCCACAAGGCTCACCACGTCGTTGTTTGCCGTGGGATGGTACTTGACTAGAATTTCGCCCACCAGACCAACCTTTGGTTTGCTTTCTTCCACCGTCTCAAAAGCATCAAACTCTTCCACTATATTGATAATGTTGTCCTTGAATTTCCTGGGTGAATGCGACCCCATGGACTCTTCACAAATGGTCGCCCACTTTTCATACAGCTCATTGGCAGAGCCGGGCACTTTTTCATAGGGCCTCACGCGATAAAGACACTTCATAAGTAAATCGCCATACACAAGGGCAACCATGGCCCTATGAAGTAGAGGCAAGGTGATCTTAAATCCCGGGTTCTTCTCAAAATTTTGTATACTCAACGAAAGCACAGGTACTTGGGGAAAACCTGCATCTTTCAATGCCTTTCGCAAAAAGCCAATGTAGTTGGTGGCCCGGCAACCGCCCCCCGTCTGGCTCATAACTACCGTGGTATGATCGGGATCGTATTGACCGGAGTTGAGAGCCTTGAGGAGTTGCCCAACAACAATGATCGCAGGATAGCAGGCATCATTGTTCACATACTTTAGCCCTTCCTCCACCGCCTCCTTATCCATGGCGGGGCAAATGACCACATTATAGCCAGACAAGTTTAGAGCTTGTTCTACGAACCGAAAGTGAATGGGTGCCATCTGCGGAACAATGACCGTGTGATCTTTCTTCATGTTCCTGGTAAATATCCTTCTCTTATATCCAGGCTGTGGTCCTGTTGGTTCGTGTCCTTGCTTATCCCGTTCCACCATAGCCGCCTGTAAAGAGCGCAACCTAATTTTGGCACTCCCTAAATTGTTCACTTCATCAATTTTCAAACAAGTGTACATCTTGGAGCGCGCATGTAAAATCTCCTCTACCTGATCGGTTGTAACCGCATCGAGTCCACAACCGAAGGAGTTTAGCTGTACCAGTTCTAAATTTTTCTGGCCCGCGACAAAGCTTGCCGCCGCATAGAGTCGAGAATGATACGCCCATTGATCAACAACACGCAAAGGCCGTACAACTTCACCTAGGTGTGCCACCGAATCTTCCGTTAAGACAGCCATCCCCAAATCATTGATGATGTCAGGAATACCGTGGTTGATTTCCGGATCGAGATGGTAAGGACGTCCCGCAAGGACAATACCCTTCAAACTGTGTCTTTCTAGGTAAGCGAGGGTTTCTTCCCCCTTCTTCCTCATATCGGATTTGTAATGAGCCAGTTCATCCCAGGCTTTATCCACAGCACGTCTCACTTCAGAGGCATCCACATCTAGTTCTACCAACTCTTCAATCAAACGCTCTGTAAGCCTCTCCTTATGGTTGAAGGGCAAAAAAGGATACAAAAACTTGATGTTGGCAGCTTGCAGTTGACCGACATTGTTTTTGATCACTTCGGGATAGGAGATCACAATGGGGCAGTTGAAGTGATTATCGGCGTCTTCTTGTTCCTTCTGTTCATGTGTTAAACAGGGATAGAAAATCACATCCACGCCCTTTTCCACCAAATCAACGATGTGTCCGTGGGCTATTTTGCCAGGGTAACAGACCGATTCAGATGGTATTGTTTCCATTCCCTTTTCATAAATGGTCTTTGTCGATCGAGCAGAGAGCTCAACAGAAAAACCTAGCTCAGTAAAGAAGGTGAACCAAAACGGATAATTCTCATACATATTCAAAACCCTCGGAAGGCCCAGGCGACCCCGCTTCGCCTCTGCAGGATCTAGGGGTTCGAAGGCAAAAAGCCTCTCATAGGAATAATCGAAGAGGTTGGGTAAATCTTGCTTGACCCTTTCATCTCCAGCACCTTTGCTGCAGCGATTTCCAGAAATATAGCGATGCCCCTTACCAAATTGATTGATGGTCAATAAACAATGGTTTGAACAACGCTTACATCTGGCAAGTTTGGCTTCTAGGGATAAGCTTTCCAGACCCTGGCGATCAAGTAAGGTAGACTCATAGCCTTCTATATATCGTTCTCTGGCAATTAGGGCAGCTCCAAAGGCTCCCATGATGCCGGCGATGTCTGGTCTAACGACCTCGCAGTCAGCAAGGCGTTCAAAGGTTCTCAAAACCGCGTCATTGTGGAACGTTCCCCCCTGCACGACCACCTTCTCGCCTAGCTCTTCCTTACTGCGCAGTTTAATGACCTTGTAGAGAGCGTTCTTCACCACAGAGTAGGCTAAACCGGCAGAGATCTCTCCAACGGTGGCACCTTCTTTTTGCGCCTGCTTAACCCTGGAATTCATAAATACAGTACAGCGGGAGCCTAAGTCAACTGGGTTCGGAGCGAGCAAGGCCGCTTCCGTAAACTCCTCAATGCTTAGATTGAGCGAAAAGGCAAATGTCTCCAAAAAGGAACCACATCCTGAAGAGCAAGCCTCATTTAATAGGATGTTGTCAATGGCCCCATCCTTGATGTGTAGGCACTTCATGTCTTGTCCACCGATATCTAAAATGAAGTCTACACCTGGGCGGAAAAAGTTCGCCGCCTTATAATGAGCAACTGTTTCTATTTCCCCAATATCCACCTTTAAGGCGGCTTTAATTAAGCCTTCCCCATAACCGGTCACGACTGAGTTGGAGATCCTCGCCCCTTTAGGTAAGGCATCATACAATTCCAGAACAGCTTTGCGCACCGACTTTAAGGGATTCCCTTCATTGCTACCATAATAGCTGTGCAAAATGGCCCCTTCTTCATCGATGAGGGCTGCTTTCGTTGTGGTCGAACCAACATCAAGCCCTAAGAAACACCGGCCTTCATACCCCTCAATGTCCTTTCTCGCTACTGCATGACGATTATGCCTAGCCCGGAATTCCTCCAACTCTTGCTCGCTTCCAAACAAAGGCTTGAGCCTTGTTGTTGGTTCGATGGATATGCCCTGCATTTGATCGATGCGTTCCATGAGAGCCGAAAAGGCAATAGGTTCGCTATTCCAGGCATTTAGCGCTGCCCCGATAGCAATATAGAGCTGCGGATTTTCGGGAAAGATAACCTGACTGTCCTTTAGATCTAAGGTTTCAATAAAGCGCTTACGCAGTTCGGATAAGAAGTACAGTGGTCCGCCCAAAAAAGCCACATTACCCCTGATGGGCCTTCCACAGGCCAAACCACTGACTGTCTGCACCACTACGGACTGGAAAATGGAGGCAGCCACGTCCTCTCTGGCCGCGCCGTCATTTAGAAGGGGTTGAATATCGGTCTTCGCAAAAACGCCGCAGCGAGCGGCAATAGGATAAATTGTGGTGTGGCCCTTTGCTAGTTCGTTTAGGCCTGCCGCATCTGTTCTGAGCAGTACCGCCATCTGATCAATGAATGACCCGGTCCCGCCCGCGCAAATACCGTTCATGCGTTGCTCGATTCCATCTTGAAAGAACGTTATTTTTGCATCTTCCCCTCCGAGTTCAATGACTACATCGGTTTCAGGAAAGAAAGTTTGAATGGACTTGGTGCCTGCTATTACTTCTTGCACAAACCCAACCCTTAGATGTTCAGCAACGGCAATCCCGCCGGAGCCTGTTATATTCAATGTGACTTGATAATCCTCGAATTTCTCATAGGCTTGTCTGATGAGGCTCACAACAGACTCTTTAATATCGGAGTAGTGCCGCTGATATTTCGAAAAGAGTATTTCGGATGCTTCATCTAGAATGACAATCTTTGCTGTTGTGGAACCAACATCAATTCCCATGTGTACTAGCTTGTTCAAAAAACGAGCCTCCGTTTCATAAAAGATCCGTAGTACTATTATTAGCTACTTGGACAGGAATTCCTTGTCACCTAGGGACAAACATTGTCCCAATGCCTGTGATTCTGAAATTTGGCAGACAGGAAAGGAGCCAATATAGCTTATGGCTTCATTGACCCCTTGATACTTCCTACTTCGTATAGGCCACAATGGCATCCCTGAGAAACTTAGCGGCACCTTTTTTGTGCTGATCGTAGTAAGCGGTGAATCTCTCATCGGCCACATACATCTCGGCGATACCTGCATGAGCCTCTTTGGAGTAATCCTTCCAAGAAAAACTCAACCATTTGCGGTGCAGTGCAGCGATTCTTTGGCCCTCTTCACCCTCAGGCTCCTCTTGACCGACGGCCTTGGCAAGCGATTGGATGATCTCCTCTGCCAGCTTTTCCATTTCAGTAAACTGTGTTTCCGTCAAGCCCATGAATCTAGCATTAGAAGCATCCACCGTTTCGTCTCCATACTTCTCCCGAATTTCCGCCCCATATTTCTTTTCATTCTCTTTAATCAATGTTTCCTTGAAACCGACGAATTTTTCTTTGTCTGTCATTGGCTCTCCTCCTTCGAGTGCAGCAATGGTCTGTTCCACATTTTGAATCAACAGATCCAATTGCCTTCTCTTTTCTAGAAGGTGTTCACGGTGCCCAAGCAAAGCCTGCTTTTCTCTAAAACCAGGAGATTCAAGAAGTTCCTTGATGGTCCGCAAATCCACTCCCAGTTCCCGGAAGAATAAGATCTGCTGTAGACGATTTACTTCTTCTGGCCCATAGATCCGGTAACCCGATTCGTTGGTCCAAGCTGGTTTCAGCAAATCGATTTGGTCATAATAGCGCAGGGTACGGCCGCTCACCCCGGCTAGATCGCCTAATTCCTTTACTGTGTATTCCATGAAATCACCTTCCAACACCAGTGGATGTTTCGTGCAACGAAACTCCAAGGTGATTGCTTCACAATCAACAATAAACCTTAACGTAACGTCAATGTCAAGGGGAAAAACGAGGGCGCTTTGCGCGCCCTCGAAATACCCGTCGGACCACCGAAAGCAGGACGTAATGGTGTTTCACGTCAACGTTCGCTTTTTTCCGTTTCCATTCGTTCTTTGAAAACCTTCAAATGGTCGTGATCTACACTCATGATCTCGTTAACTAAGTCCTGGCTTTGGGGATCAAGTTCATCAATGCGATCCTCGTAGGCGTGAACACCCTTATCCTCACCATCATAGACTTGTTGTAGCAGATGGGATGGTCCCCTAAGCGCATTGATCTTTGATGACATGCCAGCCATGGCTCCGGCCATGCCTGTGCTTGTCACCGGCGTCCCACCTAAATCTCTAACGCGGTCCGCAAGGATCCTCGCGTGTTCTTCGTGGTCTTTGGCAAACTGTTCTAACATGACCATGACCTGTTCATCACCTTGCATATTCTCTGTTTCTCTATAGATGTCTATGGCCATGAGTTCGCCCTTGAGTAACTCGTTTAAGGTATCGATGTGATGTTGGTTACTAGCCACTAACAATCTCCCCACTCTTTTTTGTTAGTGTCCCTCATCACTCACGGAACCATTCGCCACTACAAACTTTCCATATAGCGTCTTAAATTCTCCAAACCAATGGGAATCGCCTTGAGGGGGTCTTCTATCCCTTCGAACTCAATGGATATAAACCCCGAGTAATTGGCGTTCTTCATGATGTTCAAAACCTGCAGAACGGGTACCCCACCATGACCTACGATCGCGCCCCTTAAGTAGTTGCCTCCTCGACTTAAGAACCAGCCTTGACCGGGATTGGGTCCATTCCCTGATTTCACATGAAAATCCTTAGCATGGACATGAAACGTATAGGGCATCAAGCGTCCTACAGCTTGGGCCGGGTCTTCGTCTACTACCAGGAAATTACCCATATCAAGTAGCACACCGAAGTTAGGATGATCCACACCATTAACAAGCTTTTCCATTCGCTCGCTATCCTGGCAGAAATAGCCATGGTTTTCCACCATCGTCTTAATCCCAAGGTCGGCCGCAAATTCGGTTATAGCCCGGCATCCTTTTATCAGAATAGGCAGAGCATCATCAAAGCCCCAAGCCCCAGTTTTTGTGTTAGGCCAGCCCCAGGTAGAGTCATGGCGCATTCCTGGAGCACCCAAGCTCTGAGCCACCCGCACTTCATCCTTGACCCGTTCGATTTCGGCCTCAAGATTTCCACCGGAGCCAGTAATGAAATCCGCCCAGATGGTATAATTCACTACTTTGATGTCCGCTTCATCACAGGCCTCCCGCACCCGAGGAGCAAAAGAAAGGGCTGTCTCGCCCTGGGGAAGATTAGGGAAACCAGCAAATTCAATGACATCAAAGCCCATCTCCTTCGCGTGTTTAATGATCGCAAAGACATCAAGTGAACTTTGGCTATAACTATACGAACTCACTCCAATTTGCATATCCACACGACACCACACTCCATTCTACTCACACTAAATAAGCCACGCCGGTACATGCCAATTCTTCTTGTCAATGGGCAGAAGATCGCTGGTCATACAGAGAACTACTCCTGCTCCGATCTCCAGCTTATGCATTTCTAGTCCGTTAACGGAGGCAGGGTTCAGTACACTGAAGTGCTTGTCTTTCCAACCAAAGTCCGCAGGTGGCCAAACAAGCCCGCCTTCGGTTCAGGTTCAACCACATGCTTCTTCTTAATCTGATGCTCCAAGAGATACGCAAAATAAGAGCTATTCTCTGCAGGAAAGCTCTGGGGATCTCGAATCATGCGGAAGAAAAGCTCCTTATTCTCGACCCTTCCTGGCTCCAAACCCCGTTCTTGAAAGAGCCTAGATGCCACCTCGTATCCCCTGGCAATCATTTGGGGAATATATTCTACCTCAAAGGTGCCAATATCATAGATCAAAGGATTGATCGTCATGATCCTGCTACAAGTCAAGGCCCGATCCTGCAAGCGATCCCGATATTGCGCCCGCATCATAATATCCAAAGACTGGCTGAAGATCTCCAGTGGGCCGTCCTCCAAGATTGTTTCTCTGCGCATACCGGCGTAACCTAGATTCACCCCCAACACCCTTGTGGCCTTACCAAGGCGAACTGCGATATTTATGGGATAACCATCCCTGAGGGCACCGTCCACATAACAATCTTGGCTGTGATCATCTTCAAACACAGCCGGAACAAATACCCCAGGAATGCTAATGCTAGCCCGTACTGCCTGGGCAATGCTGAGATCATCCCGCAGAGGATATTCTGCACATTTTCCTTCTCGATCTAAAGTTAGCCCCATGGCCCTATAATCACAAAACACAGTCTGTTGGCCATTATTGAGATTCACCGCAGGGATCAAAAGTTGGCATTTCTTCAGGCCACAAAAGCGCTGTATGGGCAGGCTTTGAGCAATAATTTCCTCTATTGTTGCTCCTCTCACAACTCCTACAAAACGTTTAATATCCCAGGTAAGGAGGGCCACGATCGCGCCCCGCCAGTTTAGATCCACAATTTTCCCTTTAGCCCTACTATACTCTAAGAAAAGCTCCTCCAACTCCTGGGCACCTAGGCCTGTGGCATAGAGTGCGGCCACAATGGAACCTCCCGATGTTCCCACCACCACATCGGGTTCTAGAGCATATTCTTCTAGGGCTTTTAAGACACCAACTTGGGCGGCAGCCCGTACACTGCCTCCCGATAAGGCTAAGCCAAGTCTACTTTTCAAAGTGATAACCTCCTCAGAATCCATATATTGTACACAGATCTGGGAAGCGTGTTCATACCAGTGGAGCGCAAGAGAAGATTGAGGCTAATTCATAGTATTCTGTTAATTTTTGACACAAATAGGGAACGTACTGCAACCAACATAGGAGCGGCCTTAAAAGGCCAGCCCCTTGAATGCGTTAGGTCTAAAAATCAAATTCACTTGATTCAGTGGCCAGTATCGCCAAATAGCCCGCCCGATAATCAACTCCCGGGGCAAAAACCCCACCCGGCCAAAACGGCTGTCTTCACTGTTATTGCGATTATCACCTAGAACAAAATACGTACCTTTAGGGATGACTTGGGAGGAAAAACCAATGCGAGCCGGAGCAAGGGTATAGTCTTCATCAATAGGTTGATCATTAATATACACAACCCCCTGAATAATGGCGATCGTATCTCCCGGAAGGCCAATCACCCGCTTGACAAATTGCTCGCTCGTATCGGAAGGGTTCTTAAAGACAATAATCTCACCACGGGATGGTTCCACAAAGCGGTAAGAAATCTTGTCAACCAAAAGCCGCTCACCATGATGTAAGGTGGGAAGCATGGAATCTCCGTTCACAGTATAGGCCCTGGCGATAAAAATCATGATAAATGCGGCGATGAGGACTGCTGAGCCCACCGTCTCTAAGAGTTCTCGAATTTTGCTTTTTGGTTTACGGATTTCTGGTTTCAATATGCCTACCTCCAAAATTTGTAGGTGGAACTTTCCCAAAGGAAACTCTGAGATGGTTCCAGAGGGACCATCAGTTCCATGAAGGGTTCCACATAAACAACAACAAATCCTGCCTATTTGCATTCAGGCAGGATGGAAACAATACCCGCATGTTACAGTCTCCAAAAGCAAGAGTGGCAAACCTCTTTGTAAAGCCTAACCGACTCTTTAAACAGTTTCTCATCCCGTGTGCGCAAAGCCTCCTCGATTTGCTCCTTCAGCGTGATAGCCCAGAGGATTAAGTCGATTTGCTCCCGGACAAAAGCGGCGTACCCAACCCCCAGTCCTACAGGAGGAATGGCTTCATTCGGAACCGCTATTTCTTCATACCAATCGGGGGTATTCTCCTTGAAAACGAGCTGTACATGGAGAATACCTGTGAAATCCTGTAAAATATCCCAGGCCTTTATGGGATCTTGGATAGGGACTTCCCTTGTCTTTTGTGTCTCCCTGTGTAAACCACCATTCACTAGCGTCAGATATTCGGATTCACTACCCAGTTGCAGTTCAAAACCAACTCCAGCCGTTCCCACCTGTGAGATGACCATCGTATTTGATAGATAATCCCGGGTGGTAACGAAGACTAACTTTTTGAGCAAGGCTGGATGCACACAGATTTTTTCAAGAAGTTCCTTACTACGTTCATGTTTCAGGGGGACCTCACAAAAGCGACGCAAAGCATATTCTTTGTGTATGACCATCTTACCCCTCCTTGCTAAAGAAGATCACTACACTATATGCAAATGGTGGGCAAGAATTCTCCCCCCTTTTGTTCATCTAGATTCGAATGGTCAACCCATCATAGGCGAGATAAACTCCTTCGGGCAATGCTTCGCTCATTTCTTCATGTTCAAGCAAGTGGGAAATATGGGTAAAATACGTGCGTTTTGCCTTCAATTTGCGGGTTAGGTGAAGGGCCTGCGCCACATTCAAATGGGTAGGATGGGGCTCGTGCCTGATCACGCCCAAAATCAGAGTGTCCAAGTCTTGTAGAAGTTCTAGTGAAGAAGGTGGGATGTAGCTACAATCGGTGATATAAGCCAATTTACCAATGCGATAACCTAGAATGGGCAAAACTCCATGAAAAATCGGAATGGGCTGTACCACCACATCTTGAACTCGAAAAGAATCTTTTACCACAATCGTTTCTACCTGAGGCTTCCCCCCGCCTTCCTGGGTCTTCCGGAAAACATAGGAAAAGACATCCCGAAGTTCAGTAATGGTAGGTCCATTTCCATAGACAGGAATACTTGTTTGAGTGAGTTTACTGAAAACCCTTAGATCATCGAAACCAAAGACATGATCGGCATGGCAATGGGTGTAGAGTACTCCGTCAACCTTCTGGATATTAGCTTCTAAAGCTTGGATACGAAATTCAGTAGCCGTGTCGATTAGAAGGCTCGTCTCCTTTTCCCGCACCCAAAGAGAACTGCGGGTACGCTTGTTTTTGGGATCTTGACTTTGACAAACAGCGCAATCACAGGTTATAACAGGTACGCCGTGAGATGTGCCCGTTCCCAAGAATGTGATTTCCATATTACCATCCTTTCCCTCCTTGACTAGAACCTTTGTTCTGTATTATAATCAAAGCGAACAACTGTTCCGGTGATTTGCAGAGCAAATCAACAAGGAGGCGTACTGCTTATGACGATCATCTACTGTGGCTTGCGCCACTTTTATATTCGCCATCTAGAATCACCTCAAAATAACGCTTATTACATTTTAACACACAATAGGGAAATCTGGGACTTTTCCCCCGAGCTCAAAGGTCATGGCTTTACCAATCAACGAAAGCCTCAAGCTGTTTTTCATCTAGATAAACCCATGCTCACCCTGCCCATCACCTTAAGTGACTTCACATCGTGTGCTGAAAACTGGCATGAATTTTCCTACCAATACACGGAGGAGCTCGAGATAGAATATCCCCATGCCTGGTATTTACGTTTCAAAGAGCCCACCATTTTCGAGCAATTTATCATTGATTTCAGTACAAAGCTTAGAGAAGAAAAATGGGGCGGCATTTGGGGAGCAGGCCAAAGTAAGTTAGTGGCCAAACTAGCCGCCCACAATCTTAAAGATGGCGAGATTATTCCTCCAGGGCAAACGAAGGATTTTCTAAGCCAGATCCCTTTACGCCGCTTGCCCCTGCCTGAATTGGAAACCTTGGAGAAGCTCGGCATAAAAACCATTGGAGAACTAGGAGATATCCCCTTTGTGGAATTGGGCAACCAATTTGGGCAAAAAACTGCAGCCCTTTTACAAAAGTTTGGGTGTGGAGAAGATATCGTCCCCTTTCAGCCCCGGCAAATCCAAGAATACAGCTGGACCCTAGACTGCACTACCCTAGATGGATTTTTGAGACCACTTGTATCCCATGAACTTAAACCCTATCTTCAGCAAGGTATGGAAAAACTCGCCTCTACCTTGAAGGATCAGCACAAAGTAGCTGGTCAAATCAAACTAGAGACCCATTTAGCCGAAGGAAAATGTTTTGAGGAAAAACGACAACTCAAGGAGGCCATAGATGATCCCAAGGCTTTAACCCGCATGGTAGAAAGCCTCCTCCCCCAAGACCCGATCGCCCAAATCGGTGTTGTAGTAAGCAAATTAGAGGCATCTCCCTTGGCCCAACTAACCATGTTTTGGGAGCCCCAAGATCCAAAATTAAATGATGAAGAGCTTATAAACTATGCCCAAATAGGCATAGAACTTCCGCGGAGAGAACGCCTTTTGATGCTCTGGGAGGAGTGTTTTACGTGAGCAAACTCATTAATCAGCCCATTGAGTTAGAACGTTCGGGGGATTTCCCCCTTTCTTTTTCCTTTGGACAAAACTTTACCATTAAATACATCTTAAAACATTGGCGTGAAGCTGGGCAGTGGTGGACAGGTGAACCAGAACTTTTCGTTTATGAAGTAAGCACCAATCGTTGCCGCTGCGAACTGCATTTTTTACCGGACACAGGAAAGTGGATTTTATATCGTTTAGCCGATTAAGTGGGGGTTCTTTATGTTTGTCCATTTACATGTTCACTCTCCCTATTCATTTCTAGATGGCGCCTCCTCGATGGAGGCTTTACTTAACCAAGCGGCCGAGTGGAATATGCCGGCCCTAGCCTTAACAGACCACAGCAATGTGAGCGGAGCGGTAGAATTTCAAAAAACAGCCCTGGCCTTAGGATTAAAGCCCATTCAAGGCGCGGAAATCACCACAGAAGATAAAACCCACCTTACTCTTTTAGCCGAAAACAAGGTGGGTTACCATTCTTTATGCCGCCTCTTAACAACAGGCTACGCCCACGGTTCTAGGCATCAAGCCTTGGTCCCCTGGAAGGCGTTGGCCGAAAATAACCGTGGGTTGATTGTTCTAAGCGGTTGTCACCATTCTGGCATAGCCCAGGCCATCCTAAGTAAAGACTACCCGAAAGCAAAAGCAGAGGCTTTGCGCCTTGTGGAGATCTTCGGGCACAGTCAAGTGTATCTAGAAATGATCCATAGCTATCTTCCCTTCACCAAGCACCTCCTTAGAGAGCTTTTTAAACTCCATGAAGAGTTGCATATTCCTCTAGTGGCCACCAATAATGTCCATTATTTACGGAAGGGAGATTTTCACATTCATGATCTTTTGGTCTGTACACGTACGCAAACAAGGGTCGGCGAGCTTGATGTGGAGCGTCCCTTAAATGGTGAGAACTATTTTGCCTCACCCGAAGAGATGAAAAAACGCCTTTCTCCTTTTCCTGACGCTATTAAAAATACGCTGGAAATTGCTGAGCGTTGTGAAGTCGCGCTTGATTTAGGACGTAACCTTTTCCCCCGTTATTTTCCTGATCAAGACCCTGAAAAATCCATCCGGGTCTTGCGTGAGTTGACTTGGGATGGGGCGAGGCAGCGCTATAGGGCTATTTCGCCCCCCCTCAAAGATCGTATTGAACATGAGCTAAACATCATTGAACAGCTCGATGTGGCCGATTATTTTTTGGCGGTGTGGGATCTTGTACAATATGCCCAAAAGCAGAATATTCGTTACGCGGGCAGGGGCTCGGCAGCCGATTCGGTGGTGGTATATTGTCTAGAGATCACCAACGTCGATGCCTATGCCAGGGGACTTCTTTTCGAGCGTTTTTTAAGCCTTGAGCGGGCCCAAAAACCCGATATTGATATCGATTTTGATGCCCGCTATAGAGACCAGGTGGCCGAATACGTTTACGAGCGCTATGGCTCTGAACGGGTAGCTTCTGTTTGCACCTTTCAGACGTATCATGCCCGCTCTGCCCTGAGAGACATGGGTAAAGCCCTAGGTTTCTCGTCTGCGGAATTGCAGCAGTTGACCAAAAATATCACCGGCATCCCGTCGGATGGTATTCGAACCTTGCTACACAGGCTCCCTGAACTAAAACATCATCCCCTGCACAAGGCTAAGTACACTAAGCTTTTAGATTACTGTGCCGCCATCAATGGTTTTCCAAGGCAGATTGGCACCCATTTAGGGGGATTAGTAGTAAGCGGCGAGCCTTTGACTACAGTTACTCCCCTGCAACCCTCAGCTAAAGGGGTTTTGATCACCCAATTTGATAAGAACACCATTGAGGATTTAGGTCTAATTAAAATCGACCTACTTTCGCTGCGTACCCTGTCGGCCGTTTCCAATACGGTACAAGAAATTGGGCCAAAGTTGAAGTACAACGAAATCCCCACCGATGATGGCGCCACCTTTGCCAGGCTACAAAAGGGTGATACGGTAGGAGTTTTTCAGCTAGAAAGTCCAGCTCAGCGAAGCTTGCAATCTCGCTTGCAAGCCGATCGTTTCGAGGATATTGTGGCTAGCGTAGCATTGATTAGGCCAGGACCCATCAAAGGTAACATGGTGGATCCCTTTATTGCCCGCCGACATGGCCGTGAAGAAGCCACCTACATTCATCCCAAGCTAGAAAAAATTCTAGCCCCCACCTATGGTGTTGTTCTCTACCAAGAACAGGTGATTGAAATCGCCACGGAGATTGCGGGTTTTACCCCCGGAGAATCGGATCGTTTACGTAAAGTGATGACCAAGTTTCGTTCCCAAAAGGAAATGGAACAAATTGGGGAGGACTTTATTCAAAAGGCTACCGCCCAGGGGGTGGGAAAAGAAACGGCTGAAGTGATTTTTTCCTACATTGTGGGTTACGCAGGCTATGGATTTTGCGAGGCCCATGCTGCAGCCTTCGCAGATACAGCTTACCGCACCGCTTATCTTTCGAAGCACTATCCAGCTCAGTTCTATGCTGCACTTTTAAACCAGCAACCCATGGGTTTTTACCCTCCCAATACACTTTGCGTGCAGGCCAGAAACCGCGGAATTACGATTTTCCCTCTCCATATCAATGCAAGTGATGTGGAATTTACAGCAGACGACAGCTCCATTCGCATCGGTCTCAAACAGGTTAAGGGCATGGAAAAAACCTTCCTTGATTCCATTACTTCTGCTCGCAAGGAACGAAGTTTTTCCTCTGTGCAGGATTTTGTCTATCGCACCAGTGTCAATAAAGATGTGGCGGAGAATTTGATCTTAGGAGGAGCCTTTGATTGGTTTTCTCCCAATCGCAGAGCTTTGCTTTGGAACTTACCGAAGCTGTATCAAAATAAGCAAGGGAGCCTCTTTTTAGAGACTCCTACCTTAGATACTATGGCAGATTTTCCCCCCTGTGACCGGTGGGTTAAGGAATATGCCGTTCTTAGCCTCACGGCCCAAGGACATATTATGGAATTTTACCGCCCGAGACTCCCCAAAGGGGTGCTCACCAGCAAAGTGTCCTCCTACTGTAAGGAGAGTACTCTCCTTACAGTAGGAGGACTGGTCATTCGTCCCCATAGACCGCCCACTCGCAGTGGAAAAACAGTGGTCTTTTTAACGCTCGAGGATGAATATGGCCTAATTGATGTTACGATCTTTGAAGATATCTACCAGAAGTATGCGAAGATCATCTTTAATGAACCTTTGCTACTTGTAACAGGGGAGATCTCTCGACGTGATCCGAACGAAAGGGCGAGTATTATTGCAAATCACATCCAATCCCTGCCCTAAAAGAACTGGGGCGAACTCACTTGCACGATGTGCTCTTCATCTCCGGTCTCTAGATTCAAGTAAATTAAGTAGTAGTCTTCCTCATACTTTACACCAAGCCTGGTAGTCAAGATCTCTTCTTGCCGCTCATTTTGGATCAGTGCCAACTTTTGATCTACAATCTCCACACCTACCTGTACCTTATCTTCCAGATCCCAGGCCACCTCTCCATTTGTGGCAATGTCCGATTGAACCCTGCTTTGAGCCACAAAAAAGGGGGTTGCCCAGAAACCTAAAATACTACCATCCGCTGCACTAACCTGGACCCTAAGGGGCTCCCCATAACGTAAAACACCATCTCGATTTGGGACAAAGGTCAAAGTAGCCTTGTTTTGCAGCACTTGTACATCTGTGATATGCAGAGAACTAAATCCCCTTTGCTGCAAAAACTCCGCCCCTTCCATCACCATTTCTTCTAGGCTGAGTGTGCTTTCTAAAATCCCTTGGCTTGCCGAGATTACCGTCATCCACAAGACCATGCCACCCCTCTTGGATACTTCAAGCACATAACGGGCGGTATCGCCTATAGCTTCAACAGTATAGGAAGGAATATTACCCTTTATTTCATTGGTCACCTGAAAATTCAAATCGTCCCTCCCGCAAAAGACACGGGCTGCTTCTATGGCTTGTTCCCGCTCTATACCCGGACCTTGAATCTCTCCCTGGCGCACAGGGGGTTTGAACTCCTCCAACCCATCATTAATTGAGGTGAGAGCCTGCATAAATTCGGGTACAAGCACCATGGTGGAAAAATATTCGTGCCAGGATACCCAAGGGAATTCTCGCTCCTTCGACACAAGGAGCTGCCCTAGTTCCTGGCTCACGTACTCGATCTGCCCATGGAGTTCCCTCAAGAATGCTGAGTCCATGTCACCCTGAACAAAATCATACGTATGTTCATAGATGTTGTCCAAAAGGTGAGAAATCCGTTCCAAATGGAGTTCTCCCAGAGGCAATTCGCCCATATTACTTTGGGCAGCGTAAATGAGGCGTCGCAAGTTAGCGGCAATGAGACTTCGTTGTTTATCACTAACCGAAAGGCGAGCTCGGCCTAGCTCATCTGCGATTTTTTCAAAATGGGTACCAAACTCACCTAAGGCGCGGCGGTAACCCACCTCCACCTGTCGTTCATACATCCGCTGGAGATAATATTGCCCCCCGGCAAACCCCACACCAAGAAGACCAATTGCGAAGAGTATGGCTATGAGTTTACGTGTCAACCCCTTAGGCATGTGTAGACCCCTAACTAGCGAAAATGTGATCCCCAATTGTTTTAATCACGGCGCGACTGCGAATCCAGGAGCTTCTGGTTTTGGATGGGTTATAGAAGTAGAGGGCACCTCCAGACGGATCTAGGCCATTTAAGGCACAATGAGCTGCCTCGATCGCACTTTTATCAGCAGGCATATTTACTTCCCCATTGGCTACAACGGAAAAAGCCAGAGGCTCGTAAACAACACCGGGGATGGTATTGGGAAATTCGGGGTGACTAACTCTGTTTAGGATTACAGCTGCGACCGCCACTTGACCATCATAGGGTTCTCCCTGGGCCTCAGCCCTCACTACCCTCGCCAGAAGGTCCAAGTCTGACTTTGAGAAATCTTGGCGCCAACGCTCGAAACTCTCTTGCTCACTTTCCTCTCTTGGCTGGTATGGTGTGGGCCTGGACCCTTGGTTCCACCGCAGATAACAAAACAGACCGAAAATTATGATCACGACTCCCAAAGGCCATAGTCGTTTAGCAAAATTGTCCACCATCTTTTCGTCCCTTCTCCGCCCCTAAAAGGCAGGATAACATGGTCAGATCCAGAACCTATAGTACATAGCTACATAGCACCATCTGCCGTACCCTTAAGGAGGATTTGCATGCATCTATCGAAATTCGCCGTGCGTCGACCCATCGCCATTACTGTTCTAGTTATTATAACTCTCATGTTTGGAGTTATTTCCATGCAGAGAATCGGCATTGATCTCCTACCCAACCTGAGTTTTCCCTATGCGGTAGTAGTGACTGTCTATCCTGGCGGAGCAGCTCAAGCAGTGGAACAAGGTGTAACCATCCCCATAGAGGGTAGCCTCTCTGGAATCAGCGGCCTGCGTAGGCAGGAATCCTATAGTATGGAAGATATTTCCGCCGTTATACTTCAATTTGACTGGGGGACAGACTTGGTCGGTACTTTAGATCAGATCAGAAACAGTCTCGCGCAGGTAGCATTATCGCTACCTGAAGGTGCCCAAGCCCCAATCGTGATCCAAGTTGACCCCAATGCCTTTCCCTTGATGCTCATTGGGGTAAGTGCCCATGATCGCTCCCCTGTGGAGCTTTCAGAAGAGCTCCAGCAAATAAAACCACAGCTGGAGCAATTGTCCGGTGTGGCCCAGGTCAGCTTGTTTGGTACCAGCAGCGAAGAGGTTCAAGTGCTCTTTGATCCAGATTACCTCAACGAAATTGGCTTAACGCCAGTGGTCTTGCAGCAACTGATCATGTATCAAAATATCGTGGTACCCGGTGGCGCAGTTACGGCCGATGGAACCAGGTACACCACAAGAGCCGGTAGCCAAATAGAAAGTGTGGAAGAACTAGAGAACATTATTGTTGGCATGAAGCAAGGTAGCGGTCTTTTGGGGTTAGGAGGTCTGCTTCCGTCCTTAACCTACTTGGGCGATATTGCTGAAGTGACCACCCATATAGAGCCCAGGAACGGTATCACACGCCACAATGGACAAGACACTGTCTTGATCCAAGTAATGAAGCAAACCGGTGCCAACACGGTACGGGTAGCAGAGGATCTAAAAGAAACCCTGCGAAACCTCGAGGCAGATCACCCTCATCTGCAGTTTACGACTATTACCGATCAATCGCTGTTCATTAATCAAAGCATCGGTTCTCTGGGCTCAAGTGGCATTGTCGGTGGCGTTTTAGCCATTGCCGTACTCTGGTTTTTCCTAAGAAACGTCTCAAGCCTCTTGATTGTAGGTTTATCCATTCCTGTGTCCATTATTGCCAGTTTTGTATTGTTGTATTTTTCCAATCTATCCCTCAACCTCATGACCCTAGGTGGTATGGCTCTAGGTGTGGGCATGCTGGTGGACTCATCCATCGTAGTTTTAGAGAATATTTACCGCCATCTTACGGAACAGCCAAGCGTAAAGTTGGCTGCGCAAAATGGAGCTGGCGAAATCGCCGGAGCCCTTGTCGCCTCCACAGCCACATCGGTGGTGGTCTTTTTGCCCATTATTTTCCTAGATAGCCTTGCTGGGCAATTACTGAAAGAATTCGGGCTTAGCATATCTTACACTTTGATTGCTTCACTCGTCGTATCTTTGAGCCTACTACCCATGTTAGCTTCCAAGTTTTTGAGGAAGAATATGGTTACTGCATCTGAAACGGCCGATTCTAAGATCTCCAAGGTTCGGGCTAGATACGCTAGTCTTTTGGAGAAGGCACTTGATAAGAAACCCGTTGTTTTTGCTCTAGTTGTAGTACTCCTTGTGGTAGCGTCAGTTGTTTATCCCCGTTTGGACCAAGAATTCTTACCTAGTTTTGATGAGGGGTTCTTGGGGGTCCACGCCATGCTACCAACAGGGGTGCCCTTACAAGAGACGCGGGACTTGCTCATGGCTATAGAAGACGATTTGCTGGCCATTCCGGAAGTTGCTACCGTAGCTGTGCAATCGGGTGATCAAGGAGAACTGGATATTTTGGGATTGCTCACCGGTACCGGTCTAGACAACGCCATGTTTTCTATCACCTTAGTGCCTCATAGTGAGCGTCAGCGCAGAAGCCGCGACCTTACCGAGGAGATTCAAGACATCATGGCTCGTCATGGTGTGATCAGAGCCAATGTCTCTGACACATCGCTTTTTGGTTCTGCCGCCAGTACACTTATGACACCCAACCTAAACGTTGATATCCGCGGTGAAGATGTGGAGGTTTTACATGCCATCTCACAAGAACTCATGGCTGAACTGCGCAAAGTACCCGGTTTCCGAGATATTCAAGACTCCACAGACCGTCCGTCGCAAGATCTTTACCTGAACGTCGATACCTCTCGCAGCATTTTGGGGGGCTTCACAGCAGGACAAGTAGGCCTAGGGATGCGCTACGCCACAGCGGGTCTTAAAGCTACAGATCTGCAAATTGGCAACCGAGTCCTCCCAGTGGTGCTTAGACCAAGCTCGTCCATTGATTCTGTGGAGGATCTGATGAATACCAGAATCACCTCACCGGTGCAAATCGATGGCCTCGGTGGAGAGCCTATTCTCCTAAGTGAGGTGGTTACTCCGGAAATTCAAGATATCACTGCTCTTTCACCACGGGTCAACCGCTTGAACGTAACAAGGATCTTTGGAGTCCTCGGAGATAATTTGTCCCTTACACAAGCAGTAAGACACAGCGAGGAGATTATCGATCGAATGGATATTCCCCCAGGTTACCACATAACCATCGGCGGCCTGCAAACCATGATTGACGAATCTATTGACGATCTCATCTTGGCCCTTGCTCTAGCTGTGTCCTTAGTGTTTCTTGTAATGGCCGCTCAATTCGAGTCATTCCTGCAACCATTTATCATTATGTTCACCATCCCTCTAGCCCTCATCGGTGCCTTAATGGGTTTATGGCTCGTAGGAGGAAATGTTGGTATCATGTCCATCATCGGTATTATTGCCTTGGTAGGAGTTGTGGTAAATAACGCCATTGTACTTGTGGACTACATCAACCTGCAAAGAAAGCAAGACCCGAATATTCCTGTGCGTGAGGCAATCCTGAAGGCTTGCCAAGTGCGCTTACGCCCGATTTTGATGACGACGATTACAACTGTCTTCGGGTTGCTCCCTGTTGTTCTCGCCAATGGCGTAGGTGCGGAGTTCCAACGTCCTTTAGCAGCCACCATCATGGGTGGGTTAATCACCTCAACCTTCTTAACGTTGTTTGTCATCCCAACAGTGTATGAGGCCTTCGCCCGCCTAGATAGAAGACCATCAACACAAGGCGAGCTAGCACAATAGATCAAATGAAAAACGTAGGGCGATTCCCCCGGCACAAGCTAGGCAGAGGGAATTGCCCTTTCTTCTTGAAAAAAAGGCGAACAGGTTAGTCGCAGAGCTCTTAAAATCCCTTGTTCTTCAAAAATAGCCTCCAGGCGCGAAAAAGCGGTACCAACTTCCTGTGGGTTGGTACCGCTTTTATTCCTACTCTATAAGTAATTATCTAAAACTTCTTCCAAACGTGGCTTCGGTTGCACGCCTACGAAGGTTTCCATTGGGTTTCCATCTTGAAAGAGCATTAGGGTGGGGACACTCATAATTGAATACGTTCCTACAGACTCCGTCACCTCATCTACATTCACCTTTACAAACTTGATCTTGCCGGTATATGCTGCAGCCAAGTCGTCAAGAATCGGTGCCATTTGCCGACAAGGCCCACACCAAACAGCCCAAAACTCAACCAAAACCGGTCCGTCTGCATCTAAGACCTCTGTTTGAAAGTCCTCATCTGTTACTTCAATGAATTTGCTCAACTTTATCGCCCCTTCACTGCTGGTCATCTAGTACATTATAAACCATCACGGAAAGTCTTGTCAAAACCAACCTGAGCCGAACATTTACTGCCTATATGATCACGAAAACATCGATAAAGAAGGCCCCCATCATGATCAGCTGCATTAGGCCTTTGGCAAAGGTGCTTCCCACAAAAGCCACAATCGTGCCGAAGGCGATGTCAAGTGCTTTGTCTAGAGGGCGGTTATGCATAAGCTCAAGAATAAAAACCAGAAAAAACGGGACCAGTACAACCCCGAAGGGTGGAAACACAAACAGGCCAATAAAGGCACCCACGAGTGAAGCAAGAATGCTGATCTTGCTCGCTCCATAACGCTTAACAACCACAACATTGCTGAGCTGATCTACAATGAGGATAACTGCAGTAAGAAATATCATGGTTCCCCATGTCAGCCAGCTCAAAACCTGGGAATGGATGAAAAAGTGGAAAACAGCAACGCCAGCCCAGACCAAAGCAACGGAAGGCAAAATCGGAAGCACAATACCAGCTAACCCTGCGATAAAACAGATAATAATTACGATCCACCAAAAGACATCCACAGAAACTCACCCTTCCAGATCAATTGACTTTGGCTTCAGGCTATCCTTAACGAAGTAAATCAAAGGCCACAAGCCTACAGTAAGCAAGGTTATGCCAACGATGACTAAATGGGTTCGGTCTGTTGTCTCAAGAAGTAGTGAGGCCGTAGTAGAATCAAAAATATCACCTATCCCCATCAAAAAGCCGAACAGATTATTTGCCATATGGACGAGCATGGGGGCAACGAGTGTCCTGGTCCTTACATACAGCAAAGAGAGTATCAATCCCCCCACAAGAGGCCCAAGCAAATTCGGAGCATGACCGAGGGCGAAAAGTAGAGCCGATAGAATAATGGCCGTTTTATCATTCCATCTCTGCAGGGCATAGCCAAGGATTATGCCTCGAAAGACAAATTCCTCAAAGATGGGGGCTAGTAAGACCACACCTACAAACTGCACCACGGCTGTCATAATGCTTGTAGCCTCAAAACCACCTAAGATTTCCAGGAGTTGAGGCCCGAAGAAAGTCATCCACATAACCACCGTTAGATAGGCTAGCCCTAAGTTCACCGTGAGAGAACCCCACAAGAGGCCTACCATTTTCTTCAGGCTAAACTCCGCCGGAATGGGCCCCAATAGCGATCTAGGCGACACCTGGGAGCGATGCAGTACCTTCCCCACATACCGAAAACCCAAGAGATGGAAAATGGCATACCTTGCGAATGGCCCTGCACAGTCCCCACCCACAATCCTTGCAGCCATAGAACCCAGAAAATGGGCAAGAATAAAGATGGAAACTAAGGATAACAGGAACCGCACCAACTTGAGTCTAGCGAAGCCGCTGCAATCGTCAGCGTACGCCATGGCTCAACCCCCCTTGTCAGTCCAGTATTCTATATTATTATACCTTTCCATTCCAAAACTGTCCATTTCCCTCAAATTCGCTTCTTACCCAGAGGGTTGAGGTGCATGGAAGCAACCCTGGGGGCTAATACTAACTTTGAGGAGGCGAGATGGATGAAAAGAAGGAACCTGTACTTAGTATTAGTCCTCTTGGTACTTTTGGTTGGGGCAGGTGTCGTAACCAGTCTCTATGTCCAGGCAGGACGGCACATCACAAAATTCGAAGAAGAGCGACCACTCCCAGGTGCAGTGCTTTTTGATCAGGATGGTGAGGTCATCAAGCGTCTAGGTACCGGACGGGTCTATATTCCCTTGGACCAGACTCCTCAAGATCTGCAAAACGCGATTAAATCTACCGAGGAGGGAACCAGCATCAATCATCGTCTTGCCAGGCAGATTCTGGAGCCGCAGGGCTTTTGGTCCAGGCTACAGCTGGCGATCCTCCCTACTGTCCTCGAGAGACGTTACTCTGAGCGGGAACGTTTAGAGATCTATTTGAACAACGCTCACTTCGGTGAAGGCGCATATGGCGTAGAGGCAGCAAGTCAAACCTATTTTGCTACGCCCGTGAAAGACCTTGACTTGGTACAAAGTGCTTTGTTGGCCGCACTAGCGCAGCAGCCCGACGGGGCTTCACCTTTTGATAGTCCAGGCAGGGCCCAAGAACGGCGTAATGCCATCTTAGTACAAATGCAGCAAGATGGCTATATAAGTAAGGCGCAACAAGATGAGGCCCAAAAGGTCCCCATCGATCCTACACGCCGCGAACCGGGATATGCCCACCATTTTTCGGATTATCTTGGTAATCTCCTTATTCAGGAGTTAGGAGAAGATCGAGTGTTTCAAGGGGGGCTCAGAGTGACCACCACCCTTGACCGTGACCTCCAAAGGTTAGCAGAAAGTATTTTTCAAGAAGCTGAGTTAAACGGAGGATTGATTGCCCTTAATCCCAGCGATGGCTCCATTTTGGCCATGGTGGGAGGAAGGAATTATGTTCAAGATTCAACCAACCGCGCCACCGTGAAGCACCAGGCGGTAGGCAGTAGCTTAAGGCCTCTAATTTACGCTACCGCCCTTCAGGAAGATTGGGCCATGAATCATCTGGTGGAAGATGTCCAGCGAGAATTTGGAGATTTCATGGTAGACAATACTAATGACCGCTACTGGGGTCCTGTCACCATGAAACATGCCTTGGTGATGGACCTGAACAATGCTGCTGTGTGGACACTTAACGAACTGGGCATAGAGAGATTCAATGAGTTCGCCCAGACAGTCGACCTGAATATCGAACGAGTCGATCAAGACCTCCGCCTGGCCACAGGGGAGGTGCGTGAAGGTTTATCTCTCTTGCACCTAACGGCCGCGTACTTGCCAGCCGTCAGTGACGGAAACTATATGCCAGTCTCAGCTTTTCAGGAAGTGACAGATACCCAAAATCAAAAGGTCATGACGAACCAACCCGGGACCCCGAAGCGAGCCCTATCAACGGAACAGGCCTACCTATTAACTGATATGCTCATGCCTGGCACCGAATACGGAAGCCTTCGCGAACTGGATATTCCCTTTCCCGCAGCTCTAAACGCTAGCTCAGCCCATGATGGCAGCTCGCAGTGGGCGATCGGGTACACACCATCCCTCCTTATGGGGGTTTACGTAGAGACCCCTAGCGAAGCTGAGGAAGAACCTCAGCCTCAGCTCTTGGCTGGGGATCTCTGGGTGCAGTTCATGACCGCTGCCATGGCCCAAGACCACGGGGACACAGGTAAAGACGAAAGTGGCGAATTTGAGGTACCCGATAATGTGGAAACCGATGTCTTAATTGACGTCTTTACCGGGCTCTTGGCTAGCGAGCGTTGTCCCCAGATAGAGCGCGATTCCTTTATTGAAGGTACAAAGCCAACCCAATTGGCGCCGTGCGCGATACCACCGCCTCCGCCAGAACCCACGCCCCAGCCGCGAGTGACACCGCCAAGGGAAACGCCACCTACGACTCCTATCATACCTGAACCAGAGCCTGAACCCGAACCAGAGCCTGAACCCGAACCTGAGCAGGAACCAATCTTACCGGAGCCTGAGCCTGAGCCGATGCCTGAACCCCCACCGGAGTCACCTCCGGAGGGGGAACCCATAGCCCCAGAACCGCCCGCAACGACTCCTTCTCCTGAAAATCAGGACATGGAAGCAACAGAACCAGTTGAATAGCAGAGCCCCCAAACCATTGTAGTCTGGGGGCTCCATTGTGCATTGTAAGATTAACGTTTGGAGAATTGAGGTGCTCTCCGGGCTTTCTTCAAACCATATTTCTTTCTTTCCTTCATGCGTGGATCTCTTGTGAGGTATCCTGCCTTCTTTAGAGGTCCTCTCAAGTCTTGATCGACGGTAATGAGGGCACGAGAAATACCATGGCGGATAGCTCCAGCCTGACCCGTTGTACCACCACCGTGTACATTGACGAAAATGTCATACTTACCATCGGTATCAGTAAGTACTAAAGGCTGACGTACGATAGTGCGGAGCACTTCGCGGCCAAAGTAGTCATCAATGGAACGTTTATTAATGGTAATGTTACCATTACCAGGAAGTATTCTAACGCGAGCAACTGATTCTTTCCTTCTACCGGTTCCGTAGTTGGTTTCTGTCTTACGAGCTACATTCATCCCGACTGCCTCCCTTCACTTAGGGTTTTTAGGTCTGTATTCGTTTAGTATTTCAGAACAAGGGTCTCTGGCATTTGTGCTTCGTGTGGATGCTCAGCACCAGCGTAGACCTTGAGTTTCTTAATGATCTGACGGCCTAGCGCGTTATGGGGAACCATGCCCCATACAGCGGCTTTGATAACTCGTTCTGGATGGCGGTTTAATACCTCACCGGCGGTAACTGACTTAATCCCACCTGGGTATCCACTGTGACGATAGTACTTCTTGTCTTGAAGCTTCTTACCTGTCAAATGGATTTTCTCGGCGTTAATGATAATCACATGATCTCCAGTATCTACGTGCGGAGTGTAGGTTGGCCTATGCTTACCTCTCAAAATCATAGCCACTTGTGTAGCCAGACGTCCTAAGGTCTGTCCATCGGCATCAACTACATACCACTTTCTTTCCACTTCTTGTGGTTTTGCTGTGTAGGTTTTCATTTCGGGATTTCCCCCCTTTATATGCAACAACTATCTGGGTTTCATGATGCTTGTAAAGCAAGCATCAAAGTGAAACTCCAAGCTGGATGCTTCGCATCCAGCAGGAAGCCTTTGTCTGGTAACGAACGGGGCTGTGTCGCTACCGCAGGGCCTTAAAAGAAAAATTACCAACTCTTATTCTACCGCACCCCAGGCTACGTGTCAAGAATAATTTACCCTTTCCAAGTAGAGTCCCTGGGGCGCTATAGTGGCACTAGCAAGGCGCCTGTCGCCACTTGCCATGATGGCCTGTACCTCATCTAGACTTAGGTTGCCGCGGCCAACATCAACAAGGGTTCCAACCAAATTACGTACCATATTATACAAAAATCCATCCGCGGTGAAACGGATCATTTTCAAAGGACCTCCCTTATCCACCGTTACCTCGTGCATCGTCCTTACGGTGGTCTTGGCACTGCTACCGCTAGAGGCGAAAGCCGCAAAGTCCTTCCGTCCTACAAAAAGTCCGCTACATTCATCAATAGCATCCCAATCGAGGGGC
This sequence comes from Firmicutes bacterium UBA5493, assembly GCA_002424045.1. Classification (GTDB taxonomy): domain Bacteria; phylum Bacillota; class Limnochordia; order Darwinibacteriales; family Darwinibacteriaceae; genus UBA5420. The sequence goes on along the minus strand of DIPH01000027.1, from coordinate 18,146 downwards.
TGTCTCATCCAGTACGCATAACGCTGGTAAAAGACATTGGGGAACTCGCTCTCATAGACTTGGTAACGATAGGTCTTGTCCCGAGCACTGATCCGGGCATGAAAGTCTCCCCGTTCGAGCCTACTTTCTACCACTCGAATATCCTTGGGAAGTAGAGCATTTAGCGCATAGGGTAAGCGCTCCACAGGAACTGTGAGCTGATCATCCCTAAAACTCACTGTCTGGCCTTCACTGTGTACACCAGCATCGGTTCGACCCGCCCCTGCAATGCGAATAAAATTCCGACCCAATCTCCCTAGGGCTGCTTCTAACTCCCCCTGAATCGTTGGTTGACCAGGCTGAATCTGAAAGCCCGCATAGTCTGTGCCATCATACTGCACAATCAAACAATAGGTTTTCATGTCCGACTCCTTAGAAAAAGACTCCGACCAAAACGGCAAACGTGACAACTAAGCCTAGGGCCACTACGTCCACACGCTGGAACTTTAGCTCCCGTAGCTTTGTACGTCCCTCACCACCGCGGTAACCCCTTGCCTCCATGGCAATGGCTAAGTCATCGGCTCTGCGAAAAGCATTGACGAAGAGGGGTACCAAAAGGGGTATCAGACTCTTGGCCCTTTGCATAATACCACCGGTTTGAAAATCTGCCCCCCTGGCCATTTGCGCCTTCATGATCTTTTCCGTTTCTTCTAAGAGAGTGGGAATGAAACGAAGGGCGATAGTCATCATCATAGCGAGCTCATGGGCGGGAATTCCAATCTTCTTCCCGGGTCTTAAAAGGGTTTCAATTCCATCGGTGAGCTGCATGGGCGATGTTGTCAAAGTCAACATGGAGGTTCCAATAATCAGCAAAATCAACCTCGTTCCCATCATTAACCCGCGAAAGAGCCCTTCCCATGTTACCTTCAAGAACCAGATCTGAAAAATGACCCGGCCTTCCGTCATGAAAAGGTGTAGCGTTAAAGTGAGAACCAAAATAACCAAAAGGGGTCTCACACCTCGAATGACAAACTTCCAGGGAATCCTTGAAGCCCGAATCACAAGTGCGATCCCCAGTGCCACCAAACCATATCCCACAAACCCATTGACCAAAAAAAGGAGAACAATTAAAAATATAGCTGACAGGATTTTGGTGCGGGGGTCAAGACGGTGAATGATGGAATCACCAGGGATGTGCTGACCGATAGTTACGCTCCGAAACATCCTCATTTTTGCCACCCCATTACTTTTCGCGACTCGATTAGTCTGATGATCTCCTCTTCTGCCTTTGCCACCGTAAGGATATCGGTGTTCACATCCAAACCACGAGCTTTTAGTTCGTGCATGAGCTCAGTTATCTCTGGTACGCCCAGTCCCATTTTCTTCAGCCTTGCCACCTGCCCAAAAACCTCCACAGGGGTACCATCCAAGGCAATAGAACCTCGCTCCATAACGATCAGTCGGTCAACTAAACGAGCCACATCCTCCATACTGTGGGTTACCAGGACCACTGTAATACCGCGTTCCTCGTGGAGCTGCCTGATCTCTCCGAGGATCTCTTCCCGACCTTCAGGGTCTAGACCCGCTGTGGGCTCATCTAGAATCAAGACCGATGGCTGCATAGCCAAAACGCCAGCTATAGCGACTCTACGCTTTTGACCGCCACTTAACTCAAATGGTGATTGATCCCTGATGGTCTCATACTCCAATCCGACATAAGCCAGGGCTTCTCGAACCCGTTGTACAACAGCTTCTTCCGACAGCCCACCATTGCGTGGCCCAAACCCCACATCCTCTAGTACTGTCTCACCAAAGAGCTGGTGTTCTGGATACTGAAAAACCATACCGACCTTCTGGCGAATCAGACGCAACTGGGTATCCTTGAGGGTGAGATCCACCCCGTCCACATACACTTTTCCAGAATTGGGCTTGAGAAGACCGTTGAAATGCTGAATCAAGGTGGACTTGCCGGAACCCGTCGGACCAATCAACCCAACAAACTCACCTTCTTCAATTTCGAGACTCACATTCCGTAAGGCAGCCTGGCTCATAGGCGTGTCTTCAAGATAACTGAAGGAAACATTTTCTAATCGGATGGACATAAAAGCATCACCATTTCATTTACTGTCAGTGTTCCCTGGGGGATTGAATACCCACGATTCCTTAGGCGCTCCGCGAGGTCTGTCACCTGCGGAACATCCAAATGAAGACTGCGCATAAGATCTACTTGACTGAAGACTTCCCTGGGGGTACCCTGCAAAACGATGCGCCCCTCATCCATTACGATCACCCGGTCTGCCCCAATCACTTCGTCCATGTGATGGGTAATATGCAGAACAGTAATGCCTTCTTCTCTGTTCAAGCGGTGGATCGTACTCATCACTTCATTTCGTCCCTCAGGGTCAAGCATGGCCGTTGGCTCATCTAAGACAATGCACTTTGGCAGCATACTAATGACACCGGCAATAGCAACTCGTTGCTTTTGCCCCCCGGAGAGTTGGTGGGGTGAATGGAGACGATAGGAGAGCATGTCCACAGTCTTAAGGGATTCGGTGACCCGGCGCTGGATTTCTGCAGACGGAATACCCAAGTTTTCAGGGCCAAAAGCCACATCCTCTTCCACTGTTGTGGCCACGAGTTGATTGTCGGGGTTTTGAAAGACCATACCCACCTTCTGCCTGATCTCCCATACCTTTTCCTGATCCGAGGTATCCAACCCTGCAACTACGACTTGACCCGAAGTGGGAGAGAGGAGGGCATTCACGTGCTTGGCCAATGTGGATTTACCTGAACCGTTATGACCCAAGACAGCAGCAAATTCGCCCTCAAAGATCTCAAGATTCACATCTTGCAGGGCAGCCAAACCTTCTCTTCCATGTGTCTTAGCATAAATGAAGTTCACATCTGTAAACCGAATTAAGGGCTCTTTCATCACTACACCTCAAGTCCTCAAAACAAAACGCAGAGGAGACTCCTCTGCGACCTTGTTTGTATATCCTACACCCATTCAATGATCGCCATCGGCGCCGCATCACCCCGACGAACACCGGTCTTGATAATCCTGGTGTAACCACCGTTTCGCTCCGCCATTCTTGGAGCTACATCGTCGAAAAGTTTTTGTACAGCAACGGGATCCAATAAGAACCTAGCGGCTTGCCGCCGGGCGGCTAGATCTCCTCGTTTACCTAAAGTGACCATTTTATCTGCTAAGGGTTTGATGCTTTTAGCTTTGGTTTCTGTAGTCTCAATCCGGCCATGTAACACTAAAGAGGTCACTTGTCCCCGGAGTAACATCTTCCGGTGGCCAGAAGTTCTACCAAACTTCCTGAGTTTCATCTTGCTCACCTACCTCATTCATCAGATTTGCGCAAGGAAAGCCCTAGATCGCCAAGTTTTTCTTTGATTTCCTGAAGAGACTTCTTCCCAAGATTCCGTACCTTCATCATGTCTTCCTCTGTCTTACGGATTAACTCATCAACAGAGTTGATTCCAGCCCGTTTTAGACAGTTATAAGAGCGCACGGAAAGGTCCAATTCCTCAACGGTCATCTCCATTAGGCGGTCAATACTTTCTTCTTCTTTTTCCACCATAATTTCCACGCTGCCCACACTCTCCGTCAAATCGGTGAATAACTTGATGTGTTCCATCAGAATCTTGGCAGCTAAGCTCACGGCGCTATCTGGGGCAATGGTACGATTGGTCCAAACCTCGAGAACGAGTCTGTCATAGTCGGTAATTTGCCCAACCCGTGTGTCCTCAACATGGTAGATAGCCTTGGTCACAGGGGTAAAGATGGAATCAACCGGGATTAAGCCGATAGGGTGATCGGGTTTCTTGTTGCCCTCTGCGCTAACATAGCCGCGACCCCTAGCTACAGTGATGTCCATATTGAGCTTGGCCCCTTTTTGTAACGTAGCAATAACCAAGTCTGGACTGAGAATCTCCACTGAAGGGTCAGGGGTAATATGCCCAGCAAGCAATGGCCCTTCTTGATCGGCTTCTACTCGAATGGTCACAGGATCGTCACTGTGCAATTTCACCAGAAGTTTCTTCAGGTTCAGCACAATATCAACAGTATCTTCCACAACCCCATCAATAGTGGAAAACTCATGTAAAACCCCATCGATGTGAACAGATGTGACGGCAGTGCCTGGTAACGATGAAAGCAGAATTCTGCGCAGGGCATTACCCAAAGTGATACCATATCCGCGTTCTAACGGCTCCACAACAAACTTGCCATAGTTGTCCGTTAATTCAACCTGGTCAATCCTTGGTTTTTCTATTTCAATCATAGTTCTTGCACCCTCCTTTGCGAACGCATGGGCCGAACTAATTATACTCTGCGTCGTTTCGGTGGACGACAGCCGTTATAGGGTATTGGAGTTACGTCCTTAATAGTGGTCACGTCAATACCTGCAGCTTGAAGCGAACGAATTGCAGCTTCTCTTCCTGCGCCAGGCCCTTTAACGTACACGCTCACTTCTCTGACTCCGTGATCCATAGCCACTGACGCTGCTTGCTCCGCAGCCATACCTGCTGCAAAGGGAGTACCTTTACGGGAACCTTTAAAACCCATGTTGCCAGAGCTCGCCCAGGAAATTACATTTCCTTGAGGATCGCTGATGGTGACAATGGTGTTATTGAACGTAGAGCGAATGTGCGCTACACCAACTGGGATATTCTTACGCGCTTTACGACGTGGGCGTTGGCCGCCCTTACCTCGTGGTCTTGCCATTGG
>DIPH01000027.1:0-13250 GCA_002424045.1 Firmicutes bacterium UBA5493 | reverse complement strand
GCGGCGGTGACGTATACCACGGTAGCAACCGATGTCCCGCAATCTCTTGATATTCATGTTTACTTCCCGGCGTAGGTCACCCTCAACCAGAAATTGCTTCTCAATGATTTCGCGGATTTGGTTGGCTTGGTCCTCTGTTAAATCGCGCACACGCGTATCGGGACTAATTCCGCAGATCTCAATGATTTTCTCAGACGTACTCCGGCCAATGCCGTAAATATACGTTAAGCCGACTACAACTCGCTTATCGCGAGGTAAATCTACACCTGCAATACGTGCCATCTATTTAGACACCCCCCTCTATCCTTGCTTCTGCTTATGCCTTGGATTCTCGCAGATTACCATCACACGCCCTTTGCGTCTGATAATCTTACATTTTTCACACATCGGCTTCACGGAAGGTCTCACCTTCATCGTTTTGCGCCCCCTTTAGCCGTCTATTTTTTACGATACGTGATTCTTCCCCTGGTTAAATCATAAGGAGATAGTTCTACAGTCACTTTATCACCGGGTAGAATCCGAATAAAGTTCATCCTCATCTTACCGGATATATGGGCCAATACTTTGTGCCCATTCTCCAATTCTACTCGAAACATGGCATTCGGCAATGGTTCAACTACCGTACCTTCAACTTCAATGGCATCATCCTTGGCCATGGTCTGTTAAGCCCTCCTCTCCTAGGTTCTCCACATGACTATGCTGCTCTATAAAATCCCGAATTGCTTTGTCATCCATTTTCTCAACCTCAAGGCTGAACCCGTGGCCCACTAGATGCTTCACGTTCTTGCGTTTAGGGCGATCCATCTTGCGCACAAAGCCATCGGCCACATTGACCTGATTGTCATTCAAGGACTCTACTACCACATACTTCTTGCCAGAGTCCCTTCCCATCTTTGACGTCACCAATTGACCTACTTCCAAAAGTCCCATCTTATCTCTCCTACAAAATCGTAAGAATCACGGGTCCTTCATCAGTGATAGCAATAGTGTGTTCGAAATGAGCTGACCAATTGTTGTCCCGTGTTACAACTGTCCAGTTATCATCCAAAACCTGCACATGATAACTACCCACATTAACCATTGGCTCAATGGCCAATGTCATGCCAGTTTTCAAACGTGGGCCCCTTCCTGGGGGTCCGAAATTCGGAATTTGTGGCGCTTCGTGCATCTTTCGGCCAATTCCATGTCCCACAAAATCTCGGACAACGGAAAATCCCCGTTCTTCAGCACGTCTTTGCACAGCATGGGAGATATCAGAAAGGCGGTTACCGACCCTGGCTTGCTCAATGCCTTGGAAAAGAGCTTCCTCTGTGGTTTGGAGCAAGAGCTGAACCTTGGGATCAACCTCACCCACTGGATAGGTCCAAGCGCTGTCTCCACAAAAACCATCGACAAACGCCCCAATATCTACGCTGATAATCGATCCTTCTTGCAGGACCACATCCTTGCTTGGGATCCCGTGAACAACCACCTCATTTGGGGAGGCGCAAATTGAAGCGGGATACCCTTGATAACCTTTGAAGGCTGGAATTGCGTCTTGCTTGATTAAAAACTCCTCCACAGCCCTATCCAAATCAAGGGTCGTCAGGCCTGGTCTGACTAGCTCGCGGACCAATTCATGAGCCTGAGCTACCACCCTACCTGCAACGCGCATGGATTGAATCTCATCAGCGGATTTCAGTATAATCATTGGGCTTCACCAACATGATCATCGTCCACCAGCATCTGCAGATAATGATCCACATCTGCGAAGACGTCATCTATGGGCCGCACTCCGTCAATACTAAACAGTCGACCACTTTGAGCATAATAATGAACTACAGGATGGGTTTGCCTCATATAGACGGCGAGCCTTTTGCGAGCGGTCTCTTCCGTATCATCGGTGCGACGATAGAGTTCGCCGCCGCAATTGTCACAGACTCCCTTACCCTTTGCCCGATAGTGATCTAGATGATAGACCGCACCGCACTGGCTGCACATCCGCCTTTTTGAAATCCTCTCAATGGCTTCCGCTTGTGTCACGCGAATGTCAAAAGCTTTCTGAACGTCCAAGCCACTTGTGGCCAAACGACGATCAAGCTCAGAAGCTTGCAGCACTGTCCGGGGAAATCCGTCAAGGATCCACCCTCCGCTACAGTCTGGTTGAATAATGCGCTCATGGACTATCTGAAGGGCAAGCTCATCCGGGACCAAGTCGCCCTTACTGATATAGCCGTTAGCCTCTTGACCCAATTGAGCCCCGACGGCTATTGCTTCGCGAATAATGCTACCTGTGGAGATGTGTGGTATACCGTATTTCTCGGAGATCCGATCTCCTTGGGTACCCTTACCCGCACCGGGCAAGCCCAGCAACACCAATCGCATCTGCCTTTCTCCTCCTTTTATTTCAGGAAACCTTCATAGTGTCTCATGAGCAAGTGGGCTTCGATTTGCTGCATTGTGTCAAGTGCCACACCTACAATAATCAGCATTCCAGTACCGCCGAAAGAAAGAATGTTGGAAGGAATCCTTGTTACTGCACCAACAACAAATGGTAGAACAGCGATGCCTGCCAAGAAAAATGCCCCTGGCAAAGTGATTCTCGAAAGAATCCTATCCAGATAATCTGAAGTGGGCTTTCCAGGTCTTAAGCCTGGGATGTAACCCCCATTTTTCTTCATGTTCGTAGCAACCTCTACTGGATTAAAGGTTACTGCGGTGTAGAAATAGGTGAAGAAGATCACAAGAATTACATAAAGTAAATTATATCCAAATGTGCCATACCCTACCCAGCGGTTAATGGCTTCTACCGCGGGAATGAACTGAGCCAGGGTAAGGGGAAACGTCAAGACAGACGATGCAAAAATGACTGGAATGACCCCTGCCTGGTTTACCTTCAAGGGAATATGGGTAGATTGACCGCCATACACCTTACGGCCTACCACACGCTTAGCATATTGGACAGGAACCTTGCGTTCACCTCTGGTAATCAGAACCACCGCGGCAATCACGAAAATCGTGATTAGGAAATACACGATCAGACTGACAACGTGTAGCCCGCCTGCACCGACTGCCCTGAAAGCATTGATGTATTGTGTAGGCATGGCTGCCACAATGTTAACAAAGATGAGCAAAGATATGCCGTTGCCGATCCCTTTCTCAGAGATCTTTTCTCCGAGCCACACGGTGAACATGGTACCGGCGGTAAGGGTCAGCGTGATTAAGGTTAGACCGAAGAAGTTCGGATTCGACACGACGCCCCATGCACGGGCCATGGCAGTGGTTCCCACCGCCTGAACGACAGCAAGAACGACCGTAGCATAACGAGTGTACTTGGCAATGACTTTCCGACCTTCGGGGCCTTCCTTAGACAACTTCTCTAAGCTAGGCACGATAATGGACAACAAGTTCATGACAATTGAAGCTGTGATATATGGGCTTACACCCTGTGCGAAGACAGTAAATCTCTCTAAAGCGCCCCCGGTAAAGAGGTTCAAGAACCCAAAAAGGTTTCCTCCGTCGACCCCTAGTTGCTGGGCCAACCCTACCGCGTCTACACCTGGAACTGGTACAAAAGAGCCAATTCTGTAGACTGCAAGCAGGGTAATGGTATAGAGGATCTTCCTCCTTAAATCGGGGATCTTCATAGCATTTTTCAATGCAGCTAGCAACTAGATCACCTCTACTGTGCCGCCAGCCTTTTCAATTTTGGCTGCTGCCGATTTTGTGAAACTGTGAGCCTGCACCGTTAACGCTTGATTGATCTCCCCATTGCCGAGAATTTTAATCCCATCGTTCACTTTCTTCACAAGCCCAGATTCAATCAAGAGCTCGGGAGTGATCACTGTACCCGGTGCGAACCGATTCAGGTCATTCAACTTGACTTCAGCGTACACTTTTTGAAACACATTAGTGAATCCCCGTTTAGGCAGGCGCCTTACGAGTGGAGTTTGGCCGCCTTCGAAGTATGGACCTTTGCCACCGCCGGAGCGCTGGCCCTGACCCTTGTGACCCCTACCGGAGGTCTTGCCCCAACCGGATCCGATTCCGCGTCCTACTCTTTTCTTTCTGTGCGTGCTACCTTCTGCGGGTTTAAGTTCATGAATCCGCACACTTACACCCCCTCTGACTAGTCTAATTCTTCCACTTCAACTAAATGTCTAACCTTGTGGATCATACCCCGAATTGCAGGGTTATCATCATGGACAACCGACGTGCCAAGTTTCTTTAAACCCAGAGCTGCCACTGTGTCCTTTTGGTCCTGCGCATAACCGATTACACTCTTCTTATACGTTACTTTCAACTTTGCCACAACATTCGCCCCCTAACCTAAGATCTCTCCGGGAGTTTTCCCGCGAAGCCGGGCCACATCATCCACGGTTCTTAGGCTGCTAAGTCCTTTGAGTGTCGCCCTTACAACGTTAATGGGGTTCGAAGAGCCTAGAGACTTAGTTAAGACATCCCGTACACCGGCCGATTCCAAAACAGCACGCACGGGTCCACCGGCAATAACTCCTGTACCTTCTGAAGCTGGCTTCAAAAGTACCCGAGCTCCGCCATAGGTTTCTGTAACTGCGTGCGGAATTGTGGTTCTAACCATTGGTACTTCGATCATATTCTTCTTGGCCTCTTCTGTGGCCTTGCGTATTGCTTCGGGCACCTCTTTGGCTTTACCAAGGCCCATACCTACCATACCGTTCCCATCTCCAACGACTACCAAGGCACTAAAGGAACGGGTCCGCCCACCTTTAACGGTCTTGGAGACAGGGTTAATATTGACTAAGCGCTCTTGTAGCTCTACGCCACTAGTTTCAGTTCGTTTCGACAAGTTCGTTTCCCTCCCTTGTACCTAGAATTCCAGGCCACCTTCACGGGCACCCTCTGCTAAAGAGGCAATTCTGCCGTGATAGATGTAGCCGCCGCGATCAAAAACAACTTTTGTAATGCCTGCCTCTTTAGCACGCTCGGCTATGGCAAGCCCAATTTCCTTGGCCGCTTCTTTGTTCCCTGTGGATCCCAACTTAGCACGTAGTTCAGGTTCTACAGAGGAGGCAGAAACCAAAGTGTGTCCAATGCTATCATCGATGATTTGGGCGTGAATGTGATGCAAACTACGATATACATTAAGCCTCGGGCGCGCTGCAGTACCTACCACACGCTGCCTTAAGCGTTTATGTCTCCGCTCCCTTGCTTCACGCCGACTTAATTTGGCCATCATTTACCCTCCTTCTAAGCTCTAAGCTTTACCTGCTTTACCTGCTTTTCTACGCACTTTTTCACCTTCGTAACGAACACCCTTGCCTAAGTAAGGTTCAGGTCTTCTGAAGTCGCGAATATTAGCAGCGGTCTGACCCACAAGCTCCTTGTCAATACCTTTGACAGAAATTCTTGTTGGTGTCGTCACATCAATTTCAATGCCTGGAGCCGGATCTACTTCGATAGGATGGGAGTAACCCAGTGACAAAACAAGCTTATTACCCTGTTTCGCCGCCCTGTATCCTACTCCGACAATTTCTAGATTACGAGTAAATCCTACCGTTACTCCTTGAACCATGTTCGCAATCAATGTACGAGTCAGTCCGTGGAGGGAACGGTGTTCCTTATTATCACTGGGTCTGGTCACTGTGATAGCGCCTTCACTCAGTTCGACTTGCATCTCAGGATGGAATTCTCGACTGAGCTTACCTTTTGGTCCTTTGACGTCGATAGAGTTGCCACTAATTGTGACCTCAACACCAGCAGGAATCTCTATTGGAGCTCTTCCTATTCTGGACATTCTTTTCCCTCCCTTACCAAACGTAGCAAATTACTTCGCCGCCAACTCCCTCTTTGCGGGCTGTGCGGTCTGTCATGATACCTTGTGAAGTTGATAAAATTGCAACACCGAGGCCACCTAACACCCTAGGCACTTCATCCTTGTTTGTGTATACACGCAAACCAGGTTTGCTAATGCGTTTGATGCCCTTAATGATCTGGCCTTTATTCGAGTCATACTTCAAGTAGACGCGAATCATGCCTTGTTTATCATCTTCCAGAACTTTATACTCTCTAATGAACCCCTCGTCCTTAAGAATCCGAGCCAATTCTTCCTTAAGCTTAGAACGGGGAATATCTACCGATTCGTGCTTCACGGAACTTGCATTCCGGATCCGTGTGAGCATATCCGCAATTGGATCAGTCATTACCATTCAGGAAACCTCCTTTCGGACCCCTACCAGCTGGATTTAGTTATTCCGGGAATTTGCCCTTCGTTAGCATATTTCCGGAAGCATACACGGCACATTTGGAAACGGCGCATGTAACCACGGGGACGCCCGCAAATTCTACAACGATTCACTTGGCGCACTCTAAATTTCGCATCACGTTGCGCCTTGACGATCATTGATTTTTTCGCCACAATATCTCTCCTTTCAGCTTCTAAATGGCATACCCATCAGCTTCAAGAGTTCATATCCTTCTTCATCGGTCTTAGCAGTGGTACCGATGACGACCATGAGGCCTCTTACCTTATCGATCTTGTCATACTCAATTTCTGGAAAGACCAGTTGCTCACGGAGACCAATACTGTAGTTTCCACGTCCGTCGAAGGACTTTTCCGATACGCCCCGGAAGTCACGAATCCGCGGAAGCGTTATACTAATGAACCGATCGAGGAATTCATACATACGATCGCCGCGCAAGGTCACTTTACAGCCAATGGCCATCCCCTCACGGAGTTTAAATGCAGCTACAGACTTTCTGGCATGATTAATGACAGGCTTTTGACCAGAAATAAGCTCCAGGTCACGTGCGGCTGCTTCTAACGCTTTCGGGTCCCCTACAGCTTCGCCCACACCAATGTTTAAAACAATTTTATCGAACCTGGGTACCTGCATGACATTTTTGTAGCCAAAACGTTCAATCATAGCTGGAACCACTTCGGTTTGATATTTCTCCTTAAACCGTGCCAAGCACTACTCCCCCCTTCTCAAACAAACAAATCAAATTGATTCGAATCGAATCATGGATGTTTGACAAAGTCAAACTCCTGGTTGATTTGCAATGCAAATCAACATTAGTCTATTGCTTTACCACACTTCTTACAGTGACGCTCCAACTCACCATTCGCTTGCCGCTCACGGCTCACCCTAGTAGCCTTTTTGCAACTCGGACAAACCACGGCAACGTTAGAAGCATCGATGGGTCCCGGTGTTTCAATAATTCCTCCTTGCGGATTGGTTTGAGTAGGCTTGGTGTGTTTCTTTTGAATATTAACTCCATCTACGAAAACCTTGCCGGACCGAGGATTAACCTCTAAAACCTTGCCCTTCTTACCGCTGCTGTCACCGGAAAGTATGGCCACTGTATCTCCACGTTTTACATGAATTCTTGCCATTCCCCATCCTCCTTTCTACTAGAGAACTTCAGGAGCCAGAGAGACGATCTTCATGAAATCTTTTTCCCGCAATTCCCTGGCCACAGGCCCGAAAATACGAGTCCCTCTTGGATTGTTCTGGTCGTTTATAATTACGGCTGCGTTTTCATCAAAACGGATGTAAGAACCATCCCTACGGCCATATTGCTTTTTGGTTCTAACAACTACAGCCTTGACAATCTCGCCCTTCTTAACCACGCCACCAGGAGTCGCGTTTTTAACGGAAGCAATGATCACATCACCGACACGAGCATAACGTCGTCCTGATCCACCGAGCACACGAATGCACAGAATTTCTCTAGCACCAGTGTTATCGGCTACCTTTAAACGACTCTCTTGCTGGATCATCATAGCTCCTCCTTCCCTTGCTATATTCTGTAACTAGCGGGCCTTTTCAATAATCTCCATTACCCGCCAGCGTTTCTGTTTACTAATGGGTCTGGTTTGCATAATGCGCACCCTGTCGCCTACGTTGCACTCATTGAGTTCATCGTGGGCCTTAAACTTGGCGCTCCTCCGCATGGTTTTTCCATACAATGGATGTCTCACGGTCTGCTCGACAGCAACCACGACAGTCTTATCCATCTTATCACTGACGATCACTCCTACTCGAGTTCGCCTCATGTTTCTTTCGTTGTCCATCTGCGCTCCTCCCTTCCCGAATCTATAGACCTTAAGCTCGCCTAATGTTCAGTTCTCTTTCGCGCATGACAGTCTTCACCCGTGCAATATTCTTCCGCACAGCACTGATACGCATTGGGTTATCTAATTGACCCGTAGCCAATTGAAACCTGAGGTTAAAGAGTTCCTCCTTTAACTCATCCAGTTTCACTTCTAGCTCGCTTACAGAAAGATCACGAACCTCTTTAGCCTTCATTTGCGTCACCACCTGCCACAGCCCGAGATACGAACTTGCACCTGATTGGCAACTTGTGGGCAGCTAAGCGCATAGCTTCGCGAGCCAATTCCTCAGGTACGCCGCCAATCTCGAACATTATTCGCCCTGGCTTTACCACTGCTACCCAATGTTCGGGAGCACCTTTACCGGAACCCATCCGAGTTTCTGCAGGTTTTTGAGTTACAGGTTTGTCGGGGAAAATCCGAATCCAAACCTTCCCACCCCTCTTAATGTAACGGGTCATGGCAATACGGGCTGCTTCTATTTGCGTATTTTTAATCCACCCTGGTTCCAATGCTTGGAGGCCAAATTCGCCGAAAGAGACTTCGGAGCCCCTTTGGGCTTTACCAGTCATACGACCGCGGTGAACTCTACGATACTTTACTCTCTTTGGAATAAGCATCCCTATTCGCCCCCTTTAGCCTTATTCTGGGCCGCCGTTTCAGGCAGGATCTCACCGTTGTAGACCCACACCTTAACCCCAATCTTCCCAAATGTTGTATTCGCTTCTGCGAATCCGTAATCAATGTCTGCCCTGAGAGTATGCAGAGGAATAGAACCTTCGGGGTTCCACTCTGTACGAGCGATCTCTGCGCCGCCCAGGCGACCAGAACACATTACTTTAATGCCCTGCGCACCAAGGCGGATGGCCCTGGTTTGAGCTTGACGCATAGCTCGGCGGAACGAAATACGTCTTTCCAGAGCAAAGGCAATGCTTTCAGCCACTAGTTGGGCATTTGTTTCAGGAGTCTTAACCTCCACAATATTTACCTGAATCTGACGGCCGGTCATGGCTTCCAAATCTTTACGAAGCTTATCAACCTCTGTACCTCCACGACCGATAACCATTCCAGGCCTGCCTGTATGAATCGTAACTTTAGCACGATTCGCAGCCCTCTCGATCTCGGTTTTGGCAATGCCTGATTGGAAAAAGCGTTGCTTAATGAGGCGCTTAATTTCCAAGTCTTCGTGTAAGAGGTCAGCGTAATCAAGCTTGTTGGCGTACCATTTGCTGTCCCAGTCTTTTACAACACCAAGTCTAAACCCTACCGGGTGTACTTTTTGACCCACGCACTTATTCCTCCTTTTCCCGCAAAATCACAGTAATATGACTTGTGCGTTTACGGATGCGATTAGCCATGCCTCTCGCTCTAGGTCTAATCCTCTTCATAGTTGGACCTTGATCGACATAGCACTCGGCGACGTATAAGGAGTCCACATCCATATCGTAGTTGTTTTCTGCATTCGCTACCGCGCTGCGCACAACCTTCTCAACTATGGGAGACCCTCCCTTTGGCGCAAACCTAAGAATGGCCAAAGCTTCTTCCACATCCTTACCGCGAATTAAGTCAATTACTTGGCGCGCTTTGCGTGGTGAAATTCTAATATGTCTAGCAATTGCTCTCGCTTCCATTATTTCTCACCCCGTTCTGCTTATCGGCCCGACGATCTTTCACCGGCATGCCCACGGAACATCCGCGTGGGGGCAAATTCACCGAGTTTATGACCGACCATTTCTTCTGTAATATATACCGGAACATGCTTACGCCCATCATGAACTGCTATGGTGTGACCAACCATATCTGGGAAAATCGTAGAGCGCCGCGACCATGTCTTAACAACCCGCTTTTCGCCCTTATCGTTCATCTCCCTGACCTTCTTCAGTATGTGAGCATCAGCGAAGGGACCTTTTTTTAATGATCTACTCATTCCTACACCTCCCCGTAGAGAACCTCATTATTTCTTACGACGTCTCACGATCAGACTATCGCTTGCCTTCTTCTTACGAGTCCGTGATCCCAGTGCAGGTTTACCCCAAGGAGTAACCGGTCCAGGACGACCAATAGGAGCCTTACCCTCGCCACCGCCATGGGGGTGATCAACGGGATTCATGACTACACCGCGAACATGTGGCCGCTTTCCTAAATATCTAGACCGCCCTGCTTTACCCACTACCATGTTCTCGTGCTCAACGTTTCCGACCTGACCGAGTGTAGCCCGGCATGCTTGCAGCACCATGCGGAACTCACCAGAAG
This sequence comes from Firmicutes bacterium UBA5493, assembly GCA_002424045.1. Classification (GTDB taxonomy): domain Bacteria; phylum Bacillota; class Limnochordia; order Darwinibacteriales; family Darwinibacteriaceae; genus UBA5420. The sequence goes on along the minus strand of DIPH01000027.1, from coordinate 2,923 downwards.
GTAAACGTATTGTCGCATAGGAGCCTTCTTTAGCCATTAATTGGGCCGCAGTACCCGCTGAGCGCACCATCTGGGCACCCTTACCAGGCTGAAGTTCGATATTGTGAATGACGCTTCCCACCGGAATATTAGCAAGAGGTAGAGCGTTTCCAGGTTTGACATCGGCGTCTGGACCCGATTCAACCTGATCGCCTACTTTTAGGCCTGCAGGAGCTAAGATATAGCGCTTTTCGCCATCCAAATAGTGCAGCAATGCAATTCTTGCAGAGCGATTAGGATCATACTCGATGGCAGCAACATTTGCTGGAACTCCATCCTTATTGCGTTTGAAATCGATAATACGATACTTGCGTTTATGACCGCCACCGCGATGACGGGCAGTAATGCGACCCTCTGCATTACGTCCACCGGTTGATTTGAGAGAAACTACCAATGATTTCTCCGGTTCCTTCTTGGTGATCTCCTCAAAGGTATAACCGGTCATGTTGCGACGCCCCGGAGTGGTCGGTTTATACTTCTTAATCGCCATTTTTCCGTCCCTCCTTAAAATCCTCCAAATACCTCAATGCTATGGCCTGGTTTCAGGGTCACCACAGCCTTCTTCCAATCGGATGTGTATCCTTCATGGCGTCCCATCCTGCGTAGCTTACCCTTAACTCGAAGCGTATTCACTTGCTCAACTTCCACATTAAAGATCTCTTCCACCGCAGCTTTAACCTGCATTTTATTGGCTCTTAGGTCTACTTCAAAGGTGTACTTATTCTCAGCCATCAAGTCGGTGCTTTTTTCTGTTACTATTGGTCGTTTAAGAATATCCCGCGCTTCCATTAAACAAGCACCTCCTCTAGCTTATTCACTGCATCCTTCGTCATAACCAGCTTCTGGCTGTTCAAAATGTCATAGACATTCAGGCCCATTGACTTGGCAACCACAGCTCCAGGAATATTGCGTGCAGATAGCTCCACATTGGTATCCCACTCTGCAGTAACCAGCAGGGGCTTTTGTACATCGAGAGCCTTTAGCATACTGGCCAATACTTTGGTCTTAGGCTCATTCACTGTGAGCTGATCCAAAACCACGATGTTGCCAGAGGCAACTTTTGCACTGAGGGCGGATTTCAACGCAGCCCGCCGTGCTTTTTTGGGTAGACGATAGGAAAAATCTCGAGGCGTTGGTCCAAAGACCACTCCGCCACCAACCCATTGGGGTGAACGAGTACTTCCTTGGCGTGCTCGTCCGGTTCCCTTTTGTCTCCAGGGTTTACGCCCGCCGCCGCGAACAAGTCCTCTGGTCTTGGTGGCCACGGTGCCTTGTCTGGCATTGGCCAACTGGCTCAGGACTACCTTATGCATCAGGTCTTGGTTCACCTCGACCCCGAAAATCGCATCATTGAGTTCTAGTTCACCAACCTGTTTGCCTTCCATATTGAAAACGGCCACTTTCGGCATGATTGCAGCCTCCTCTCTTCTTCAAACTCTAAGCTTTTACTGCATTCCTAACAATAACAAAACTGCCTTTGACACCTGGTACAGAACCCCGTACTAACAAGAGATTCCGGTCTTTGTCAACTTTGACAATCTCCAAATTCTGCGTTGTAACACGCTCTCCACCCATACGACCGGGCAGCTTGCGTCCCTTAAAGACTCTTGCTGGGTCAACGGCGTTTAGAGAACCTACACCGCGGTGGTAATGGGAACCGTGGCTCATCGGTCCGCGTCCTTGGTTATGACGCTTAATGGAGCCCTGAAAACCCTTACCCTTGCTGGTGCCTGTGACGTCTACCTTTTCGCCTTCACTGAAAATGCTAACGTCTACGGAGTCACCTACATTCAAGTTTGCAAAATCATCGTTTGCACGGAATCTAATTTCCCTTAAATACCGGCGAGGCTTCACTTTCGCTTTATCGAAGTGTCCTCTCTCCGGTTTATTGAAAAGTCTTTCCCGCCGATCACCAAAACCGAGTTGCACTGCAAGATACTGATCATTTTCTATCGTCTTCTTTTGCACTACGGTACACGGGCCAGCTTCGATGACAGTCACGGGGATTAGCAATCCTTCTGCACTGAATATCTGGGTCATTCCCAATTTTTTACCTAGAATACCTTTGGCCATCTTTCGCACCCCCTAAAATTGCTCCCACCGGTCCCAATTAATCTTGAATCTTAATCTCGATATCTACACCAGCAGGTAAATCTAAGCGCATTAACGCATCCACAGTCTTTGGATTGGGATCCAGAATGTCAATTAGGCGTTTATGCGTTCTCATTTCGAACTGCTCACGAGCGTCTTTGTGAACGTGTACAGAACGTAAAACGGTAAAAATGTTCTTGTCAGTAGGTAAGGGGATGGGTCCCGAAACCGTTGCTCCTGTCCGTTTTGCAGTGTCAACAATCTTCTCTGCAGAACTGTCCAGGATCTTGTGATCAAAAGCCTTTAACCTGATTCGAACCTTTTGCTTAGCCAAGAATAATCAATCCTTTCGCTCGATAGACGAACATACTCTGTAGAAATTCCCCTGGTCAACCGCCAACTTGCCACTCGTCGCTTAATTAGAAAACTGCGACGTACCACCGACCCGTTCAGATATCCTCATGCAGTTTGCTGCGCAAACTGCGAGATCAACCGACAAGATAAAATGGTCGAATATTGGGTGGCCTGGCGTTGTCGGTTGATCAAGCAACCTCCTACGTCATCGCTTGATGAATGCAGAGCATTCATCTACTCTATTTAGACAGTCGGATGGGAAAAGTAATCTAGAAAAGCATATGATAGACTACTTTTCCCTCCGGTTAAAATTCGCCTTTGCTGTGTCTGTTGTTTAGGCAAGAATCTTAGTTACAACGCCTGCTCCAACTGTACGGCCGCCTTCACGAACTGCAAAGCGCAATCCTTCTTCCATGGCGATTGGAGTAATTAGCTCGGC
>DIPH01000033.1 GCA_002424045.1 Firmicutes bacterium UBA5493 | reverse complement strand
AAGCCTCGAAAGCAAGGCTTTTCCGGTCTGGCACGTGACTTGTTGTGCCCGACGCCTTTATTAATATAGCACTAATCTATCTTGAATGCAAGCCCCCAAGCAACTTTTTTGCGATCTTTGTTTTTCCTGAATACCCATAACAGTACTTCTCTGAAGTCCGCCTCGAGACGGAGACTCAAACATACTAAGGGCCGTTACCCCGTTTCAAGACCCGTGATACAATAAAACCATTCCAAAGAGGATCTACGCTGAATAACGCAAACTACTTATATGGGGAGCGCGTGCCCTAAGGAGGAAGAACAATGAAATGGTTTCCTATTATATTGATTGGCTTTGGTGTGGGATTTCTCCTCTACAATCTTCAGATCGTAAGCTTTACCCCCTGGTCTGTCCTATGGCCCGTATTGATCATCTGCTTCGCCGCAGATCAGCTGGTTAAGATTAAAAGGCGGCAGCGAGGAGCCGAGGATTCTTGGGACATTGCCCTTTGGCTCATAGTGCTCACTGTTGGTGCCTACATGCTCTTACCCATTATCGGTCTACCTACACCAGCTATACCTTGGAAAGTTGTTTGGCCATTAGGGCTTGTCCTAGTTGGACTGCTCATTCTGCTACCTGGGAAAGCTTCGTTCGTCAAGGTCGACTTCAGGTCCGGCGGAAAGAGAAGGAGCGGCGAGTCAAAGTCGTCCTTTGTGGGTGATTTCAACCGTGGACCTGGGAATTGGGTTCTAGACGATACTGAGATCAGGCACGGTGTTGGGAGTGTTAACCTAGATCTGACTCAAGCCATCATTCCCAATCGTGAAGTTCACATCGACGTGATTGGCTACGTTGGTGACGCTAGCATCTACCTCCCACCTGGCTTGCCTTTCAAGGCAGAGTGTAGCCTTCGTATAGGAGAGATCACTGTTTTAGATCATCACGAATCTGGAACCCCTCGCTTCGTTCAGACGCAGAGCCCGGATTATGATACGGCAACACAGAAAGTGAACATTAGAGTTCATTGGAAAATCGGCGAAATCAGCATCCGTCAAATACGGTAGGGTGGTGAATACATGTGGCTATTTCGCTTTAAATGGATTGTCTACCATTTTGTCAGCAGTTTACTCGCCATTTTCGCGTGCGTATTTCTTATACACGTGGTGTTTCCCGATCTAGTCTTCCTGCTCTGCCTGCCCTTTACCCCAGAAACCATTCTAGCTAGCCTAGCCATTGTCTTAGTCGTCTCTGCAGCAAGTGCAATTTTCGGTGGTTACTACTCCAGTAGGGATATTCGCGGCGAGCTTGAGGAGATTACCCTGGGAGCAAAGAACATCGCCTATGGTAATCTCGACTATCGCTTAGGATTTAAAGGTAATGCCGAGTTCGACGGTATCATTCAAGCGTTCAATGAAATGGCATCCCGATTAGAAGCCCAAGTTGGCGCACTTCAAAAGCTAGCACAAGAAAACGAGCAATTGTTGCAGGAGACGAAGATCACTGCAGTTTCCGAGGAACGCCAACGTTTAGCCCGCGACCTTCATGATGCAGTGAGTCAACAGCTTTTCGCCATTTCTATGATGTCTGCTACGGTCTTGAAGGTGGTAGAAAACCGCCCAGAGCAAGCTTTAGGTCTTATCCAAGAAATCTCTCAGTCGGCGACTCGGGCCCAAGGAGAAATGCGCGCCTTGCTCCTCCAGCTACGGCCCTTGACGCTTCAAAACGAAAGTCTTTCCGAAGCTTTATCGTCCCTCACCTCTGAACTGCAGAGCAAACAGTCACTCCAGTTCGATGTGGATCTTGACGAAGTAAGCCTGCCCAGTAATATTGAAAACCAACTCTTCCGCATTGCCCAAGAAGGTATGTCCAATGTACTCCGACATGCAGAAGCAAGCCGCGTACGTATTTCATTAAAGATGTCTGAAGCCAATCATAGAATTCTGTTAGTTATCGAAGATGACGGTAAGGGATTCGCACTAGACGAGATTCCCCAATCATCAATAGGCATTCGTTCCATAAGGGAACGCTCTACCCTGATAGGCGGAACAGCCCAGTGGCTATCCGTTCCAGGGAAAGGCACCAAGCTGGAGATTAGGGTTCCGATTTCTACAGGGTCGGAAGCTAAGGAGGAAGAGCGATGATGGAAAAAATCCGAGTGATGGTGGTAGATGACCACGAGATGGTCAGACGAGGAATATGCTCCTACTTAGAGACTGAAGACGATCTAGAGGTTGTGGGCCAGGCAGGCAGTGGACGTTCTGCTGCAGAAATGGCGCGAAAACTGAAGCCAGATGTAATTCTAATGGATCTCATCATGGAACATGGCACCGGAGTAGAAGCAACCACAGAGATCAAACGAGACTTGCCTGACGTACAGATCATTATCCTCACCAGCTACATTGACGAGAATCTCATCTTCCCCGCCTTGGAGGCAGGAGCGCTGAGCTATCTTCTTAAGACATCGCAGGCCGATGAAATCGTGGATGCAATTCGCCTGGCAGTAAAGCAAGAGGCGGTCATTGAACCAAAGGTAGCCACGAAGATGCTCACCAAAATGCGCGATAGCGGCGAACGCCGCCCCCATAGTGATCTCACAGATAGGGAGCTAGAAATCCTTGTGCTGATCGGTGAGGGTAAAACAAACCAAGAAATTGCCGACGAGTTGTTCATAGGCATCAAGACGGTAAAGACACACGTCAGCAATGTATTGAGCAAACTCGGAGTAGAGGACCGTACCAAAGCAGCCGTTTATGCCCACCGCAACAAACTCGTGTGATGCTAACTCTGGTCCGTTATTTCCTTGGGATATCCCAAATACCGCAAAAGGGCAATGGCGTTCTTCGTAGTCGCGGGCCCTTTTTTTAGTTTGTAATCGAATTCTAACCCCAGTTGACCAACGCGTTCGCTAAAATGCAAGCTGGTGTAACTGTTCGCCAGTAGACTAGTCAGTTCCAAGTCATGGGTGGCCACGAAAACCAGGGAGTTGCGACAAACTAGGTACTCTAGAACACGCTGAGCCGCAAAGATTCGTTCCTCCGAATTGGTACCGCGATACAGCTCATCGAAGATGACCAAGGTGGTCGTATCGTCATTAATGACCTCAAGAATTCTCAGTACGCTGAGTGCTTCTTCCAAGTAATAACTCTTTCCCTCGACAACATTATCAGACCGCCCAATGGAGGTAAGTAAACGTACTGGGCAAGCTTGATACGACTTAGATGTACAGGTTCCAATTGTCTGAGCCATTAGGACGTTCAAACCCATCGTTCGCAGAAAGGTAGATTTCCCTGACATATTTGAGCCCGTAATCAATAGGCCCCGTTCTTTGGCGACGATGGAATTGGGAATGGGATCGCTAAGTAATGGATGATAAGCTTCCTCAAGCTGCAGGCCGCGTTTTCTGACGAAGTAAGGCTCGCAATAGTACTCCAGGGAGTCCCTGTAGGAGGCCACGGATTGCAGAGCATCCACTTCACCCACAGCCATGAACAAATCTTGGAGCACCTCACGATTGTCCTCGATAAATTCCAAGGCCCGATAAAACCCCCGGACTTCTGCTAGGAAAAATATAGTGAAGTACTGTTGGAACATATGCATAAACGGGTCCGTCGTCTCAACACCGACAAAGCGGACAATTTTGGTGAATTCCCTTACCTCGCCCAAGGATCCTCTAATCTTTGAGAGTAGCTTTTCTAGGCATTCGCTTCTAATCCCCGCCATTTTTCTGGAAATGCTCATAAGCTGTCTCAGTGAACGAACTCCTTCAAAGTGTGATCGAATCCGCTTCTGTACCTTGAAGTGCAAGTACATATTGACTTGGAATATGAAAAGCATGGCAATTGTATAACGTACGCTTACAAGGAGCAATAATGGTGAGAGTAGAGCCAGAACAAACATGATCCGGTATAGCCACAGTGGGTGAACAGGATCTACTTCAGGATTTCCCCACAGCAGAGTGCATAGACCTGATCCAACTCGAGCATCCATCTTGCTGAGAATCACCTGCACATCTTCGCGAAGTTTCGAGTCCGTTTGAAGATCAGAGATCATGGCTGTCCGTTCCCCAATCTTGCCAACATTCTTGATCTCGGGAGAACGCATGAGTTGATATAGACGTTGAATGCCGGGCCAAGTGAATGTTCTATCGACCCGAGAAAAAACGATGTCCATGTTCAAGTCATGCCAGGTGCGATCATCAATCACCATGTCCGTCTGGGGCGCCAATTCAAACAGACCAGATATCTCCTTGTAATTTCGCTCTTTGTCTAACTCTTCAAGTCCCCACTCCTGTCGAAGTCTGGAAAGTAGCTTACGGCGCTCAAGCCTACGATACTCAAAGTAGCCCAAGACAGCAAAACCAACACCTGGAAGCAAAAGCCACAAGTAGGCCGTCAACACAGAACCCCCTAAGAGGATTGCGAAATAGGCAAAGGTGCCAGCAAGAAATAATAAGAAATACAAACGAATGTTTCTTCTCAACGTAGCCTTGAATTCGTCGGATATCACTTTAGTCACCCCTCCGCGGCCATTCTCTCACGTTCAATCAGCATTCCTGTTAGATGTCTTTCATCTTCTTGTTCAAGAACCATAGATATACTGCATAATCGGCGACATAAACGGCAATTGACAGGAGCACAATCGACAAGGGTACATCAGCGAGAACTAGGATAAGAAAAAACGGTAAGGCAAGAAACGTGGCAAACTCGAACGCCTTTGCCTTGGCGTAATTGTTGATCTGAACATTGCGCTCATCGGACTGCTCAATACTTATTTTCTTTTGAAGCGCTGGGTTTCGCTGCATTACACGTTCGGTAATCAACTGAGCACCAGACATACCAAACAATCCTGCGCCAAGGCCAACCAAGATGCCGCCCCATCGCTCCTGGATGAAAAATCCTCCGAAAATAGCTAACACAATCCCCAATAGCAGTATTGAGATGTACCTGATCTTTCTAAAATCTAGTTTTCTAACACCCATCCTTCTCACCTTCCAGTTCGTCATAGATAAAAATTTGTTCTATCGCTGTTTGAAAAAACCGAGCAATCTTGAAAGCCAATACAATAGATGGATTATACCTCCCATTCTCGATTGAGCTTATCGTCTGCCGGGATACCTCTAACGCATCAGCCAATTCTTCCTGCGTAACCCCCCGTTCCTTGCGGAAGTCAGCTAACCGGTTATTCAATCCACCACCCCCGTCCTGTGAATGTAAAGTCATCTTTACATATCGCTTCCATTATACAGAGCATACTTATTCGTGTCAAGCTACCTTTACACATCTGCGCATAAGAAATTTCCACACTTGTACGAGATTTGCAAATGATTTCCCCATTCGTCGCCCCTGTGCTAGAAGCCTAGGCATAAGGATCAACAACACTAATCATAAAGAATTAGACTTCAAGATCATTCGCAAAGGTGATTTCAAAAACAAAATCTATTCGTACAATTGGAAGTAAATAGATCTAGAACTGGGAGGTATAATAATGGAAAAAAGATTTGAACTCATGGCTGCCGTGGTTTTGGTGGGAGTTTTGATCACTGGGTGCTTAGGCGGTGGTAGCCAACCTCCGTTGAATTACACACTGTCAGGTTCAGTTGTGGAGGCGGATACCAGGAATCCTATTAGTGGTGCAGTAGTGTCTTTGGATTCCAAGCAAGTCGTCACCGACCCCGAAGGGAATTTTCAGTTCACCAAGGTAGCAGCTGGTGGACATACTCTAAAAGTACGCTTTGAAGGATATAATGACCATCAAGAGCAGGTCACCCTCAAGGCAGATTCCACTGTCACGGTAGAATTGAACACGGACGGTCCTATAGTGAATCTTGATGCCTTAGTTGGCGTCACGGACGGGGCGGTGGTGGATGAGGCGATGCTTACCCTTACTGGAAATGTAAACGACCTCTTAACCACCAGAGGTGAAGTCAACCCTCTCACGACTGCAATCTCCATAAGTCAGCTTCAGGCCATTGTGAATGGGACTGTCTTTAACATCGAGGTGGAAGACGATGGACATTTTGAACAGCCAGTACCACTAGATCCTGGTGCAAACACGATTCAATTGCGCGTCTTTGATCATCAGGGAAACGCTGGGACAAGTAACATTTTGAGAGTAAGAGTAACGCTTCCAAGACTTGATCTTCGGGTCATTCTGAGCTGGGATACAGCAGACACCGATGTCGATCTTCACGTATTTCAACGGCGTGTTGACGAACCGAACGTAGTAGCCGCATACGACTATTGGGATGAAAACCGGCATGTATACTGGTATAACGACATCCCTAGTGATTTTGGGGATACTGAAGCTAGTAATCCTATTCTAGACATAGATGATACAGACGGTTATGGCCCTGAAACCGTTTTATTACAAGAGGCCACGCCGGGCAACTATCACATTTGGGTCCATTATTATGACGCCTTAGGCTCCAATGTCGAAGAAGTACCTTCAAAAGCCACAGTTAGGATTATCTTGAATGGTGGAACCGACGATGCCGAGACTTACGTTTTCGATCAGATGCTCAGCAACGACTGGGATGTGTGGTATGTGGGCACCATTAGAATGCCCTCTGGAGAGTTGATTGAAGTCGAACCAATTGATCTAGAACAATGAATTCTGCAGCAATTAGAGGATGAATTCGGAAAATAGACAGGAAACTCCAATGAGCGCGAAGAGATCACCTCTTTTTGGACGGTGGTCTCTTCGCGGAACATCACTGACTGGTAAAATTCGCTGTGAGTAATTTCGTCACCACCCACTGATAATCGGGTAGGAGGCTAACCATTAATTGAGTAGCTGACCTCCCATACCACCGTACGTCAGAAAGTGTGTTCTAAAAAGGAACCAAGCATTCCGTAGCGGACTTTCACCGCCAAGTTACGCGCCATGCGTGGCGCACCACTGAAAAAACCCTACACCGAAGTGTAGGGTCAAACTTAATCGTGGCGTGCGAGTGACTCGCCTGAAGCGAGCCACCGCATCCAATGAAAATTAATCTTGGCGACGAGTTACTCTCCCACCACGAGA
>DIPH01000040.1:8870-33068 GCA_002424045.1 Firmicutes bacterium UBA5493 | reverse complement strand
GTATTCTGAGGGAAATGGAGAACTCACGCTGGTATTCATGTCCGGAGGTGGGACCTCTTCTCCCGTTTTGGATTTCAAATCACTGTATTCGATATTGAGTGAAGAATATGGGATTGTGGTTGTTGAAAAAACAAGATATGGCTTTAGTGACGTGGCAGATGTGGAAAGAGATGTTGACTCCATACTGTCTGATTCAAGAGCAGTACTTGAGCTTGCAGGCATAGAAGGTCCGTTTGTTCTTTGCCCACATTCTATGTCTGGAATCGAGGCGATCTACTGTTTCAAGTCTGCCAAATGGAACGTTAATCGAATTAGATTGCTCACACTATGTCCATGACCTTGAGTATGAACTAATTGCCGAAGAAATGAAGACATATCTTAGCAGAATACACTAAAGAGAAGCTGAGCGATGCTATTTATGCTAATGGTCAAAGCCTCGAAAAACTCAGAAGAGGGAAACCTGCCGCGGTACACTCCGTGAGAAGTTCGGCCATCTCGGTGACATCGATTGAGAGGCTATTAGGCAAGACGCTATTGTTAAATTACTGAATATTGCGCAAGCGGTGCCATGGGAAGGGCTTAGGGCCTTGTTGTTGAAGGAAAAACCAGACAAATACCGATGCCATAAGGAGAGGGAGTGTTACCCAATGGCGGATGTCATCAAAACCTATAGGCAGACTGTTCCTGCAATGCGTTTCGTTGGAAAGAAGTATTTTGACGGCGATAGGGTCGACGGCGGATTTGGGAAGCAGTGGGTTGAGTGGTTTGCTAACGGGTGGTTTGAAGAGCTGCAAAGTAACTTTGATCCAAAAACAGTCTATGGAGACGGTGATGCTACGATTGGACTCATGCGTTGGAAAGAAGGAGAAGTGTTTGAGTATTGGATTGGCGTCTTTTGCCCTGAAAAGGCAGAAGTACCCAATGGATACCTATTCGTTGATTTTCCAGAAGCTGAGTTGGGTGTCACCTGGGTATATGGAAAAGAAGAGGAAGTCTTTGGGCAAGAACACAAATGTGCAGAAAGTTGTAAAGAACAGGGTTATGAAATCATGCACGATGAAGAGGGAGCTTATTGGTTTTTTGAGAGGTACGTGTGTCCTCGCTTCACCATTCCAGATGAACACGGTAACATTGTGTTGGATATCTGCCACTACATAAGGGGAATAGGGTATGGATAAGAAACAATTTGTCGTTGAATTTTGGCGAGAGGTTGCTACGCAAAATGCATCGAATCTCCTGTCATACTTTTCACCCGATGCTGTCATCAACTGGCACAACACCGATGAACAGTTTTCAGTGGGGGAATTTATTGTTGCCAATTGCGAATATCCCGGAGACTGGCTTGGCCATGTGGAAAGGATAGAAGAGGTCTCTGATGATCTGGTTATTACCGTTGCCCGAGTTTGGGAGGCTACTGACGGATTTTCTTGCCATGCAGTCTCGTTTTTCATGTTTCGAGATGATACGATAGTGCGGCTCGATGAATACTGGGGAGACGATGGAAAGGCGCCGCAGTGGAGGTTGGATAAAAAAATCGGCAGGCCAATTAGCCAAACCTAAATGAGCGTAAGGGAGATCAAAGATGGGCTCTTATAAAGACGGAAATCGAAGAAGCAAAGAGTGAAGGGAGCATCAAAGTGATTCTATCCGATAAGACGATTCGAGACTTACTAGATCAAGGGAAATTGGGGATCCACCCTTTAGAGGATGACCAAATCAATCCCGAAAGTGCACGCCTAGGGAAACAGATTCAACCTGCGAGCGTTGATTTGAGACTGGGCACACACTTTCTAAAACTGGACGAGCATAACATTGCCTATATCGACCTAGAGAACCCTGCCACGTACATTTCCTTTGACAAAGAGGAGATTATCCTGCCGCCCCATTCGTTTATGCTGGCAACAACGATGGAATACGTCAGACTTCCCAACAACTTGACCGCTTTTGTTGAGGGCCGAAGCTCAATTGGTCGCATGGGCCTATTCATTCAAAATGCGGGCTGGGTAGATCCAGGCTTTGAAGGTGAGATTACTCTGGAATTATATAATGCTAACCAACTACCCATAAAGCTTACAGCTGGGCGTAGAGTCTGCCAACTGGTCTTTGCCCAGATGGACCAGGATGCCTATTATCCCTACCGGGGAAAATATCAGGGTCAGCGGGATGCCACTGGCAGCCAAATCTACTTCGACTTTGAGAATGAGCACAACTAGAGCCCCCAGTAGGGTTAATGCAATGATGTTGAGGAGGGGTCTCCATCAAACTAATCTATGGGACTACAAATTCTGCCAAATTGCAGCATATGAGGGATATGCTACAAGGATTGGACATAAATGTAGCAGGTTTGGCGCACCAGGCACCAATGTCTGTAGATATTGAGGAAACGGGGAACAATCCACTGGAAAACGCTCGAATTAAGGCTCTGGCCTACTACGACATCCTACAAGCTCCGGTCTTCTCTTGTGACTCAGGACTTTACATTGAAGGATTGAGCACACATGAACAACCAGGTGTGCATATCCGCAGAGTGGGCGGTAGGGAACTGTCCGATGAGCAAATGGTGGCATACTACTCTGGTCTTGCTGCAAGGTTTGGGGGAAAGGTGAGAGCCAGATATAGAAATGCCATCTGCTTGGTTACTAATTATCAGACTATTTACGAGCATGATGGTGAAGACATAGCGTCGGAAGAGTTTTTCATAACTTCAATACCTCACCAACAACGAATAAAAGGGTTTCCTTTGGACAGCCTTTCGGTTCACTGCAAAACTAACAAGTATTACTTGGATCTAGAGGATGATTCTCGCGTGGGCAAATACGATCCACCTCAGACTAATGGGTTTAGACGTTTTTTTGAACGCATAATTGAAGGTTAATGGAGTCCGTTTTACATGAAGTGGAGCATGATTTGTCTAAGTGAGTTTTGCTACCTGGTGTCTCATGAAAGCTAGAGTGGTCACAAGGACGGTGGCGAAAGAGAGGAGAAAACTGTTGAGGGTTTCAGTTTTAGGTTGTGGACGCTGGGGTACCTTTTTGGCATGGTATGCCGCAACAATTGGTCATGCGGTTTGCTTGTGGGGTAGGGAGAATTCCACTAATTTTCAGCGCTTGAGAGACGAGGGGAGCAACGAGTACTTAATCCTTCCGAGAGGTGTGAACCTCTCTAACTCTCTAGAGACAGTACTAGATAACGAGTATATCATCATTTCCATTAGCTCGCAGAATCTCAGGGAATTCGCGAAGGAGCTACGTCCCTTTAAACCTAGTGACCGGAAGTTCATTCTCTGTATGAAGGGAATTGAATCAGTTACGGGAAAGAGGCTCTCCCAGGTGTTTAATGAAGAAATTGGTACGAACTGTTCGGTTTCCATTTGGGTGGGTCCCGGTCATGTGCAGGATTTTGTCACAGGAATCCCAAATTGCATGGTGATCGGCTCCGAAGACATCGAAACCACAAAAGACATCGTTGAGACATTTGGCAGTGATTTGATTCGGTTCTATTATGGCCAAGATATGATCGGAAATGAAATAGGGGCAGCTGCCAAGAATGTTATGGGTATAGCAGCTGGAATGCTGGATGGTCTTAACTATCGCAGTCTAAAAGGGGCCCTAATGGCCAGGGGTGCTAGGGAGATCTCCCGTCTTGTCCGAGTTATGGGGGGTAACGAGTTAACTGTCTATGGATTGAGTCATCTTGGTGATTACGAGGCTACCTTGTTTTCACCACATAGCCACAATAGACGATTTGGCCAGGCATTCGTCCAAGGTGAGAGGTTTGAGAAGTTGGCGGAAGGTGTTGAGACGGTAAAAGCGCTCCGCATTTTGTCAGAACGGCATGAACTAGAACTCCCTATCTGCAATGCAATTTACTCCATCCTCTTTGAGGATAGGAACTCGAAGGACGTACTCCTCGACTTATTTTTGAGGCCTTTGAAATTCGAATTTTAGGAGCTAGATCCGCAACGGTCATCTGGTTCACTATGCCTGCCCCATATGGTATAATGAAAGATGGTGCTGATAATGCTAAAGAAAGGCAGAGTGATTAGTTGAACATACTGGTTAGTTATCTAAAAGACAACACGCAGGCGGTTGTTCCCATTGTCATCATCGTTATGTTACTGAATTTCACCTTGGTCCCCTTAGCGACCCCTGTAATCGTGAGGTTTTTGGTAGGGGCCTTTACCTTAATAGTCGGACTCTCTATCTTCCTTGTAGGTGTAGACATTGGTATCACTCCCATGGGAACTCTAACTGGGTCTGCCTTGGTTAAGACCAATAAGCTGTGGTTGTTTTTGCTTGGTGGGGGACTCTTAGGTTTTTTTGTCTCCATGGCTGAACCTGGACTACTGGTGTTAGTCAATCAAATCGAGTATGTAACGGCAGGTGGTATCAAAGCCTCCACACTTCTAGCATGGGTGCCCATAGGATTTGCCATTATGGTTGCCATGGGTTTTGTCCGGGTGTTTTTGGGCCTACCCATAAAGGTCTTCTTTGGCATTGGTTATGGCTTGATTATACTCTTAGCCTGGTTTACATCCCGCACGTCGCCAGAATTCTTAGCAATCGCATTTGACTCTTCTGGGTCCATTACCGGTATCTTGGTGGTTCCGTTTATCATGGCTCTTGCTGTAGGGATCTCTAGCATGCGAAAAGATAGCAAACAAGGTGAACAAGACAGTTTTGGCCTGATTGCCGCAGGAGCCATAGGCCCCATCTTGGCTGTAATGATTCTAAATATGCTTACACCTGCACAAGAATATCCAGTGATCAGTCTAGAACCGGCTCAAATGGAAGTAGGTTCCATTATGAGCGCGTTTTGGAGCATTGTTCCAGACTCTGTGAAAAACAGTTTGATTGCCCTCTTGCCTCTGGCAGTTTCCTTATTAGTCTTGCAGAGGGTTTTGCTAAGGCTTGAGAAACGGCGCCTCGCAAGAATCCTAAAGGGTTTCGCCTATACGCTCCTTGGAATGTTCCTCTTTTTCATGGGAGTTAATGGTGGATTCATGGAAGTTGGCAGCCAACTAGGTTATCTTCTAGCATCTTTAGATAACAAGATCTGGCTTTTGATTACCTCTTTTGTCCTTGGCTTTGTGACCATTCTGGCCGAGCCTTCTGTACATGTGTTAACGAGGCAAATCGAAGACGTGACCAGCGGATATGTGAAGCGAACTGCCGTGGCTGCCTCCCTTTCAATTGGTGTTGGTAGTGCTATTCTCTTATCAGTCATCCGAATTCTGGTTCCTTGGCTCAATCTATGGCATCTTTTGTTGCCTGGATATCTGATTGCTATTGTAATGATTTACTTTGTGCCCAACCTGTTTGTGGGAATCGGGTTTGATGCTGGCAGTGTCGCTACAGGACCTTTGACAACTACCTTCATCCTTGCATTTACGCAAGGTGCAGCAAGTGCGTTTGAAGGGGCTGACCTATTACGTGATGGTCTAGGAATGATTGCACTTGTGGCTATGATGTCCATTATGACTCTACTAGGTCTCGGAGTTGTCTTCGAAGTGAAGTCTAGAAAGCAAGGGGTTGAGGCAAATGTTGCAGACAAATCCTGAAAAGAAGCACTATGAGCTGATCTGTGTCATCGTCAACTCTGGTTTGGGAAGTAAAGTTCTGGGCATTGCCAAGAGGAATGGTGTGTCTGGTGGCACTATTATTCTGGGTAGGGGCACAGTTCACAATCGCTTGTTGAAGCTTCTTGAATTGACCGATATACGGAAAGAAGCAGTGTTGATGGTTGCAGAAAAGTCTTTAGTCCGTAATACCCTTGAAGTGATCGATGCCGAGATCGACTTTAGCAAACCCAATCATGGTATCGGCTTTGTCTTGCCGGTTGGGTCATTTATAGGTACCGGGGACTATGAATATGAGTTTAGCGCTGAAGATGGAGGTGTCGGTTGCATGTATAAAGCGATCTTTGTTGTGGTAGAGAAAGGTCAGGCAGAAAAGGTGATGGATGTGGCCAAGGGGGTAGGGGCCCGCGGGGGAACGATCATTAATGCTAGGGGCTCTGGTATCCATGAGACCTCAAAACTCTTAAATATGGAAATTGAACCAGAAAAAGAGATCGTGTTGATGTTAACCAAGACTGAATCGGCTGATGGCATCATCAAAGCTGTTCGTGACAATATGAAGATAGATCAACCAGGAAATGGCATTATTTTTGTTCAGACAGTGAGCGAGACATATGGTATTCTAAACGCATAGACATCTTGCTCTCAAACATAGGAGTTTGTGCATGGTGTGAAGAATAATATGTAATAGGAAAACAGGTGTCAGTATTTAAAGGAGGTCAGATATATGCTTGAGTTAATCGGTGCTGTTGTTGTGATTTGGGTGGTCATTTATTTGTTAGGTAGGATAACGCCCTAAAGAAAATTTGATGTTTGGACACGCTTGGTAGCCTGGCGATCCAGGCAGTATTGGAGAGATCCCCTGCGGTGTCTCTCCTTTATTTTTTTCGTGAGGAGAAATGCTATGGGAGAAAAATGGCGCCGTATTCGGGCATTTGTGCGCAAGGACCTGTATGAGTCTGTGAAGAATAGATCCATACTCATTGCGGTTGTCCTTCCAGTTGTGGCATCATTGTTATTCGGCGTTTTGGATACTGTCCAGACTCCAAAGGATTTTTCGATCGCCATTTACGAAGACACGGGGAGTGATTTCGCACAGTTTGTGGCGAACACTGCAGTCAACTTCCAGTTAGAAGCAGTTTCAAGTGTTCAACAGGGCCAAGAACTGGTAAAACGCGGTCAGGTTCATGGGTTTATTCAAGTAGAAGGTGAGAATAAGTTCCTGGTGTTTTTGGATAGCGGACGTCCCGTGTACTTTTTTTCACTTAGTGAGAGTATCACCCAGCTAGTGAAGGTCTATTTAGGCGTGCCAACTCGCTACGATTTAGAGATCATCGCAGTGGGGGACACCACCGTTAGTCGTTCTGTACTCCCGGTGTGGATTACAGTGACGATGAGTATGATCGGTGTGATGGTTGTCTCGGGCGTGTTTGCCGAAGAAAAAGACACGAAAACGATCGAAGCCATTGGGGTTTCACCCGCCGGTTACGGCGAGCTGCTGCTTGGAAAGGGCCTATTTGGAGTTCTGCTCAGCGCAGGGACCGTTGTAATCATGGCGATTCTCAATCGCCTGCAGGGCCTAGCATTTTCAAGTTGGATAGCTCTGGGAGGCCTTACCCTAGTGGGAGCGGCGTGTTTTACAGCCATCGGACTGCTTATCGGGGTCATAGCCAGCGGCCAATCGACCGCCCGCTCGGTTGCGACTGTAATCTATTTCCCTCTGCTTTTTCCCACCCTGGTCTCTGATCTTTCATCCCTCACGCGAATTCTGGCGGGTTTATTCCCGACGTTCCATTTATTTGTTGGGCTAGAAGCTGTTCTCCTGCATGGCCAGGGAGTAGGGGGGATTTTGGCGGAGCTGGTGGTTCTTCTGTTCTTTTCCACGGTCTTGATGGGAGTGACTTTTCTTGCCTACCGAAGGATGGTGAACTCATATGATTAGAAGGAGCCTTGTATTGCTAGCCTGCTTGTGCATCCTGGTGAGTGGAGTTGCCTATGGCGATGACTCTGTCGCCACACATTTGCAAGGCTTTGTGGCCAAGGTTTATAAAGACTATGCAGCGGAGTCTTTTGATGCCGTCTATGCAGTTATGTATCCCAGCATTAGAGAGACTATCTCTGAAGAGGAATATGTTACGTTCCAGAGGCATCACTTTGAACGACTCAGTTTAAAGCTGCGAGATATTGAGGCGGGTGAGGTCAGTTACCGCCCCAGACTTGCCAGGTCGCTCCGACAATTTCTTCCCGAAGACGAAAACTTGCATGTATATGGTGTCGACATAAGCTACACCGCGCACTTTGTCCGGGGGGTACGGGTTAACCAGAATGTATCAAAAACGGTTTATGTTGCCCTTGTTCATCCTGGTACTATCGGGGAGTCCCTGTACTTGCTCTGGGACCCAAGCTCAATGGAGGATGAGGAGACAGGGCAATGAGAGTGATTGAGGTGCAAGATCTAACAAAGCGATATGGCGAGTTTGTGGCTGTTGACAACATCAGTTTCTCGGTTTCATCGGGTGAAGTCTTTGGTTTTTTAGGGCCGAATGGAGTGGGTAAGACATCTACGATCCGAGTTTTGACAGGCCTTAGTAGGGCAACGAAGGGTAGTTGCCGCATACTTGGGGAGGAAATGAACCCAAATAATAGACAAATTCGCCAGAAGATCGGTGTCGTCTTCGAGGAGCCCAATCTCTACGCGCGCCTGTCGGGGCGGCAGAATCTTCAGTTTTTCGCCACATTGTATGGGGTCAAAAAGTCCAAAACTGAGAACTTGCTCGATGAATTCCAGTTGTCAGAAACCGGTAATAAGCCGGTGGCCAATTACTCCAAAGGCATGAAACAGCGTCTCTTAATCTGCCGCGCCTTACTTGGCGATCCGGAGATGCTAATTTTGGACGAACCCACAAGTGGATTAGACTTAGCTTCTGTGGAGCTGATTCGCAGTCACATCCGATCCTTTGCTAAGCAGGGCAAGACAGTTTTCATGAGCACCCACTCACTTGAAGAAGCCGATGAACTTTGCGGAAGGGTAGCCTTCATGAATCATGGGAAGATCATTGCCGAAGGTGATCCCGCAGCTCTGAAGCTTCGTTACGGCAAAGAATATGTACAACTTGAGCTCATCCCTACTGTGCCGTTGGCCGAATTTTGGCATGTCGTTGACGCATTACAGCCTATCAAGACAGGCCAGGATGGCAAAGTGATCTCTGTACTAATCGACCTTACCGAGGCCACCCTCGGGCGTGACATCGATCGCCTGCGAACGGTGGGTCGCATTTTACGCGTTCACTCGCAGGAAGCCTCTTTGCGGGAGGTCTTTAAATCGGTACTTGGCGGAAATCGAACGTAGGATAGAAGCTTGTCTTTTGAGCCATTTTGCGGTTTTTGCCTAGAATCCTCCAAAGGCATTATGGAGGAATCCGGCAAAATCCAGCGAAATGTGTGAGAGGCATAATTCAAAGGTGGTGGCTTTATGCAAATAACCTACCGGAAGAACGAGGGTCTCTAGCCCTAGGCAAGAAGGAGAGTGCGATGTCGAGTTTTGCGATGCAGCTAAAAGAGATTCAGCCTAGTCAATTGTACATTAGCGAGGTAAAACTGAAGAAGGTAAGAACCTTCTTAGAGGATGTTGATGTCCGATCCCTCGACCCTATTCCCATCAAGCGGATCGGTGATGCCACTTTTTTTACCGATGGACATACCAGGGCCCTTGCCCTCATGGAACAGGGGCTTGAGGAGATTGAAGTTTACTGGGATGAAGATGATTTGGATTGGCTACAATATCTGATCTGCCTTTCATGGTGCGAAGACGCAAACATCAGAGAAATAGCGGACCTCCGCGAAAGGGTGGTTGATCATTCTACATACCGCCGTCTATGGCATAAACGTTGTGACGCCATGCAAAAGGCGGTGGAGGAAGGAAATTACGAAGGTGTTCATACGCAAAGGATAGTAGATCCCGAGGAAAAATCGAGAATCGGTGAGGTAGTCTTGCGCTCCCTGCCTGCTTGGTTTGGAATCGAAGAAGCTCTTCAGGGATACGTGCGTGGAGTGGCAGACACACAATTCTTTACGGTTCAGATTGGAGATAGACCTGTGGGTTTCATTAGCATTCTTGAACACAACGAGTTTACCAGCGAAATTTACTGTATGGGAATCTATGGAGAAGTGCATGGGAGAGGGCTCGGGAAGGAGCTGCTGCGTACAGCAGAAGCATGTCTGCGCGGAGAGCAGAAGAAGTTTCTCACCGTCAAAACCTTGGGTGATAGTCTCCCGGAGAAGGCTATGAACGGACCAAATGGTTCTATCGGTCCATGGGGTTTTTCCCATTAGAAGAGTCAAAAGAGATTTGGGTTGGGACACCATGTTTGTTGATGGTGAAGCCACTGGGAATGAGGACCTGGGGCATATAACAGTTTCGGCTCCTACAGGTCTACCACAAATCGGTATGCCTTAGCTCTAGGCAACAACAAGAACAGGCAAGGAGGCCCCTCAACATGAAAGAAGGTTCTAAAAAGCTTCGGCTCGTCTTTTTGGTATTCATAGCTTTATTCATAGTGAACCTGGTGGTTCCTTTGATTGGATTCTCTTCCCATACACAAAGACTATGGGTCATAAGCTCGGTGACAATTGCCGTTTTGTCCGTGTTGATTCTGATTAAAGAGAAGCTTCCAGGGAAAGACACTATCGCTCTTGGACTCGTTCTCGCCTTCTTGGTAGGTCTCATCCGACCCTTCACAGGGGTAGTCACTTTCCTTGCTTTTCTGGCTTCGATGCGAATCATGGGAAAAGCGGACGATGGAGTTGTAATACTTAGGCGCCCGTATTCTTTGAGTATCTTTCTTGGCGTGGGCGTTGGTTTGGTCTTAGGCTTCATCAATTTGTTCTTGGCTGGAGTCCAGATGAAGTTTGTTCCGTCGTTTTACGCCTTCGTTCTCTCTTTAAATCCCGGAATCTCCGAGGAAGTCATCTATCGTTTATTTATGTACGCTTTTTCTATTTACCTTTTAGGAGGAAGGATCAGCACCCGTAAAGAAGCTGTATGGTTATACGTGCTTGTGATTGTTCCCCATGTGCTCCTGCACTTTCCAGACAGCTACTTTGTAAATGGTTCCTTGCACTTGGACTTAGGAATGCTACTTGTTAGTCCAGTGCTCCTAGCACTATTGTTTGGCTTGCCTATGACCTTGGCCATGCTAAAACGCGATCTAGCATCGGCCATGTTGATCCATACTATCGTAGATTTCATCCGTTTCATTTTCCTTGGGCTACCGTTCTAGGCGAAGGAGTATCTAGATCAGCTAATTGCCCTCATGCCGCCTAGGATGGCTTGTTCAGCCTTCGAGTCGACACATACAAGGACAATCATTATACAGAGAATGTTCCAGGAGACTGGCTTTGAGTATTGTGGTGTATTCTATCGTTCTAGTGGCAGTCCCGATTTGTCTATGGAAAAGTCCTGCGATAAAAGAAGAGAGGCTAGGAGCCTAACTCCTAAGCAGCCTCTCGTTTGGCGCTTCGAGTAATGTCTTTACATCGCCACGCACCTCTCTTGAAGAATGCAAAGGTGATCAGAGAGCCAAGGGTCCAAGAAATCAGCAGAGAGATGAAGACGGATTCGGGGCGCCCGGTGGGGTAAAGTTCACTGCGCGTTAGGTAGGCAAGGCCATAGGCAACGGGCACCCTCAGACCCACTGTAGTAATCAAGGAGATCCACATGGGGGTCATGGTGTCGCCAGCCCCACGCATTACACCAGATAGAGATTGAGTCACAGCGACAGCAATGTAACCGATGGCCAAAATACGTAACATCCGCACACTGAAGTCCACAAGCTCCAGAGTGTCTGTAAACACCCGCATGAGATGGTGGCCGAATAGGAGAAGCAGCGCAGTAATGACAGCTGACACTCCTACAGCTATGCTTGCACCATGTTTGGTGCCCTCGTCAACACGGTCCATGCGCTTAGCACCGATGTTCTGGCCGGTAAAGGTGGTCATCGCATTTCCAAAGGAAAAGTTCGGCATCATGGCGAAGCCATCCACCCGCATGATAATAACATTAGCGGCAATCACCATCTCGCCAAAACTATTGGTCAAGGACTGCACTACAATCATAGCCATCGAAAAAATCGCCTGTGTTAACCCCGAGGGCAAACCTAGCTTGATAACCTTCATAGATAGTTCGCGGTTGATCTTAAGCATGGACCAGTTTAGATCGAAATGCTCTTTCATCTTCAGGAGCTTAAGAAGGCAAAATATGGCAGAAACGCCTTGGGCGATTACTGTGGCCAGTGCGACACCTGGAACTCCCATACGAAACACTGCCACAAATAGGATATCTAAGCCAACATTCAACACGGTGGAAATGAGCAAAAATACCAACGCAGAAACTGAATCTCCAAGTCCGCGTAAAACCCCTGCCAGGATGTTGTAATAGGAAAAACCTGCAATGCCAAGAAAGAAGATATTCAGGTAGTCTGTACACCAATCAATAATCGAAGCAGGTGTGTTTAAAAGCTTCAGGAGAGGGCGACTGACCAGCGGACCGACAACCATAATGATGATCGAGGTAACGGCGGTTAGCACAATGCATGTGCCTATCGTGAGGGAGAGCTGTTCTCTATCTTTAGCTCCGAAGTATTGGGAAACCATGATTCCTGCTCCAACTGCAATCCCTACAAAGAGTACCAAGAGAAGATTCAAGATAGGGCCTGAACTACCTACAGCAGCCAAAGCATTGTCTCCGATGTGGCGTCCAACAATAATGGAGTCAGCCGTATTATAAAACTGCTGGGCGATGTTACCAAGTAACAAGGGGATGGCAAACTCTACAATGCGCTTCCAAGGGGTACCCTCGGTCAAATCTCTGGCGGCAAAGAGACATGTAATCTTGGCCATGAATAACCTCCTTACGATAAAAAACAGAAGCCCCTCAGAGGCTCCCAGTTTCAGTGCGAATCTAATCTAATCCTAATGTCCATCGCTACTTATGTCAATACAAACTTACTATGCTCTCGCAAGCTGGAGGAGAAGATACCATGAAACTAAACGCAAAACACGCATATGGAGCCGCTGTTTTACATGCCGTCCTTGTTGGCCTTGCCTTTCTATTTGGAAAAGTGGCACTAGAAACCGCTAAGCCTATCGATCTTCTGGCACACCGATTCTTGGCGTCATTTATGGGCATTTCCATACTTGCCACAACCAAGATCGTGACAGTCAACCTCACTGGTAGGCGTTTCTTAAGGTTATTGCCCTTGGCTCTGTTCTATCCCTTGATGTTCTTTAGCTTTCAAACCTATGGCTTGATGCTTGCTAGTTCGTCGGAGGGAGGGATCATCCAGGCATCTACCCCTGTTTTTGTCATGATTCTGGCCAGTCATTTTTTGGGTGAACGGCTCACGAGAGCGCAGAAGGCGTCAGTAGTCCTCTCGGTAATTGGTGTACTCTATATTCTTCTCCAAACTGGCTCTGGCCTTGAGGTGACCAGTTTCAGAGGGGTCGTCTTATTGCTATGTTCCGTACTGGCATTTGCAGCCTATAATGTCTTAGTACGCAAAGCTGTGGCAGACTTCAGTTATTGGGAAATAACTTTCTCAGTGCTTGCAGTTGGGTTTGTTGTCTTCACCTTCGTCACAGTGGTTAATCACCTTTGGAGTGGGGATTTTAGCGGCCTATTAGTGCCCCTAAAGAACCCGGGCTATATTTTCTCAGTTCTTTACTTGGGTATCTTGTCCACTCTCGTCACGGCCATGCTCTACAATTTTTCCCTTTCTAAACTCGAGGCTTCGAGGGTTAGTGTTTTTGGGAGTCTAGCGACTGTGATCTCCATACTGGCGGGCGTTATTTTTCTCAAGGAACAACTTTTCTATTACCACGTTGTGGGATCTATTCTAATCATTGGGGGAGTGGTGGGCACCAACCTGTCCCCAAGGAGCAGAAAGGGGATGAACCATGCTCCGAATGACAATCAAAGGCTATGACTTGGTGTTTAAGACCGACCCCAAACTATTTTCGCCCCTAGATTTAGATGCTGGTACCGCAGCTATGCTTTCCCTAGTGAAGTTTACAAAGGGTCAACGCGTACTGGATCTGGGCTGCGGCTATGGTGTCGTGGGCATTGTGGCTGCGAAGATTGTGGGCGAGCAGAATGTTGTGATGATAGATCAAGATCCCTTAGCGGTGCACTTCGCTCGAGAAAATGCTAGCCTAAACCTTGTTCCTAGAGTGAGGGTTTACGAAAGTGACGGGTTCACAAGTGTGGATGACACTGATTTTGAGCTGATTCTCTCAAATCCGCCCTATCACACGGACTTTGCAGTTCCCAAAACCTTCATCGAAAAGGGATTCAACCGTTTGGTGATGGGTGGAAGAATGTACATGGTTACCAAGCGGCACAAATGGTACAAAAACAAGTTTGTAGCCATTTTCGGTGGTGTACAAACCAGAGAGATTGATGGTTATCATGTCTTTATGGCCGAAAAGAGAAGCACCCAATACGCAAACAGGAGGGAGAGAGTGTGATGGAGATTTTGGTGATCCGACATGGACAGTCTCAAGCCGATTTAGAGAATAGGCATGAAGGCAGGGCTGATTTTCCCTTGACTGAACTCGGTCATCGTCAGGCCCGGGTAGCCGCGGATTGGGTGAAGCAACATTATCCGCATGAACTAATCATTACCAGTTCATTAAGGCGGGCTCACAAGACAGCCGAGATCATCGGCGAGACAACTGGCGCACCCGTCCACTTGGAGCCGGCCTTAATGGAGTGGAACAACGGCCTTTTAGCTGGCCTTTCCAGAAGCGAGGCAGCTGTGCGTTTTCCATACCCAGAGGGAGGAAGAAGACCCCATGACACATTTGCCGAAACAGAATCCATGATTGAGTTTCGGGCGAGGGCCGAAATGTTCTGGTCCCAATTCACCCATGAGTTTGTGCAACCCAAGCGGCATCAGAGAGTTGCTTTGGTCTCGCACGGTGGCATGATCAACATGTTGTTTCAGTGCTTTTTGGGATTACCCGTGATTAGTGATGTGCTTTTCAGTACTGGTGATACTGGCATTCATCTTTGGACTATTACCCCTAAGGGGCGGAGAGCTATTTTCACCAACCGCTTAGAACATTTGCGATTTTTGTGATAGAAAGAGGAGCTAGACTTGAATTCCATTGGTAAACAGTTCATGGAACAGACAAAATATCAATATCTAGGCGAATCAGATCAGGATCAGGACTATTTGGTAGAGTTGCGCGAAGTGCTGCGAACTAAGTGTTTATCGAGGATAGCGCAGTCACATTTATTTGGACGACGATGGCGTATAGAATGAAGTGGAGGTATGGTGAACGGGGTATCGTTATATTCATCTCGATGCTGGCCATGTCTGTCAAAACCTGTATCTTGCTTCTCAGTGTGTTCAAAGTAGAGTCTGCGCCATTGCCGCCTTCGATGATGATGAACTCAACGTCCTTTTGGGTCTGGTTGGTGAGGAGCAATTCGTGGTTTATTTAGCTACAGTGGGGAAACTTTAAAACGGAGGTGCGCTTTGCAAGAGAACGATTTTCAGCTAGAACAGGATTGGCTTGATGTTGTATACAGAGAAATAGATGAGCAACTGGCTAAGCAAACAAGACAAACCAGAGACTACCGAGGGCAGATGCAAGAGATTCGCACTTCCTTGTGGGAAGAACACGGTATAAGTAGCGCGAGTTCAAACAGAATGATGGATGTGGCACAGCAGATCACTGGGCTACGGCACAGCGCTACTTCATTTGGAATTCAGCACCGCCTACTCAAGCAGCTCCAGGCGGCACAAAAAGCGCCTTACTTTGGCCGTATGGACTTTCATGAAGAAGGTTTACCTGGTAAGGAGAGCATGTATATTGGAATCCGCTCGTTAATCGATCAAAAGAGTAATCTTCCGCTCGTCTACGACTGGCGTGCTCCTGTGTCAAGTATGTTTTATGACTATGGTTTAGGCGAAGCAAGGTATGAAGGTCCAGGCGGCATCTATAGCGGCGAGATTTCCCTCAAGAGACAATACAGAATCAAGGATCGCAGGCTCATTTATATGTTCGATAACGAACTCACAATTGACGATGAAGTCCTACAACAGGCTTTAGGGCAACACGCCGACGAAAAGATGCGCACGATAGTCAACACAATTCAAAGAGAGCAGAACCAAGCAATTCGCAACGTTCATGATAGTCTTCTCTTAGTTGAGGGCCCAGCGGGAAGCGGAAAGACGTCGGTGGCGCTCCACCGCGTGGCTTATCTCTTGTACAAATATCGCGACAGCATTCGTTCGCAGAACATCGTTATTTTCTCTCCAAACCGCATTTTTAGTGACTATATCTCCCATGTTCTTCCTGAACTTGGGGAAGAGAATGTGATGCAAACCACATTCCAGGACTTCGTGGAACCCTTCTTAGGCTGGGACTGGGACGTGGAAACGCAGTTATCCTATTTGGAGAACTCACTTCGGGAGCACGGGAAGGTTCGTGAACAGTACCTGAAGGTAATGGTTTTTAAGTCGTCGCCTGAGTTTCAGAGAGTGCTCGACAACCTTGTGGACTTGATTGTAGCTGAAGCCTGTGACTTCTTCGATGTTCGAGTTGGCAAAGAACTTGTCATTACAGCCCATGATCAAGAGAAGCTTTTCGCCGAGAACTATGGCTATCTGCCAGCTCAAAAGCGCTTAGCTAAGATTCATCAACGGATCATGTTTCTATTGCGGCCCATCAAAAAGAATCGTGTGCAGAAACTGCTCAAAGGATTTAACCCCGTACCAACTCTTGAGGGTGAGTCCTGGTGGACCTTGGCCCGGGAAGCTGTGAAAACGGTAAAACATGAGTTAGAGCCCATTCTCGCCAAGCTGAACACCCAGCTACAGATCGACGGCATAAACTGGTATAAACGGCTGTGGCAAGACCTAGACCTGTGGGAGAAGGTTGCAGGCACCTTAGAGATTCCAGAGTATGCACGCAAGAGCCTAAGATCCTTAGAAGATACCTTGATCTCCTTTGAAGATGCAGTACCCCTCGCCTACCTCAAAGGCGAGCTTGAAGGGTACCCTGTGAAACGGACCATTCAACATGTAATCGTAGATGAAGTGCAGGACTATGCTCCCATGCAGCTTCATATTCTAACCAAGACCTTTCCACGAGCGAAGTTTACGTTTGTGGGGGATGTGTTTCAATCTTTACACCCCTACGTGTGGCAGGCAGAGGAGACCTTGGAGGGAGTCTTCAATGATTTGGCTCTAAAGACCGTAAGGCTAAATAAGAGCTACCGATCGACAGAGGAAATATTTCATTTCTGCAATGGACTGCTTGGAGGGCAAGTCCAAGCAGAAACTGTGCTGCGTCATGGTAGGAAGCCAGCAACTCACCAAGTGAGGGAGAATGAGCACATCAAGCGGCTTCATGACATGATTATGGAGAGCGAACTGGATGGCATGGAGACCATTGCCGTGATCTGTGAGACTGTGCAGGAGTGTCGAGCAATTTTCGATGGTCTTAGAAAGCACGATCCCATCCTTAATGTGTCTCTCTTAGTTCACGAGAAGGCGAAATTCAAACCAGGGGTCATTATTGTGCCCGTATTCTTAGCGAAGGGGCTTGAGTTCGACGCAGTCATCGTACCAGACGTGAGTGCTGAAAAGTATGGCGAGGAGTATCAGCGGCGGCTATTGTATGTAGCCTGCAGTAGGGCCCTCCACAGCCTGCGTCTAGTATATACAGACAAAGCGAGCTTATCTCCTTTCGTTCAAGACATGACAAAAGAGCTCTACATTCTTGAATAACATTCGATTCCATGTTATACTAAGGTTAGTAAGAAAAAGACAACCATTTGGAGGAAAGCAATGATCAGCTAATCAATGTGGGAAAGTATAAGACCATTCGAGCTAGACCTCAAGTGAGGTCCGATTGTGGTCGCCATATTGAGTAGATGAATGATGAATGATCAATGATCAATGTTATTGCTTTTTGAAAGTGGATTCTGATCACTTGCTTCTTTATCCAGGTGTGTCAGCGTGGAATAGAGACGCGATTTATCTGCTCATGATTGGGCAGATTTTTTGCTTTTTTGGCGGCCCTCCATGGAGGTGTGTGCAAATGTTAGTTGTAAACAATCTGACGCTGACGTTAACTAGGGATCTTCGAACTCTCGTGGAAGACTTTAGTTTTTCCTTGCAGCAAGACATGAAAGTGGCCCTAATTGGCGAAGAGGGCAATGGGAAGTCCACTTTGCTTAAGGTCATCGCTGAGCCAGAAGCGATTCAAGGATATCTGGAGGTTCACGGAGAGGTGATCACATCGGGGGAAGTTCTGGGTTATCTTCCACAAGTACTGACAAGACCCATGTTGGAACAAACAACCCACGACTATTTTAACCGAAGCGTGAACCTAGACCACTTTGACCATGCTTACTACTATAGATTGCTAAAGGAGATGGACTTTCCTGAGAACCGCATTTCTGATCGAATTCTGGTAGGCAACCTATCCGGTGGAGAAAAGATTAAGTTTCAGTTACTCTGCGAAATGCTAAAAAAACCTACATTGCTGCTACTAGATGAACCGAGTAATGACTTGGACATGGACTCTGTGCGCTGGCTTGAAGGATTCATCCGCGAGTCCAAGATTCCTATTATGTTTGTCTCCCATGATGAAGTACTCTTGGAACGATGCGCCAACACCATCATACACCTAGAGCAGCTCATGCGAAAGCGCAAACCCCAATACACAGTGGCCCGTCTAACCTATTCAGAATATGTTCAGGGTAGAGATGACCGTATTACGAAGCAAACCCAAGTAGCCCAAAAAGAAAGGGAAGAATACCAAGCCAAGATGGAGCGTTATCGCCAGATCTATCAGCGGGTTCACCATGAACAAAAGTCCGTTTCTCGTCAATCTCCGTCGGTGGCCAAGAATCTCAAGGACAAGATGCACGCCGTAAAATCCATGGGTAAGCGCTTCGAAAGGGAGAAGGAACACATGACAGAACGGCCAGACTTTGAGGAAAGCATCCAAGTGCATTTCGAGGATTCCATCTCCATTCCCCATGGCCAAGTAGTCCTTGATTTCGACTTGGAGAACCTCCAAGTAGGCAATCGCATCTTAAGTCGCGGCGTGCACTTACATGTGGCGGGGCCGGAAAAAGTATGCATTATCGGCGCCAATGGAGCGGGGAAGACAACGCTGCTGCGTCATGTGCTGGATGAACTGAGAAATACGGGTACCAGATGCGGTTACATGCCCCAAGAGTACTCTGAAATGATGGTTCCTGAGGAAAATGCCATCGAATTTCTCACTGTGTCTGGAACGAAGGAGGAACACACTAAGATCCGAACATATCTTGGAAGCATGAATTTTACGACGGAAGAAATGCATCATCGCATTCTTGACCTTTCAGGGGGCCAACGAGCAAAACTGTACTTTTCTAAGATGATCCTCGAGGAGGCGGAGGTCTTGGTCCTAGACGAGCCCACTCGAAACCTTTCGCCCTTGTCCGGTCCAGAGATTCGTGCAGTCCCCAGGAATTTCGGCGGGTGCATTATCGCAGTCTCCCATGACCGCAAGTTTATCATGGAGGTCTTTGATCGTGTATTAGTATTGGGTAGGGATGGGTTGAATCAAGTCAATCTGGCAGAGTGGGAAGACTAACGAGGCAGGGAGGATATTTCTCGGCAAATACGTGGATAATAGGGTCACATCCTAAGAATGGGAGGGCTTCTCCTGATTATCCAGAGTTCTCTAAGCCTCGAGGTTGTGCAAACCAGAATTGACCAAGTACTACAGTCTAGTGACCTGGCTAAAGAAGTCTTTGACTATGTGGCATCAGCCCAAGGGAAGGGGTTGCGCCCATCCCTCGTTTTTCTGACGTTCGATCTGTGTGATGGCACGAGATTTGATGAAGCCATCGACAGTGCTACTGGGGTAGAACTGGTGCATATGGCTTCCCTAATTCATGATGACATTATTGACCGAAGTGAACTGCGTCGCGGACAAATGACTATTCACCGTAAGTTCGGAACACAAGCGGCGGTATTGGCAGGAGATCGCCTCTTTGCCGCCGCTTTTCACCTCTTTGCCTTGTGCACAACTCACAAGGTCTCTCAAGTCATGACAGCTGTGATCCAAGACATGTGCGTTGGCGAAATCGACCAATTGCTATCGCCTGTGAAAACAGAGTCCGATTACCTGAATTACGTCCGTAGAAAAACAGCCTGCCTTATCGGGGGCTGTTGTCGCATAGGTGCCATTCTCTCCGATGCAAGCGATTTGGACGAGGCGTACTTACAGGAATTTGGAGAAAACATCGGCTTCGCTTTTCAGCTGACCGATGATGTTCTAGACTATCGAGGCGTGGATGCGGAGATGGGGAAAGAAGGTGGAAGAGACTTCACTGAACGCGTCTGGACTCTCCCCATAATTCGTGCCTACGAGGAAGGCCTCATTCCAGCCAATTGGTACATGTTGGATTTTGCGTTTGTACGCTCTATTCTGGAGGGTCGACGTGTGTTCGATGAGGTGTGGCAAATGGCTTCCGACTATGTTCGGAAGGCTACCACAGTGCTCGAACGCTTTCCCGATTCTACTGCTAAGGTGGAGTTGACCGCCGTGGCAGAGAGGTTGATGAAGCGCCGCTATTAGCTAGACAACGCGAAGACGCCGGAGGCCCTTACAGAGATCAAGCCAAAACAAGTTGCGTCTGTCGCCTGCCATGCGATGGATGATGTCCTCCTGATTCTGACTACGAACCTTAGGATCTGACCCGTAAAGTGCAATTAGCCCATCCACCACGGTACGGTGAAATGCAGGAACCGGTAGGCCCCTCGCTAGGTCTTTGCTTACCTGAGCAAATTTGCATAACGACTGATCTCTTGCCTGCATCGTGGGGTAGAATGTGATGAAGTTTAAGTCGCCGGCTTCCTTGTCTTCAGATAGATCAATTAGATAGTCCAACAGGATATGTAGGCCTTGGATCCAGGGGAAATATGCCTGAAGAATCTGCTCTTCCTCTGTATCTGAGGAGCTATACGCCAAGGAAAAGAGCAGGAAGATCCCTAGAGTGGAGCCACACGCTGCGGCCCATTCATTCCATGACAGCTCAGAGTCTGCCGTCCTTTCCACCCACTCCCGCAATAGCTCTTCTCCCTGTGCGATATGTTTCAAAACCTGTAATTCACAATAGTTTTCAGCTAGGCAAAGTGCGAGGGGCTGGCTCCTCTTGTAGTTTGGAATTCGGCTCAGCAAGTCCTGGCATGTCTGGACTAGGCGCGAAAGATAGGTGTCCTCGCTATAGGGATAAAGTTTATAATAATCATGGATGGTTGCCCCCGGAGTTAATGCGTGGACGATGCTTGTATGTAAGAGCCGAAAGGCGTCAGGGTCGGCAACATGCAGACGATCACAGAGATTATCCAGGTAATCGCTGATGGTCTGAAAGGCCACAATAAGGCGAATCATGGCCTCAACATCCACACCAGGATAATGAGCATATACTGAACCACCCACACAGTGAAAAGCCTTGAGTTCAATACTTAATAAAGCTTGAGAGCGTAACGGGTCAGGCAAGTGGCGGGCACGATTTGCCCATTTATGTAATTCTTTCTTGACTGTGGGAATGGTTGATATGAATCTGCGTAGAATTGCCCGTGGCGGTGAATGCGGCATAGAATTCTCCCCTTTGTGTTATCCTTCCCACTTTACAAGTCTCCTAACAAAAAAACCAGGCCCATGGCCTGGAAAGTTCGGATTTGAAATAGACTGGCAGGGGAGACAGGAATCGAACCCGCAACACCCGGTTTTGGAGACCGGTGCTCTACCAATTGAGCTACTCCCCTGCGAACAACTATAATAATAGCACAGGAACTGGCTTTGGTCAACCAGTTTTGGGGAGGATTTCCCCCGTGCCTGTCTAAGTATTTAGTTTGGAAGACACAATAAAGGAGTGGGACATTTGGCTAAAGAAATTCTAGCAAAAGTACCTGTTGGTATCTCAAACCGGCACATTCATCTATCCCAGCAAGACTTGGAAGCGCTTTTTGGGCCTGGTTACGAGCTGACAGTTCGAAATGATTTATCACAAACAGGGCAGTATGCCGCTGAGGAAACAGTCACCGTTGAGGGGCCGAAGTCGTCCATGGCAAACGTGCGCATTCTTGGACCAACGCGAAAAGAGACCCAAATCGAAATTTCCCGCACCGATTCGTTTGGTTTAGGTCTCAAACCGCCTGTACGTGATTCAGGCTTTTTAGATGGTTCGCCAGGAGTGACCTTGATTGGTCCCAAAGGCAAGGTTACCCTAGACAAAGGCGTGATTATCGCCCAACGACACATTCACATGACCGAAGCAGAAGCCGAATCGTTCGGCGTTAAAGATAAGGAGTTGGTTTCGGTACGTGTCGGCGGCGAACGGGGTGTGACATTTGAAAATGTCCTCGTACGCGTCCGCAATGACTTCGTTCTCGAAATGCACATTGATACCGATGAAGCCAATGCCTCCATGTTAGGCAATGGTCAGTTAGTCGAAGTGTTTCGCAATTAAAGTAAAGAGGTGGCATGAATGGATCTACAAAAGATAGCTAATGTGGTCAGGGGCCTAGCAGCCGATGCTGTGCAAAAGGCAAATTCTGGACACCCAGGGGCACCTTTAGGGCTGGCCGACATTGGTACGGTACTGTATTTTGACGTTTTAAGGCATAACCCCGCCAACTCAAGCTGGGCCAACCGAGATCGTTTCGTCCTTTCTGGCGGTCATGGTTCCATGCTATTGTATTCTCTCTTGCATCTATCAGGTTATCAGCTTTCCTTGGATGATCTAAAGGAATTTAGACAACTCGGTTCGAAGACTCCCGGTCATCCCGAATACGGAGAGACAGACGGAGTAGAGACGACCACAGGTCCCTTAGGGCAAGGAGTTGCCAATGCTGTTGGAATGGCTATCGGAGAAAAATTGGCGGCAACTCGTTTCAACAGACCGGGCCTAGAGATAGTAAATCACTATACATATGTCATAGCCGGCGATGGTGATTTGATGGAGGGGATCAGCGCAGAAGCATCATCTTTAGCTGGTCATCTAGGGCTGGGAAAACTAATCCTGATCTATGACTCCAACCAGATAACGATTGAAGGATCCACCGAACTTGCCTTTAGCGAGTCAGTGAAGGAGCGTTATCGAGCTTACGGATGGCAAGTCTTAGAGGTAGACGGGCACAATATTCCTGAGTTCCAGAAAACCTTAGTCCAAGCCCAGCAAAACCAAGCCCAACCGACTCTAATCATAGCTCATACACAGATTGCCAAAGGAGCACCAACCAAGGTTGGCACTGCCGCGTCCCATGGGGCTCCCCTTGGGGTCGATGAGGTGGTTGGACTAAAGACAGCCCTTGGTTTGCCCAGCGACAAGGATTTTTATGTCCCCGATGACCTAAAGAACCTGCCAGAGCTTATGACGCAAAAGGGTCAAGGCATGGAGGCCGAGTGGAATCAGCTGTTTGAACAGTGGACCAAGGAAAACCCACAACTTGCTGAGGAATGGAATACATGGCTAGATGGTACGCTTCCAAGCCTAGATGAGATTCTTACACTCTTTGAACCCGGAACAAATATGGCCACGAGGGTAGCCAGTGGTCAGGTTCTCAATGCCATTGCCCGCACAGTCCCCAATCTGGTTGGCGGGTCTGCTGATCTAGCTCCGTCCAATAACAGCTTTCTACATGGGGAAGGCATAGTAAGTGGACAGGACTTCAGCGGGCGTAACTTCAGTTTTGGCATTCGTGAACACGCAATGGCAGGCATTTTAAATGGCTTGGCCCTCTACGGCCACTTCAGAGTTTTTGGTGCTACGTTCTTGGTCTTCTCCGACTACATGCGCCCAAGTATTCGCTTGGCCGCTTTGATGAAACTGCCTGTAGTCTACATTTTCACCCACGATTCGGCATATGTCGGTGAAGATGGACCAACGCACCAACCGGTTGAACACACGGAATCCCTACGGCTCATTCCCAACCTCCATGTGTATCGTCCGGCGGACGCGGAAGAGACTGCTTGGAGCTGGGTTGAAGCCATGAAGCGTAAGAATGGCCCAAGTGCTTTGATCTTGACACGTCAAAACCTACCCACGTTGGAGAAACCCAACAACTGGGATTTCACGAGGGGCGGATATGTAGTGCGGGCTGAAGACAAGGAGTTAGCCATCGTCTTGGTTGCCGCAGGTAGTGAAGTAAGCTTGGCAATTAAAGTTGCTGAAAAGGTGGAAAAGAAGGGCTTCGGTGTGAGGGTGGTCTCGGTTCCGTGCCGGGAAATCTACCTCAGCCAAGACCCTATATATCGCGCGAAGGTCATTCCAGAGAATGTTCCCACGCTGGCCATCGAATTAGGCGTAGGAACAGGGTGGCATGCCATCAATCCGGGCGGTTTTGTTGGCGTCTACGATCTCAATCGTTTTGGAGCTAGCGGTCCCGGACCGAAAGTAGCAGAACACCTCGGATTTACAGTGGAAGCCATTGAAAAGCGCATCCAAAGCATGATTAAAAAATAGAATAGGACACCTAGGAAAAGGATATAGAACATTTCTATATCCTTTTATACTATGGTGGACGAACAAAAGAGACGTGGTT
>DIPH01000040.1:5320-8784 GCA_002424045.1 Firmicutes bacterium UBA5493 | reverse complement strand
AGACGTGTTGATCCACAAGCAGGGATCAACACGTTTTTAAGGCAATTCTGGGCTTAGTAATCTCTAGGGTGTTGGCCGACTCCTGAAAGATACTGATAGGAACCGGTACCGTGACTGGGGAATTGGCTCTCGTAACCAGAGAATTTTTGATAGTGATCAGCAATGTGACTGGGTTGCTCGGGATGGAGTGAATACCAGCCTTTTTCAAACATGAGGTTAAACACATCTCTACAGGCATGATGGGTCTCAGTAAGGACGTGGAGAACGTCATTATAGAGCTCTTGATGGCTTGTTTCCCGGACAAAGACGTTAAAGCCATCTGTGAGCCATTTTTCTGTAGCTAACATGTCATTAAGACGGTCTCTGTCGTTAAACTCTGTCCCTTTTTCAAAGTGGGCAGAAGGGTTTTTCATGGTTGGACTGGTCGAACCGCCATAACGCTGCTGTTGGTAGCTGCCATAGGAACTGCGATTGCTGTTCATGCTATTCCTCCTTACTAATTGTGAAAGTGTGGATAGGTCTGGTTTTCATAATCTTGCTGGTTGTTTGAAAGATGGTTAAGCAGGGTATGGTAGTGCTGTTGATGCAGCTGACAGAGTTGCTCTAGTTGGTGCTTCACCTGTTGATCAGAACACTGGGATGCAAAGCTATGGGCCTTCTTGACGGCCAAGAGCTCCCAGGAGAGGGCATCCGTTAGATACGCATTGTCTTTTGTCGACAATACCGCTGGAGGCTGGCTCATTCTCTGTTGCTGCGAGTATTGATTTTGATACATTTTGAACCTCCTTTAGAAGATTTTTCGGTATTAGACTACCCTTCTTCACCAGAATTAAACTCCAAAAAAAAAATTCTTGAATAGGAGGAAATCTCTGAGAAAGGCAGAATAAATACTAAGCATCCAACTTATATTTAGGAAATGATAAGATTGGTGATGTTAAAGATAGGGAGGTTAGGTACATGAGTGAGTTAATTGACAACCGTAAACACCGTCAGGAGACCCTTAAAGGAATTATCCGTGATCTCCATGCCGGCGTAGACAGTAAGGACATCAAGGCTAGGTTTGGTGAGCTTTTGGATCAAGTGGGTGCTACGGAAATTGCCGACATTGAACAAAGCCTGATCAATGAAGGTTTGCCTGTTGAAGAGGTACAAAAGCTCTGTGATGTTCATGTCGCGGTCTTTAAGGACTCCCTCGACAAACAAAAGGCCACTGTAGACACGAAAGCTACGCAGATGGATAGTGTCGGAGGATCGCTAGACCCATTACGGGAAGAGAACAAGACCATCAGCCAATTGGTTCTGGATATACAGCAGATTATCACCGAAATCAGCGATGCGGATGCGGGGTCCAATATTGAGTTCCTACTGACAGAATGGGAAGGTAAGCACAAGGAACTGCTAGATGTTGACCAACACTACTCCAAGAAGGAGAACATCCTTTTTCCATATCTAGAGCGCTATGGAATAAGTGGACCGCCATCCGTGATGTGGGGAACCCACGATGACATCCGTGCATCTCTTAAAGAGGTGTCCCAAATTCTCGCTCATGTAGAAGCAAAAGTAGCTTCACCCCAATTGTCTATGGAGATCGGCAATCTTCTTCTGCCGACGCTCAACTCCGTTTCGGAAATGGTTTATAAAGAAGAAAACATACTATTCCCCTTATGCCTGGAGACCTTTACAGAAGACGAATGGAAGGAGATCAGGGTTCAATTAAAGGACCCTATGGCTACTATGTACAAGAAAAAAGACTCAATTGCCAGCGCAGCCCTTTCCGGCTTGGGTCTCCCAGGAATTGACCTAGATGTGGGAGTGCTAACGCCTGAACAAATCAACCTTATGTTAACGCATCTGCCTATCGATCTCACCTTTGTCGATGAAAAGGACGAAGTTGCCTACTTCTCCCTAGGTCCCGAACGCTTTTTCGAACGGACGAGGGCTGTCATCGGGCGTAAAGTACAATTCTGTCATCCTCCTACCAGCATGGGCGTTGTCGAACGGATTCTGGAGGATTTCAAAAGTGGTCGCAAGGACCATGCCGACTTCTGGATTAATGCTAAGGGAACCATGCTTTACATCCGCTATTTTGCCGTAAGGGACAAGGTTGGTACCTACAAAGGAACATTGGAAGTTACGCAGAATATCACCGAGATCCAAAAGCTCACTGGAGAAAAGCGGATCTACGACTACGAAGCATAGATATGCGTCTGTGGTCATCTCTCCTTGTTTCGCTTCAATTGGGACAGGAGGGATTTTCCTTCTTAGAGAGAAACCATAGTGAAGAAGCACCTAGGAAGGATTGATACATATTCCTGACCGACTAGTCTTTTTTGACGTGGAAACGACGGGTCTGGACGGTAATCGAGATCGGATCATTGAGATTTTTTTGCTTTCCCTAAGTAAATGTGGGGAAGTGGCCGTCTATGAGACGCTAATGAACCCGGAACGTCCCATTCCTGCTAACATAACAGAAATCACAGGATTGACCGACAGTGACCTCATCGGTGCTCCAACCGAGTCACAGGTGGCAACTGCGATCCGAGAGTTTATGGGCTTTGGTACACCCGTAGCTCACAACCTCCCTTTTGATCTGCGTTTTTTGAATGCAATGTTTCGAAGAAACAACCTTTTGGAGATGGGGGCAGGCGGTATCGATACCTTGGCCATTAGTAGAGCGTTGTTCCCAAAATTGTGTATTTATCCTGAAGGTGGTGGAAGCCACCGCTTAAGCAATCTCATGTATCATTTTGGTCTCGAAGATTCGTATGCCAATGCCCACCGCGCCAAGGACGATGTAATGCTGCTCGTGGAGGTTTTTAGGCATCTGCAGGATTACGCCAGCGGCAATACAGAAATGCGATTCCCGGAGGCCGTTACACACGGTTGTCCTACCTGTGGCTCTGCCATGTACTTGACTCAATCCGGAGACCAGAGGATTCTAACTTGCAAGAAACAACCTGCCTGCACCGCGAAACTGGTTGTCTAAGCTTTGAAAAAGCAGTTGACAATATACCCCCGGGGGGTATATAATATATTTGAATGAAGTTCAAAGGAGGCTACTCAAATGCCAATGACAGTAACAGATCAAAACTTCCAAAGTGAAATTTTGGACTACAAAGGTGTTTCGTTTGTTGATTTCTGGGCTGCCTGGTGTGGACCATGCCGGATGATCGCTCCAGCAATCGAAAGCCTGGCTAAAGACTACGACGGGAAGGTTCAAGTCGCGAAGCTGGATGTGGACGCCAATCAAAGATCGGCCGCCCAGTACGAGGTTCTCTCGATTCCTACCATGATTATCTTCAAGGATGGTCAAGAAGTAGAGCGGCTCGTAGGAGTCATGCCCAAAGAAGCCATTGCCCAAAGGCTCGACAAGTGGATTGCTTGACAAATGCTCTTAAATAGGTTACGATATTAGTAGTGACGCGGGGTGGAGCAGTCTGGTAGCTCGTCGGGCTCATAACCCG
>DIPH01000040.1:0-5250 GCA_002424045.1 Firmicutes bacterium UBA5493 | reverse complement strand
GGTAGCTCGTCGGGCTCATAACCCGAAGGTTGTCGGTTCAAATCCGGCCCCCGCAACCATCTAAAGATACGAAGACCGGTTCTTGACCGGTCTTTTCTGTGGAAACGTTATGTCTGGAGGTCATGAGAATGCCATTGCCTGTTATGGCAGCAATCATTCAACAAGGCGATCAAGTATTGCTCTGCCAACGCAAAGAGGGAGCCCTTGCCGGAAAATGGGAGTTCCCTGGCGGGAAAATAGAAAATGGAGAGACCCCTGAAGAATGCCTTGTCCGTGAAATCCAAGAGGAGCTGGGGATTACAATTCAAGTGGGAGACATTTTCCAAGCCGTTCATTCCCATTATGAACACGGAGATTTCCTAATCATCGGTTATCTGGCTAGACATGTATCTGGCGAGATTACCCTCCGTGTTCACTCTGCATGTGCATGGGTAGATTGTAGGCAGCTTGATAACTATGATTTAGCTGATGCCAACATTCCCATTGCTCGGAGCCTAAAAGAAAAGTGCAATTCCACCAGGACCGGCGTGGGTTCCGATGGTGGGACCAATTAGGCCTTCAATAATCTCACTTGGAGCCAGTTCTCGCTTGACCAGTTCCGTCAGCTCAGGCACAGTTTCAGCGCCCCAGGTGTGGACAATGGCCACCCGCTTTTTGGATAAATCTATATTTCGCTCTTTAGCCTTTGCAACCATAGTTTGCAGGGCTTTTTTTGTGGATCGAACCTTTTCGGCAACCTCAATTGTACCCTCTGGGGTAACTTGTAAGATGGGCTTGATGTTTAACATGGAGCCCACAAGACCCTGCGTTTTCGTCAAGCGTCCACCCTTCACAAGATGGGTGAGGGAGTCTATTGTGAAATATGCAAAAGCATCTTTACGATCTTGCTCTAATTTCTGCTGGATTTCGTCGAGGCTACGGCCATTTTGGAGCATTCGTCCAGCTGTGATCAGTAGTAATGTTTCTCCGATAGAAGCTGATCTAGAATCAAAAATATGAATTTGATCAGTGTTCAGAAGGTTCTTCGCTAATACAGCACTCTGCAGGGTACCGGTGAGTTTCGAGGATAAACCAATATACAAAATGGTATAGCCCTGTTCAATATAGGGTCCAAAGGCGTCCACGAAGTCGTTGGGATTGACTTGGTTGGTGGAGGGTAATTCCTTGGCTATTTTCACTTTAGCCCAGAATTCGGTAAGGGAGAGTGTCATCCCGTCTTTGAACTCCTCGTCACCAAAGATTACGCTTAAAGGAACCACATCGATACCGTAGCGCTCTCGATAGATCTGGGGTAAATCTGCAGCACTATCCGTAAATAGCTTTATTTTCTCGTTCATACTTTCATCCTTCCTGGCAATCGTCCCTGCAGATTTCGTGATACCGGCTCACCATTCCTTCGCACTACGTATATGACCTGGTGCTAATTTTCCGTGATATTGACTTTAGTATGCTTTCCTAGGTATAATGGGATTATGGCAAAAGACTGGGAAGAGGAGTAGTAACTTCGTCAATCTAGCCTAGAGAGTCGATAGTGTGGTGAAATATCGAAGCAGACACGAAGCGAATGGACCTTGGAGTCGCTAGGCTGAATAGCAGTAGGCTTAGCCGGATTTCCTCCGTTACAGGAACGAGCGGATCGCCTGTGGCGATCAAGCAGGGTGGCACCGCGGTTCTTATCGTCCCTAATAGGGACGTTTTTTGTACAAAAAACTCCCAATCAGGGGAACCTGATTGAGAGTGTTTAGGGAATAGCACCGACTCCAGTGAGAATGTGATCGGGTCGGTAGGGGAAGAGACTTGGAGTCTTTTCATTGGAGACTCCACTTAACACTAAAACAGTCTCGATTTCCGATTCAATTCCAGCAATAATGTCGGTATCCATGCGATCGCCAATAATGACCGTTTCAGACGTAGCGCATCCCAGCCGTTTCTGAGCTTGCCGCATCATTAACGGGTTGGGCTTGCCCACAAAATAGGCTTCTCTGAATGTAGCCAATTCAATAGGGGCGATTAGCGCCCTACAGGCGGGAGCAATGCCAGATTCAGTAGGGCCAGTTAGGTCAGGGTTTGTACCGATGAGCTTGGCTCCTTTTGAAACCAAGTGTACAGCCTTTTCCATGTGATTGTAGTTATAATTACGGGTTTCTCCCACCACTACATAATCAGGATTCACATCATTCATGGAAAAGCCAACATCGTAAAGGGCCTTCACAAGCCCGGCTTCACCAATTACGTACGCACTTCCACTTGGCTTTTGACTGGCCAAAAAAGAAGCCGTAGCCAAGGCACTAGTATAAAAGTGGTCTTCGGTGACGAATAGACCCATGCGAGCTAATTTCTCTTGCAGTTCCCGGGGACTTCGTTCACTGCTATTGGTTAGAAAAAGGAAACGCTTGTCATTGTTATGGAGCCACTCAACAAACTCTTTAGCTCCGTCTAAAAGGCGATTTCCGTGATAGATTACGCCATCCATGTCGCAGATATAACCGCGTTTATCCGTGATTGAACTCACTTTGCACCTCCTAGAACGATAAATTATGCTAGACACTCATAGGTTCGCCTCAGGAAGGTAAATACCTTCTAATGGGCTACGCCTAGCCTAGCAGATAGAGAAGGAAACGTTAAAATGAAAGGGATGACAGAAATGACAATCGAGCAAGTTGATTATGGAACATTTGAAGCAGCGTTAGCCAAGAGTAAGCTCCTCGAGAAGGATCTACAGGAGAATCCTGGGAAGTACAAAATCCTAACCGGTGACAGACCTACAGGTAGGTTGCATATTGGCCATTTCTTTGGCTCTCTGCAAAATAGAGTACGTTTGCACGAGCTTGGTGTGCCTACCTTTATTGTCATCGCGGATTACCAAGTTCTCACTGACCGAGACACCTTCGAAGGTATTTCCGAAAATGTTCGTGAGTTGACCATCGACTACCTGGCAGCTGGGATCGACCCCACGGACGGTAAGACCTTCATCTTTCCTCATAGTCATGTGCCTGAATTAAATCAATTATTATTGCCTTTCTTGACCCTAGTGACCAATGCGGAACTCGATCGTAACCCTACAGTCAAAGAAGAGATTACAGCATCAGGCCAGAAGAGCGTTAACGCTGGAATGTACACTTATCCCGTCCATCAGGCCGCGGATATCTTGTTCTGCAAGGGCAATGTTGTGCCCGTTGGCAAAGATCAATTGCCCCATTTAGAACTGACTCGGACGATTGCCAGACGCTTCAATAACCGCTTTGCCAAAGATCAACCCGTCTTTCCAGAACCCCAGCCTCTATTAAGCGAGGCGCCCATCATTTTGGGCCTAGACGGTGGTCAGAAGATGAGTAAGAGTCGCAACAACACTATCATGCTCAGTGCTGATGAAGATGAAACAGCGAGATTGATCAAGAAAGCCAAGACGGACTCCGATCGCGTCATTACCTATGATCCGGACAATCGTCCAGAGGTAGCCAACCTGCTAATGTTGATCGCTCTTGCCACAGGGAGGAAACCGGAGGAAATCGCAGACGAAATTGGGGATGGCGGGGGAGGGAAGCTCAAGAACATGCTGACTGAGTCCCTCAACGAATACTTCAGGCCCCATCGGGCCAGGCGCAAGGAGTTAGAACAAGATCCTGCCTACATTCGCCAAGTGCTTCTAGATGGCGTCAAGGCGGCACGGGAAGAAGCAATTAGAACCCTTGAGGAAGTACGGGAAGTTATGAATATGAAATTGTAGGGGCGTATTGATGGTGCTATCACAGGATTCTAAGAATATCATCACTGGGTTTTTGCTAGAGAAGCTGAATCCTGAGCTGATCTACCTCTATGGCTCATATCGTGGTCCATGATTGTCAGCAAATTGACTTACAGATTCTACAAAAGATTGTAGAGCACCATCTAGAAGATTTCGCGCACTTCACCAAGGCTATCAAACATAGGTTCTAAGAAGGTGGTAGGGTAGAGGTCATGATTAAAGCAATTCATGAAACCGAACATATAATTGATTTTTCCTGGGACCTCAGCAATAATAGCTTAAGTGCCAGTTACCCCAGGGTAGAATCCAGGGAAGAGCTACAAAAACGTCTTGAGAGGGCGATCGG
This sequence comes from Firmicutes bacterium UBA5493, assembly GCA_002424045.1. Lineage (GTDB taxonomy): Bacteria > Bacillota > Limnochordia > Darwinibacteriales > Darwinibacteriaceae > UBA5420. Next base: position 1,159 of record DIPH01000040.1, on the reverse strand, counting down.
TGCAGACCACGAAAGAATTATCGCCTATTATATAGATGGAGTGGTGCGAGGCGTCTGCGTTTATCTCTGGGATCCTGAGGAAAAGTATGCCCAGGCAACCCAGTTTCTTATTGACCCAGAGCATTTTGATACCATCGCGGACCATTTTATTGACCATCTGGGTACAAGATTGAGCGGTTATGAGTTGTTGATCGGGGTACCGGCCATGAACCGCAGGGCGATCGACTATTTTGAACAACGGGATTTTGATTGCATTGAATCTAGTATCGACACCAGATTGCATAATCTAAAGCCACATCAGGTCACACACGAACATGTGGTTGAGAAGGTCACTGAGGACAATTTTGACGAATACGCTCTTTTTCACGACAAGTATGCGCTTCCATCGGAAATGTACTACCATAGTAAGAACTTAAAGCGAGAGCTAGATCGCTTTAGGATCCTAGCGCTAAGACGAGATGAGAGGATTTGTAGTAGCATTTTCGCCAAGACCTTTGCCAATAGTGCAGAGATCTTCGGATTGTTTAGTGATGGAGATCATCTTGACGAGAAAGAAGCGTTAATCAACCAACTGCTTGTAGAGTTATATAATGAGTTTGGAGCACTGGAGGAAATCATCTTTTTTATCGACGAAGAAGACAGCATTGCGTTAAGTCTGACTTTAAGGGCAGGTTTTGAGGTCAACGACAGCTATAGATGCTTTAGATGTACGCTCTGACAGAGATCGACTTGGTGAGAGAATGCTGTGACTAGCAAAAACCCCCAGCTGTTAGGACTCCTGGGATTTCTAGGTTTTTTTGGTTTTAGAGGCTTCTCGGACAGTTGGGACTTCTTTGCGTTTTCGCTAGGCGCCGCATCCATCATATTTTTTGGAAGGCGGGGGAGCACGTCTTGGACCTCTCACCAAAAAAGAAACTCTAGTTTACATAATATCCCTTATGCGAAGTCGTATAAGAACAATGAGGGAGGTTACTATATAGTTACTCTTCGATCCGCTGACTTCTTCGGTTGACTTTTTTCGGTCTGTTGCTGGAAAATATCTGCAATGAACCGAATGAAAAATCCAATGATAATGAAGGCAAATACGCCATGTTTTAACGTACCTGACTGTGTTGCGAACAACTCGACTGCTTGCGCCGCCATCCGGTGCGGATACGTT
>DIPH01000012.1 GCA_002424045.1 Firmicutes bacterium UBA5493 | reverse complement strand
CACTAGCGTTGCATAAAACTCTGTTACGTTTGTCAAGACTGCTCTATCGAGCCGAATTACCCGAGGTGCGAATATTCTGACAGGTATTTTCCCTGGCTGTGGAAAAAAGACAGGAGGTGTGAAAGGGTAGTCCTTTTCCACATTTTGACACAGTATGTGATGGTGCTACAAGATTACAGGGTCATACGTTAAATCATACAGATGGTCGACTTCTCCGGCTATCACTTGGCTTAACGTTTGCTGAAAGACAGTATCGTGGTCAAAGGTGCATCGACCCCGAGAGCTTCGACTCGGTTTTCTGCATAGCTTTTCTAGAAATAGCTGGTAGAGGTCAAAAAGACATGTCTTGATGCACCTTGTGAACTCCAGCAGTGCTCCCCGATAGCCGCTATCCACCTTGAGTATGGTGAGCAAGCAATGCATAATCAGTGCGATGTAAAGTTGATTTGCAACAGCTTGATCACTCTGCCCATAGAAGTGTTTGACGGTAAAATGCTGCTTGATCCACTTGAAGAATAGCTCGATCTGCCACCGATTCCTGTAGATGTCGCCAATTTCTTCAGCCGACATGTAATGGACATTGGTCAGAATCGCAATTGCGTTTCCTTCAGTATCAACAGCTTTGATGAGGCGCAGGGGATGTTCCATCTGGTCTTTACCAGCGCCTAAGAGAACGATGGAGTCACTCCTGATGGTATCACTTTCTTCACATGGCTGTTCTTCGAGTACGTGTACGATGGCATTTGCTTTTAGGCGTGTCACAAAGTGGATTTTCTCTTTGCAGTACTCATCGAATTTCCCGTAATCCAGATACCCTCTGTCGAAGACATTGATTGCATCAGGATCTTCTGCAACCAGGCTATCCATTTGTGTGTTGTCGGCTACTTTCGCTGGGGTTATTACAACCTTGTCCGGCAACACATCCGGCCCGAAGAGTCGTAGTCGTAAGTGGAGTTTCACGCCACTTGTTGTGTTCCGGAACTCCGCCCAGCGGTAACGGGTTAGACTCAAGGTAATTGTGCTAGCGTCAATCACGCGCAGAGGATGGTATATTCGTCCCGACATTACGTTCATGTGCGAGCCCGTTTTTGATGCTAAAGGCTTAAAAAGAGCCTCAAAGGCTTCGGTTGAAACCGTCGCCATTCTTCGCGAAATCGTAGAGTAAGAAATTGATTCAAGCCCGACTGCCTTGCCAAAGCGCTCATCATTTAGGACGTTGGCAATCTCTCGTAAGCCTTCAAGTTGGTGGAGCTGGGCAAAAGCCATCAAAATGAACAGTCTATCAATGGTCAGCTTTTTGACATACCGATCAACCTTCAATTCGTTCTTTGTCCATTGCATGATTTCGTGACTCAAAATTGGGCTAAACAATTGATCAAATGTGGATTCTATGGTATCCTTGCCTTGCATGATTTGACTCCTTTATTTTAGGGATTTGGCAAGGACTACCCTTATCTCTATTATAAAGGGGTTTTCCTTTATATTAAAGCGAAGACAGCTGTTTAGGGCTATTTGCAGAGCTTAAAACACTGATTATAAATAATACTTCTGATATCTCCCGTTTGCTTCAATTATTGGGAGTTGACAAATGGAAAGAAGATTAATGCAACGCTAGTGAGGTTTCATGGGCCATCTTGTTTTGGAAAAATTGCTGAAGGCGTGTTATGTTAAGACTACGGAAGAACATGCACCCCGCGTTCACGATCTTCTACGATTAGCCAATCTTTGTCAATTAGAGTTTGACGGCTGACAAACTCGACGCAATAACCACATTCAACATAAATGCACGATATCCAGATCTCAAACAAGCCTTCTACAAGAAATGCACTGAAGAATTTACATCGAAAAATATCATGAAAATTGAGGAAGTGAGGGCATGGCTCAACGATATTCTGCAGACAATGTCAGAAGAATAACGGTTCAATACGCTACCCTTCTTCGTGACCATATCAAGTTAGACAAAGTGATCTTATATGGTTCCTTCGTAAAAGGCCATCCGCACGTAGATAGCGACATTGATGTTGCAGTTGTGTCTCCGGACTTTACGGGCGACCGCTTGGAAGACCAATTGCTGTTAATGAGATTTCGGCGCCAGATCGACTTGCGTATTGAACCGATACCATTTTTGCCGCAGGACTTTATCGCCACAGATCCTCTTGCGAGGGAAATTATGGACACTGGTCATGTAATTTATTCGGGTTAATGTGCTACGGTGAAGCGGCTTAAGTAATGTGCCTAGGATCTCTTCTGCGCTCGGTGGGAATGGACAGAACGAATGTTCTAAAATGTTGTTTAGTGCTGATACACCCGTCTAGCTGGCCTTTTTCTTTATGTCAGTGTTGTCCAATCCACTCGATATTGGCTGGTTATGCAAATTGCATGAGCAGAAAATGGCCAAGTCTAATAAGACGCTCGCATGGACATGAAACAGAAAGCAGTGGCCCTCATTTTGGTTGTCGTTGGCTCAAGATTCTACTTTCGAGCCGAAGTTTTTGTGTTTCCTACTACCGATCAGACTCATTATGGCCAGGATAAAGGCAATGACTCCCCATATCGTCATATCTTTGTAAGGGGTAGTGGCACCAGCGGCTACGCTAAAAAGGCCGGCCAAGAGCATTACGACAAAGGAGGCTTTCGGCACTCCAAAAGCAAAAGCACCGCCAACTAGAAACAAGAGAGCAACAAAGATGCCGACTGAACCACCCTGTTGAGTTGCTTCTTCCGCCAAGATGCTGCCTCCCAGGCTCACGGTACAGGATTGCAGGAAAATCACTACGCTTAATACCAGTGCCAAGATGCCAGACGCTATTTTCATTGTCAAGACCCCCTGTGTTGATGGATATGATGCATTGAACCTTTCTTTATAAAAAGACTAGTTCCTTCTGTAATTATTAGAAAACGCCTTTTTTATCTTGCTTTTCTCCATTCTCCAAGTAACATGAAATAGATACGTACTGCAATATCTAGCATTAGTATGCCGGATTCGCCCGTGAGCCTCGGCATTGTGCCACTTCTTATCTCGTGAGATGAGCGTCGCTTGTCGATGCCGCGTTTTGCCTTCTTCGTCGTATGGAAATGGCAGGGAACAGAAGCAACAAGTAGAATATACAGAATATATTTATTAGTCCCGTCTTTTGATGTGGCCCTTGGTCTGTAGGTAGCAGTCTGGTCATTTGCTGGGGGACAGGCAGGCCCTGCTTTGAACGGAATCCCGAGGCGATTATATGCTCACCACTGACGAGGAAATTTCACAGACGAAGAATAACGAGCTTCCTGAGTTTGACCAGAAATTCGGCCAAGATTACGTATTCGTCTATTTTAATCACTGAGATGACTGCAATTCCTGTAGTATCTTACTAAGTTGATCTGGAGGTCCGTTGGATAGGACTCTAAGCTATTTGGTACCGTTGTAGGAGGGTTAAGATGCGAGATATTCTTCAAAAATATCAGGATCGTCTAGTTGATATTAGTGGCCGAAACCGCAGTTTGGTGCTAAAGAGGCTCTATAAGAAAAGGGCCTTCGATGTAGCACAAATGGACAGATTATATAATGATCGTTCATCGGAAGTTGCCTCCTTTCTGCTTAGAAACGACTGTCAGAGATTTTTGCTACTCGATGATCCTTACCGTGATCAACAGCAGAACGAGAAGAATGCAAGAGATCGTTTGAAGGAAGAATATGATGATCAGAAGGCTATCTTAAGCAAGTTGGTGGACGAAGAAGATATTGATTCGGAGTTGAGCGAGCTCAAGAAAGAATACCAACGAGAACTGGATCAAGCTTTGGCGAAAGTAGAAGAAAGGCATAAGTCGTTAATTGCGCTTAGCCAAGGGATCAACTACCTATACAGGGAAGTCAACTCTGTTGAAAGGGAAACGGGCAGGCAAGAATTATTCCTTGGTTACCCTTTTGTGGAAGGGGTATTGCTCGATGGCAGTTTTGTTAGAGCTCCCCTTATGCTATTTCCTATAAGATTGATGAAAGACAAGAACAGATGGTATTTGGAGAAAAGTGCCGGAGTGAATGCGCAGTTGAACAAAGTCTTGGTATTTGCGCATGCCAAAGCTAACGAGGTTTCTCCACCCGAATTAGAATGGGAGCTGAGCGATAACCCAGAATCCATAGACGAAATTGTCGCTTTAGCCTTAGGCGAACTAGAGAGCCACGGCATTCCAGTTAGTGACATCGGTATTTCCGGCATACAAGTATTCAAAGAATACACAAAGGATACTACGCCTAGTTTTTCCCGGGGAACTCTAGTATTAAGACATCATCTCATTCTAGGCCAATTTCCCACGTCTAATTCGATTTATGCAGATTACCGTAAACTCAAGACCCGAAATATCGCAAAAAGCCCTATCTCTTCGTTGCTATCTTCTGGAGACACATCAGATGGCGTTCAATCTGAAATGACTGAGCCTGTCAAGGAAGTTGACCATTTTTTTATTAGTCCCCTGGATCACAGCCAGGAGAAGGCGGTACAAAGGGTCGGTGAGGGCGGGCATATCGTGATTCATGGTCCACCTGGTACCGGCAAGTCAGAGACTATCGCCAACATCATAACGAATAGCCTTGCCAAAGGAAAGCGTGTATTGATGGTTTCCCAGAAGAGAGCAGCTCTTGATGTAGTCCACAATCGATTGGCACCTCTGCACTCCAAGATGGTGTTGCTTCACGACGGAGTGGCTGACAAACGGGCTTTTTATAACCATGTTTCTAGTAGTCTCGAATACGTTGAAAAAGGGATTTCACACACTCCTATGACAGTTAAGCTGCTTGGGCAGCAAGTCGATGAAGAGCTAAATGTTCTTCAGAAGAGCTGGACCACGCTCCATTCGACGCACGAATGCGGACTGTCATTGCAACAATTGTATATCAAAACCAGTAACCTCTCTGACTCGGATATTGTAGTCGACTTAGTTGTTAGGTTAGGGCGCAGTAATCCATTTGAGGGTATGGGGTATGAGGAACTCGAGCTCGCCAAACAGAATCTGACTCAAGATGGTATTCTAGAAGCCTATCTGCAATGTAAAGCTTTGAGCAAATACCCCCTGCTGAGGTTTGTTAATAGGAGCGTAAACAGAATTGATGTCTTAACTGCTGAAGCGGTGCTACGGGATCTTGAAGTCAATGGGTGTGCAGAACTGAAGAAGAACGATTGGTTTGGAGAAGTGTTGCAGAAGTTACAGATCGCTGACTATCCGACATCGCAGGATTTGGCCGAGCAAATCGCTTCGGAGATTATTTCGGAACAATGTCCTGAACTGCTGGAGCCGTGTAGCGATGGTCGCTGGTGGACCTTAGGATATTGGCTCAACTATAGCCGCGATAGAAAGATGCAACAAGAAAAGCACTCGGAATACCATAAACGCTTAGAACGGGTAAGCGAGCTTATCGCTACCATTGTGAAAGCCCGAGAGGACATTCTGCTCAAAATTAAGCCTCTCAGTAGTGTTTTTTCTTCACAAGGGATTGAGTTGTTTGCTGGGCGCTTCTTAGAAAGCGATGATTACAATTACCATGTGCTGATTGATGAAATCAAGACGACGCTTGATGAGGCTGAGAATTATGGCTCTTTGCTTGCTAAAATTTCACGACTATCAGAGGAAGAACGCACTATAGCAGACTTTGTATACGAATGTATGCAGGAGCACCAGGAAACACCGTCACGAGTCTTGCAACGAGTTGCAGAAGCGTATCTGCTATTATGTCTTCGAGAACAGGAATCTGCCTCAGATGCGCGGGAGCTTTTGGTTGATGGTGACAGCTATGAGAAAAGAGTAGCCAATATTAAACAGTCATTGCAGAAAAAGCGGAAGACTGTTCCTAATGTAATCTGCAGCGATTGGACTTCTCGATTTCTGAGGAGTGCGAGCAATCACAATCAACTTAAGTATCAGGCAAACAAGCGAAGCCATTTGTGGCCAATTCGCAAGTACGTAGGTGAGTTTACCAATGAAATACTCAGACTTTTTCCCTGTTGGCTTATGGGCCCCGAAGCGGTATCGGACGCATTTCCCCTTGAATCCGATTTGTTTGACGTTATAATCTTTGATGAGGCCTCCCAGATGTTTGTGGAAAATGCTATCCCCGCCATTTTTAGAGCTAAACAAGTAGTTGTCGCAGGAGATGCGAGACAGTTACGACCCGATGATCTTTTTGCTAGAAGACTAGACGAACCGGTGGACGACGATGTTGAAGCCGAGATGGCACCAGCTGCTGAAGTCGAGAGTCTTCTTGACTTGGCTGTTGTGAACTTTGGTGGGGTGAATTTGAATTATCATTATCGGTCAAGATATGCTGAATTAATTGACTTCTCCAATTACGCGTTTTATAAAGCTCAGCTTCAAGTATCCCCTAACAACCATACTCCAAAAGTTCCACCGATTGAACGCATCAAGGTGAACGGCAAGTGGAGTTTGGCTAGGAACAATCTGGTAGAGGCTAAGAAAGTCGTAGAGATCATTGATCAGCTGTTGCGAACTAGACAAGAGCGAGAAACCATTGGAGTCGTGACCTTCAATCATACTCAGAAGGACCTAATTCAAGATCTGTTGGATCACCAGGCAATTAACGATCCTTCTTTTGCTGCGATGTATGCAGAAGAGCAGAATCGGCAAGAGGGAAACCAAGATGTCGGGCTGTTTGTTAAGAACATAGAAAATGTCCAAGGTGATGAACGGGACATCATCATATTCTCGGTCGGATACGGTCCTGACCAGCACAACCGTGTCAGGGCTAACTTCGGTTCATTAAACCGGGAAGGAGGAGGTAATCGCCTAAATGTAGCTGTAAGTAGGGCGAAGAAAAAGATATACTTGGTAACTTCTATCGAACCTGAGGATCTCAGAGTAGAAGACGGCAAGTCCGAAGGTCCAAAGTTGCTTAAAGCTTATCTCGAATATACAAGGGCTGTATCAGCAGGGGATTCAGAAGTAACCAGTGCTGTATTAAGCAGCCTACTTGACACTGGTGTTACTGTTGCAGATGAAGCACGATATGACAGTATGTTTGAAGAACAGGTTGCTGAAGCATTGCGCGGTTTGGGTTATGACGTTCGTTCCCAGATTGGTGTATCCGGTTACAGAATTGACTTGGGAGTCTATGATGAGCCAAGTTCGGCTTTTATCCTGGGTATCGAGTGTGATGGGGCTACGTATCACAGCTCTAAATCGGCCCGCGAAAGGGATATCCACAGGCAAACATATTTGGAGTCTCGGGGATGGACAATAGCGAGGGTGTGGAGCACTGATTGGTGGAAGGACCAAAAGAATGAAATCCAACGTTTGGTTTCTCGAATAGAACAGGAACAGAAAAGAAAAGGAAGGACATTGGAGCAGTTAGAAAGCGTTGCTCAACCATTACCAGGCAAGCCACAACAGCTGAAACTTAGAGCGGTGCCTAAGCCGCAGCCTGCAGGGAAGGGTAAAGTACAGAAAGCGGATGTAGCTATACCTGGGAAAGAGAAAACGAAAGTGTCATACGGAGATGAGGTCTGGCTGACTTCAACTGATGGGGCTATTGCATTTCCTGTAGAGCTAGAGGAAAACCCACATAACAAGCATTTGATGAAAAGCTATGAGCGCGAGTTATTGGGGAAGCAGTTGTACGACGAGATTGAGATTGTGGGCCACATCTATCGAATTGACAAAATAAAACCGTTGGAACAGAGTTCCTAATAAGAGCGACTAACCATGTTCTCGATAAATAGCTCGAAAGCGAGGTGCTCACACCATTGATCCTAAAGATATCCGACAAGGCCATCGCCCCGACATTTACAGGCGTTACACTGGGCCTTGATGGTGAATCCTACCACGTACAAGTGCACAACATTCCGAAGGGCATATCAACACCCCAGGTGATCGTTTTGTTCTCCAACACCGTGAAGCGCTTTCAGATGAGGGGCTAAAATACGGGTATTAGTTCTCGGGGCTTTGTCCCATGGGGATGCCCACTGAGCAGAGTTTGAGAGCGAAAGGAGCGGGCAGTGAATAAGCGGCATAACGTCTGAGAAAGTATATAGGAAAGCGCTGGCTATTAAGAATACAGAGTGCTTTATTTGAGCGAATCTAGACCTGTCGGAGGACTCAAGTGGAGGTGCAAAATCTTGACCGTAAGAAGGCGAATTCGAACTGTTGTGTTGTGGGCGGGTTTGGTATTAATGCTGACGATTACTTTAGTGCCCGATGGTGCAAAGGCAGAGAACGCTTTTGTATCCGCGAGTTTTGTCAGGGCGCTGTTTGAAGATGCCTACCCTTGGTTTTTAGAGGGTTCTGTCCAAGAGCAAACGCACTTTGAGGTTGAGTCGGGTGACCTAAAGCTATTCGGCTTTGCGCCAACCGCCAATGACGGCTTCAAAGTTTCCGCCGAAGCTGCGTTCTTCTTGGTGACATTGCTAGATGGGGGTTGCTGAACAACAGCTAAATGCCGATGAATCCTGGATTTACGGCTCTTTTCGTGTTATAATAGTATCAAGAGATCGTTGTTTTCTTGAAATAACTTTGCACCTGGAGCTGATAAATCATGTATAAACATAACGCAAAACAGCTATTGTTACCCCATGAGTTTTTCATGCCCTTTGAAGGGCAGTTGAATCCTGAAAATCGCTGGTGCAAGTTAGCCGCTATGATACCTTGGGAAATTGCAGAGGAGCGATACATCGAGTCTTTAGGAAATCCGAATGCCGGCCAAAAGGCTTATGCTGTTCGGATGGCTCTAGGAACACTCATCATTCAGAATAAGAAGAACCTTTCCGACCGAGAAACAGTGGCTGAGATCACCGAAAACCCCTATTTGCAGTACTTTATCGGCTTGCCTGTTTTTGTGCAGGAACCACCATTTGATGCATCACTCTTAGTTCATTTTCGCAAACGTCTCGGCAAAGATATCATTAACGAGCTCAATGAGCTGCTGTTTCTGGAAGAAGAAAAACATTCTCAAAGTGACGATGACGATCCTCGGGCGGGAACCTCCGGGGGTGGTGAAGACGCTAGCTCTAAGGAGCCAGAGAACAAAGGGAATCTGATTCTCGATGCCACCTGCGTCCCAGTGGATATTCAGTACCCAACCGACTCCAGATTGCTTAATGATGCCAGGGAAGCCTTGGAAGAGATCATTGATGTGCTCCATGCACCCCATGTTGGAACGTGCAAGAAACCTAGAACATACCGGCAAAGAGCGAGGAAACAGTATCTTCGGTTTGAACGGAAAAGGAAGCACTCAAAGCGCGAGATTCGCAAAACCAATGGTCAGCAGTTGCGCTATGTTGGCCGTAACCTTAGGATCATAGAAAAGCTAGCACAAAAGAGTCCGCTAACGCTTCTAGATAACCGTCATGCGGTGGTCTATGCCGATAAGATCTACCGGAACCGAGACAATCTCCGATTCTGCAAAAAGCACAACATACGCCTGTCTGGCCCGCCCCTAGGGCGCCCGTCCAAGGATCCGAAAGTATTGAAAGAGCAGCGTAAGCAAGAACGAGACGATACCAAGATCCGCAATGGAGTCGAAGGCAAATTCGGAGAGGGCAAACGCTTTTACGGACTTGGGTTAGTCATGACACGTCTCCAGGAAACCTGTGAGACTGTTATCGCCTTGCAACTGTTGGTGCTGAATTTGGAGCGCAAGCTTCGGATTCTTCTTGTCCGTTTTTTCAGTTGGCTATTTCCCAATCAAAACTGGGCTTTGTGTTGCTGATATCTGGCTGTTCAGCAACCCCTAGATGGAACCAACAGAATAAAGGACATTTCATCATCTATTGACCCGCTCTATACAAATTATGAAGCGGAGATTGTTCCGTTGCCCGGAGTCGGTAATGTGATTCAATTGAATGCTAGCTACTTCACCCATCACGTGTTGCCAGCGGTGTATTTTATCGGCGAGGATGGTGTTCTATTAGAGGTTGAAGGTGCGTCATTATAGTAGAAGAGGGGTATCCGTTTAGTATAACGACGGTAGATTATTCCGATGCAGGCATAATAGCGTGGAGGTTTGATTCTGATACACTACATCCTACTGCTGAAACGTTTTGGTCTAGTGTAGACGTGTTCCAAGCAACGCCCTACATACGACATGTTCATGAGGAATGAGGGATCTTTGGTTTTTGAGATTATCGAATCATCACCAGTCAATCATACCGCTGTTACAGAAGCGTTTATAGATGCAGTGGGTAGTTATGCTTGGGAAGAGGCTAACGTTGTAACCGGTATAATAAAAGGGACCCATTTCGGCAGATAAAAATGGACAAATTCTAGACCAAGCCTCTCGTTAACTGATAGATTGTTAATAGAGAGGTGGGAGTAAATTGGTGAGGTGGAAAATGTTCATTGAAATTCATCAACTAAAGGAGCTAGGATTTAAGAGATCCCAGGTGGCTAGACGCTTAAAGCTTAATTGGAAGACCGTTGATAAATGCTGGACTAATTTATATTCCTAATCTTACCCGCTTCCTGGATGGGTTGTCAACACTTTTCCGGA
>DIPH01000053.1 GCA_002424045.1 Firmicutes bacterium UBA5493 | reverse complement strand
TGACTTAATGTGCAAGTCTACACCGAAAAGCCTTTGTCAAATTCATTGAACCCATTCCAACGGAATCCAAGCAATAAAAAACAGGCGGAAGATTTATTCTTCTGCCTGTTGTAGGGTTGACTCAGCACGTTTAGTAGTTCAAAACCCCATTTGGGTGATTTCCATTCTTGGAAATCTGCTTATGAACGTGGAGATATCGTAGACCTGGATTGCCTTATTAGAAGAATGTTCTGTCCCGATTTTGGTTTGTTCCCGGGTCTTGTCTCTAAAACTCTCCAATGTTGTGAGCACTTCACTCTTTTCTAGCGAAGTCGTGATCTCACGTATGTCTACATCACTCTCATTTGTAAAGTTAATCCACCCGTTTTTCAAAGTGACGGCGGAAATGACAGTACCCTCTCTGCTGAAAAATCTTGAATCATAAAGGCCGTTAAAGTCTGGCGCCCAATCACCGTTTTCAAGCGTTCCATACTGGCCATTCCTAAAAATGACTGTATAAGCATGACCGCCGCCTCTCTTTTCGTACTTCAGGCCTGCTACATAGATCTCCAAGTTCGGAATCGCTGCCAAATCTAGCATAGCAGCGGAGTTTGTTGCAGAATAGATACAGTTTCCAGCTTTGCTCAAGAGATTGTCGTCTATGTTTAGGTAGTGTAGCTCAGAGTGGTGCCATAAATTAAGGTTGGTGCGTCCATTATTAGTTTCTGTATATTTCATGTGCTCAGCTACCATTGGAGCAACAATTCGGTTTAGGGAACGGCTACCAACATTTTCTCTGGCTATAGCAGCTAATTCTGCCGTTATCGGGGAAATTAGATTGCTCAACCACGCTACGTGTGCATTCCTATACGAAATAAAGCTGGGAGCGTGGCGGCCAAATCCATATTCAGCGGAATACCTTGGATATAGCTCCTTAAATATTTCCCGATGATAATCCCAGGTAGTTGCATGCAATTTTGCTGCATAGGCTAGTGCAAAGAGCTCGTCTGTTTTGGAATCGAATCCGGTATGCTGCCTAAGCTTTTCAACTATCCCTTTTTCTACCGCCGTTAACTTGGGCACTTGGCCCTCTTCAGCATATGTTTCTACAAGCTTCAATAGTCTCGTGCTTTCATTACGATCATCCCTGTCCATTAAGGGATACCAGACATAATCTTCATTGAAAATAAGTACAACCGTCTCCTCTATCTGTTCGGTTTCTTCGCCATCGTACCTAACTAATTTTTCCTTGGAGAAAAGTCCCGGCGGGCTATAAAGATACGCCGTTCCTTTTCCGGTAACTATGAGGAAAGAGTTCTTTTTGGCTCCATTTTGAAAGTATAAGAACTCAGCCATGGATAGCGGTGTTGCCTGCCAGTCGGTCCCCTTTAGGGACGAACCCATAAAATGCAGTCGTATATCGATAAATGGCATAAACGCCTCTGTATGATACATTTCTTTGTAGCCTACCGGATTGTGATTCTCGATGGAAAATGATGACCACTTAAAGCCATCGCCACCCTTGTGTTGAATCTCCCTATATTCCTCCTCTTGGCGCATCAAATCTTGCGTGCGATTTAGGTAATAAGCACCCATATTCTTCTCGGACGTCAATATTTCATTGAACAAGGCATCAGCCTGCAAGTAGATCTCGGGGTGTTTTACAGCAATTGTCCGGGATTGGTAAATGGCATACTTATAAGCAGGATCGCTTTTGGCCCTATCTGCAACATCGATCCAGGCATTCTCATGTAAAGTCATAGCCACTTTAGCTCGGGATTGGGCCTTCGCGACCTCGGTGCCACAAGCACCTCCTGCCGTGATTAGTAACAGACATGCAACGATGAAAGCCGTTAGTTTTGATCTTGTCAATTACAAACTCCTCCTTGAAAAACAGTTCTCCCATCCATAGAGTAGTCAGCTTCGTAGCCTGCTTTGGGTTGATCATCCCGTCTCTTCCAGAGTAGACTAAACTACTACTAGAACTTCAATGGATCAACACAAAGTCCTTGTCAGTTTTAAAACGCAGTCGGAATAAGCGCGCTACCTTGGGGCGGTAGAGGTCATATCTCGTAGCAGATGTCTTCAAAGGATATCCCGCCTTTTGCTTAAGTACCCGCAGTATGGTACGATTGAAATTGTCATCAATGAAACTTGACTGGAGGTGTTTGGGATGGGGAAACTACCTAGTTGTCCGGAGTGTGGCTCTAAGTATACTTATGAAGATGGCAATGTATTAACTTGTCCAGAATGCTTTTATGAATGGACAGCGGCTGATCTTGAGGTTGAAGATACAGAAGAAGCAGTCATTAGAGATTCAAACGGCAACGCTTTGAGTGATGGTGACACAGTTACAGTCATCAAGGAACTGAAACTAAAAGGCACCTCTTCAATAAAAAGAGGCACCATAGTTAAGAACATTAGGTTGATTCATGATCCTAGTGATGGGGTACATGATATTAGCTGCAAAATAGATGGTTTAGGGGCGATGCTTTTGAAATCTAGTGTCGTTAAGAAAATCTAAGAGCTTGGGCCTGGTATTCATATGGGTACCGGGTCTTTTTTTGATCTTACCGGGCACTTTAGTTGAACTTTACCTTAAAGGTCTAGGTGACTCGGGCACCAAATAGGGTGCCTAACCCACTCGCGGCAGTTACGTTCCGAATATCCGCCTTGCTATTCGCCCAAGCAAAGGTTTGCTTTTTGGCGTTGGTGGTGGTATGCTCGTTGGTCTCTTGAACGAGCTTGTCCTGAGTGCAGTAGAATTTGAGTAACACGCAAGCTCGCTGCAGCATCGGGGTGGTCGATACTAAGGGATGTTGCTAAACTACGCAGCTGTCGGACGGCTTCGGCATAGCTCGGTGCAGACCAAGCTTGACGCAATTTACGCTTCATCCAGCATCAATCCCTACAACCACAATTGCTGTATAGTCTCCCAAAACGATGCCATCGATCAGTATGACAGGAATAGTTTCATCGTCAAATCAACGTCCAAGTACCTTCTTTGCTTCCTTAGCGCTGGCTTTGATGAACCGTTGACTAACGGTGCTCTTAGATGTGCCTGATGTCTTAGCCACATCATTGTAGTCGTCAATTCCATGTTCATAATCTCTTGTGGACATCCCGTACAACATACGATTCAAGGCTGCTTCTAGCAACTGATCATCATTGGTAAATGCCTCATAACTCTCAATAGGTGACTCTTGATCGGTCTCAATTGAGCGTACTCTAGGCCGCTCAATGGCTATGCGTTGATTCCCCATCGGAATCGAAGTGGATTGTGTACCATGGCGATAGGCCGTCCTTTTGGGGTTGTGTTTGCCTTTTGGACCGGCCATGGATTCAACATCCTGCTCCATCAATGTCATCAATGCTTGAATTCCGACAGCTGTACAGAAACTTGCGAATCGTCCTTTAACCGCTTCTCTCAAGTCTGGCAGGGTTAACTGTTCAATAGGCAATGAGATCTTCTTCTCTGTCGACTGTTTGGTTTTCTTGTGGTATGCTGGCATTGGCGGTGCCTCCTAGTATGGATTTGGTTTCCCAAACCTATTATCCCATAACAGGGTAGCCAACCGCCACTTCAATTTCCACGGCTCCTCGCCTAAGTTGGTGTTCCGGTAATCCCTGTTTTTGACACCAAGCCCGTTGGCTCAGGCCACTGGCCAAAAAGGTTTTGATGCGTTCGTCCCACAATTGCTGTTTCGCCTTGTTTCCGATAAAAACCAACTACTTTGCGATGATGAACCTATTATCTCACCATGACGTAGAAGTTGGTAGGTGGGCTCCCTTTGGCGCTTACATTTAGTTTTGAACCTTGATGGAAGTTAAGACCCAACATCAAAAAACACTGACTCATAGATATCTCTCACCTGGGTAAGGCTGAGTTCTCTAGGATTGTTGTCCATCAATCTGCGTATACTATGCGCTTCTTCAGCAAACGCATTTATGTCTCCATCCTTGAGAGGGATGGTCTTTCGCCATTCATCAATTCCCAGATCTGTACACAACTCGTTGATTAACGCAATTGACTTTTCTGCCTTGTCTCGAAGCCATCGTGGTTCATCACAACCGAACAGCCCTGCAACTTCGGCGTACTTGCCGATGCAAGCTGGTAGGTTAGCTTTCATTACTTCTGCGAGGAAGACGGCATTGCTCAAACCATGTTGCACATCATAAGTACCACCGAGTGGATATGCAAGGGCGTGCACCGCACCAGTTCCAGCGTGAGTAATGCAGAATCCTGCCAGAAAGCTACCGAATAGCATCTCTTCTCTTGCCACTCTATTATGCGGGGAATAAACTGCTGTTCGTAAAGATCCCGCAATCAATCGAATCACTTCTCGTGCGTACATGTCGCTATAAGCATTAGAACGCTTAGAGGTAAATGCTTCAATAGCATGAGTCAGAGCATCAAGTCCGGTCCACGCTGTAAGGTGGGCGGGCAGGGTAATGGTAAGCGAAGCATCAAGTATAACCAAATCTGGAACTATGAATGAACTGACAATTGAATCCTTCCGGTTTTGACTAGACCATTTGACAATGGCATTTGGAGTGACTTCTGCACCGGTACCAGAAGTTGTGGGTACGGCCGCAGTAAAAATACCAGGTCCCTTCACTTTCCCAGTACCAATCATTTCATTGACTGACTGTCCATTAGCAACCATCGCTGAGAGTATCTTAGCGCAGTCAATACAACTACCGCCACCAATAGCAACGATTGCGTCAAATTCTAGCTGTTCTGCGACTTCGAATGCCTTTTCGATTGTTTCTACAGGAAGCTCTGGCTCTATTTCGGTAAAGAGCTCATATCTCAAGCCCTTGGTTTCCAAACTAGAAAGTGCACTCTCAATTAGACCGTTCTCCGCAAGAAACCCATCACAAAGAATCAGAGCACGGCTCTTGCCCCTTTCTTTAAGCAACGTTCCCATTTGATTGGTGATTTCATAACCAATAACCGTTTCAGGCACCTTATAAACGTACACGTTATTCACCTCCCACCAAAGCCTAAGACCTTAGGCTTTCCCGACGCTTCCAAACAACATCATCTTGTCCATAGCTACTCTCTGTATAGCTTCCACACCAGGCGAGAGCAAAGTCTGCAGGGAATATCCTGTCCCAATACGATCCTTCCCCTGCTCTATATACTCTCTGACAGCCGCGGCAAACGCCATTTGACATTCTGTATTCACGTTAATCTTGGAGATCCCCAATGCAATAGCACGGCGAAGCATATTGGCTGGAATTTGTGAACCTCCGTGCAAAACAAGTGGTGTATAGTCGGTAATTCGGGCTATCTCCTCCAATAAATCAAAGTGAAGGCCTGGCCAATCTGCAGGGTATTTTCCGTGAATATTGCCAATTCCAGCTGCGAGCATATTGATACCTATCAATCCCAAGCGCCGACACTGTTCTGGGTCAGCAGTTCCACCAACTGTTACCACTCCGTCCTCCTCACCTCCAATCCCGTTAACCTCGCATTCGAGTGAGATGCCCTTCTTCCGACAAATTTCCACCAATTGCTCGGATTTGTGCAAGTTTTCTTCAAAAGGAAGTGAAGAGCCGTCGAACATTACTGAACTGAAACCAGCATCAATAGCATCAAGTACCTGCGCAAAGTTACCATGATCAGCATGCAAGGCCACAGGAACCGTAATAGCCAAATGGTCAATAAAGGGCTTGACCATTCCAACGATGGAGCGATAACCCCCCATGTATTTCGCAGTACTTCCTGATACTCCTAAGATCATTGGTGACTGCGTCTCCTGAGCTGCGAGTAAAAAGGCACGAATGAACTCCATGTTGTTCAGATTAAAGTGCCCTACCGCATACTTCCGGTTTCTGGCATCGATCACCATATCCGTAGCTGAGACATAGGCCATTATTCACATCTCCTGTCGGTTATTTTGAGTGATAACTATCGATGGATCTCGCATGTTTATCAATTACAGTTATGACGGCCATCTCTAGGACTATTGCGCCGCTAGGACTTAACTTAGCAATTGCACAGCTTTTAACAAACTACCTTCGTCACCGACATTACCTGGAAATATGACGTAAGGTTTTCCTGGCACAGTTGTTTCTTCGCCCATACGCCAGACAGGAACACCTGGTAGAATTTGCCCTAGAACATGAGCAGTCTCTGACCCCAAGGCATCAGTGGCGAGTACACTAGAGGTAATTCCTCCTTTGGCAATTAGAAACTTTGGTTCAGCTGCTAATCCTCGAACAATCCGTACAAGTGCATCTGAAATAACACTTCCAATCTGCAGGTAGCCATCTTTTCCGGTTCCCTCCAGTACGGTTCTTGAGGTGTAAATCACAGTGTCAGTCGAACTCACCAAATTTCTACTTACAGCATTTATTATCCTGGCGATTTCTAGTTCCCTGGCTGCCTCATGCAAAAGGTCTGTTACCGACAGCTCTATTCCGCTCACTTTCTTTGCGTTTAACAATGACTTCAACTGTTGATTCGTAGTCTCGACATGGGAACCAACAACTACAAGACCACCGTTTGTGTTATTTCCGCTAAGATCACGTAGCTCCTCACGGGATAAGCTGTCCCTCAAGCTAATTCCGCCGTAAATTGGAACAAAAGAAGCCGCGGTACGATAGACGTAGTTGTGTCCGTCTGCCTCAGATCTCAGTAATCCACAAACCAGCGTTTTCAAGTCATAATAGGACGTGGCATTAGACACTATCACGCTATTCCAGGGGGCTTTCTGCAGAATCCGATATACCCCAGGAACCCCCTCTCTTCTGATAACTTCAATAGGTATGGAAACGATAGCATCTCTGGTTACGGCACCGTCTGTTTTTTCTAGAACCCACTCCACAAGATTCGATGATCTAAATCCAAACGCAGGGTCCTTGGCAAATTCGGTTTGTGCTGCTGGAACCAGCATGTCCCCTTGCCGAACCCAATGAACGTCATCAAAGGTATATCTGTCTCCTTCGAAGAAGGCGGGTACGACAACTTGTCCGCAAAACTCCATCCCCAACCCATTGCGAACAGTATCTATTACTGCTACAGTTTCAGCGGGAAAGTGTCCGCGTAACGTTGAGTCGCTACGGCTAATGATTGATATTTTAGAGTTAGTTTTTTTGACAGCCCGGTTCAGGCTGGCAACCAGTTGCTTCGTCAAATCGACAGCTTGTTCTTCAGGGAGACTACGAGAATTTGTTAATACATAAAAGAGACGATCATCTGACTCCAAGACGTTAATGAAACGTTCTTCGCTCCACTTGGTTATGACCTTTACACCGTGCACGGTTTGGGTCCCTGTTGGATCATCATCCAATACTATGACTTTTCTTGGATCTTTAGAAATGAGATCAGCTAACATGTAGTCAACATCCGTGTTTTCTGGAATTGGCGGAAGGGCTGACAATGCTCTTTCCATATTTTGCGGTACACATCTAGGCAACAAATATCCCTCCATAGCAGCTAATGATTGCCACTTGCATCTTCACACGTTCTATACCTGAATCATCGTTTCTTAGCAATATGCTCTCAAAAGCCCAGCATTACGCACGGCAAGAGGAAACTACAATGAGCTAGGCGGACATGCCGATCACAGTTCAGGATCCAATACGTGTTTTAATTTGCAGAATCATCCCATGAACTATTTTTGTGTATAGAGACACTCTCAAATTTCGGACAAACACAATACTATCTTACTATTGCGGAGGTCTCTTATGCAAAGTCTTTCTTTACCCATTACAGGCAAGCTTCTCTTGCTATATTTAGGTACGAAAGCAAGTTTTACTCCTGCTTCATGTGTTCAAGAGCACGTACGAAAAAATCGGGTTTACCAAAGCTACCTGACTTTAAGACAAACAACCGTGGTTTTTGTTCCAACGAATAACAAGAAGGCACTCCCGGCTGGATTTCCTTCCAGACACGCATCCCCGTGATGCCCAATCCCTGGCAGATAGCATTCGACGTCTCGCCTCCAGCTGTCAAAAACCGAATTTGTCCAGTCTTTTGCAGGCAATCAACCACTACTTGCGTTAGGCTTTGCGACACTACTCTTCCTACCTGGGCATCTGTGAGACCACGTTTTGCTCCTAATTCTTTCGTCTTGGCAACAACGTCTGGATCATTGCTAGAATGCAACACTACATCGCGCCCACTGTTCATATGAGTTATGATAGCGTGTTTCAACTCTGCTAAGACGTCTTGTCTATGGGCTGCTTCCATTAACGAAACGGTATCTAACTCATATGGAATAAGACCCTCTTTTACACTATATTCTACCTGGGCACGCGTCTGTGGCATCAGGCTTCCGGCGACACACAAAATGCCCTGTCCATCATAGCTGGCAACAGGTAGCGTAGCCTGCGTATCCCTGAGTCTCTTTAGAACGCCCGGAAGCTCTTCGCCAAGCGCCGAACTGCCGCACAAGATGTATTCATCTTTGAATGCTCTGGCAATTGTACGCAAGGAATCTTGATCTTCCACATCTATAATTACATAATCGTAGTCATTTCGCATTTCCTCAGCCCGATTACGTAGTGCCTGCACGCCCTGTTCTAAAATGGTATGTTCAATCAGTCCTACCCCTCTAGTTGTCTGTGCTGATAAAATCTTGACCAAATTTGATTCTGTCATAGGATGAATGGGGTCATTTCGAAATTCCGATTCTGCTAGTGGGACGCCATGTACATAGTGTATGCCGTTCACTGTCTTGCGCCCATTTTTGGGAAAACCAACAACAACGACGGCGAAATCCTGCTCAAGTTGATCCAACATAGCGTCGAATTCTGGACCAATATTGCCGCGAAAAACGGAACAAGTTTTATTAAAAAAGAGCGTACAGCCTATCTCTTGCAAGCGCTGTACTGCGTGACGAACTTTCTTGTAGGCTTCATCGCCTGCGTCAAGTCGTGAGTTGGTGTCTAGAATAATCACATCAGGGCGACCATAGCGAAAATCGACATCGTCATCATATCCGTATACGTCTGCAGTGTAGCCACCAATTGTGAACATTGCTCCTATGTCATTTGCACCTGTAATGTCATCTGCAACTACCCCAATCATGAACTAGGCCACTCCCTTCTTGGCTTGTAGTTTGATTCCTCCAGAAACTCTCGTACTAATTCCTCAGATAATCCTGGGATGGAAATGCCCGCAGCGTTGCTGGTCACATACATTTTGCTCACGATTTCTAGCGAATGGAGTGCCAAATAGGCTTCTTTCGAATTCACATCACATGCCAAAATGCCATGGTTTTCCATAATGAGCAGATTAGCCAAGGTGATTTTTTCTTCCACTGCAGTGGCCAATGCCGTAGAGCCGGGGTGGAAATAGCTTACCCGAGCAACTCGTTCTTGATAATACATATTCTCTACAAACCAGTTCCGGGGCACATCGTCTTTACTGCATGCCATAATTAATCCATAGAAGGGATGGGCGTGCAGCACTGTTCCCACGTCAGGACGTCTACGATAGACCGCCGCATGCATCGATACTTCCTTGGACGGTTTTCTCCCGTGTAGATTAACGGGTTCTCCCGATAGAGAGCACTCAATTAGATCGTCTTTCTCAAGGGAACCGAGGGACGAACCACTCGCTGTAATCAAAAAACGTTCCGGGCCAATGCGCATGCTAATATTACCCGCATTCCCCCAGACCAAATCATCTTCTATCATTTGTCTGCCAACAATCTGTAAACCTGCAATCGCTTCGTTGACATTCAATGTTTCCACCTCCCATTTACTGCGACATTAACGATCTAAGAAGTGACAGGCAACATAGTGATTATCGCCATACACTTTGAACTCTGGGTCTTCTCCTCTGCAGATTTCCATGACGTGTGGACAACGCGGGTGGAAACGACAACCAGATGGTGGGTTTATGGGGCTCGGCACATCTCCTTCCAAAACAATCCGCTCCTTATTAATCGTAGGATCGGGTATCGGAATTGCCGACAGAAGTGATTGAGTATATGGATGAAGAGGATTATCGTAAATATCCACTTTGGAAGTCATTTCAACGATCTTACCCAGGTACATGACGGCAACCCTGTCGCTAATATGCTTAACAACACTTAGGTCATGCGCTATAAAGAGATACGTCAGACCGTACTCCTGCTGCAATTCCTGTAAGAGATTGATCACTTGAGCCTGGATTGAGACATCTAGTGCAGAGACAGGTTCATCAGCGATTATTAGTTTGGGTTCTACTGCTAGAGCTCTGGCTATCCCTATCCTTTGTCTCTGTCCTCCGCTAAACTCATGGGGATAACGATGCATGTGCTCTGTAGACAACCCGACACTACCTAGCAGTTGTTTTACCCTTTCTTTTTTTTCTTGTTTGTTTCGAACTAACTTATGGATGTCTAGCGGTTCTCCAACTATCTCAGTCACAGTCATTCTGGGATTCAAGGAAGCATAAGGGTCTTGGAAGATAATCTGCATATCCCTTCGCATCCCTCTAATCTCTTTTTTGGAAAAAGAGAGTACATCTTTGCCCTGAAAAATGACTTCCCCTGCTGTAGCTTTCTCCAATTGTAGGATAGTTGCTCCCGTTGTAGATTTTCCGCATCCCGACTCACCTACAAGGCCGAGTGTTTCACCCTCATTTATATAGAAACTTATGTCATCAACGGCCTTGACTTGCGCTACCGTCTTCCTGAATAGCCCTGCCTTTATCGGGAAGTATTTCTTCAGATTATTCACACGCAACAGAGCGTTTGATTCAACTGCCAAACTACTCACCTCCAGATATGAATCTTATCTAATGGACTTTTTTCAATTGCTCAAGTCGCTCGTAATGCCAGCACCTAACCTTATGCCCTTTGCGTATCTCTTGAAGCTCAGCTTCTTGTTGGAGACATTTGTCATCTGCGATAGGACATCTGGTATTATATTTGCATCCTTCAGGAAAATCCAAAGGATTAGGAACGACCCCGGCAATAGTATGTAGTTTCTCGATATTCTGGTCCAATCGAGGAATAGAATTCATTAACCCCCAAGTATATGGATGGCTTGGATTACCGAAAAGGCCTTTTGCATCGGTATATTCAACTATTTTGCCAGCATACATGACGGCCACTGTATCGCAAGTTTCAGCAACAACCCCAAGATCATGGGTTATCAACATAATAGACATGTTGTACGATTTCTTTAAATCGTTCATGAGTTCAAGAATTTGAGCTTGAATGGTCACATCAAGAGCTGTAGTTGGTTCATCAGCAATTAAGAGCTGCGGATCACAGGAAAGAGCCAAAGCAATCATTGCTCTTTGACGCATACCTCCACTTAGTTGATGAGGATAATCGTCTATCCTTTTCTCTGGTGATGGTATCCCCACTTTTTTTAACATTTCAATTGACTGTCTTCTTGCCTCCCGTTTAGTAACATCCTTATGAAGCAAAATGGCTTCAGATATTTGATTACCAATAGTAAATACAGGATTCAGAGATGTCATGGGCTCTTGAAAAATCATAGAAATATCATTGCCCCTAAGTTTGCGCATTTCTTTCTGACTGAGTTGTGCCAAATCCCGCCCCTTAAAAAGTATCTTACCGTCAACGATTTTTCCTGGAGGAGAAGGTAGTAAACGCATAATAGACATGGATGTCACACTCTTGCCGCAACCCGATTCTCCTACAAGTCCCAAAGTTTCACCAGAATGCAGAAGTAGATCAACACCGTCTACTGCTTTTAATACTCCTTCTTCAGTGTAAAAATATGTCTTTAGATTACGAATTTCTAGTAGTTTTTCCCTCTCATCCAATATTCTCACCTACCATCTCTTAATATCGCTCCTGACTCAAGAAAACTACTTTCCGGCTGACATCCTACTTTCTACTTGGCGTAATGGAAATTACGGCGATCGCCCAATGAAGACATCATCCAGGTTATTTTTTCATTTTGGGATCGAGTGCATCTCGCAAACCGTCACCGGTTAAATTCAAACCTAACACAGTAAGGGCAATGAATATACCTGGGAAAATAGTAATCCAGGGCGCCGTTCTAATATACTGTCTCCCCTCACTGAGAATATTACCCCAGCTAGGTGCAGGAGGAGGTGGCCCAGCTCCCACGAAACTTAAGGAAGCTTCAGCAAGAACTGCGTAAGCAAAGACAAATGTGCTTTGAACGATTAACGGCGTCAAACAGTTGGGCAAAATATGCTTTAGAATGATTCGGAAGTCACTTGCCCCAAGGGATTTAGCTGCCCTCACAAACTCAGAACCCTTAATTTCAAGTACAGCACTTCTGACTATCCGGGTCGTTCTTGGTGTATAAACGACACTTAAGGCAATCGCTGCATTCATCTCTGAAGGTGACAAGATCGCCACAATAGAGATCCCCAATAGTATCGTAGGAAAGGACATAAAAGCATCCATCACCCTCATAATTACATAATCCAATTTTCTAAAATAACCTGCTATTAGGCCGAAGAAAGTGCCCAAAGCTGATGTGATGAAGACCACGATAACGCCGACCTTCAGTGAAACTCGGGCTCCGTACAACACTCTGCTAAAAAGATCACGCCCATAATTGTCCGTTCCAAACAGGAATTCAGAATTTGGAGATTGAAATCTGCTCCTAATATTAAGCACCAAGGGATCATAAGGCGAAATATATGGCGCTAAGATGGCTATCAACAAGATGGCACAGATAATCAACAATCCTGCAATTGCCATTTTGTTTCTTTTGAGGCGTTGCCACTTCTTGTTTTCACCTAGTTTGGATTTTTGAGACTTCATCTGTAGACACCTCTATTCATACTTAATCCTGGGATCGAAAAGTGGATATAGCAAATCTACTACAAGATTCACTATCACATATATACTGGCGATCATTAATAATGCACCCTGTATTAATGGGTAATCCCTTCTGGTTACTGCCTGTACGACCAATCTCCCAACTCCTGGATAGGCAAATACAGTTTCCACAATTACGGCTCCGCCCAGCAGAATACCAAAGGCCATTCCCACAACAGTCAAAACGGATATCGCTATATTCTTTAATGCATGCTTCGTAACGACTACAAACTCACTTTGGCCTTTTGATCGTGCAGTTGTTATATAGTCCTTCCTGATAACCTCCAGCATGCTGGCCCTTGTCATTCTGGCAATTAAGGCAGCCTGCATAAAACCCAATGAGACGGCTGGTAAGACCAGATACTTTACATGCTGAACAAAACCTTCGCTAATCGGCACATAGCCGCCAGTAGGGAACCACCCCAGCCCTACACTAAAGATTAATATCAATAGTAATCCCAACCAGAAGCTGGGTACTGATATTCCAAGCAGGGCAATGACCATAACAGAGCCATCAAACACAGAGTTTTGTCTTGCGGCGGCAATTATTCCTGCCGGCACACCTATTATTACGGCAACCAACAAGGCTGCAACAGCCAGGCTGAAAGTAGCTGGAAGCCTTTCCACAAGAGCCTCAGCAACAGGACGACCAAGAAAAAAAGAGTTGCCCAAATCCCCTTGCAGTGCACTAGATACCCAATCTTTAAATTGTACTGTTAATGGCTGATCGAGACCCATATCGGCTCGCAAATTAGCAACTCTTTCTGGTGTCGCCTCGACGCCGAGCATCACTGCAGCTGGATCACCCGGCGTTAAGTGAATGAGGAAAAAGGAAATTAAAGCAACGAGAATTAGCGTTGGTATAAGACCTAGCATTCTCGACAGTGTATAGCGAAGCATCTCTTACTCCTCCCTTAAGAGCGCATTTACGTCCTGTACCGTAGTCAAAACATCTTTCTTTGTTATGTCTCTGTATAAAACCATTCTAATGTAATAGTCATCTATACTATTACAGAGAACTCCTCTGTTCTTGAGTTCAGCAACAAGTTTGGGAGCATTCCACTTTTCTTTACGCACGCCAAATTTAACGATATTTGTTTCTACGTCATCTGGATTCAAATGAATTCCCTCAACATTGGCGATTCCTTCTGCCAATATTCGAGCATGTTCGTGGTCTTCGGCTAGTCTATCAACCATTTTCTCTAGGGCGATGATTCCGGGAGCGGCCATGTAACCTGCCTGACGCATAACTCCTCCCAGCATTTTCATGTACTTTCTTGCACGTGCAATGAAATCTTTATCACCGGCCAGGATAGACCCTATCGGAGCACAAAGGTTCTTGGACAATCCGATCATCACGCTGTCGACATGTTTCGTAAATTCCGTGATATCAACATTCAGATGCACTGCAGCATCATACAATCTTTCGCCATCCACATGAACCTTAAGATTATGCCTGTCTGCAACTTCTTTTATTTTCTGGAAGTTTTCTACTGAGATCACTTTGCCTCCGACCCGGTTATGGGTATTTTCAAGACAGATCAATGAGGTTGGCGGCTGTGTAATATTGTCTCCGGTTTTAACTGCCTTTTCTACTTCATCCGGATCCATTGCTCCACCGGTTCCCTTTATTAACCAGGGAGTAAGGTTAGCCAGAACACTAAACCCACCTACCTCGTTAATATAGATGTGAGCTTCGGATTCAAAAATAACCTCGTCACCCTTTTTGGTGTGTGTCATCAAAGCGACCTGGTTAGCCATGGTACCACTAGGGACAAACATTGCTGCTTCCTTACCCATCTTGTCAGCGGCCAACTCTTCTAACTTGTTCACTGTCGGATCCTCACCAAATCCGGCATTTCCTACCTCAGCTCGTCTCATGGCCTCAAGCATTTCTTCTGTTGGTAGGCTACATGTATCACTTCTTAGATCAATGTAATTGGTTTTCATATGCGTCTCGTCCCTTCTCTACGACTCGTTCTCCGTCTTTGATGACATATTTGACTTGTTTCAAACAATTGACATCTGAGGAGAGATCTCCTTTTACTATGATAAGATCTGCAAGCTTTCCAACTTCAACGGTCCCCAATTCTTCCTCTTTGCCAATAGCTTTGGCAGCATTTGACGTAGCTGTTTCAATCGCTTCTTCAATCGATAAACCAATTTCTTCATGTAGCAACTGGACTGAATACGCTAAATCCTCAAAACCAACCTCTGGGACACCAGCGTCGGTGCCTGCTAAGAATTTCACCCCTAGACTATGCATGGTCTTGTAATTGTTGATTCTTTCTTCAAAGCCAGCTTGGGCCATTCGGGCCGTATAACGAAATGCCGACGGCAATGTTGGCGTCACAAAGATCCCCTTATCTGCGATTTCTTCTGCAACCGCCTCTATAAATAGATACCCATCTTCAGGTGCTAACCAAGCGCAGTGCTCGATCGAGTCTACCCCTGCCTTTACGCTATTTACGATCCCTTCTGTTCCTAGGGCGTGAGCTACCACCTTTTTCTGACACCTCTTGGCTTCTTCAACCAAGACCTCTACCTCGCTTAGACTATACTGAACGCCCCGCCTATTGCTTTGTGGGGTGAGGCTTCCTCCTGTTGGCATGAATTTGATGAAGTCCACTTCTTGTTTGTTAAGGTGTCGAACGGCCTTTCGTATTTCATCTTCATTGTCCGCTTCTATGCCCATATAATGGCAGTGGCCTCCCGTAATTGTTATTGGGTTCCCACTGATAAGCATTCTAGGACCTTTCACTATTCCTCGATTAATCGCTTCGCGAAGTATAAATCCAGTATCGGAACAGGCACCACATTCCAAAACAGTCGTGACGCCACTATTGATCAACGACAACGCATTTGCCATTCCTTTTAAGATCAATATCTCTTTTCTTTCTTCCTTGATCCAATCATCCCATCGACCAACATCGTCTGGGTTCATCGTAACGTGCACATGAGTATCTATTAGACCTGGTAGTACAGTATCGCCTCTGGCGTCAATAATTTGAGCTTTATCGTTATTCCCAGTTTCATGGTATGGCTGAATTTTTTCAACTTTATTGCCATTGATGGTAATTTCGAGACTCCTCTTATGGAAATTATGTCCGTCAAATAGATTGTTGGTTATAATTTTGTATTTCATGTTTTCTCCTCCGGGAAAGAGAACCAGGGAAATTAATAGTCGCAATTTCCCTGGTTACAACTCTTCTACTTATCTAGCCATACGTTGACAAAATATAGCATGTACCAGGGTTCATATCCTTTAACGTGATCTTGCCAGCCCTGCCAAATGCCAAGATCGTACAACTTGAGCATAGCAACGTCTTCATAGAAAATCGCCTGTGCTTCTTCATAAGCCGCATATCTGTCTTCAACTAGTGTGTGATCAGCAGCTCGTCTTAAGGCGTCAGCCATTTGTGGATTGTCATAGCCAAAAAACGTTGTTGATGGGAAGAAATAGTTGTTGTTTTCCACTGGATCAAATCTTGTTGAGTGACTACTAAACGAAAGATCCCACTGCGAGAGGTCAGCTCGAACATCAAGTTGTCCAGGCCAATCCAGGACTTTCATATTGACGTTAAATCCTAACTCAGTAAGCTGTCTTTCTAATACAATACCGGCCTTGTACATGTAGTCATAGTCGGTATTGGTCAAGAGTACGATTTCTTCACCGTTGTATCCAGCTTCTTCCATTAATCTCTTTGCTTTTTCCGGATCATTTTGATTGTAAAACTCTGCACCGGCATCGGAGTGCCAGACTTGCTCGTTGAAATACATACCTGGATCTAAGCGTCCGGAGTCATCAGAACTGACAATCATTATCTCTTCATGATCAATTCCAGCCTGTACTGCCTGACGGAGTGTTTTGTTATTGAAGATGCTACCTTCAGAATGGTTAAGATATACTACTACCCAGGTGTATGGCATCAAGTCTTCGACAACCAATTGTTCCTGTTCTTTCAGATATGGAACGTCCATGCCTGGTAGAAAGTCAGCAAAGTCATATTCTCCAGTTTCCAATCCTGCAACACGCGAACCAGCTTCAGGCACTGGTATGTAGTAGAGTTCATCAATATAAGCTACTTTCTTTCCTGCAAATCCTGATGCGGGTACTCCTTCAAAGGGCACATAATCTTCAAACCTTGAGAGTTTGGTATGCCTATCAGGTATCCATTCATCCAATTTGTAAGGGCCAGTACCTACGATGTCTACATGTCTGGCCTCTGCACCCTCAGCTACTTCCTTGGGCATGATCCCAAGTAGTGATTTAGGTTGAGCCAAGTTCGATAAGAATGCTCCGGATGACCTGCTTATAGTCATTTGCACAGTATGCTTGTCCAATACTTTAATTTCCTCTAAGATCTCGAGATTGTCATTCATCGGAGAAACAGCTATATATCTTTCAACAGAAGCCTTAACATCTTCTGCTTCCATAATATCTCCATTATGGAAAGGAACTCCTTCTCTTAGATGAAATGTGTACACAAGACCATCATCGCTTATGTCCCAGCTCTCTGCCAACATGGGGACGACTTCATAATTGCCATTAAAGGCAACTATCGTTTCATAAATGTTCATTCCAATCTCTCTAGTGGCCGTATGCGTGTTTGCCATTGTGTCAAGTGTCGGGGGACTAGTTGTGGTGGCAATACGGAGTGAACCCCCATATTGTCCTTCAGCACATGCAACTACACTACTGAATAAAATCACCGCGAGAACCAACAGAACTGCCAAATGCTTTCTCATCACCATTTCCTCCTTACTTATTTTGCTTCACAGTGATCCCTGAAAAGTCACTGATAAAACCAAGCTAAATTACTTCAAAGTCTTTAATACTTCAACAGCCTTTTCAACACCTAATCTAGGACTTGTCAAGACAGGTATTGGAGGATTGCCCAGTTCTGCAACCAAGGGAACCATACTCCCCTGAGCACAAATAACGACATCGACTTTGTCATACAATTTCTCGATCTTTTCTATGACCATTTCATTGTGTTTTTTCACATTCCCGGACCTCAGAATCTCAAATGCCCCATCGCAAAGACTCTCAACAACCTCTACTTCTTTGTTCATCTTGCGGGCAGTAGCTTGAACCAACCTTACCGTTGGACCCAATGTTGTTCCTAACGTGGCTACTACTCCGATTTTGTTTCCTTGCTCACACGCTACTTCTGCCATTCTTTCGTCTACCTTGACCAAAGGAACACTGACCAATTCTTTCGCGAGATCCGCTGATTCGCCAACTGAAGAGCATTGGTTAAATATTAAGTCGGCACCGGCGATTTCCGCCATATATGCATAAGCGCAGATCCGCTGGGTAACCTCCTTTGTTACTCCTGCATTTTGCAAGACTTCTGGCAAAAGACTATCGTCCACAATATTGTATAACTCTGCTTCGGGAGCCAGTTCTTCAAAAAGATTATTCATATCGTCTACGGATACATCGCTGGTATGAATAATGAAAACCTTTTTTCCCACTCAGTAAAACCTCCCATAGTTTGGATTAGAAAACTTTAAGTCGTTCTTCCGTTGCAACATTCCCCATTGAAAAGACACAGGCCCGAAACGTATCCGAACACCTCCCTTCCAGACGGCTTTAATCGTATTACGCCTTCTCCCTGGTTTAGGGACTTTGCACCCTGCTTAGCGAGCAAGAACAGCTGCCATCTTTATAGCTTCTATCATGCTCTGTTCATTTGCTTCACCTGCACCTGCTTTATCAAAAGCTACACCATGATCTACGGATGTACGAATAATGGGTAAACCAACCGTGATATTAACCCCACTTATAGAAGTCCACATCATTGTTTCTTCGTTATATTTGAATCCGGTAACCTTCATTGGAATGTGACCTTGATCATGATACATGGCTACCGCAATATCATATTGACCGCCCCGCACCTTGGAAAAAATGGTGTCTGGCGGAATGGGACCATCAACACGAATTCCTTCTTTCTTCGCTTGATTAATCGCTGGAATAATCTCTTCGATTTCTTCACTGCCAAAAAGTCCGCTTTCTCCGGCATGGGGATTCAGCCCTGCTACACCAATTCTAGGATCTGCCATTCCCATTCTTTCAAGGGCTGCCTTAGCCAGACGAACCACACTTATTACCCGGTCCTTTTTCACTAAGTCACAGGCTTTTCTCAGAGATACATGCGTCGAAACATGGATAACCCGCAGTTTGTCATCAACCAGCATCATTGCATAGTCTTCAGTACCAGTCGCACTAGCAAAAATCTCGGTGTGCCCAGAATATTCATAGCCAGCGACATTAATTGCCTCTTTATGAATTGGTCCAGTTACGACGGCATCTACCTTGCCCTCTTGTGCCAGCTCAATCCCCTTCAGAACATATTCAATGGAAGCCTTTCCGGTAGCAGCGCCAATCTCTCCATATTTAAAATCACTCATTGCAATATTGTCTAAATCGAATAAATCAATTGCGCCATACTCCCCTTTAACCTGACTCATATCATCAATCACATTTAGCTTGAGAGTTACCGGAGCAAATCTAAGAGCATCTTCAATTACTACCTTGCTTCCAATAACAACCGGTCGTGCCATTTCATATAATTGCCTTCGGTCTAGCGCTTTTACAGCAATTTCAGCACCTATGCCTGCGGGGTCTCCCATCGTGACACTAATAATAGGTCTTTTCATTCTTACCGTTTACCTCGACCTTCCTAGCAAAGTAGATTCCTTCTTCGAGCCGTCTTGTTTTGATGAAGTACTCTGCTCCATTGTTAACTGGGTGAGTTTAAGCACGCTGTCTTTTCCAACAACCTTAAGCAAGCGTTCAGAGGCGGATTCAAGATGACGTTCCATGAGCACGCGCGCTTTGCTACTGTCTCGGGCGAAGATTGATTCAATAATGGCATTATGTTCTAAAATGATTTCTGATATCCGCAACTCATCATGGGAGAATGCCTTTTCAATCCACACTTTCAATAATGTCCTCAGTGTTTTTAAGATGTAATTCATAACGGTGTTGTGGGATGCGTTTGCCAACTCCATGTGAAACAGTAAATCCAGATCTTGTGCTTTAATGTTATCCTCCTGCAAACGTTCCATTTCGGACATGATCGTTAAAAGTCTTGCCTTGTTCTGCTGATTGTAACGCATAGCCGCTAATCCGGCGACTTTGACCTCTATAACAAGTCTCGTTTCTACGAGCTCAGCAACGGTGCTATCCTGCAGCAGAATACCCATTTCGAGCATCCTTACAAATGATGAATCACCTAAACTATCGACAAACACGCCACCTCCGTGTTTGACTTTCAATACACCCATAAATTCTAAGGAACGTATCGCTTCCCTAATAGTGGATCTCGATACACCGAGGCGCTCGCTCAGTTCGCGTTCAGAAGGCAATCTATCCCCATGTTCCGAAGCCGAAATCAGGCCCATTATGGACCCTAAGACTTCTTCATAAAGATCCTGCTTTTCAATCCGTTCTATACGCATGATATCCTCCATACTAATTACACTGTTATTTTATGCGTGTGCCTACATTATTCATCGGACGAGCAATACATTTTGCAAAAAGTGGTAGGTGGTACGTGGTCTGACCACTTTGTGTAGTCCCTATTCTACCTTTACACCACAAATTCCTTCTAGTTGTAAAAATAAATCTTGATTTATAAAAACAGATCGACTTAGCTAAAGCTATGTAAGCTAACGTAAAGCAAGGGGAGGCGCCACCCCTATGTTCCCAGACCCCGCTTGCTTTTTGCAACGGATTTTCGTAAATAGTTAAAGGATAATTACGCTTCCTCACGAAGGCGTAAAAAAATGGAGAGAGCAAAATAATGAGTGACCCACGTTATTATCTTGTCCGCGCTCACGGCCAAAGTGCTGAAGCATTTAGTCTCTTTTTTGAGAACAGTGTTATTGCTGTGGGGTGGGGAAAGGTAGATTTTTCTGCCATAGATGATCCAGATGAACTCGTAAAGCAAGTTGATGGTCGCTACTACAAGTTCATTAAGATTGTCCCGACTACGAAAGAGAACGTCTCAACGCCGTTCGCCGTTTTAAGAACATTAAAGCCGGAGACTGCATCATTGTCCCCTATCGGGGTGCAATCCGCTTAGTCATTGCTGAAGCTGAGCAAGTGTCTGATCTGAGGGCTGGTCCGCTCGATGCAATAAGCGTAAGGTGCAATATCTAAGAACACCTGAAGGATTTAGAAGTATCCCACGCAAAAACCTTAGTGAAGGCCTTCAGCGATGTCTGCGCATGTCGGGAGCATCGTCGTTGATTTGACTGAGTTTGGCGAGGAAATCGAAGCATTGTTCAAAGGGGGGCTGGACAAACCAGTTTACCACTAGAGAAGCAGTATAATGGACCCAGAAAGTGAGACGCGATTTTCCACAGGATAAGCGACACTGAATCTCGAATGTTTAGGAGCTTGAAAGGAGCATATCCATGGCGGAAAAACAATCTCACCGCAAACGAAGTTGAAAATAGTTCTAGAGGTTCTTAAGGAAGAACGGCACGTTAGCGAAATAGCGGCGGAATACGAAGTACATGTAAGTGCTATACACTGTAGACCTGCATTCTTAAATCGTTGAAATTAGAATAATTGCAGCACTTTGTATTCTGGTTAGATCATAAGTAGCTGGTTTCCATTTGCCGTATTCTACGGCTTTTTTCGATCCCCTATTGATCTTTAGGGCTTGGCCTAGTAAAGTTAATTTGTGGTATAAAGAGAAAAGAGCCCCATGACCTACCAGTCCGGCTCTTTCCCCAACCTCCCACCTACGAAGAAAAGAGGTATGCCTTTATGATAAGGGGTTTTAGCTAAGATACTGAATGGTACGCTCAGTGGAGATTTGACCATTGAAATCCGACTAAAGATCATTGCAGAGATACCATAATTTGTCACTCTCTGTTCTCGCAGATTGACGGAACATAGGAGTGCAGTCGGCACAATAGAAATGTTCTTCCATCAAGCGGAAACTGGCGATTGCCTAGTAGTTTTGGTTTTTAGGTGCTTCAAGAATAATCGGCTCACCCATGCAAAGGATGCTTCCCTCTCGCACCAAGATTTCCTGATTATCAATCAAGTTTCTATACACTCCATCCGTCAGGCCAACCTTTATTACCCCACTTCTCCCGCTTACACTGAAAATACCAATCATCTGGCTGCCACTGGCACTATGAGTAGCGTGCAAAATCTCATTAGGTAAAGCGCATACTTCGTAGCGACTGTTGGCAAATAGTGGGTTCTTTTTAATTGTGTATAATCTCGCGAGCAGAGGGGTGAGATCGTAACCACCCCTCCATTGAACGGTATCCTTATCGAAAAGGCTTGGCCGGTGATCATCGCCGACCTCTTGACCCGCATATAGCAAGGTCATCCCCTTTTGAAAGTATAAGAACGCCAGCCAATTTCGCATTGACGTTTCATCAGATATGATAGATTTCGCACGAGCCTGGTCGTGATTTTCTAAGTACCGTAGCTTGACATAATTATCGGGATAGATAGCTTCTTGTTGGTTGATCTTTTCTACGTAGGAAGAAAGGATATTGCGTCCGTCAAGATATCCCCGAAAATAAGCAAAAATATCATAATCATAGCAGATGTCGAAAGATTGATATAACTCAGAATCTGAAAGGCTTAAAAAGCCACGGGCGCGGTTTTCAATAGTGAAGAGTGGTTCGACGGACTCCGCAAGCCATATACAACCGGGACGCACTGATTCTACCTGCTGGCGCGCCTTCAACCAGAATTCCAAAGGGATCAAAGGTGCTACATCGCAACGAAATCCATCCACGATCTCCGCCCATTGCTTTAGTGTTTCGATCTGATATTCCCATAACCCCCTCTGGCTGTAATCCAAATCGATAACATCAAGCCACTCACCGACCTTATTGCCAAACAAACCGTCCTTGGTGCGATAGAACCATTCAGGATGATGTTGCACAAGCCATGAATCAGGCGAGGTATGATTATACACCACATCAATAATACATTTCATTCCACGGGCATGAATTTCGTCTACCAAAGACCTGAATTCATCTAGTGAGCCGTACTCCGGGTTGATTTTCCGGTAATCCTGAATAGCGTACGGGCTGCCTAAAGTGCCTTTCCGGGCTATTTTCCCTATGGGATGGACCGGTAGTAACCAAATGATATCAACTCCGAGCCGCTGTATTCGGTCAAGATCGGTTCTTAAAGCGCTAAAATTGCCTTCTTCACTATGATTGCGGACGAAAACGGAATACATCACAAGGCTTCTAAGCTCTTTACTCGTTTGCTTGGCCATCTTAATAGTCTCCTTTCGCTTCCGGAAATGGGGTCGGTTTAGCCCTTGAGGGAAGAGGAAGATACACCCTCAATGAACTGGTTTTGGAAAAACATGTAGAGTATCACTACGGGCATAATGGAAATACTTGTGGCAGCGAATAATCCTCCGTAATCAGTAGAGTAACGTCCATTGAAGAGATTCAATGCTATCGGCAACAGGTATTTGCTACTCGTCCGGATCACAAGGTAAGGCCACAGATAATCATCCCAAGCCCACAGGAACTGGAATATTATGATTGTGATGATGGAATTGTGTAGCAGAGGAAATACGATCCGATGAAAAATATAGAATTCATTGGCACCGTCAATACGAGCTGCCTCTAGCATCTCGTCAGGTATAGCATAACAAGCCTGCCTCATCATAAAGATACCAAACGCGGTAAAAGCGCCAGGCAATACTAGTGCCTTATACGTGTCCAGCCAACCCAAGAACTGCATAATACTGTAACGAGGAATGATTGTAACCGTGCCGGGAACCATCATGGTCATCAAAATGCAACTGAACAATAGTTCCCGTCCCCTAAACTCATATTTGGCCAAAACAAAACCAGACACGGTACTAGTGTATACCGTAATGACAGTGATTAAGAATGCATAAACAAGACTGTTAATAAAATAACGCATAAAATCGAATCCGGCAAGAACATTGACGTAATTCTGCAGCGTAAAACCCCTTGGGAAAAAGTACTGTTCTAACGCGCTTATCTCTATGTTTGACTTAAAAGAAGAAGATAACATCCAGACAAATGGGAGGACCGTTGCAATGCAAAAAATGCTTGTGATGATATTTAAAGAAATCGAGCTTAACCTGCGTTTCATGGTGATCCTCCTTCTAAAACGGGACGTTCTTACCTGATATCTTGAAGGTAACTGCGGTCAAGATGGCTATGAAGACAAAGACAATAAAGGAAAGAGCCGAAGCGTAGCCGAAATTATATTTGCTAAAGGCTTCTTTATAAATCAAATAAGTGACGAGATATGTCTGTGTGCCAGGCCCGCCCTGAGTTAAAACCATCACCGGAATATATGCTTGGAAATACGAGATAAGTGAGACAATGATAACAAACAGTACCATTGGTCTTAGAAGTGGTAGGGTCAGCCTGGTAAAACGTTGCCACGAGTTAGCACCATCAATTTCCGCTGCTTCAAAACACTCCGTTGGCAATGAATACAACCCGCCAAGGAGTATGACTACTGCGTACCCGAAATCTTTCCAGATAGTGAGTATCAACATCGCTGCAAGAGCGTACCTACCATCGTATAACCAGTTGATATCAGAGTTCAACAATCTGTTCAATAAACCTATACGCGGATCAAAAATAAACTTCCAGACAAAGGCAACCGCAACCATGGGCGTAATGGTAGGTAAATAGTAGAGTGTACGGTACACCGATTTGTGCTTGATCAGTTTGGAGTGAAGAACATGGGCCAGGATAAGACCTAGAATAACCCGGAAGAAAACGGCAATCATCGCGAAAACGAAAGTATTTTTCATTGAGTGCCAGAAAAGTCCATTTGCGAATATCCTGTTCCAATTTCTCATACCAAGAAAATCAAATTGCTGCTTCAACGGATTCCACTGATGGAAACTTCCAATGAAAGCTATGCCGATGGGGACAGCAAAGAACAGCAAAAAGAAAACGCTCATTAAGAAAACCGCGATACTTCTCAGAGCGACCTCGCTAGAGTTTCGAAGCACTTTTTTTCCTCTATGATGACCTTGCATTAGGCACCCACCCCACTAATTATTAAAACGCCGGAGGGCGACAACTCGCCCACCGGTAGCCCGCTATAACCTATCAATTGAGACCTAATCGATCGTTATTTCTTCGCTTCACTGGCGTATTTATACATTGGCTCCTGAGACGTGAAATCCGAATATTCCAGATCTTCGTTGATAGCCTTTTCAGCCATGGTTAGTGCTTTTGTAATGTCTTCATTGTTGTAAAAAATGTTTTCGAGCGCGATTTTAATATTGTCCTCCACAGTACTCGGCATCGGCCCAGGCCAAATATAGCGATCAATGTGGTCTTTCAGAATAGCTACGCTGGGGATGCTTAGCAATTCGTCGTCGTCTTGTAATGTTACTTTCATTGGGAACACGGCATTAACGAGGCAGAACTCTTTCTGAATAGCATCGTTAGCAAGGAAGAAGAGGATGATATCCTGTGCAATACTTTGCTGATCCGCGGGTGCGTTTTTATTCACGCCGAATGTTGACTCCCCATTGTAACGATGGAACGCATATGGGATGTCGTTGGTTGGTGTAGGTATCTCAAAACACTCAAATGGAGTATTGGGAAAGTTTTGACCAAATACATTCGTCATAAAACCCCAACCCAAATACATTGCAACAAGACCTTGTCCGAAATTATCCCCGGCATTGTTACCAAAATTATAGTCGCAGACTCCGTCCTTTTCGTACATGTCCTTTAGACGCTGAATTACCATATTCATTGCATCATTATTAAGACTAATCTTGTTGTCCCAAGTGAAAAGATTTTGGCCGTATTGATAGTTCATGCCAAGGACGTCACCCTGGATACCACCGTTATAGCTATAACCCGCCTGAATTAGCTTACCATCCTTCCGAATAGTGAGTCTCTTAGCAACTTCGCGGAATTCGTCCCAAGTAGTCGGAATATCAGCCTTGGTTAAGCCAGCGGCCGCCCACATATCCGTGTTGTAGTACACTGTTCCCGTCATTAGGCCGTAATCTGTATAGTAGATCTTTCCATCAATTAGGTGACCGGAAACTCCAGTAAACTCGGCTTCCAAGTCACCGACTGGTATATCGTATGGTGCGAGATATCCTATGAGGTTTTCATGGTGGCTATTGTGTATGTTGAAAATTGCCGGACCATCGGATCCTTGAAGTGCCAGTGGAAGTTTCGTCCAATAATCATCCCAAGGGTTTTCCACAAGCCTAATGGTCACATTAGGATGAATAGCCATATATTTTGTGGCAAGAGATTCAAAAAGGTTTGCCGCCCCGGTCCAGTACCATAGTTCCACAGTAATGTCTTCCCCGTTGTTTAAAGGCACGCTTGGGTCGTACTGGATAATATTTCCGATTAGATCTGACGGCATTTCTTGCGCTAGGGTGTTATTGCAGATCGTAAAGCTTAACATAAAGGTCAGTAAAAATGTCATGACGAGCGCTTTTTTCACTTTCATGGTTAACCTCCTCTGTTTTGTGTCACACCTTTTAGGTATATCGCTAAACTACCCCCACTATACCAAGATCGGTTGAAAATGTCAATACTAGGTTAAGCAATAATTACCGAAAAATCTTTACTTTGCAGATTGACGTCATGCATTACAACCAATTCATGCAGTATACGTGCATTATCTAGTCATATTTGGCTCAAAGTCACTTTTTGCAAAGTGCCATTTCTAGTTGATCTTTTCTGTGAAGATGTGTATCCTTAATATAGCGCTAAACCGAGGGAGTGATGATCGTGGTAACATTAAAGGATATAGCGCGCGAAGCCGGGGTTAGCGTGATGACCGTATCCAATGTAATCAATGGCAAGTTTTCCAGGGTATCTGAAGAAAATGCAAAACGCATTCTAAAGATAATTGAAGAGCACAACTACGTACCGAATCTATCGGCACGTAGTTTAGCTAAGAGTACTTCTAAAATTATCTCCATTATCCTTCGGGGCGAACCTGATGAAAACACCTTACGCAACCCTCATCACGCGACCCTTTTAGGCATTGTTATCCAGAAAGTGCAAGACCAAGGCTATTATACCATGGTCAATAAGGTGGAATCTCACGAAGACGTTTTACGAAGCCTGCGCACTTGGAATGTTGAGGGTGCGATTCTTCTAGGGATGTTCGATGACGAGATAGAAAACATCTATAGTATCAACGATGTACCTTTGGTTTTTATTGATAGTTACAGTGATGCGCGTCAATTATCCAATGTGGGTATTGATGATGACAAAGGAGGTCAACTGGCGGCTCGTTATCTAATAGAGAAAGGGCACCGCAAAATAGCTTTTGTGGGTCCACCTCTCAGGGGCAATGGAGTTGTCAAACATCGCTTCGATGGATTTTGCAGTGAACTGAAAAATAATGGTATTGCACTTAACCCAAGACACCATTTCGTTGTTAAATCGGATGTTCAGCCTGAGGCGATCATCCAAATGGGTGAAAGAATGGCCTGTCTACATGACGAAATCACCGCCGCATTTGTGACTAGTGATCAAATCGTACCCTATCTTATCCGCGGTCTTGCCAAAAATGACATATTTGTACCCAAAGATTTTTCCATTATTGGATTTGACAATTCGACAATAAGTACCTTGGTAATCCCTCAGCTTACCACCATAGCACAGGATATTGACAAAAAAGCGGAACTTGCGGTTGAAATCTTGTTCCGCCAACTCAATTCACCCGATTCACCCGCGGAATCACTAGTCTTAGACGTGGAACTTGTTGAAAGGGAATCTGTAGCCGCGATGCGCGCCTGTAGCGATTCGTGAAAAACCTGGCAGGGGTTGTCAACACTTTCCGACACTTGCTAAGCGACACTCATTAAGACTCTTCTGTATAATAATTAAGCCATTCTATTGGGTTAAGATAACCTAGCCGTTTTTGTACGCGCCGCGTCTTGTAAAAATCCTCCCTTAATACTCTTTCTTTTCTGGGTATTCCTATCAAATAAGGCTATGTTCACGAGAAAAGAGGATCACCCTCGCGGGGATAACGGCCAAAGTCACGGACTAGAAGGCAACTTTAAACTAGTATAACGGATCGGGGCTTTGTGCAAATATCAACGACCGGCGCAACCTACCGCAATCCACGGAGGCCTTCCGGCTACTCGCCCGGTGGGGAGCAGCAAACAATTCTGCTCTTTACCATGAAACCGTCATGGTCGTATCTAACATGCATCTGGCCGTAGCCAAACATCGGATACGATGGGAATAGTCAGCTTACTACACTATCCACTAAAAGATCCGGAAAACGGGGATATCTGTTTAGTAAGAACCAAACCGATTGGATTTTCGAGTGGCCCCCAATAAAGCTTCTCCACGCTCGTTTTGTATGGTGCATCTTCGAAAGCGTAATATCTCACTAGCTCCAAATTGGCGTCGGTTGAATGGTCCTTTAGAGTAACATAGATACTCCAAGAGATCTCCACGAGCATGACCTGAGTTGGCAAGGTCATATTTCGCAAATTGAGTAGAGAGTGTAGCAAATTGGTTCGTAACATCTCCTTCCTTGATCACATCTAGGCTAGCAGCTTCCTTTAGGGCCAGCTCCAGTTTGTTATGAAGGTGACATACGCAACGCGTTTGGGTAACAAAGTTATTGAGTGGATACAAGTATTCAGGGTGAATCAATAGAAAGTCTCCGATCTCTCTTATTTCAGCCCTTGGTATCCACTGATCTTTAATTCCGTTTAAGACAGTTACCACTTGAATCACCTAATAAACCTTATAGGGTTCAATAATTAGCGGAGGAAAACCCATCCTGGTTGTCATGGAGCTGATTACTTCTCTAGCGTAGGGCCAAATATTGAGTGGCGGGTTACTTTTCAAGAAGATCTCCTTGATCTCATCATCAAAATCAGTATCGCTAGCGCTATGATAAACAAGCATGAAGGTGGCATCCACAACCATCATCTGCACTTTTTGCTCATGCGCGCTGGCTCGAAGTCTAGCTTCAACTCTAATTTCCTCACTCTTGCCAGAGTCCACTACCCTAAACTCTGGTCGTAGATCTACATACCAGCGCTCACCTTCTACATCTACTTGGCGACTGCAGCTGAGATTCACTAGGTATATTTGCTGTAAATCAAGTCCCTCAATAAACTTTGAATAACGTTCGCGGCTCACTATACCACCTCATTTGTATGCATTGGCAACCTCAAAAAAAGAGACTGGCTACATCCAGTCTCTTCTAGCTCTTTATATCGTTCACCTTCCAAAAACTTCCCGGTCGGCGAAAATTGCTTCGGTTCGGGGACGACTACTTCAACTTCTTGAGAAGCTAGCCTCCTTAAAATAAACCGCATTCTCGCTGGCAACTCCTTTAGGAAATCTAACAAGACCTCGAAGTCCTCGTTCGAATTCCAAGCATGCTCCAATAACAGGTTATACTGATCCCAAATGTTTCTTATGCCGTTCTTAAAACGTTCTTTTTTCTCTGTACTCAAAGAGTCAAATAATTTCCCTAGATCTGAACGATAGTACTCGAAATCCTGGTAAATCGTATGAAGCGTGGATTGGAAGACTTCTAGATTGGTGAGATCATCTTCCTCTACTTCTTTTACTGAATTAAACCACTCAGCATAGAGAGTGTCAAAATCAAGCATCCGATAAGCAGGACGGCTCTGACAATACACATCCAAAACAATCTCCCCCTTCCATGCATTATTATCCCACAACCATGTATCAGCCAAAACATGCCGTTGGGTAACTCTCATACTATCACAGCCCCCATGATTTGTCAGCTTAGTTTTCCCAACTGAGATAAGCTTATTCCGAATATCACGGTGATAGAAGTATCTGTGATAGAAGTATCTATTGAGAATTACCTTTCGATATTATGCAGTTCTTCACTTAATCCTCTTCGACTAAATCGCCTAGCTCGATTATCTTCCATTGCCGGACCGCAGGAATTGAACCTTTCCATCGGCTAACAAGACACCTTAGCAGCACCCTCTAAAAGCACATCCGTTGAGTTTGGGTAAAGGAGAACTTATCCAAAATAACACCCATCTGAGAAATCACGGTGTTAGCATAAATGAGCTCTACCAAAAAGTATTACAAGACCTTGATTATGTTCCCAATCTTCCCCACTTCCTGGATGTCATCAGGAAGGAGAAGGGCAAATATGTTAGGGATCAGTACAACTTGGTCTTCAAAGTACAGAAGACCTATTCTCAGGCGACACTCCTCCAGGCTTTTGACTTTTATGGGCTGTACAGTGCGGTATCGCTTAGGGACGCTGTAGAGCACTTCGCAAACGTGCCTGAAGTAGCTGCCGCTTCAGAGTTCAGTTACACTGGTGTGCTCCCCGATTATCTAAGCATCCAGGCTAACACGAGGGACATCTCTGAATATGTTCGTCTCCAAGGTGAAGGTGCGGTGACATCCAGTCTCCCAGCCTTGTAGTCTTGAATGTCCTGCCTGATGTGCTCGTAAAGGTCTTGCTCAGTAAATTGGTATGGAAATGGCTCTTCACGATACTTGGCTAGTAGATATCCACGTAGGGCTTCTGGGAAGTGCCCTTCGCACAAGGCTTCTAGTTGTAAACCTGCACTCTTAAATCCTTAGAAAGGGGCAGTTTACGGCTCATTGTTTTCTGTACAGATTATCCATAGCTGGTTTTTATCTGCCGTATTTTACGGCTTTTTTTGATCCGCGTATTGATTTCCATGGCTCTTTCGCGCCGAAATAATCAGTTGATCTCTAGATTCGATTGGTTGAATGAATACTGCGCTTTCCCAGAGCCGTCTTACCAGTCGGTACCCTCTCCATGTTATCTCAGGTACCGTTTTAGCTCCCTGTAGAAGCTCTGCCTAGTACCCGCCAATAGGATCACGATAACGTCACCATTCTCAAGCTTTGAAACACGATAAGCAAGCTCATAATTTTGACCGGCATGTGAAATACATCGAGACTGAATATGCCCCTCAAGTCCCCCGATTTTGCTTCGCCGATCCTAGGGTTTTCCCTGATCCTAAAGATAGCTTTCTTGAACTCATCTTTGAGATGCTTGTCCTTTAGTTTCTTAAGATATCTCTCTGCCTGCGGCAGGTACACAACTGGCAACATAGTCAAGCCTCTACTTCGTCATCGGATCCAAAGA
This sequence comes from Firmicutes bacterium UBA5493, assembly GCA_002424045.1. Classification (GTDB taxonomy): domain Bacteria; phylum Bacillota; class Limnochordia; order Darwinibacteriales; family Darwinibacteriaceae; genus UBA5420. The sequence continues at coordinate 268 of DIPH01000053.1, read as the reverse complement.
TTTCGTCCGTGAGATCCCTGTAGTTTTCAGAGGCAACCTTGGCCAATGCATCTGCTTCTCGGATGATCTGCTCAACGGCTGGCCTAATCTGTCGATTGATCTTTTTGAACTCAGCCAATAGGGTTTCTCCCGTATAGCCCTGTTGAATCAAATCTGCCAAAATTTCCTCAGCAAAGACAGAATCCTGTCGTTTCACGGGTAGAAAAATGAGCATGTTGTTGGCGTAGATACAGTCCACTTCGTCTGATTGTAGACTTGCACATTAAGT
>DIPH01000010.1 GCA_002424045.1 Firmicutes bacterium UBA5493 | reverse complement strand
CTCACTTGCTGGGTCCATTATACATATCTACCCACATCGCCTTTTTTCAACCTAATGTGATATTGCAATCCACCTACTTCTAAGGTCATGGCGAAACCTCCTTGCCAAAATTCTCCTCAATAATCAACTCTACATCCAACCAGTTGTCTGCCCGATACAATCCGCTCCGAGCTTCAACCCACTGATTATGATAACTATTTATTAAAACCACCGGAATATTGCTTTCAATTAAAGAGATCGCGTTTTCTGCATAATCCTCGACAAACAATTCCACATCTTTGTTCTTGGCGACAGGAGGCTTGTCCACCTCATGAATTAGATCCGAATAGGGAATTTTATGCTTTGCTAACCATTCCGTGGTCATCTGCCGATATTTTTCATCCCGTGCAGTAATTAGGACAATTTCAAATCCCGACTCTATTAATCGCTGCAATGTTTCCCGCACATAGGGCTGTGGTTCTACGTGTTCATAAATATATGGTAGCTTCTCTTCCAAAAAACACGAAAGCACTTCCTCAGAAAGCCCATAGGCCTCAGACATATCATAAGTTTTATTGTTCCTTGCAACGTTCTCTCCAAGAAAATCGCACAAAGCATTATGCCAAATATTGTTCTCTGGTGAATCCCCTTCAAAAGAGATTACACCATCTATGTCAACACCAATAATGCGTGATTTCATCCTTCATCCCCTTTCACCACATTATTAACCACATTGACCAGTGAGCAAGTACAGGTCTCTCCCAGGTACCCCACAAGCATCAGGTCTACAATTCTTACAATGTTTAAAGACGGGTATCCATTTTTCGGCCCGCGCAATAGCATGTTGCATTTGCAGCCTTGTTGGCGCCTTTTGATCCTTGAGTAATCCCCTTGGCATAAATGACTTTATATTTAGCTCCATGACCCCAAGCTTTGCGGCCTTTTTAGCTATACTCTCAATCTCATGATCATTAACACCCGGCACTAATATGGTATTAATCTTGAAGCCTTTGAGGCTCTTCAGTTTACCGAGTTCTTCGATCCCTGACCACACCAGATCAAGATATTTTGAGTAAGCATTATCCTCCCTTGAAACCGATCCATCAACTTTTACATAACAGTAGAGCTCTTTGGCCACCTCAACACTGAGGGCGTTTACGGTCACGGTAAAATAATCGCAAACGCGCTCAATATCAGCAAGCTTGTTAAGTACCTCAACACCGTTAGTGCAAAGACAAGTAGATAAATCGGGGTGATTTCGCTGTACATATTCTAGCATTTGAAAGGTTGATGAATTAACCAATGGTTCCCCGGGGCCTGCGATGCCCACGATCTTGAGATTCTCTAAGTGTTCCTTATGGTACTCTAGTGCAGCAATTGCCTCTTCAGTTGACAAAGTCTCCGGTTGGGCATTGTCCCGCAGCTCGCAAAATGCGCAACCCAAATTGCATTTTTTAGCAATCGGCAGATGGATTCGTGCAATATTATGGCCTTGCCCCCCGGTATAACAAGGATGCTTAATCATCAAATACCCCCTCTAATATATCGTCATCACTCATTGGTGTGGGATTAACTTCTCCCGTTCGGTCCAGCATGTGCCTGGAAAGTGCCTGAAATTGCTGTGCTTCTATTCCGTCTGGTATGGCCTCCACAACTGGCATCCCTTTCAACTCCCATCTGGGAATATTCGGAGAATACGAGATCTCGCCAATTATGGGGACACTGACAACCGAAGAAAACTTTTCTAGCACTCTATTTTCAGACTCAAACCCGCGCTCGTTAAAAACGAGACCCCGAACCTTCCCTTTGACTGTAATCATGCCATTTAGAATATTATTTGCCGCAAAAAGAGCCGCTTGCTCCCCTGATGTCACAACGTATACATCCTCCACATAGCCCCGGGTAATTGGGGCTGCAAACCCTCCACAAACCACATCACCGAGAATATCATAGATGGTTATTTCCAGGTCTTTAAAAAAATCATGGCGATCCAGATACTCCAGGCCAAGAATGATGCCCCTTCCGGCACAACCTACTCCCGGTTTAGGGCCTCCTAACTCTACACAACTGATATTACCTTTTCGTCCTATAATGTCATTTAAGCTAAGTTCCCCTGCTTGTAGAAGGGTGAGTTTTTCCATTAAGGTCGGCAATCTTTTCGATAGTAACAAACGGCAAGTATCATGTTTTGGATCGCAGCCTATCAGGCCCACCTTATAACCGAGATTAGCAAAGGTTAATGCGAGATTTACTGCCGTAGTTGATTTGCCAATTCCACCCTTACCGTATAATGCAAGCTTTCTCATCTATCTCACCTGCTCTCTAGAAGACCTAGCGTATCGCAATCAATTGTGATCAAGTCTTCTGCTCAATAAATCTAAAAGTTCAAATGCACCTTCATAACCCATAAACGAATGCCTTTCTTCTTTTCCGTGCCAAATAGGTGGGGTGAAAGGAATGTAATCCCATTGATCACTGCGGACATTAGAAGAACCAAAGACAAGATTTGCCTGGAAATCTTCGCAGAATAGAAAGAGTTCAGAGCCACCTACATCTTCATAACAAGCATGGGCAAATGGGTCTTCCTTGTGATATGCATACCCTGCTTGATCGGTACTGAGCATAACGGGAACACTCAGTTCTTGTTCGAAGAAGCGACTAAGGCCAATCCCCAACCAGCCATCTGCTTCAATAGCTACCCGTAGATTCTTTGTGATCTTTAGTAAGTCGTAGCGTGCCAGAATACGCCGGGCAGCCATGTACAATCCTTCAGCCCTTTGAGGCAATGCCAGCCCAAGCTCTTGACAAACCCATTTCAACCAGACAAAAGTGCCCGCGATCCCATAGGGGGCTGGCTGCCAATTGTGTCCTTCAGTCCATAAGTGACCCAAAAGTAGGGATCGAGACTGATTGTAAGCCACGCGATCCCTGGTGAGATCAAAATCCAAAAAGAGTGACGGGCCGCAACTTAGACCTAGGTTCTCCTTTAACAGGGAGCTTATCTGGTGATGCATGTTTTCCACCGCGAAATCAGTTAGACTTAAACCGTCCAGGCAGACCTTTTCGGGCAGGATCGCGTCGTCCTTGGATTCAAGTAATTTGCGCACTTCATAATACATGCTTTTGTAGCCATGGGACTCTTCTCCGGCAATACCACTCCCGTCAATAATTAGAACCGGGCAGCCAGTTTGTTGCGTAAATTCCCTGGCAATTGCCTGAAAGTCCTCACCGCTGATGCTAACCGCACAGGTAGTAATGACTGTAATCAATGTTGGCCGATAGATCTCCCAGGCCTTGTCCAAAGAATGAAGGAGGCGTTTTTGGCTACCCATGATAAGGTCAGGATCTGTTAAAGCAGTAGTGGGCACTAGGGGCTCTCTATCGGCAAAAAGTGGTACCATTCTGTAACCGGCCGAACAGCTGACCGGTCCGTGGATAATCGGCAAAGCGCCTTTAATTCCGATAGTGCCTTGTAGGCCGCCTAAAATTCCGCAACCCTTAAAAGGCTCGAGACGTCCTTGAAACCTCATTGTTGACGATGAATGCATGGTTCAATCTCCTTCGCGTTGAATACATCTTCTGTGAAACTATAGCCATTTAGAGCCATAATCAGCTTATTCCCTAAATTGACTGCTCCTTCAAAACCCACATGGGGCACAGTGTAGACCGTAATTGGCACAAATGGAATACCATGGGCTTTACAGGTATGTTGTTCCTGATAACCACCCATCCAAACATCAATCTCATACTTGCCAGCTATTTCCTCCAGGTCGTAAAGACTAGGGCTGACAATAAACTCCTTGAGCTTGAGGTCGTGCTCCTCAAACATATGCAGCAAATCCTGATGTGACCAGGGGTGCGGCCAGAAAAGCGCGGCTGCTTGAATATCAACCTCGTAATCCAGCATTGTATGGAGCAAGCCAATCAGACGCCCCGGTCCGCCACTGACAAACACCTTTTTGCCACGAAGAATTTCTTTATTAGCTTGGAATTGGGACTCATAAAGTAACGCTAGCTGCCGAATCTGATCTTTGATATCCATATCAAGAGCCTGGCCAATATCTTCAAGCCATTCTGTTGTACCGCTAAACCCATAGGGGGAGCGACGCCCAGCTAACTTCATCCCATGTTCTTCTAACTCATGCAGAAGGTCGCCTGCTAAAGCCGCACAAACCATGGCGTTAGCTTTGGCCTCCATGCTATTTTCAATATCTTTCAGGCTACTGCCGCCTGAGATTATGGAAGCAACTTCAATACCTAACGTCTTAAGCATATCTATACAGGCCCCAATTTCATGGGTGCGCCGCCGCGAAGGCCACATCCAGCCAACTAGATTTACAGCATTTCGTTTAGCATATTTCTTACCCATGAGAGGCTGATAGAGTGCCCGTAAGGCGGCATCATACCCAACCCACTGATTGGCACCTGAGATTGCGGAGATACTCAAAAATGTCGTTTCCACCTCCAAAGAGGTGTTGACTTCGTTGGCAATACCAGCCATATCTGTACCACTTAGTGTTAAGGGATCGGTTGGCATGAGGACTATCAACCTGGGCTTGCGGATTTCGACCAGTTTCTTCATTTTCTCAATCCAGGCAGTAGTAATCTGATAATCTCCAACCACGATCTTATCCAGGGGATACTCCAAAACCGAAATTGGCCTTTTTCCCAAGTCAAAGTCCTCTTCACCCCAGGCTATAAGTGAGAACCGAAGATGGATGGCACAGCCTTTCGAGCCTACTATTACAGGAAGTACATCGTCCATACCTAAAAAGATGCGTAGTGCGGAAAACATTGGGCCCAGGATTTGGTAATCTGCCCAAAAGGGGTTGTCCGTCAACTTCCATTCTTCTAATAATTCTGTTAGGCTACCTCGGTAACTACGCATAATGTCAATCCTTTACTATATGATCTCGGCTTTCTATCACCGCTTGGCTGGGATTATCGGGGCACCAAATCTCCATAATATACGAGCCTTCATAGCCTGAATGCTGCAAATGGTCCAAAATACCCTTGAAATCAACATGTCCCCGCCCTAAAGGCACATGAGTATCATCGTCACCTTCATTATCATTTAGATGAATATGCTTTAAGTGAGAACCCATCTGCTTTACATAGTGAAGCGGATCTTCACCATTGAGATAAGCGTGCCCTAAATCCACAGTCGCCCCCAGAAAAGGATGATTGATGTCCTCCAATAAATCCTTGAAGCAAGTGACAGTATTTAGCACACTAAAAGGTCCGATGGGGCAATTTTCCAGCCCAATTGCAACGCCAAGGGCTTCCGCCCTACGTATGATTTGCTCGAGGGCTTTAATAACACGCCCCCTTCCGCATTCACCCCCCGGGGGATCACCCGGATAATATTGACCGGCATGGACTACAAGCACGTCGGAATTTAATTCCGAGGCCATTTCGAGAGCTTCAATAGTCTGCCTTAGTGATTCCTGCCAAATCCCATAGTTCACACTGCTAAGGTCAATATCATGACAAGGAGCATGATATGTACTGGATAAGCCGTACTTGTTTAGTAACTTTATTAGTTTCTTTGTTGACGCCGCATCATAATCCCTTGCCCAAAGATGAGGATATTCGCCCCAAATCTCAATATACCGAAAGCCTAAATCGGCAATACTCTCTATTGCCTCCTCTATAGACTGTCGCAAAAACACACTTGTGGAAACTCCTAACTTCAAGACATCTCCTACCTTCCTTTGTTTCTATAGCTTGGATCTAAGACATCTACCAGGGTATCCCCGACCACATTGCAGCAAAGAACAAAAATGGCCAATGCCAACCCCGGAAACAAGCTGTACCAGGGGGCAAAGATAATATATCCCCGTCCATCAGCAATAATCGAACCTAAACTTGGAATAGGTGGTCGTAGTCCAAGACCAAAGAAGGATAATCCCGCCTCATACATTACTGCCCCAGGTATACCCATGGAAAAGGCAACGACAATGATTCCTAGACAGTTGCGCAAAATGTGCTTGACCATGATCCTGGATGTACTGCCTCCGAGAGCCTTGATTGCAGTGACATATTCCTTATTGCGAACACTTAAAACCTGACTTCTAACTAAGCGAGCAACATCAGGCCATCCAACCAGCATAATTGCAAGGCAGACTGTCCAAAGCCCTGATCCCAGCACCATTGTGACCATCATGGCCAGCAAGATTGCGGGGAACGAGAAGAAAACATCGGTGATCCGCATAATCACATTATCAACCACTCCACCATAGTAGCCGGATATAAGACCTAATGTAACCCCCAGTAACATACTCAATCCCCTGGCAATGATGCCAACAATGATCGAAACCCTTACACCATAAACCACGCGGCTAAAAATATCTCGCCCCAATTGGTCGGTGCCAAACCAGTGCTCAGAGCTGGGGGGAAAGGGAGCATATTGTTTCTCTCCATTAACTTGCCTACTTGTTTTTACCGCCATAGGATCGTGTGTGGCAATATAGGGGGCGAAAATTGCAATCAAGACATAAACAAGAAGAACTAGAAGTGCTACAGACGTGGTCGGTTCGCTTTTTATGAACTTTTTTACATCAGTCAATTACAGCCCCCCTGCTACTCATAACTAATTCTTGGGTCGATTAGCCCATAAGTAATATCAACCAATATGTTAATACCGATAATTAACGCAGCTATCACAAGGGTCGAAGCTTGAAAAGCGGGAAAATCCTTGGCAATTAAGGCATCATAAACATACTTGCCCATCCCAGGCCAGGTAAAGATCACTTCGATCATAATCATACCGCCGATCATTCTGCTTATGTCTGTACCAACTAGCGTCACCATAGGTATCAGAGCATTTCTGGCAATGTGTTTAACGGCGATCTTGAGAGGATTAATTCCCTTTGCCCTTGCAGTCCGTACATAATCCTGGCCGACAACATCCACAACTGCCACCCGGGTTATGCGAGCCATCAAACCTGCAGATGGCCATGTAAGCGTTAGGGCAGGCAGAACAATATAAATATCCCAGCCCATCTGATAACCAGATGGGGGAAGTAGTCCAAGTCGTGCACAAAAGAACATTTGAAAAAGCAATGCAGACCAAAATTGAGGTAAGGAAAGGCCCAGAACGGAGAAAGCCATAACCACTTTATCTAATACACTTTTTCGCCAGAGCGCCGACAAAATCCCCAGGGTGCCTCCGATGAAGAAGCTTAACAATTGAACAACAACAGTCAGTTGAAGAGTTCTTTTGAGAACAACCCCTATTTCTTGAACCACTGGCTTGCGGGATTGAAAGGATGTCCCTAAGTCACCCCGAATAGCCCGGGAAAAGAAGCGCAGATACTGTGTGTACCAAGGAGCGTCTAAGCCCATCTCTGTTCTAATACTCTCTACAGTAGCCCGATCTGCGGAAGGACCCGCAACTAAGCGGGCGGTATCTCCAGGAATAAGATACAAAAATAGAAAAACAATTAGTGACATGCCTAGTAAGATGGGAATTGCACCGAGCACCCGCGCCCGAATATAGCGCCACATTAAGATAATCACCCCGCCTAAGATTCAACAAGGTAGCGTAAGGTGTCTACCGTACGCCACCCCGTTTTCAAAAGGATTTTCTAACCCTTGTCTTATTGCTCCACCCACACTCTGTGGAAGATATGCATGTCCATAGCACTAGGAACGTGGTTTTTAACCTTAGGGCTAGTGAGATCAACCCAGATGTTATGACTCAGGTTGATATATGGTAAATCCTCCTGAGCTATTCGTGCAATTTCTTCGTAAATTGCCTGCCTCTTCTTACTATCGGTTTGCAACCTACCTTCTTCGATCAACCTGTCAATGTCAGGATTGATATAGCGAGCTACATTACCACCACCGTCAATAGAACCGGAGTAATAAAGAGGATAGACAAAAGCATCAGGATCAGCATAGTCTGCCACAGTAGCTGCCCATGCGAGCTCATAGTTTCCTGTTTCGAGGGCACTTAGATACTCTCCGCCCTCAGTCGGCTTAATTTCAACATCAATTCCGATCTCTCTTAAGTTCTGCTGATAAATTTCCATGATCTTAATGAGATTGTTATAGGGCTGACACATGACAGTAAAAGTCTGATCTATGCCATCTGGATAACCTGCTTCGGCCATTAGCTTCTTGGCCATTTCCACATTCCTAGGATAGGGGGTTGCCTCGGGATCATGACCTAAGAAGCCTGGAGGGAAAGGACCCACTGCAATGTTTTCGCGACCTTGTAGGGAGTCTTTAACAGCCTCTTCATCGATCGCATATCTTATGGCTTGTCTAAGGGCAAGGTTACTACCAAAGGGCTCTTTCTCCATATTCACTGCTAGATAGCCCACGTGGAGGGTGTCAGCTTGTCTAATAGAGTCCTTGAAATTGGGATCGCGGGATACCTGCATATAATATGCCGGTGGAATCCACGCCCAATCCAACTGTCCAGCCATCAATTCCATCATACGGGTGTTTTCGTCGAGAATGAATCTAAATTGCAAGTGGTCAAGGTATGGACGACCAGCCCAATAATCTTCAAAGGCATCTAAAGTCAGATCTAGGTTTTGGCGCCATTCACTGAGCTTAAAGGGTCCCGCACTAACGACATTTTGCCCAAAGAGATCACCATATTCGTCAACGGCTCTTTCTGAAACCACTGCAGCAGATGGGGATGCCAGCATGGCCAAAAATGGTGAAAGTGCTTCCACGAGCTCTATTTCCAAAAGATGTTCGTCTCTTACGCGAATTCCGGAAACCTCTGGAGCCTCGCCTGCTCTAAACTCTTCTACACCCGCTACAGCATTGAAAATCCATGCGCGAGGTGAGCGAGTCTTCGGGTTGATTACCCTTTCAAAACTATACTTGACATCGGCGGCTGTTACCGCGTCGCCGTTATGGAATTTAGCATCACGACGAATTTCAAACTGCCACACTAAGCCATCTTCAGATGCAACCCAGGATTCTGCCACACCAGGTTCAATTTCTTGTCCACTTGGAGACAGTCTTACCAGACCCTCTAAAACGTTAGCTGCCATAACGGCTTGATCCCACGATGATAGAGCGGCAGGATCCAAGGTCTTGGGATCCGCTGAAGTAAACCCTCTAAAGGTTCCGCCATAATGTGGCTCAGCTGAAGCAGCAGCTGAAGCAATCAAAACAATGCCTAACAAGAACCATGTTAACAGTCTCTTCTTCAAATCATTTCCTCCTTGTAAGATTCGGTTTTGTTCGATGGACGTTGCAACGTTTGTCGCATTCAACTAGCCTGTGCTCTCCAATCCAGGTGAATGCATCGAAATGTCAGCATCTCCTCCTTCTAGATACATCTGGCGATATGGACCCAAAGATCAACTATCTCGACCTAATTAAAGGAAATAAGGCTACTTGAGACTAGAGCTTTGCAAGTCTTCGTTTTGTATGGTTCTCTATACAACTATAAGCAACTTTTATCACTAACAGAAATCTATAACTTGTTGAATAGGGTAAACTTAAATCTATCACCTCTGTAATACGCCTCCACGTATTCAATGGGAACACCATCTTTAGATCGAGTGATAGCCTCGACATAAAACAGTGGATCACCGGTGGCAATATTCAGCAGTTTCGCATGTGAAGACTTTGCTGAGCGAATTTCCAGTGTTTCGCTGGTAGCAGCAGGGGTTACATTGCAGTATGTAGCCAATAGTTTATAGAGTGATTCTGTGGACAACTTGTCCTGGATCTCTACCAGATTCTTGGCCAAATCAAAAGATAGAAAAGAACGTTGAAGAGATACCGGGAGGCCACTGGCCTCGCGCATACGTAAGATCTCAATTGCCAGGTCACCCTCTCCTATCTGCAGATTTTTCCTCAAAAGAGGATCGGGTGCAATTAATTCAAAATGAAGCAGTTTATTGCGAACGGTAACACCTGCCTCAGACATGCTATCTGTAAAGCTGGTTACCGCGAACAAGGGTTGCACAATCTTCGGAGGAGAAATAATCGTTCCTTTGCCCCTTTTACGAATCGCTAATCCCTGTTGAACTAGTTCTTGCATTGCTTGGCGTACTGTCATGCGGCTAACGCCTAGATGTTCTGCAAGTTTAGTCTCAGAAGGTAACATATCACCGGGCTTTAACTGATTGGACTCAACCAGTGATTCAACTTGCTCCTTAATCTGCCGATATATTGGTACCCCTACCCCTTCATTTACGTAAATCTTTTCCAAAATCGCCTTTTCAGCCATACACGTCTCCCCAGCCAAAGTTGTATAGACAACCATACCGACTTTATGTATATCATACCATCTGCCGAAAATAAGATCAACTATTATGGTGAATTTGTTTATTTATGTCGTAGTTTTAATTTGCCCTCTGCAAGCATTTTTCCTGCAAAAAAGGGGTGCGAACGAAACCTGGACTTAGTGAGTCAGGAGGTAGTCCATGTATTTGTATGGCGAACGCACAAAGCAGCGCGGCTTTACATCAAGTATGAAACCGAGCCGACACCATCAGAGAACTGGGATATCCAAGCCGCAATATGCTGAAACGATAACATCAAGAGTCAGGAAACCGGTGAGCTACACAAAGAGTTTTCGTCCATTTCTCCTCTCAAGTATAGATGCGCGAAGATCATCAAATGAGTCTTTTGTAATGGACCCCATTGTCAA